>JABDCX010000008.1 GCA_013287915.1 Chlamydiota bacterium
GAGAGTGGGTAGAGTTGTGTCTCTTTGCGCATTTGGCCTGGAAGCGCGACGATCTCTTTAGGATCGGTAAGAGCCAAAAGGAGGCTGGCTGCCGCATATGTTTGAGGCAAAAAGCGGTGGTTGTGCTGTTCAAAACAGGTTTGGTAAAGATAGTTTTCAAATGGGAGCAGCTTGGAAGGGGAAGCTTGCCCGAAGCTGCGCTTCATTTTCATGTGCCTGCCGAGAATCTGGCTGCGCAAGTAGTTCTCAGGGGAGATGCGCTGAAATTTTGCCGGACTGACCTGGCTCATCATTTGCGCTTCGATGTCCCAATCGGCAATCAAGGACAACATGGTGTCGACATCGCCAGAAAGAGCAGCATGAAGCTGTTCTCTCTTGATAAAGGCGATTTCTGAAACGTTATGCCTGGCTTTGCTCTCTTCGATTTGGCGGGCTAGTTGCTCCCGGTCTGTATAGTGGGCTTGGGACGACTGGTGGAGGGCAAAAGCCCACCAACAGAGGATGAATAGTGCCGGAAGTCCGTATACTTTGACCGCTTGCATTTAATGCCTGCTGAAACTTTGTCATTATTCTTCTTTTTCATCTTCTGGCGCATCGGCAATCAGCGCTTCGGAGATGATTACAATGCCTGCTGTCGAGACGGCAAGGAGGAGGCAAAAAAAGGCGATGAGGCCGACAGCAGCAAGTGCTCCGCCGGTTAAAAGGGCAACGCACAAGAATAAGCGCCAGCGCACTTGTTCCACCTCAACTCCCAGGTTTCTAGCTTCCTCTTCCCCAAGAGCAAGCAGGTCGATTTCTCCGCGGTAGTGCCAACAACCCGAAAGTCCAATTAGCGTTAAGGGCAACTGCATATGGACATGCCGCCAGGAGCGATCGCATGTGGAACCCGCCTCCCATTCCGTCAACGATTGGATCAACATCCAATGGTCTCTGAGGGCGTACATCGTGGCTGCCTGGATCGAGATGAGAAGAGTTGAAACAGCAATGCCGGTTAAGATCAGCGTATTGAGCTCCATCGATCCATTGTTGCGGGAAAGTGAGTAGACGAAGAGCAGCGTGGCCAAAGAGCCGGTGAAGGCGGCCGCAGGGATCACAAAAGGGTATTGCTCATGGAGCCCGAGCACAAAGACGATGACGACGCACAAGCTACCTCCACAAGAGATTCCTAAGACATTGGGCGAGGCAAGTGCGTTGTTGAAGAGCGCTTGCATGACAGCTCCTGAGACAGCGAGCGAGGCTCCTGTGCACAAAATGACGACTAAACGGGGAAGTCTTTCGTCGAGAAGGGGATTCCACGCATCCGATATTCCTTGGAGTCTTTCAAGAGCGCTTGTCCACACTTGATTCCAGGGCGTGGCTCCATAAAGGAGAGTTCCAAGCGATGTCAGGATGAGTGCAAAGATGAGAAAAGGTTTTAAACTGGACGCAGCAGGCTTTATCATAGCAAACGGGCCAATGCTTCGATCAGGTCGTGATAGGCCAGGACAGAATATTGAGAAGGGGAGTGCTGGGTCGCTTCATCGAGAAAGATGATGTGGTCGTTTTTGACGGCGACAACATCGCACAAGCTTTTGTCGGTCTGAATTTCGTGTTGCAGAGCTTTCTTATTTTCCGTCACGATGATGATGCAATCAGGGTTAAGATGGAGGATTTGCTCTTTTGCAATGGGGACGACCCAGTTGGCCCCCGGCGCAGTTGCTGCTGCATATTGCAGGGTGATATCGAAGCGGGCAATTTTTTCGAGCAGCTGCCCCGTCAGCGAAGTGGGACTAGGGACGGAGTAATTTTGGAAATGGTTCAAGAAGAGTACTTTTGGAGCTCCTCCCCACTTCGCGATGAGTCGCTCGGACAACAAGCTCAATTGGTTGTCGATTGCATACATGGCAGCTTCTATAAATAAGGTGAGGAGTTCTGCTTTTTGGGGCTGTTCGACGATCGCACCGAGCGTCAAGAGCTCTCGGCTGATTTCTCCGATGGAATTGAGGTTGCCCATGGGATGGAGGAGGACCCCTTGATCTTTTAACGCTTGGATCTGTTGCTCCGCTTTTTTGAAGTGCACGCGCTCTCAATCGGCAACGTCTCTGCTATCCTCGGAGGCATCTTCTTCATCATCCTCCTGCGCCGTTCCCGCAGCAGCTACGTGGAGAAAGCAGCATGAACCTCGAAACGCACGCCCTTTCATTGGTCCGAGATGGTAAAATATTGTTAGCCGATATTTCCCTCGCCTTTTCTCAAGGGGAATTCAACGCCATCTTGGGACCCAATGGCTCTGGCAAATCTACCCTGTTGCGCTTGCTCGCGGGGATTTGGCTCCCCACTTCTGGTTCGATCACGTGGAAAGGCCTCTCACTAAAAAACCTGCCTCGCAAAGAACTCAGCCGCGCCATCACCCTCGTGCCGCAAAGCGCTCCCATTACATTTAACTATTTAGTCGAAGATGTCGTTGCCATGGGACGCTACTCGTACGAACCCCACTACTGGAACTCGATCGATTCTCCCCTCTTAGAAGAGGCGCTGCAAGCCGTCGATGCATGGCATTTGCGCCACCGCAAAATCAATGAACTCTCCTATGGGGAAAGACAGCGCGTCTACATTGCGCGCGCTTTGATGACTGAATCGCCCATCATGCTTCTCGATGAGCCCACAGCCGGTTTGGATATCCGTCACCAGATCGAAATCATGGCACTCCTCCAGCGGCTGATTGCTAAAGGAAAAATCGTGATCATGACCACGCACGACCTTGCCATCGCTGAGCGCTACAGCACGCAAGTCACCTTCCTCAAACAAGGACGCTGTCTTGGCTCGGGCCCGCTTGAAACCTTGATGACAGAAGAGACGATCGCCGATCTTTATGACATGGGAAAAGCCTCTCTTAAGGAGAATATCTGCTTCCGATGAGTGATACCATGACCGATCCTAAAACAACGCCGATGATGCTCCAATGGGAAGCCTGCAAAAAGGCCGCAGGAGACGCGCTTCTCCTCTTCCGCCTGGGCGATTTTTACGAAGCGTTTCACGACGATGCCATTCTAATCGCCCAAGAACTTGAACTCACCTTGACCAAACGGCAAGAGATCCCCATGTGTGGCGTTCCCCACTACACCTGTGAGATCTACATCGACAAGCTTGTGAGCAAAGGGTACCGCGTTGCTATTGCTGAACAAACAGAAGATCCCAAGCTGACAAAAGGAATTGTCAAAAGGGAAGTGGTTCGTGTCGTCACCCCGGGAACCTTGATCTCTTCCGCGCTGCTTTCAGAAAAATCCCACAACTTTATTGCCTCGCTTGCAAAGGTGGGCAAGTTGTACGGAATTGCTTTTCTCGATTTGACGACAGCTGCTTTTACCGTCACGGAATTGCACAACGAAAATGAGCTCCTCAACGAGCTGAGCAAAATGGAACCGACAGAGCTCATCATCGGCTCCAAATTTTACGAGAAAAATGGACGCCTAATCGCAGAAATCAAACAGAGCTTGCCCGTGGTAATCACCACGCACGACGAATGGCGCTTCGAACACAAAAGTGCCTTAGAGTTTCTTCTCAACCATTTCCGCACAAAATCGCTCGAAGGTTTTGGACTCCACTCAACACTGACTGGCATCAACGCTGCTGGAGCTCTCTTAAGCTATATCCAAGACAGCTTAAACCTCTCAATCTCCCACATCCGCGCGATTACCCCCTATTCAACTACCGCATTCATGCAAATCGACCGCGCGACTCAAAAACACCTTGAGATCACACAACCTCTTTATGCAGAAAACAAACAACACACTCTCCTTGCTCTTCTCGATCGCACAGAAACACCAATGGGCGGCCGCCTCCTAAAACAGTGGGTGTGTCAACCACTCATCGAGGTGTCGGCAATTGAACAACGACAAGATGCCATTGAAGAACTCCTTAGCGCTCCTGCGCGACAAGAAATCCTCAAGGAGGTACGAGATCTAGAGCGCCTGATGATGCGTGTGGTCTCGGGATATGCCTCTCCACGCGATCTTATCGCCCTCAAACGCTCTTTAGCGCCGCTTCACGAGATCAAATCATCTTTGCAGAATTTCCGCTCAAGACTCATCCAAGAGGCTGAATTGACGCTAGAGAGTTTTCCTGAACTCGTCGAACTGATCGAACGTGCCGTCAACGAAGATGCCCCAGCTAAAGTGAGCGACGGGGGCACGTTCAAAAGAGGGTATTCAGCTGAGCTCGACGAACTGTGCAGCTTAAGCCAAGACTCAAAAGAGTGGCTTGCACGCTACCAGATAGACCTCAAAGAAAAGACGCAGATCAAAACGCTCAAAGTCGGCTTCAACCGGATGTTTGGCTACTACGTCGAGGTCAGTAAGGGGCAAGCAGAAAAAATGCCCGACATCTTTATGAGAAGGCAAACATTAGTCAATGCCGAGCGATTTATCACCCCCGAGCTCAAAACATTTGAAAGTAAAATGATGCACGCTGAGGAACGGATCACAGCCATTGAAAGCGAGCTGTTCCACCACTTAAGGCAACAAATCGCCCTTTGGGAAGAACGCGTGCTCCGTTCTGCAAAAGTGGTCGCTTTCATTGATGTGCTTATAAGCCTAGCGGCCGTCGCGCGTGAAAATCACTACGTGCGCCCAATAGTCGACTCCAGCACAACGCTCGAAATTCTCGAGGGACGCCATCCCATCATCGAAAAAGCAACAGCAGCAGAGCGCTTTGTTCCGAATGACACTCTCCTAAACGATACAACGCATAAATTATTGCTCATCACCGGGCCCAACATGGCCGGGAAATCGACGTACTTGCGGCAAGTGGCGCTCATCGCCATTCTCGCTCACATCGGCTCCTTTGTCCCTGCAAAGGCCGCTAAAATTGGCATTGTCGATAAAGTCTTTTCCCGCATCGGGGCCAGCGACAACCTAGCCAGAGGGCAATCGACATTCATGGTCGAAATGACTGAAACCGCCAACATCCTTAACAATGCCACTTCTCGCTCGCTTGTGATTTTGGACGAAATTGGGCGGGGCACAAGCACCTACGATGGGATCTCGATTGCGTGGGCCGTTGCAGAGTACCTCCTGACGGCAGAAGAGCAAGCAGCTAAAACGCTTTTTGCAACGCACTACTGCGAGTTGACCAAGCTCGAAGAAAAGGTCCCAGGAGCTGTAAATTACCATATTGCGGTTCATGAAAGCGGTGACAACATCCTATTCTTGCGCAAGATAGTCCGTGGAGGCACAGACAAAAGCTACGGCATCCATGTCGGAAGGCTCGCCGGTCTTCCACACGAAGTGATTAACCGTGCACAGGAAATCCTCTTGCATCTCGAAGAGAATGCCAACCGAAAAAGCACATTTGAACCCACTGTTCCCCGCAAACCGCCCTCCAAAACAAAGCCCCATCAAACCGAGCAGTTTCAGCTCACTTTTTTCAATTAGCTAACCGGCTGAAGACAAGTCAGTTAACATAGCGTCAATAAATTATTTCAACTTTTTCATTGACAACACCTTTCCTGAAATGAGAGATAGGAAGTGTCCGGATAAAAAATTCTTGAAAGGAGGATCACATGGACAATAGAAAGCAGCAACAAAAAACACCAAATGCGCAACAAAAAGCACCACAAACACCAAACAGACCACAACAACCAATGCAACAACCAGGCAAAACTCCTGGCCAACAGCAACCACAAAAGAAGCCAGGCCAAAACTGGTAGTCTAGTCGAGCAGGTCCTCCGGGACCTGCTCCCACAATAACTGCAACAGAATCCATTGCTCCTGTAAAGATATAGCGCCCCTCCAGGGCTCATCTCTTGGGTGTATATCTAACCCAGGAGGTTTGTGCGGAGGCCCGAAGGGTCGGCATATCTCTATAGGCTCGTTTACGAATGGGTTAATTTAGTTGGAGGGAGGAGAGGCCACGAAGGCGTCGGCTACGCGCAGAGCCATCGACCAAAAGCAAGCTTGGGCGTATAAGCGCTCACCGGCTTCGATCTTAAGAGCCTTAACGGCCAGCATTGTCAGCTCGACAGGAAAATAGGCTGTTGCCAGGTAGCTCAACTTTTTGCCCACTGGATCGTTCAGATTAAAGAAAGGAACAATCCCCCTTCCTACAACAACGAAGGAACCCACAAACAATCCCGCAGCAGCCGGGTTCAGATACCCCGTGAGAAGCTTACCAAAGGCAAATTGAGAAATGGCTCTGTCCAGAGAGGAAACGCCTAAACACGCCGTTAATCCCAATACAGTAGCCGTCACAGGAACGCTAAATAGTTTTTCAATGTCACTAGAATTTTCATTAACTAAATAAGCATTAAAATCTGACAACATAATTACTCCTAAATTTAAGTAACCATAATATCATTTAATAATATTTATTGTCAACTCTGATTTTAACTTCTATATATGCGCCTGGAACTGTGCCTGCACGCGGAAGAAAGGAACTCGGACGATGTGATAGTCAAGATGCTTCGCCAAATTTGATAAAATGGAGGCAAACTTAATCGAATCAGCTAGAGAATCGGTGACGGGAATACTCAGGGTTTTTAGTACCAGATGAGTCAATGAGATAGTCATAGGCACTTCCCACAATGCCCTCATAAGAGGATATTTAGTTTCGTAATTGCTTTTCGTTTCCCCTAACGCTGAAGGCCCCATCAAACAGGAGACTGTCACCGAAGTGAAGGCAAAGACAGCTCCTCCGTTCGCGCCAAGCCCAGCGAGTCTATCGTATACCGACTGGACCCACGGTTGTGCTGTGACAACCCCTTTCAGCACCCTCTGTACAAGAGCAGTGCCAGCGGGAATTTCCGTTTGCGCTACCCTCAAAAGGGCTGGTCCAAAAAGGGCCATCGTCGCCAGCCGAATAGCAGAATTGTATTCAGTTGAACACCTTGCCCAAGATGCGGCAATATCGCTTGCCATATCCCGAAGCAAATCGTCTGGGTCATTATAGGAAAGACGGCTATGCCGCAACGCTCTTTTACTGTCTTCTGCACACATCCACTTTGCAGAGGATAGTCCAACCACTAAGGCGATTACGCCTGCCGCCGTCTCAATGTGGGAATTGGAGACGCCACCTAAAATCTTCTGAAAAGGGCCTTCAACTTTCAAAACAGAGACAAAGTGCACGACTGAATGAGCTGCAAAACCCGATACAATTCCGTGCAGAACGGAATTCCAAACAACAGTTGGAGTGATTTTTCCTTCTGGGGCTAAATATTCGTCAATCTGGTCTCTCACACTTAACAGCCCACGAATAATCGGATTTGACATAGACTTAACTCCCCTTATCAATTAAGTTTAGAAACCCGCTACGAACCCAATGTCGATCTGGAGCCGAGGCCAATCAACTGTGGGTAAATCTAAATGATCTGCAACGCTTGCTAATATCGCGGCAAATTTGATTGCCTCTTTTAGTGAGTCACTTGCGGGGATATTCAATGTTTTTAGGACTAGGTGGGTTAAGGAAATAGTCATCGGCACTTCCCATAAAGCTCGTTGGAGGGGATAATGGACTATATAGTTCGTCGCCTCACTTGATATGTGTCTCCCACGTTCTGCTTGCACGGCATGAGGACCCAGAATTTGCGTGACTGTTACTGATGCCAGCGTGAAGACGGCAATCGGAGCTGCTGCGGTTCCTGCAAGTCTATCAAAAATATTCTGCATCCTTGGGAACGATGTTGCAATCCCTTTAAAGATGCGTTGCGGAATTGAACCTGCTGGAAGTTCAGCATAAACTGCCTTTAAAAGCGATGGTCCAAAGATCGCGAGGGTAGCCAACCGTACAGCGGAAGAGTAGGACTGGTCGAATTTATTCCAAGTAGCTGCAATGCTGTTTCGGATATCCCGAAAGAGGTTATCCCGGCTGACGTTGCTTTCATCTGAGTTAATCCACGCCCTGTAAACCTCAGTAATATATTTCCCTTTTGCGGAATAAAGTCCTGCGGCTAGACCTACAACAAGTCCCGCTTGCTCAAGATACGTTTGGGATAAGCTGCCCAAGACTTGCTGTAAGGACTCAACGCTCTTGAGCCAAGTAACGACGTGAACGGTGGTTGAATAAACAGCAAAACCAGATACTGCCGCCTGCATACCCATGTTCCAAATGACTGTTTTCGTGACTATTCCATATTTCTCCGCTTTTTCGGCTAGGCTCATTTCCTTTGGCTTCTCTTCCCTTTTAATAGCACGAGCGTTTTCCCCTAGATCACTAATAAGCGCGAAATGTCCACGTCCTGCTCCATCCATTGCTCATTCTCCCTTAAAAATTTATGAATGACTCATCATACGGTTTTTTTTGCTTTTTTGTAAAGATAATCAGAAGCCCAGTCTCCTCCTCTCTGACAGGCTCTGGGAGCATCAGGGAGGAGGAGAGGAGATTCTTATTTCTGTGAAATGCCTGCGAACAAGGAATCGGCTAATGTCGCCATGATCGCCGTATATTTGATTGAATCGCGTAGCGAGTTGCTCACCGGCATGTTGAGCGCATTTAGCGTCAAATGCGTCATTGCCATGACCAAGGGAGCTTCCCACAAGACGCGTGCGAAGTCGTACTTTTGTTGGTAAGTCGTTTCCTTTGCGCTCCTTTCCTCATTCACGCTAAAGGGCCCAATCACCCGCGTCGCAACGCATGTTGAAAAAGTCAGAGCTGCAGCTGGAATCGCTCCTAGGCCGGAAATCGCATTCACTGCACTTTGCCCCCATGGACTGTTGGTCATGAGCGTTTTGAACAGGCGATTGAGCATAGGAACTTGGTTAATCTGCGGTTGAATCGCTTCGAAGAGCGCCGGGGCAAAAAAGGCAACCGCTGCACAACGCACTGCGGACTTGAGTTCCCCTTTTGCTTCGAGCCAGCGGACCTGGAACGATTTTGTTTCAACTGGGTCTTTGCCAGCAGCCTTTGCCGAAGCCGCCGCGCTTTCGTTGCAATAGGAGCGGTAGGCTGCGTACAGTCCTGCACTTACCCCAGCCAAAATGCTCGCAATTTCGACGTAGCGGGAATTTAAACCGGAAAAAGTCTTCGGGAAGATCTCTCCCAATTTTAATACATTCACAAGGCGCACGGTCTCACAAGCTGTATAACCAGTGACCAGTGCACGCGTGGCTGCTTTGGCTCCCAACTCACACGTTTGTTTATTCAATAGAGACGTAATTCCACTAAAGGTTATTCCGCTGTTACTACTCATAATTCACACCTCTTTTCATTGTTAAAAATATCATGTACATCCTTTAAAACCGTGGAAAAGAACCCAATAGATCGAAATGATCTGCTGCACTTGCCCCAATTGCTGTGCACCAAATTGCGCGGTGCAATGGCTCGGTCATCGGAATATTTAAGGACTTCAAAACCACATGCGTCATCGAGATCATCAATGGCGCTTCCCACAAGACGCGTGCAAAGTCATACTTGTTTTGATACGCAGTCTCTTCTTTATTTCTTGCTTCCACAAAAGTGAAAGGGGCGATTAGCCGGGTGACAGCAACCGCAGAAAACGCCAGAGCGGAACCTGAAACGGGTCCAAGACTTGCAATCGTATTCACGGCAGATTGCACCACTGGATGCGTTGAGACAATCCCTTTGAACACGCGGCTGACGAGCATTTTTTGGGGGCCTTCCGTTTGCAACAAATTCAAAAGCGTGGGGCCAACGTAGGCGACAGCCGCCCAGCTCACAGCTGTTAAGATGTCGTTCTTGAATTGCAACCAACGCACCTGCATCTTATCCACTGCTGGTGTGGCAGGGAAAAGAGAAGCTTGCACATCGGCAGTTGTCGTAGCTGGAGGAGTTGTTGCAGGAGCTGCGGGTGGTTGGCTTGAGGGTGCTGAACCCGATGCCCGGATGAAAGGACCAATGTTGGCCAGATCGGAGGCAGTGCCTGTCGCTGCGGCTGGAGCTGCGCTCGGTGCTGCTGCAGAAGGAGGTGGGGCGTCGCCTGCACCCACTCTACTGTGATCGATAATAATTACGGGATCTGCAGCTGAACCTCGCCTGTCAGTGATTATCTGACTTCTCATTCCAGCCGCAGGCCCTCCGTCTCCAGCAGGCGTTGGGAAGTCAAAATTACTAAGAGTGGCATTAGCATTTACCTGAGCGCCACTAGAATCTGCTGGCGCGCCGCTAGGACTAGAGCTCGAGTTGGCTGAAGTTAGGCCTGCCCCACTATCAGTACCACCAGCACTAGCGACAGCTAGAGCAGGATCAGCGGCTTGTGGAGGCAAAGGAGGTGAATGAGCTCCTGCCCCACCTTGGGGAACATTATTATTGTTGTTAGGTGGACTGATAGACGCGTCTGGAAGACGTTTTAAAGTATTTGTCGATCCTGGCGCAACAAAAGTTGAGCTGCTTGCGGGGTCTCCTCCTGCCTGTGTTGAAGCGCTTTTCCCGCTTGGAGCAGGCGTAGGGGCCGCTTCTCTGCAGAGGCTTCTATAGGCTGAATAAGAACCAAATCCGAGAGCAGTGATGACCGATGCCACCTCAACAAAGCGAGGCGCCACATTTGCAAAAAGATTCGGTAGAGGTCTGTCAAACCTCAAATTGGCGACAAAGTGGGTAGCCACAAAAGCCGTATAACTAGAGGCAGCTGTATGAGTGGCTGTGTTCCAGACCACTGAGGGGGTGATTTTCGCAAAGTCGGGGTATTGCCAGCCTGTCCCTTTAACTGGCGCAGGACCGCTTGATGAACTTAACATGTTTGATCTCCTTTCTTGAGTTGAAAAATAGAGTTTACTTGACAACTCCGTTTTTTCAAAAGAAAAATCGCACATGAAAGAATCGAGACTACCACCAAAGCGCTAAGCCTAGGTCAATTGCATATCCGCCCCAATTTTTCCAACGCTCACCAGAAACCTGTCCATAAAAAGCTGCGCCACCAGAGTTTCTAAAATATCTGAACTGAGTTTGTGCCATAGCTGCGAATAAACGCATTCTGCCGCAGCTTCGCAGCTAACATATCTAGCATCCCTCAGCAACTGTGTAGGGGGCATTCTTTCGCTGCTTATGCTGCAAGGCGCAAATTCACTTTTCACTCAAACATACCAACAGGAAAAAACGGCTTATGGGTAATTAGGATGCGCACACGGGCAAGAAACCAAATGAGCCTTTCCCGCTGTGAATTCTTCGAGGAGACTCGAAAGATTTTCGAGCGAGTTTACCCCATCCGACCCGAAACTCATATCGGTTTTGATATGGGTGAGGGGCGGTGGGGTAAAATCGCCGAAAAGATTTCAGAGGATCGTCGAAGAGGCACAGCGGGAAAGGCTCAAATAAATTGTTATTTCATTTAATGGCGAAAATCCTGTATGAGTGAGTTTACACTAGAAGTTTCGGAGCGATTATGAACTATTCCAAAATCGTGCTTGTAATGGCCTTCACCACTGCGTCGCTTGGAGCGATCTGGGATGAGCCTGTCATCCGCCATGTGCCCTTCGACGAGATGGAAGATGCCGATTTAATAGAGGCACAAAAGCGTGAAGATGCGCATTGCATCGAAGAGCAAGGGCCCGATCAAAACCCGTACTTTCAATCCCGCTAAGGTCAAGGCTTATGTGTTCCTCGTTTATTAACCATTTTATCCGCAACCCAGGCGGTGTCGGAGCAATCGTTCCTTTGCAAGGACCTGTGATTTCTGAAATGATTAAAGACATGAAGAATCGCCCCAAGGGAACAAAGTGGGCCATCTTAGAGGTGGGAGCTGGATTTGGGAACATCTCCGAATCGTTGCTCAAGCTCATGTCCCCTGAAGATACGCTTGATTTGGTGGAAATCGACTCTAAGTGTTGCGCCTATTTAAAGCAGCGGTTTGGAAATGATCCGCGCGTGCGTGTCATCTGCTCTTCGATTCTCGATTGGCAGCCAAAACAAAAATACAATCTGATCGTCTCAACTTTGCCACTGAACAACTTTGAACTCAACACCGTCGAAGCTGTTTTTAAACACTATCTAGCGCTGTCTCATACACCCTCCCTCTGTGCTTATGTCGAATATATGGGGTTGGAAAAACTGAAACAAACGTTTAGTCCAAAATCGCAACGTTCCGCAATCGACAAACGGAGACAATATATCCGCAAGCTCCATGAACGGTATTTGGTCGAAAAGAACCCGGTCTACTGCAATTTTCTTCCGTGCCATGTTTACCACTTAAAACTTCAAAACTCGTCAGTCGCATGATACTCGATGGCAAAGCGATTGCGCTCACAATCCAAAACGCACTGCGGGACGAGATCCAAGCACTTATTGCACGCAGAAAGCGCGCCCCTCAACTGAACGTCATTCTCGTCGGCGATCACACCCCTTCACAAATTTATGTCGAACGAAAAACGCGAGCCTGTGCGGAAGTAGGGATCACCTCCTACACGCAAAAACTTCCTGCATCGATTACAGAAAAAGCGCTCCTCACGGAAGTGCAACGCCTCAATAACGACCCGGACGTCGATGGAATCTTGGTCCAACTTCCTCTCCCATCGCATATCAACTCCCTTGGGATCATCACAGCCATCCTCCCTAGCAAAGATATCGATGGGTTGCACCCAAACAACGTCGGAGGCGCTCTTCTCGGTATTGAAGAGGCGTTCTCCCCTTGCACCCCTTTAGGAGTCCAAGTCCTCCTACAAAAGTCGGGCATTTCTGTCTTTGGCAAACACGTGGTCATCTTGGGGCGAAGCAACCTTGTGGGTAAGCCGATGGCCTCGCTCTTGATGCAAAATACGCCAACAGCCAATGCAACAGTGACGTTAGCACACTCGAAAACAGAACACTTGGCCGACCTGACGCGCAGCGCCGACATCTTGATCGCTGCCATGGGGCAACCCCTCTTTGTAAAAGCGGACATGGTCAAAGAAGGTGCTGTCGTCGTCGATGTGGGGATCAACCGACTAGAAAATCGGACAAAAAAAAGCGGCTTCTCGATCGTCGGCGATGTCGACTTTGAAGCTGTCTCTCCGAAATGTGCCGCCATCACACCCGTTCCTGGCGGCGTGGGTCCCATGACAATTGCAATGCTCTTGAGCAATACCTTGAAAAGCTATAAAATGGCTTCCGTATGGTAAGGAACTATCTCACATTACTTGTCGCTTTCGCGTGTTTGATTACGGGTTGTGAACAAACTTCTTTTGTCCCTACAACGGATCAACGTTCAGACGGAACGACCCTCTTTTCAGGAGAAGCGATGACGATCCGCTACCGCGTCATCGTGGGGGCTCCCCTTTCGCCAGAAGACAAGAAACACATTGCCAACGCAATCACGAGCTCCTTTCAAATGGTGCATTCCATTTACGACAAGTGGAATCCCGATTCGGAACTGTCTCAGCTAAACAAACTCAAAAAAGGGGAACAACATCCTCTTTCCCCAGAGCTCTACCAACTCTTGAGCATCACTGATCAGGTCGTCCAACTCTCAGGAGGGCGATTTGACCCGACGATTGAACCGATCCAACGACTGTGGAAAGAGAAGCTGCGCTTAGAAAAAGTCCCCTCGTCTGAAGAGATCAATGCAGTGAAGCCTTTTGTCGGGTGGAAGAAAATCCATTTCACTTCGGAAATGTTCTACAAAGATGAAGAGGAGGCTGCCTTAGATCTTGGCGGTATTGCAAAAGGGCACGGGATCGATCTTCTCACTGAAGCACTCCTCTCTCTTGGTTTTCAGAATGTCTACGTCGAATGGGGCGGAGAAATCCGCGCCCATGGGCAGCATCCAACAGGGAGGCCTTGGACAATCTACATCAGCCGCTTGTGGGATGAAGATCCCACCCATGCAATCGCAACCATTCACTTAAAAGATCAGGCGATTGCGACGAGCGGCGACTACCTGCAAAATCAAACGGTGAAAGGGGCCACCTATTTTCACATCTACGACCCAATCTCGTTTCAACCCCTCCAAGCAACTGCCTCTTCCATCGCGAGTGCAAGCGTCGTAGCAAACACGTGCGCCCTTGCCGACGGGCTTGCGACAGCTGCCATGATGTTTCCTACAAAAGAGGAAGCAACTGAATGGTTCAACCAACTTAAAAGTGAAGATCCTTCTTTATCACTTTGGCTTGTCACGCGAAGAGACTAGCGTTCGTTTGCCGCAAGGAGATATACCCTTGGCGGCTCACGATCACGTGGTCGTGCACAGGAATCCCCATCATCTTCCCCACTTCGATCAAAGTTCGAGTCACCGTGCAATCCTCTGGTGAAGGGGTCAAGTCGCCGCTTGGGTGGTTGTGGACAAGAATGAGGCTGGCTGCCTTCTGACGGATAGCAGGATGGAAAACTTCTCGTGGGTGCACCAACGTTTGTGTCAAACTGCCAACAGAAATAACAGGCTTGCCAATCACCCGTCCTCTCACATCGAGCAGGACGATCAAAAACACTTCCCGCTGCTCCTCGACGATCTCATCTTTCACTAAGTGGTACACATGGATCGGGTGTTCCACCTTGTATTTGACGGGCATTTCCTGCTTGGAAAGGCGCGAGCTCAAATGGAACGCCGCATGTAATTGAATAGCTTTTGCGCGCCCAATCCCTTTGACCTGGCACAGCTCTTCGATGGAAGCTTCAGCCAGTTGCTGAATCCCTCCAAACGTGGCGATGAGCTGCTGCGCCAATTGAATGACAGAAACCGTTTTCGTCCCACTTCCCAACAAAATGGCAATCAATTCTGCACCCGTCAAGGAAGCAGGACCTTCCTGCATCAATCGCTCGCGCGGGCGCTCTTGCACAGGCATCTGCTCAATGGTGTAGCGAGCAGTTTCACTCTTCAAGGCTCCCATAGATACCTTTTCATCTTCTCAGCAAGTGCGGCGGGCAATTCGACATCCAAAACGACATCGTTGTCGACGTACTCTTGAGCCTTGACGTGCCCGCTGCGCATCGCTTCGCTGACGGCGCCATATTCGGCTTGTGGAATGCGCAACTTCACGCTGCGTCTTTGACGGCTTAACTCTTCGATCATCTGGGCTAACAGCTGATCGAGACCTTGCCGATTCAATGCAGAGATTTCAACAGCATCTGGAAAACGGACTTTCAACCTTTTGACCCTTTCTGGATCGGTGCAAGCGTCGCTCTTATTCAAAACAGTGATGATCGGTTTTTCTTCGGCATCTAGTTCTTTTAACACCTCAAAAGTGGTCCTGGCTTGCTCTTCTGCCATTGGATGGCTCACGTCAACGACGTGGAGGAGAATATCTGCTTGGATTGCCTCTTCCAAAGTACCCTTAAAGGCCGCTACGAGCAGATGGGGCAACTTGCGAATAAATCCAACGGTATCGATGAGCAAGATCTCTTGATTGTTCGGCAAAGTAAATTTGCGCGTTGTCGTATCGAGAGTCGCAAAAAGTTTGTCTTCGACAAAAGCACCAGCCCCCGTCAGAGCATTGAGCAGCGTTGACTTGCCGACGTTGGTATAACCGATAAAAGCAAAGATGGGGATCTCCGCTCTTTGGCGTGAAGAGCGCTGCGTGACGCGGTTATCACTAACGGCGTCAATCTCTTTTTGCAGCTGATCTAGCTGGCGCTTCAAAATGCGCCTGTCGATTTCGATCTGCTTCTCCCCTTCCCCTTTTGTATAAGAACCTCCAGCACCAGATGAGCCTCCTGAGCCATGCTGACGCGATAAATGGGTCCACAAACGTTTAAGTCGAGGCGCTTGGTATTTCACTTGCGCAAGCTCAATCTGCAAGCGTGCTTCTTTCGTTTGTGCGCGTTGAGCAAATACCCCTAAGATCAGCTCGGTGCGATCGATGACGGAAAGCCCAAACGCCGCCTCCAAATTGCGCTGTTGTGCGGGTGTAATTTCATCGTCAAAAACGACGAGCTCAATCGCATGCTCTTTGGCGAGGGCAACGCACTCTTCGAGTTTCCCTTGCGTGATATAAATGGCGGCATCGTGCCGGCGAATCAAAAATGATAGTTTGTCGACGACGTTCAAACCAAATGTTTTAGCAAGTAATTCCAACTCATCGAGGTGTTCGCGGCAAAGGTCTTTGTCATTCGCCCCACTCCCTTTATAGGCTGAGATGAGCAAAGTGCGTGCAGGCTCTTGCTGCCCGCCTTGTTTGATTTTTTCTGAAAGTGAACTACTCATGAAACATCTCAACTGGACACTGGATCGTTAAACCATCATACGCGAGGCGCATATTTTCAGGAAGGTAAGCATTGACTTTGTTGTATTCAAGCTCGTGAGCGCAGTGGACGAACCAGGTGTGCTTTGCGTTCACCTTTTTGGCAAAATCGACTGCTTCATCGATGGTGAGATGCATGGGCGATGTGGAAAAGCGTAACGCGCTTAAAACCAATGTGTCCACCCCCTTCAAATCCTCAAAAATCGACTCGTCGTAATCCTTAATATCGGTGACGTAAGCCAACTTGCCAAAGCGCAACCCATTGACCATCATCCCGAGTTGCAAATACGAAAAATAACGCACTTTAAGCCCCAGAAACTCTACGGTCCCTCTCGCATCTTCTAAAGTCGTCAACGCAAACTGGGTCGTCATCCCTTGATACACATCGTTGGGTCGAAACAAATAGTGGTAGCGGCGCTCCAGCTCGCACTCCGTTTCAACCGACACGAGGCAAGGCATTGCCTTTTTTGTCCTCACGCAATACACCTTCAAATCATCCACTCCGCCCACGTGATCGTTATGGGAGTGTGTTAAAATCAAGCCATCGAGCGTATCGATCTTATAGCGCAACGCTTGAGTGCGGAAATCGGGACCACAGTCAATCAAGATGCGTCGGTTGTTCACGGTCAAAAGGGCAGATGTGCGCAATCTTTTGTCTTGTGGGACGGAGGAGGTGCAAACAGGGCATTCACACCCGATCACAGGCACACCCATCGATCCCCCGGTCCCCAAAAACTGCAAAGTTGCTTCCATGATCTACCTACGACTCGCTTCTAAAATCGTTTGCATGATCTGCGGATGCTCGAAATAGGCCCAAGTCTCTTCACCCTTGCTATCTCGAATCTGCACCCGGTAGTGTTCTCCATCTGCAGCCACTTCTACCCGCATGAGCGTGTATTCCCCTTGCGTAGACTTATTCCATAAGATGAGCGAAAGGATCGCCTGATCCCCGAAGGCATACAACTGCGGCTGCTCCTCGAGATGGCTTCGCACACTATAATCCCCTGAAAGTGCCGTGTACACCTCTTCGTATTGCCGCTGGCTTAGATTAACCGTGCGATACCCTTTTTTATCCGGGTCCATGAATGTTAAAATAATCTTGTGAAATACATAGGTCGCCCGCTCCCCTTTCCCCTCGAGAGGATCGGTATAGCGCAATTTAGGAAGCAGCGCTGGTTCTACGAGGACATTCTTTGCGCGATACCCCACTTCCGTGGTATAGTAGTAGGTCAATGCGGCCGTGAGGATAATAGCGCACACCAAACCCGTCACAAAGACGCACAGGAGAGAATAGATTTCTCGCTTTCTTGCGGAGCTTGCTTCTTGAATCATAGTCTGTCAACATACGACAAAGATGCGAAATGTGAAAAGGAAAAAAATTGCAATCGTAGGAGCCGGTTTTTGCGGACTTGCCGCCTCTTGGTTTTTCGCAGAAAGGGAAGAGTTTGCGGTCGACCTCTACGACCCATCGGGCATCGGAGGCGGCGCTTCTGGCATTGCCGCCGGCCTTCTCCACCCGTATGCGGGAGCGCATAACAAGCTGAACCCCTTCGCCCTTGAAGGGATCGCCGCAACAAAAGAACTGCTCAGTGTCGCAGAAAGAGCGCTTGGCAAACAAATCGCCCATTTTTCTGGCGTCCTGCGACTGGCGACCGATGAGGCACAGTTGTCCGACTACCAGAAAGCATCTGCAAAATATCCTGACATTATGTGGCGAACAGCTGCCGAAAACCAGAAAGCCGTCGAAGGTCTTTATCCTCATCCCGGAATCTTCATCGAAAACGCAGCCGTTGTCGACTCACAGTTGTACCTCGAAGGACTTTTCAAGGCATGCACAAAACGCGGTTTGACACTCATCAAAGAGCCAATCGCTGATCTCAATCGCTTGGATACTTACGATTCCATCCTCATCACAGCCGGAGCCGGCACGTGCAGGATCAAAGGTCTTGAAAATCTCCCTAGCAGCCTAATCAAAGGGCAAGTGATCATCGGAAACTGGCCAGAGCAACACACTCCACTCCCCTTTCCCCTCAATTCGTATGCGTACCTGCTCATGCAGCCCGATCGCCCCCACCAATTTTGTGCAGGAGCTACCTTTGAGCGGACCTTAAGCGACGCCATTCCCGACCTGCCCACTGCAATCCAAGACATTTTGCCAAAGGTACAGACCTTTTTCCCCTCGCTTACGGAAAAAAACATCATTGGCTGCAAAGCCGGTGTCCGCGTCTCCACCCCTAACCACCTTCCCCTCATCCACCGCCACAACAGAAACTGTTGGGTATTGACCGGCATGGGATCTAAAGGGCTCTTATACAACGCCCTCTATGCAAAAAAAGTCGTTCAAGAC
Organism: Chlamydiota bacterium; assembly: GCA_013287915.1. GTDB lineage: Bacteria > Chlamydiota > Chlamydiia > Chlamydiales > Parachlamydiaceae > JABDCX01. The sequence continues at coordinate 18,421 of JABDCX010000008.1, forward strand.
ATGCTGCGAAATCAAGAGATCTGATATGATCTCGAGTAGAGGAGATAAGGATGTTTGAATCGTGCATGAAAAAACAAGCGGCAGTGAAGGCGCAATTTGTCAACTGCACCACTGAAGAGCTTAAGTATGAAAAGTTGATCGAAAAAGGGAAAGAGCTCCCCAAATTGTCTCCCGATAAAAAAGTAAAGGAGAACCTCGTCAACGGTTGTCAAAGCATCATGTATCTCGATGCCGCGTACAAAGACGGTTTCATCTATTTCACGGCAGAATCGGATGCGCTGATCTCCTCAGGGCTCGCCTCTATCCTGATCGATGTATACAACGGAGAAGCCCCTGAAACGATCCTCAAATGCGCGCCCTCCTTCATTGAAGAGCTCGGCATCGGAGCCAGCCTCACCCCCAGCCGCGCCAATGGCCTCTACAGCATCCACCTCCGGATGAAGCAGGATGCCTTGCGCATATTCATGGAACAGCAATGATATGCCGCCCTTTCAGGGCTCATCTCTTGGGCACGTGTTTACCCAGGCCTCCGCTTCGCTCCGACCTGGGCTATAAGATGCCGGCCCTTCGGGCCTCACAACACGCTCAATTGGTTCTGGAGGTACTGTTAGGATCCTTTGTAGTCTGCTGCTAGGCCCGAAGGGCCGGCATCTTATAGCCCAGGTCGAAGTAAGCGCTAGCGAACGGAGGCCTGGGTGACCTCGGAGGTTTGTGTTGAGGCCCGAAGAGTCGGTATATCTATACTGGATCAATGCCTCTTGCTATCAGTTGAGGCTATTAAAATAGCTGATGAATGGCCGACAGGTTCCCGGTTTGGAGCAGCACAGCCAACACCAGAGCGCATAAGAAAAAGAGGCCGATCATGAGCAGGGCTGGCTTTCCTCCACGCAAGCAAAGGGTGTCTGGTGTAGAAAGACCCATTTTATAGCGTCCAATCCACGCCATCATCACGGGAATGATGCCGTTCAAGATCGAATCGCCAAAACCACCAGAAATTTCCATCGCAACAATAAAGGCCCGCTCGAAATAGAGCGCGCAGATAAGCGTAGGAACGATGATCAACACGCCAAGCCAGGTTCTTCCTGTGTTATCTTTTTTGATGTGAAGACCGTCTGCCAAAAAGTCAAAAAAGACCAAGCGCGATCCCCAAAAATGAGGTGATGATCGCAAAAAACGCAAAATACTCCGCAATCACATAAACCCATTGGCCATTGACGTGTTCTCTTAAAAACTGCGTTGCGGGCTCCCCTTTTATAAAGGCCTCAGCCAGGCTGTTGGGACCTTCAGCAGGGACAATCCCCAACATTAAAAACTGCCAAATGGCATAAATGATGAGTGCAATCGTCGTCCCGCCCACAATGGTAACCCGAAGTGCTTTGACGTTGCGTTGTAGATAAGGTGTTAAGCTCGGAACCATGGTCTGAAAGCTAAAGGCTGTGAGCAGCAATGGAATCGCAGTCAAAGAACCACCCCACTTTCTGTGGGTCAGGAAAGCCGTTTTAATCTCAGGAATTCCGATGAACACTAGTGCGATATAGGAAGCGACCATCGCAATGAATAAAATGGCATTGACTCGCCCTACAAAGTAGTTTCCAAGGCAAATCACAACTCCGAAGAAGAGGACAAACAGCCCTGCGCCAACATCCTTGCTCATGGCAATGCTCGTATAGTCGGAAAAGGCGTAGGCGATCTGCATGCCGCCGCCTGCGGTGTATCCCACCAAAGACGCGTAGCAGATAAATAGGTACAGGCACCAACTCACCACTTTTCCAGCCGTGCCCAAAATCTCAGAGGTCATCGAAATCAGATGCTTGCCCTCATCCATCCAAAGACTCACCTCGAGCAACAGTAAGGCTGTCGCTGTCATCGTTCCCCAACAAATCAACATCATGATAAGCGATGGCATTAAGCCGCTCATCCCAGTTGCAACGGGGAACGCCAACATACCGCCACCAATACAAGTCCCCCCCACTAAAAACATGGCTGAAATAACTCTTCCTACGTGTACTTTCGTCTGATTCAATTACACCTCTAAAGCATTCTTTAAAAATTGAGAAACTTGATTTAAGGCAATCCGCTCTTGCTGAAGCGTATCGCGGTAACGCACTGTCACGGTCTGATCGCTCAGTGTCTGTGTGTCGATGGTGAAACAAAATGGGGTCCCCGCTTCATCCATGCGGGCATACCGCTTTCCGATCGATTGTTTTACGTCGATCTGCACATTCCATTGTTTTCTAAGCTCTAAATAGAGCTTTTCAGCAATTTCTGGCATCCCATCTTTGTCGACCAAAGGAAACACTCCAGCTTTCACCGGCGCCATGCGGGGATGAAACTTCATCACAACGCCACTTGGGCGGGATGGATCATCTGTATATGCCTCGCAAAGCAAGGCTAAAACGCCCCGATCAGCCCCAGCAGACGGCTCAATGATGTGGGGAAAGTATTTTTCCTGAGACTCTTGATCAAAATATTTAAAACGATCGTCTTGCCCCGAGTGTTGGGCGTGTTGTCTCAAATCGTAGTCTGTTCGATGGGCAATCCCTTCTAATTCTCCAAAGCCAGGATCGGTAAAGGGAAATCGGTATTCGATGTCGCTACTTCCCGCACCCTCTTTGGCATAGTGGGCAAGCTCCTCTTGGGTTTGCTCCCTTAAACGGAGATTGTCCGATGTAAGACCGATTGAAAGCCACCACTCAAAACGCTTCTTTCTCCAAAACTGGTACCACTCTTTTGCTGTGCTAGGGTGAACAAAGAATTCGATCTCCATCTGTTCAAATTCGCGAGATCTAAAAATGTAGTTGCGCGGTGTCACTTCGTTGCGAAAAGCTTTTCCAATTTGAGCAATCCCAAAAGGTACTTTGACGCGACTGGTGTCGATTACATTGCGGAAATTGGCAAAAATCCCTTGTGCTGTTTCTGGTCTTAAATAGGCGATCGCTGAAGGGTCTTCCAGGGCCCCTACAGTGGTCTTGAACATCAAATTAAACTGTCTTGGCTCCGTCAACGTGCCTGGTTTGTCCGCATCTGGCCCGATCAGTTGCGCACGGATCTCTCCGCTCAGCGCAGCAAATGGCACCAATGCCTCGACAGCGATCAACTCGCCCCCGCCACTTTTTTTGACCATTTTCTCGGCACGTTTCGTCCAGGAAGCCAGTGGGTCGTCCCCTTCGACAAGGGCAATCCACCCCAAAGAGCTTTCTTTGCCCCCTTTGCGCACAACTACTTCCCCGGCAACTAAATGATCCGCGCGATAGCGGTTTTTTGTCTCTCGGCAGTCGACCATCGGATCGCTAAAGCCTCCAACGTGTCCAGATGCTACCCACACTTTTGGGTTCATAATGATGGAGCAATCAACACCGACTATTTCGAGCAATTTTCCATCGGCGCCAACGACGGGATCGCGCACGACGTCTCGCCACCACGCGTCCTTGATGTTTTTTTTCAGCTCAACGCCCAAAGGCCCATAATCCCAAAACCCATTGAGTCCACCATAAATCTCAGATGATTGAAAAATGAACCCACGCCTCTTGCAGAGCGAGACTAACCGCTCCATTTTTGTGTTGCTTTTGACCTCTGACATTCCTTTTTACCCTTTATTTTTCACACACAGTGACGCGAGGATATCACACTTGCTTATCGAGAGCAAAGAAAAAGTGTGGACTGATTTTAAAATATTTATTAATATAAAATAAAGCAATTAATTAAGGGAGATTGGATGAGCCGCATCCATGGTTATTCAGACGAAGACCTGTTCAGAGCAGCATTAGACCGCTCCCTGCCAGTCGATCAACAGGTCTTGATCGTAGAACACTTAGCACGCACAGAAAAATTCAAGAAACTTCCGCCCCATGTGCGGATCTCGTTTTTTACAGCCGCCTGTTCCCGTGCAAAAGAAGAAATTGCCGCCTTCCGCAATAACGTTTCCGATTTGAGCCTGCTGCAAGAGATGACGACCCCTCCTGACCTAGCTCTCAATGCTCATTTACTCATCCGTATCGAGACTGTGCAAAATAAGGCGTTTGAACAGGCCAATCGTCTCAACTAAGGTGAAGGCATGCTCAAAAGCCTTTTTCCCCAAACACATCAGTTTTACGATCTCTTTGAAAGACATGCTGCTCTCACCGTCGAAGCCGCGCTTTTTTTGCAAAAAGAGCTAGCAACAGAACAGGGCGACGATGGAATCAAGAGATTGGAGCACCAAGCCGATAAAGTGACTCAAGAGTGCATTGCAGCCCTCCACCGCACGTTTATCACCCCGATTGACCGCGATCTGATTCACCAGTTAATCACCGAGCTCGACGATGTGATCGATGACATCGATAAAACTGCTGACTGTCTAACTATCTATAAAGTCCATAAAGCAAATGGGCACCTGGTCAAACTCAGCAACCTCGTCGTTGCCGCGACACATGAAGTACAGCTCGCCGTCGTGGGTTTGCGCCATCTAGAAAAGGAAGAAGCGATCCAAATGGCGTGCCGCGAAATTCGGCAGATCGAACACAATGCAGATATTGCCCTGCGCGAAGCGCTTATCCAATTGTTTGATGAAGAACCCGATGCGCGGATGATCATCAAAATGAAAGATATCTACGAAAGCTTGGAATCTGCTACAGACCGGTGCGCAGATGTGGCAGATGTCATCGAAACGATTTTGATTGAGAATGATTAAATTCCATGGAAATCTCCTTCACGCTTCTCGTCTTCACAGTGATCATCGCTTTGGGTTTCGATCTTGTAAATGGTTTCCACGACGCTGCAAACTCGATTGCGACCATTGTTTCTACACGAGTCCTTTCCCCTATTCAAGCTGTTATGTGGGCGGCATTTTTTAATTTCATTGCCCTTCTCATCTTCCCAGCAAAAGTGGCCGATTCAATCTCAAAAATCGTGATCATCAACCCTGCGGATGCCGAGTACGCCTATGTCATCTTAATTGGCCTGCTCTCAGCCATCATCTGGGATTTAATCACCTGGAGGCTAGGTCTACCGACGAGCTCGTCACACGCTTTAATTGGCGGTTTAAGCGGAGCCGGAGTCGCCTATGCAGGATTTGGCGCTCTGCGATGGAATATCCTTTCGGATGCTTTCCTCTTTATCTTCTTAGCGCCCCTCATGGGCTTTGTCTTAGGGTTTCTCATGACGATCGGTGCCTACTATTCCGCCTACACGAAAACACCAAGAAAAATTCAAAAGTTCTTCGGGAAAGGGCAACTGATTTCTGCCGCTCTTTATTCGATAGGTCATGGGGCTAACGATGCTCAAAAGACGATGGGAATTTTGATCGCTCTGTTTGTGGCCGCAGACATATTTGAACCGTCGATTCAATTGACTTTGACCAATCCCGACACGTTGTGGATCATCGTCAGCTGCCATTTAGCCCTTGCGATTGGCACCGCTTTTGGTGGATGGCGAATCGTGCGAACGATGGGGATGCGCCTTGTAAAATTAAAACCGATCGGAGGATTTTGCGCCGAAACAGGCGGCGCCATTACTCTCTATTTGGCTACCCATTTGGGCATTCCCGTCTCAACGACCCACACAATTACTGGAGCAATCATTGGCGTCGGAACGGTTTCGTCCCGCCCCTCCAAAATCCGTTGGGGAATAGCTGCCAACATCGTTTGGGCATGGATCTTGACAATCCCCGCCACAGCCGGCCTCAGCATCCTCTTCACCTATTTTAGGAATCTTATTTAAGACGGTATTGGGTGAGCAGTTCCCAAGTCGACGAGCAGCCCCACACGCATAAGGCCCACAGAAAAGCACAGAACGTGCGAAGCGCATAAATCAACCCTTTCATCCCTCGCAAGATCATCGGGGCAATTTTCTTGAGCAGATTCCAGATCTTACCTGGCAAAGCGAGCAAAGCGCGAAACAGACGGACAATCATCCTTTTTAGGAAAGCCATCCAGTTAGAAATTTCAGTCTTCATTTTTTGATACGCTTCAGTGACAAAGCTGCCACAGATCTTGATCCCATTCTTCGCCCCTGCAAACAACCGCTTCATCCGTCCGCCAAACCGCTTCATCCCACGTCCAAAACTCTCAAATTGCCCGCGGCGTCTTTCGGGAATCAATCCATACAGCCAAAGGGCCGCTTGAAGAATGGCTTGCGGGGTTGCATGAAGCGTGTGCATGACCGTCTCACCCATTTGTTGCACGGTGTTTTCTACCTTATCTTTAATCCGGTCGTATGCCTTTGAAATCTTTTCGCCGAGATCTTCTACCTTCTCTTTCACTTTTTTACGAAGCCTTTCAATCTTTTCCAACATTTCGGCTGGGCCTGAAAAAAGCTTCTCTCCCAGGTTGCGGCTCCATTCCCTCAATGCCTCTAGCCCACTAAACACAGGCTTTGTCAGATTTGCCAACGCCGCATTGAGTTGAGAAACAAAATTGGCTACCGCTTGTCCTGCATCTGACATGCGGTTTGTGATTCGCTGATAGGCTTGCGCAATGCGTCCGATTTGGCTACGCATCCATTGCATCGCCTCGCTTGGTATCTCACGAATTCCCTTTGCTAGCTCAGCAAGCCCTTTTCCCACATTGTTCATCATGCCCTGCAAGGCACTATAGGCTCGATTGAGTTGCTGTGCAATTGCTCTAAATGGATCTGTGATGGTTTGAATGCTCTTTTTAATCATCCCTTGCAATTGGTTCATTGACTTGAGCCAGGCTTCTAAGGCAGCATTGAGGAATTGACGGGCCGCGTTTTTCATCAAATTAAGCGCTTGGCCAAGCGTTTGTTCCAATGCCCCTTTCATCAAATCGAGGATTCTATTAGACCACTCTTGTATGAATTGACCGATGCGATGCCCATGCGCCTTCAAAAAGCCGGCAACGTGTGGGAATGCTGTCACCATCAACCAACGCGGGATCCCATAAACGACTAAATAGGGAGGTAACATGACCGCTAGGACAATGTATTTCCCCACTTGGACTGCGTTAATGAGTGTATCGTTAGGAAGGTTAAGGCCCAGATTTCTCATCTTCTCTAGCATTTGCCGGTTCAGGCGTTCTTGGACCGACTCTTGAGGGGCTTCACTGGGGTTTTCCATCCTGTCGATCGAAGGCTGATTAAGCACAGGAGGCCTTAAAGGGCGCCTGATCGCATCGTACAGGTGGGACGGTGACGCACATCTCGCTTGACTGTCTCGTCTGACTGGACCTGACATAAACTCCTCTTGTTATTTATGCCTTCTATTATAGCAAAGTTTTATTAAGAATAAATTAACCTTTTTGAAAGATTCAATAAATTTTTTGAATCTAGGGTGAGAAAAAACGGTTGCGCGATATAGGGCCTCTAGGGTAAACTTTCCGTAAGTTAAATAACCTGTAAGCAGAGAGAAACACCATGGTCAGAATGAGTAAGCAGGGAGAGAGAAGAAGCCGCTCTCACCGAAAAAATAAGGGTCCTTCAGTCAAAACAGGCCCCCTCAAGGATGGCTTAAAACTGGGGTACAAAGAACACCCAAATGCCCTTTCCGGCGAGGTTGCTGAAATGGCTTACATTCCAAAAATTAAGTAAACGATAGAGGATTAGCCATGACTAGACACGCAAGCTTCGGCAAGGCAAACAAAGGTGGAAAAAAGCGCAATGTTCTCAAGCGTTTTGAACGCGTCGACGTGCTCAAGAAATTGGGTCGCTGGGATTCAAAAACTGCAACGCGCGTAACAGGCCTCCCCAAAACACCTATTTTACCGTAATTCAATGCACACAGGAATGCCCAAGCGTTCCTGTGTGACTCATTTATGAAAAAGCAACGGACAGTTACCGTTCACATTTTTCAGACTCAAAAAAGATACCCGGTCGCTCTCCACCCAATCAAAACACTTGTCAACGCCTTCTTTCGCTACTACCGCCTCACGCATGATGAAGTGACTATTCACTTTGTCACGAAAATGCAAATTGGAAAAATCCACGAGATTCATTTCAACGATCCTTCTCCTACAGACTGCATCTCGTTCCCCATGGACGCAGATTGCGATATCGGCTATAAAGTTTTAGGTGAAGTCTTTGTGTGCCCAGCTATTGCAAAAGAGTATGCAAATGCTCACCAACTCGACTTTCAAAGCGAAGTGGAGTTGTATGTTGTCCATGGACTGTTGCATCTGATCGGATTTGACGATCTAAAGGACAAAGAACGGACACAGATGCGTAAAGAAGAAATGAAATTTATCAACTATTTCAAAAAGCGGTGCACATGAACCACCACCTCGTTTTCTACGATGGGCAATGCGGCTTTTGCGACCGCGTCGTCCAATGGGTCATCAAACAGGATAAAAATCGGATCTTTCTATTTGCCCCTCTCCAAGGTAAAACCGCACAAAAAGTACTTGGCATCTTGACTCCGGATCAAAAGCAACTCGATACGCTAATTTTAATCGAAAACTACGCAACACCCGAACAACAAATCGCCCTCTTAGGTAAAGGAGCCCTGCGCATCTGTTGGCTCCTAGGTGGTATTTGGAGGGTCCTCGGCGCGCTTTCTTTTCTACCAGCTCTCCTTTACGATTGGGGATATCGCCTAGTGGCTCGCAACCGGCACCTTTTCTTTAAAAACGACGCGTGTGTCATCCCAACGGCTGAAGAGGCAGAGAGGTTTCTCCCATGACGAACAACAGATGTTTTGGCAACGGACCTGGTAAAGAGTTCTATGCAGAGTACCACGACCGCGAATGGGGCATCCCGGTCCACGACGATCGCCATCTATTTGAAATGCTCATCCTGGAAGGCGCACAGGCAGGATTAAGTTGGGAAACTATCCTTAAAAGACGAGACGCCTACCGCAAGGCCTTTCACCACTTTGATCCGATCAAGGTCTCCAAAATGAAAGATGCCGAGCTCGAAGCACTCCGTCAAAACGACACAATCATCCGCAATCGCCTCAAGATCTATGCAGCTCGTCAAAATGCGCGCGCCTTTTTGGAGATTCAAAAAGAATTTGGAACCTTCTCCAACTACTTGTGGAGTTTTGTGAAAGGTAAGCCGATCAAGAACCGCTGGAAGAGCTTTAAAGAGGTTCCAGCCACAACCCCAGAAAGCAATGCCCTCTCTAAAGACCTCAAAAAGCGTGGCATGACTTTTGTTGGCCCGACGATTATGTATGCCTACATGCAAGCCGTTGGATTAGTCGATGACCACTTGGTGGGATGTTTCAAACACTCTTTTTAATGCTTGGTGGGTTCTTCTGCAATTCATTGAAGAGGCGCATCGTTTCAAATGCGGCTTCTTCATCAAGTGTGTCTGCCTTCAAAGACTCGGCAATTTTTTGCCGCTGTTTCATCCAATTGCGATCGAGAATCCGCTGAATCGCCTCTTGAAAATGTTGGTCAGCGCGTTCCTGGTTCACTTTCTTCTGCATCAATTCGTGGATGAGCAGTTGCTCTGGTTCTCCGATGAAAGCGGCTAGGCTAAACAGATCGGTTACCTGACCCGCAACGGCGCGATCAAGATACACTTGATACAACTTCGAACAGGCAGGCACGATCAAGTCAGCAGGAGTGAGATTGTTTCTGGCAATCTCTAAAAAGCGGGGATGTTGTGCATTCATCAACAACAGCCACAAGAGAAAATCCCCTTCCATAATGCGGTCAGGGTCGATTGTTTGAAGTCCGACGAAAGACGATTTTTTGAGGTGAATGTTCGGAATATGGTCTTGGCCAACTCCAATCACATCTTCAGGAACATTCAAAAGCTGCGATACCTTGCGCAGGCTCTCGTGCACCATCAACGGGTGGTTCCAGCCCCTGATCTGCTTGACGAGCCGCGTCACGAGTTCATTTTTTGCTGCAGGTGAGTTGCTATCGCTCTCTTTTGATGAAATTTGGACGAGGAAGGTGAGATAATCAACAGCGCTTTCCATCAAATCTTGAAACGCTTCAGCTCCCCGTTTCCGAATAAAGGCATCGGGATCCATTTGAGGAGGCAATGCGATCACCTTGACTTCCACCCCCTCCTTTTGGAAGAGATCTCCAATTTTGATGGCGGCCTGTTGCCCAGCGACATCGGGATCGAGCGCTAAGTAAACTGTGGCTACACCTAAATTGAGAAGCTCTTTGACATGCCCCTCTCCAAACGCCGTTCCTTGCCCTGCCACGGTCATGTTAAAACCAGAAGCAATCAACCGCAAGGCGTCGATTTGCCCTTCGACGATGATCGCTTTGCGCTCCTTGGCAATCCGTCTGCGGGAGTAGTGAAGGGCAAACAGAACATAGGACTTTTTAAACAGGGGTGTTTCTGATGTATTGACGTATTTGCCACCTGACGTAGCCTCTTTGTATTTGCGCGCAGAGAATCCAATAATTGCCCCGGAGGCATCGCAAATGGGAAATGTGATCCGATCGTAAAAAAAATCGCGCCACCGTCCATTGTCGAGCTCTGTGAGCAAACCCGCATCGAGCATATTTTGATTGCTGATCTTCTGCTCATGCAAAACCGCTTGCAATATCCCCGATTGCGCAGGGGCGAGTCCCAGTCGAAATTGTTTAATGAACTCCAAATCGATCCCTCTGCCGTAGAGATAGGCAAGAGCTTGATCCCCTTGCTCAGTATGGAGCAAAAGAAACTCGAACAACTGACTTGCTGCCTCTAGAGCCTGTTTGAGGGCTGCTTTGTTGACGCCGTCCTTTTGTTTAGAGCCTTCAACGTATTGCAGAGGTACGCTAAAGCGTTGCGCCAGGGCCTCAACAGCCTCGCCAAAATGCAGTTTGGCGTGAGACATGAGAAATTGGATCGCATCGCCATGAGCGCCACACCCAAAACAGTGGTAGTGGGAATCCCCTTTCTGCACGACAAAAGAGGGAGATTTTTCGTCGTGAAAAGGGCAGAGCCCTTTATAGGACGCTCCCGCCCGTTTAAGATCGACATAAGGCCCCAACACCTCGACTAAATCGATCCGTTGCCGAAGCGCATCCAAGCTTTCTTGCGTAAACATTGCCATAGAGAAAAGTGTAGACGATCAGAGCAAAAAATAAAAGGAATTGCTCAATATCCTAGCACTTTGTTAGTATCTCTATTTAACTAAAACCCTGTTACTTAAAAGCGAGGTCGACCTATGCATGTAATTTCCAAATACACTCTGATAACATCCTTTCTCCTATTCTGTTCTGGATTCTCCAGTTCACAAGTCTCGGCTCATCCAGAAGAAGCACACCCGTCCAAATTGCATGTCGTTGGAGTGAAGCCAAATGAGCTCGGCGTCAAAAGAATCCAACAACACCAGGAAGTAAAAGGGCTCCACCCTGCAACACTAGAAGTGGCATCCGCCAAAGAAGAGCTTATCTTAAGCCTGGATGGAAAGGATGATACAGTCACCTTTGAAAATGATCCAGAAGCACTTGACCTTCCCATTAGCGTAGACAACCGCTTCCAAACGGCTCCTGTATTTAAAACATCCAATCAACCGGTTGTGATCACAGGATTCGGTCCTGACGAACAAAACTTGCAATTGGCCAAGCAAATCCTCAACAATGGGCAACCCCTTTTCTTTTTAACGGATCTCTCATCATGGGTCCTCAGCGAAGTGAAAGCTGATCCTGAAGCAGAGAACAATCCCCATGCTGGCGAACTAGCCGTTGTCTATCAAACTGGAAATCTTGGGAAAGACGCTGTTTGCATTCTAGGATACAACGATGGGATTTGGATCGATGTCAATGGCAACAACGCCGTCGATTCAGGTGAAAAGGGAGCCTTTCTCGTTGAAGGTTTAGTTTCCGGTCGCTACATCTGGGTAGCTTACGATGCATTCCTTTCTAGTTCCGCTGTAGAAGATGCGCTAGCTGTAAGCAGGACGCCTATTGCGAATGGGAGCGAATCATTCGCTGTCGTCTTGGTCCCGATGCAAACGATTCAACCAATAGATCAAGAACCAGCCCCGTTGGAAATAGAGGACATTTCTGAGAATGTCAAGCTCAATGAGATCGTGCTTAAAGCGTTCTCTTCTCTTTTAGAACCAGTGGAACCGGCTCATCTAGAACCAGCGGAACCAGCGCATCTTGAACCAACAAAACCTGTTCATCCCGCTGAGCCAACCACACTTCCCGAGAAACCAACGGAAAGCAAGGGAAATCATCAAGGAACTACGCTGCCAATTCTCCCATCGACACCGATCATCGTGGCCCCACTCTCACTGACGATCAATTCACCTCTTCCAAACTCACGCGTACACGACTCTACCCTATGTTCAGTCGTCGTAGGAGGAGGCACACCAATTAAAGAAGTGGCATTTTTCGTCGATGGCAGTTTGACTTCGACCCTTACGACGCCGCCCTACCAAATCATCCTCACCACGACTTCCTGGAAAAAGGGGAAACATACCATCTCCGTCACAGCAACAAACGTCGATGGGGAACAAGTTTCGAAAAGCATTGAAGTCAATCGCAAAAAGAAACATTAACCTATTGAGGCGCCTGGGTGGTATTGGGGAAGTCGAACGTATTTTGTTCTTTCTTCCACCACGCTTTCCAGGCGTCCTTGTCTAAGCCAAAATTCACCCCAGCATACCCTGCAAGATCATTGAAAATATTGTCGCCGTAGTTGTCTGTCGTGTCTAAGGTTTCATATTGGAAAGTGTCTATCAGCACTGGAATCGCCGCGCGATCGTGCAGAGAAATAGCCGTCAAGGCAGCGGCACGCCTCACATAAAAGCTGGGATCGCGAAATAGGGTCTTCACTAACGCAAGCACTTGGGGATCGTTGCGGTCGCGCAATCCTTTTGCAACGGCATAGCGGACCATTTCTGAGTTGCTTTCAGCCCCCTGCTTCAACAAAGGCAAAACAGCATCTAGCGGCATTTTCGTCAAAATCAGCGCGGCTAAATACCTGTTTTCCTCCACAGGATCGCTCTTCATGACTTTTCCCAGAATGGGAATTGCTTGATCCTTGCCCAAAATTCCGACGAGTGCAATCGCCATTTTCCTCTCGGAGTCAGAGACGATCTCCCCTTTCTCTAACGCGCGTAAAAGTTCCTGAAAATCGATTGGCTTTTGATTTTGCAAAGCCCAAAGAGCCGCGTAATTGAACTGATCTTCAGGAATGCGTGCCGGGTTTTTTAAGAGAGGGGTTAAATCAACCGAAAGCTTTGGATCGGAAAACCGCTTCAAATCTATTGCTTCGTAGAGTTGTCGCCGCTTTTCGTAATCGGCTTTCAAGATAGCCTGCACCAAATCGGAAATAGGTTCCATGGGAAGCGGGAGATACGCGACATTCGACTTCCACCCTTTCAGCGGATCGAAGGGAAATGGCAAGCGAGGAACTGCAGGAAATTTTGCAAAGAGCTGCTCCGTCAAGCGATCACCTTTCAAAGGGCTAACAATCCCCACTTCATGCACCTCATCTCCCCAACATAAATGCGCGCCGCATTTCATCTCGCGCACTTCCTGTGGGAGGAGCGCATTCTGCCCCAATTCTAAGAAAAGCGCTGTCGGCCACTCATTGGGCGATTGCGGCATTTGCACATGTGCAGCACTCGTTTTTCCAAACTGAAGGCGATTATTGCCACCAAGATCGATGAAGACGCCTAACGCCGCTGGTTTTCTTGCCGTGCCTCCCCCTTGATCGGTGGTTTGAAAAGTGTTATTGCCCTCCGTGTTAATCAACATCCCCACGGATCGATCAGCACCGACTCCAATCGATCCCCAGCCGCCCTTAAACGCGCTATTGCCCCCTCTTTTCAACAGCAAACCCGCAGCCAAATGGAGGCCCTGTCCTTGAGCGTCGTAATCGGCCCGAAAGGTATCATCAGAGCCTTCTGCAACGAGAATGCCCGCGCTCAAAAAATAGGCTGAGCCTTGCCCAAGCCAAGGGATTTCAAAGCGATTGTGGCTGCCGCTGTTGTACAAGAAGGAAACCCCGCCATAAAAACTGGGAGTCCCAAGCCAAGGATCGCCACGCACGCCCGTCGATCCCCCTTGTCCAATGCCCCCCGCGCGCTTGCCTCCTTGCCCTAAAACGCCGCACACATAGGTATTGTTCCCCTCATTGTCGACGAGAAAGGCAACTCCTAATGTGCTAGAGGCAGCTTGCGCCATCCCCTCTTTAGCGCTGTAGTGGTTGCCTCCGCCACGATTCCATAACAGGGATGACCCAAAAAGAGCAAATGATTGACCACCAAATTTGAGCGTGTATTCATTATTCCCCTTCAAATTCATCAGCGCCCCAACGCCAAAAAAGCCACACCCTTGTGCATACGCATCAGCGCTATAGGAGTTGTTGCCGGCATAGCTCGCTAAAATGCCGACACCCAAAAAACCGCTCCCCTGCACGAAGTGCCCACCTTGGTACACGTTTCCCCCAAACAGATCGAGATGCAAAGCAGCCGCGCGGATGCCGCCCGTGCCCCCTGCCCGCGTTTGAAACCAATTGCTTCCCCCTAAATCGATAAAGAAATCCGCTTCCTCTGTGTGTTTAACATGTGAACGGGTCGAAACGATCAATTTGAGTCCCTGCTCCTCCCAGATGAAATCTTCAGGAAGGACGATGGCTAAAAAATCGGACCCATGCGCATAAACGTCATCGACAATCGCAGCCAATCGACGCGCACAATCGGCGAGCTTCGCCAAATCGACACGTGCCGCTAACTCAAAAAACTTCAGCGGCATCGGGCTATTTGTCGTAAAAAAAGCATATTCATCCCCTTCTGGATGCTCCCCAAAGAAAAAGCGGTTGTAGTTGTCCCGTAACCACTGCTTCTCTTCCTTAGACAAAACGCTTAAGAGCACCTCGACATCGGCATACACCTGCATAAACGTTTTCCAGTGGGAATCGATCACAGTGGCGGTCTCTTTTCCAAAAGCAGTGACAAAGCTTTCTGGAATTTGGGCGGAAGCAGCTAAATGTCGCTCTAAAGGCTCGAGAGGAATCCCTCCTGCCATCCACACGGCAGAGCTCATCTCAAACAAACTCTTCGTTTCGGAGCGGGCGCGGATTTCACGAGCCACCACTTCGGCATAACGAGGGAGATAAAAGGGATCGCCCAAGACGGCATCCACAACAGGAGAGCGTCCTAAAGGGGAATAGCCCCCTTCCACATAACGAGAAAGCGTGTAGGGGCGTTGGATAAACTGGTCGAGTTCTTCAGGAAGAGTCTCTGAATCAACAGATGTGAAAGAAGACGCTAAAACAACGCCAAAAAGAAGAGGAAAAGTCCACTTATAAGGCTTTGTCAAAGTCATAAATTAGTAGTTGAACAACCGATCTGAAAACTCTTCCCGTTCCCCTGGCCAGGCTGTATCCTCGCGCAGTTCCTCTGTCGGATCTTCATCCGCGCCATAATACATCATCTCTTGTCGGCGAAACCAAGGGCGCTCATCGACGTCGGCTTCTGCGACCAAATCACACTCTTCTTCGCAAATATAGTAAACCTCTTCCGCTGACATAGAAAATGGGACCGTCGCAATCAGGACAAAGAGTAATCGGTTGATCATAGTATTGTCTCCTTTGCAGCAGTTATCGACAAAACAACCTAATTAATCAACACATTTTCTTAGGTCCCCATTGTCCTCGACAAAAATCATTTTAAGCCGTAGACTTTCGCTATCAAATTAGGTGCTACTACAATGAACTTCAAAGCCCACCTACCCGCTGTCAGCGGGATGTTGCTCATCACAGGCACGAGCATTGGTGCAGGGATGTTGGCCCTCCCAGTCGTCACAGGCTTGGCAGGGTTTCTTCCAGCGCTTGCGATCAACTTCATCTGCAGCTTCTTCATGATGGTCACAGGGCTCCTTTTCCTGGAGGCCATTTTGTGGTCTCACGACGGAGCCAATGTGTTGAGTCTATCGGAGCACTTTTTGGGCAAGTGGGGCAAATTCGTTGCTGGTGTGACTTTTTTGTTTCTCTACTACTGCTTGATGGTCTCCTACTTCGCAGGCGGATCGCCCGCTCTTGCTTCCTTGCTTTCGCTTGGAACAGGAAACCCGATTGCTGCGCCGTGGAATTACGTGCTCTTTACAGGTTTATTTGGAGCGTTTGTCCTTTTGGGGACAAAAGCTGTCGATCGAGTCAATTGGCTGTTGATGATTGGCCTTGTTCTGTCGTTTCTTTTACTCATTATGGCCGGTTCTCAAGCCATTCAGCCCTCTCTTCTCAAGCGAGCCGATTGGAACTTAAGCTTAGCGGCAGCGCCGATCCTCTTTGGCGCTTACGGTTACCACAACCTCCTCCCCTCCTTATCGACCTATTTAAAGAGGCATGTCAACCACTTGCGTTTTTCGATCGTTTTCGGAACGATGATCCCGTTCGTAGTCTACTCTGTGTGGCAGCTCATGATCATTGGCACGTTGACTTTAGAAGAGATCCAAACGGCCGACCTAAATGGGGAACCGATCACCCAAACACTCCAAACGATTGTGGGGCACCCGTGGCTGGCACTATTTGGGGAGTTCTTTGGTTTTTTTGCACTTGTCACGTCGTTCTTAGGCGTCTCGCTCTCCATGGTCGACTTCCTGGGAGATGGGATCGGCATCCACAGACGTGGGTGGAATCGCTTTTTTCTCTGCGTCCTCGTCTTTATTCCACCAGCGATTTTTGCTTCGCTCCACCCGCGCGTCTTCATTGAAGCGATCGGAGTAGCAGGGGGATTTGGCGAAGCCATCTTGAATGGATTATTGCCGATTGGCATGGTGTGGGTCGGCCACCACACCATGGGCAAACACATGAAAACCCCGATCATCGGCAATCGTGGAGTCCTCCTCCTGTTGACCGCATTTACCCTCCTCATCATGGCTGTCGAAGCATACCACCTTTTGAGTTGATTATGGCAGATATTCTCGGATTCATCGAAAGAATTACCTTTCAGAGCAATGAAACCGGATATACAGTTGCCCAACTCAAGTCAACTCAACTAGCCGATCTGGTTTGTCTCGTAGGCTCAATGCCAGATGTTAAGCCCGGCGAAACAGTCCGCTGCCAGGGCGACTGGCAACAACACCTCGTCTATGGACGGCAGTTCTCTGTGAAAACGTACCAGATCGAAGCCCCTGCAGACCTGATCGGAATTAAAAAATATCTAGGCTCAGGTCTCATCAAGGGCATCGGTGCCAAATATGCCGCACGGATCGTTGCCAAATTTCAAACGGACACGCTCGATGTCATCGAGCAGACACCCGAGCGACTGCTCGAAATCGAAGGATTTGGCGCAAAGCGGGTCGAGCTGATCAAAACGTGTTGGAACGAACAAAAATCGATCCGCCAAGTGATGATCTTTCTACAGGGAAATGGCGTCAGCCCCGCCTATGCCCAAAAAATCTTTAAGGCGTATGGCGACAAAGCCATCGAACTCATGCGCGCCAATCCGTACCGGATCGCGCGGGAAATCCACGGCATCGGCTTTAAAACAGCTGATGAGATCGCTCTCAAAATGGGGATCGAAAAAAATTCTGTGGAGAGGATCGATGCCGGGATCGAATTTGCCCTTCTTGCCGCTTCTGACGAAGGGCATGTGTGCCAGCCGGTTTCAGAATTCCTCCCGTTTGCAGCGACCATGCTCGAGTGCAATCCTGCAGACATCGAAGCGCGCTTCAACCCGCTCATGGAAGAGAAGCGGATCGAAGTGGGTCAGATGGTCTTTGAAGGGGAAATCACGACGTTTATCTGGCTGCGCCGCCTCTTTTCAGCAGAAGTGGGGATCGCCAAGCAGCTGACACGGCTAAAACAATGCAAGTGCAGTTTGCGCGCTGTCGATATTCCCCGTGCACTTGACTGGGTCCAAAAGCAGTTGCAGATTGAACTCGCTCCTCACCAGTGCGACGCAGTTGCCCAAGCGATCAGAGAAAAAGTTCAGATCATCACCGGAGGACCTGGAACCGGAAAAAGCACGATTACAAAAGCCGTCTTGTCCATCACCGAAAAACTCACTCCAAAGATGCTCCTCGCTGCCCCCACAGGGCGAGCTGCAAAAAGAATGACAGAAATCACCGGTAGAAAAGCC
Organism: Chlamydiota bacterium; assembly: GCA_013287915.1. GTDB lineage: Bacteria > Chlamydiota > Chlamydiia > Chlamydiales > Parachlamydiaceae > JABDCX01. The sequence continues at coordinate 36,347 of JABDCX010000008.1, forward strand.
TCGACTATCCACTCACTTCTCGAATACGAATTTAAATCGGGCAAATTTAAGAAAGGGTACGAAGAACCTCTCGATTGCGATCTCATCATCATCGACGAAGCGAGCATGATCGATACCCAACTGATGTACAGCCTGCTCAAAGCGATCCCCAACCACGCACGCGTGATCTTCGTCGGCGACATCAACCAATTGCCAAGCGTAGGCGCTGGCAACGTCCTCAAAGACATCATCAATTCCCGCATCATACCCGTCACCGAACTGACCCAGATCTTCCGACAGGCAGCAGGTTCTCGCATCATCGTCAATGCGCACAAAATCAACAACGGCCATTACCCAGAAATCCAAAACACCGCCGACAGCGATTTTTTCTTTATGGAAGCCGACGACCCCTTAGAAGTGAAAAATATCATCATCTCACTCGTCACACAGCGGCTCCCCAAAACATATGGATTCCATCCACAAGAGGATATACAAGTCTTAGCTCCCATGCGCCGGGGTGAAATCGGTACGGAAAACCTCAACACCTGTTTGCAGGAGATGTTTGCGCCCCGCGAAGGGGAAGAAGTGACCTGGGGTGGCCGACGCTTTATCGAGGGAGACAAAGTCATGCAAATCCGCAATGACTACCAAAGAATGGTTTTCAATGGGGACATCGGCAAAATCAAAAAAATCGACCACGATGAACACGAGGTGACGGTCATTTTCGATGGGCAGGCCGTTCTCTACCCCTTTTACGATTTAGACGACCTCATTCTCGCCTACGCCGTCTCAATCCACAAATACCAGGGAAGCGAATGCCCTTGCGTCGTCATTCCCATCCACACAACACATTTTAAACTGCTCCACCGCAACCTCCTCTACACAGGCGTGACACGCGGAAAAAAGCTCGTCATCCTCGTCGGCATGAAAAAAGCCCTGGCCATCGCCGTCCACAACGATGAGGTGAAAAAGCGCTACACAGGCCTCAAACAAGCCCTCGTCACCGCACAAAGCTCCACCCTCCATCCATAAAAATGCGATCAGGACCTAGTGAGTTTTACATTTTTTGGAACGAATAAATGTGATATTTCACACTTTTTGGTACGAATAAGTGTGAGATATCACACTTTTTGGTACGAATAAATGTTAGAAAATGCTAAAATGGGAGTATGAAGCGAAAAATCATGGAAAAGCTTTGTGCCTGGAAGGCACAGCAAACGAGAAAACCTTTGGTCCTGATGGGGGCCAGACAGGTGGGTAAGACGTTTGTTCTAAAGAAATTTGGGGAGCAAGAATATAAAAACACTGTTTATCTTAACTTTGAGGACAATCCTAAACTCTGCAAGCTGTTCGAAGGGAGTTTAAACACACAGGCGATCCTAAAAGCTTTATCCATTGAAATGGATGCAGAGATCGTTGCGGGCAAGACGTTAATCATTTTCGATGAAGTGCAAGAATGCCCAAATGCACTAAACAGCCTCAAATACTTTTGCGAAAATTCCCCTGACCAACACATTGTAGCGGCCGGCTCCTTACTTGGCGTCAAGCTATCGAATGAAAAAGGGTTTCCTGTTGGAAAAGTCCAGTTTTTAACTCTCTATCCTTTAAGTTTTCTGGAATTTCTAGAAGCTTTACACAAAGCGCGTTTAACAACTTTTTTTTCTGAATTAAATGTGATAGAACCCCTTCCTGAAAATTTACATGAAATTCTGCTAGGACATTTCAAGGAATACCTCTTCGTTGGAGGGATGCCGGAGGCTGTTGCAGAGTATGTAAACACGCAAAATTTCTCAAAAGTCAGAGAAATTCAAGAAGCGATACTTAATGCCTATGGTTTAGATTTCGCAAAGCATGCTCCAAAAGATCAGATCATGAAAATCAACCTCGTATGGAAATCAATTCCAAACCAGCTTGCCAAAGAAAATAAAAAATTTATCTACTCCGCACTTCGGACCGGCGGACGCGCTAAAGAATTTGAAGTGGCTTTGCAATGGCTAATTGAGGCTGGCCTCATCCATAAAGTATCCGTTGTCACCACTCCAAAAATCCCCTTATCTGCCTATGCTGATTTCAATATATTTAAAATCTACCTCCTGGACGTCGGTTTACTCGGAGCTATGTCTCAACTGTCTGCAAAAACCTTGCTTTATGAAAATGAGCTTTTTCAAGAGTTCAAGGGGGCAATCACTGAAAATTTTGTCGCGCAAGAACTCGTTCATAGCCACTACTCCTTATTCTACTGGTCAAGCGAAGGAAAAGCAGAGATTGATTTTGTCATTGAAAATGATGAGCTGATTTACCCCTTGGAAGTCAAATCGGGAAACTCAGCCAAGAAAAAAAGCCTGCGTGTATATGGCGATCTTTACCGCCCAAAGCTTCTCATACGCACGTCTCCGATGAATCTAAAAAAAGATGGCGACATCCTCAACTGCCCTCTATATTTCATCGAAAGGCTTCGCTCATTGCTCAAAAATGGGGATTCTTGCCTTTAGAGCTTCTAATAGTTCTGGAAAAACGAGCTTTCCATAATCTCCACCAAAATGTCCCTGATCAAGAAATTCGTGATATTCCGTATTTAATTTTTCATGGACATAACGTGCTTCTTCAATTGGAATCCAGGGATCGTTAACGGAAGCAAATTGAATAATCCATTTTTGGTTTTGCATGATTGATTTCCAATCCCAGGGACGATTAAAGTATCCACTTTGTTTTTCCGTAGATAAACCCAAATCGGTATGATAGGCCCCTACAAGCACTGATCCAAGCAATCTATTGGTCTCTGCAAAACGCATGGCCGCAATCGCTCCTGACGAATGTCCAACGAGAACGGTCTGATCATCAGCCTTAAGGTCATTTTTTAAAAATGGGATCCAATACGATTCTCGAGCAAGCTGACTGTCCGGAAATTCAGAAGCAATGACTTCTATTTTCAGCTTTTCCAATTCCTCTTTTAAGTAAGGAAACCAGTTATCATTTGGGCCACCCCCACCGTTTCCAGGAATAAAAATGACTTTCATCGTTCACCTTCAGTAGAAGTTCTAACTCAAGCGGGAAGCAACAACTTGGTCGTTGCCATAGTAATGATCTTGAGAATATGATTGCAACAAAACCAATTAGGAAAACAGATGTTTGGAAGCACTTCCCCATCATCCATTGAGAAAATCTCTCAATCATTGGGTGCACAGTTTTTTACGAATAAGTGTAGGCTTCGCTCATCTGTCGACAAGATTCGGTTAAGTTCTTGTGAAAGACCCGCTGTGATTAGGTAGGCTCTTCAGCTACGGAGTATGTTATAAGCCCGCGCTCGCTAGCTGATGCGTTCAATATTTTAAGATTATCCTGAGAAAAGGTTAATATCCAAGTAGGTTTAACTACTTGTTTGGTTATCTGTGCAACCATTTTTTCACTTAGGTTGCTATTGGAGGGTATTGCCAGTTTCAAGCTTGCTTGTATACCACTAGCCAAATCCTTAAAAATTGTGACAGCGGCTACTTGCTTTTCAAAAATTTCAACTATGTTTGAGACCATTGCGTCGTAGACTTTAGGATCAAATGTTCCACCAAAGAACTTACCCGCGATTGCAACGGCCTTACCGATGGAAATGAATTTGTTGCGGGAACTGATGAATTTATCAGTTGCTTTAACCGCAACCGAAACTTGACTTAAAAAAGTGTCGATATTCCTTTTTAAAATCATTGGGTCATCAACTGTAAGGCTTTTTGTGGCTTGCAACCAAGCAATATACGTCGCTGTCCATTGATTAACAAACTCATCCGTTGCTAAATTAAGCGTTTTCTTTTCTCTTTCTAGGGCCGCTAGGACTCTTCCATATATGGCTAGTCGATATAAAACATATGTGACGACAAGAGCTGCCAAGGCCACGGCAGTGGTTTTCATAGTAACGGCAGGGGCGCTGGATTTTACAAGATTAAAGAAGCGTCCTCTAAGAGAGTCGGCTTGATTGATCATCGTGGAATAGAGCGAAGTCTGAGAGATTGGCTGGTTGATCGTTAATGAATGCATATTATTATTTCCCCTTTTTAATAAACTAATTTTAATTTTCTAAAAATGATTATAGCAAATTGTCTAATATAAAGCAATCAAAATAACATGAGCTGTCTATCTTATCCTGCCCTTGGGATACGTTCATTTTCTGTGGTAAATGACGAAAAAATGAACGTATTTTCGTTATATTATCACGCTTTCCTAACTTATCGTAGAAAAATACCTGATCGAGGCTTGACATGACTAGCATCGAAGTATAGAATCTATGTCTAAAATCCGACTTGCGCCCGCGCAAGTAGGGTTAAAAAGGAGCCATAAATGTCTTCATGCCCAACTGCTATCGTGAGAGTGGGTCAGTTTCCAAGAATATTCGAGCCTACTCCTTGTTATTACAATCCCTGGAAAATATTTGCGATCAGCCCCCTCTCGTGTTTTGTTGTTGGAGCTTTGAGAATTGCAGGCACACAAGGGGCATTTGGCGATAAAAAATATATAATAGACACCGTAGGATTTTTAAGTAATTTTCTGCTCAATACAGCCGCTTATTGGGTTGCATCCGATGGCGTAGAGCTCAAAGACAGAGTGCATATCAAACGAGCTATTTGGGCTAGTTATCTCATTTTTCCGGTTATTTTGTTGGACATCACTAACCCCAATTTCATCGATTCTTGTGGAGAGGATGCACTGCTCATAAGAGTGGCTGTTGTTTTTGCAAATACGCTCTTGCTCATCGCCCTAACTTCGTATGCGAATAAAGACACTCCCCACCTCAATGTGGTGAGTAGGCAATATGAGCAGCAGTTAATAGTGGCTAATATGACACAAACTAATGAGAATGAAATGCTATAATGGAGATGTAGATCATGAATAGCAGTTCCTTGTATCGTCTTCATTACTGTACCCTTTACCTAAGAATGCTCTTTTGCAAAATCTCAGACTAGCCTAGCCAATAGCAAAAAATACTATACACTCTGGCAAAATTTTCCTAGAATGCAAATAACATACGCGGATTACCGCCATGGGCTTTTCCAAAATTTGTTTGGAAAAGTTCGGGAGCAACTTTCTAAAAGGAGTGGATTGTGAAGAGATCTATTTTATTGCCTACATTATTAGCCCTGCATCTTGTGACAGGTACATTATTTGCTGCAGGGGCGGCTTCCGAAGGGGTCAACGGGAAAAGCGCCCCTACGACTGCTGATGTGCAAAAGCTCGCCAATGAGCTTGTAAAGAATTTACCCGGTGAATTTAAACTGGATAATACAAAATCGGAAAAATTGGGGGATTATAACCTGCCATCGATGAAAAATGGGGACTGGATTCTAAGCGACCATCCCTTGCCTTTGGTAGACAGTTTTACACAGAGAACCTCCGCTTTTGCTACAATCTTCGTTAAGTCGGGAAATGAGTTTGTAAGAGAGTCCACCTCCCTCATGACAGAGAGTAATGCAGATGCTGCAGGGACTACGTTAAGTCACTCGAATCCCGCATACGACAGTTTGATGAACGGGAAGCGTTTTACAGGTGTTGTTGAATTGTTCGGCGTAAAGTATATGGCTGACTACGATGTTTTTCGTGACAAAGATGGGAAAGTGATCGGCGCTTACTTAGTTGGAATTCCACTCAATTAAAGTGAAATATCTTTTACCTTCACTTAGAGTTTTGACAGGCGCGTTAATTGTTGACCCATGAGAAGCATGTCAAATTCGTGTATGGCGTGCCATCGGTTGTTTAAATAGGCACATCCATGAGTTTCTACGAATTGCTGGACTAAGCGCTCATGCTCCTCACACTTTGAGTTTTTGTGTTCAACAAACCCATACTTATTTTCAATTTTTTCCAACTCTACTATATAATTTCCCTTAGAATCAAACTCAGGGAGAATTTTTGGAAACACGAGAAGTGCACTCATGGAACTGAAGAGTTTTTTGATCTGCTCTACTTTTAAACCTTGGCTTCCGATGATGCTAAAGCGATTTGTAGCCGTCATGTAGGCCAACGATAATTGATGCTCTTTGTCTCGCTTTAAAGCCTTAGCCATTTCTTTTACGGTAACCACACCTTCAGGACCATTCTGACTCACAAAACAAAAACCCAATCTCTCTGTATTGATCATATTATTTCTCCTAGATTAATGCGTTATTATATTAAACTATTGTTATTAAATCAACATAAATGTTTGTTTGAAATTATAATTTAACAACCTTGCTTTGGTTTGGCTTGACATGAGTAACGTCGAAAGTATAAGATTCAGTCCCTTAAAACCCGCCTGACTAATGAAAATGAAATGTTAAAGTGGAGAGATAGATCATGAGAAGCTATTTGTTATATCGACTTCCTTGCTGTGCCCAATGTCATGCTGTGAAGCAGGAAGGACCCTGGCTTAAAACTGATGGGACTGCCGCAAAAACCACTGAAAAACTCCTAAACTGCTCAGGGTGTCTTCTTACCCGCTATTGCAATGCAAGCTGTCAAAAAAGCAATTGGAGCGCACACAGAGTCAATTGTATCCATTCAAACCATGGCATCTTGCCCGGAGAAATGGATAAACTTGTTCATCAGAGCGCGTGTGAGGTTCAAGCAGGAAAAATCGTCCTTTACTTAGACAGCGCGAAACAAGTTTTAAACGTCGAAAAATTTCCTCAAGAAGACAATGAGGGAAAGTTAGTCGTCGATGTGAAAATGAATGGTCAATTGATTGGAAGCTGCCTCTATCTTTTGTGTGCACAATTACCTGACGCCTTGCAAGAAAGGATAAAAGCTGCGAAAAACCTCGTTGATGATGCAAAAGATAGCACGATGCTGGGGATTGCTCAAGATGTTGCGGCTCTTGGCTTATATGACAAAGCCTTTGATCTGGTTTCAAATTGCGTTGTACAAGCGTCTTCAAAAGTCAATTTTTTCCGTTCCGTTGTTTCACAAATGATTTTAAAGAATGTTCCTCATGAAAAAATTGTGCAGTTAGCTACAAAAATTGGTTTATCTGCTCACCAAATTCTCGATGAAGTTGTCGTTCTTTATGCTAAGCATGACAAAACCCCAGTAGCCTTTGACTTGGCAATAGCGTCGGACAGGCCTAGCCATTATGTTGGTCTCATTATTTCTGCTAACCTTGATAAGTCAACAGTTGAAGATGATGCAAGACATCTTGTTCACCTGCTTGAAAATAGCACTTTGCTAGATTCTGTTCAGAAGTAACTTTATGTACCTTCGTTCTGCAAGAGCGGCTTGTTTCTGTCGCTTGATGGATTCATGCTGCCCATTTCGAGGGACACGCTCTGCTTTTTTGATCCGTAAGAGTTAAGGTTGTATCTCTCTTGAGCTTTTACACGTGCCGACGGGATAAAGCAAATTGCAAAAGAAGAGCCGACGATTTTTGTGATGCGGATAAACAGAGACTTTCCTTGGTGCTCTTTCCACTTTTCAGGGGCTTTGTAGCGTATGATCCTCGAGGCGATCACCCCGTTGAGAAGAAGTCCAAGCCCAGTTATGGTGCCAAACGTTAGGCCTAAGATGGCGTTGACATTGCTCAGGCGAGAATGTTCCGTCTGCTGAATAGTCAAAGGATTTGGTTTAACAATTAGAGGGATGATCTGCGTCGTGGTAAGGCCATTGGCCGTTTGTGTATTGCTTACGCCGACTGCAAAGGTCTTTGCACTCGTCATCGTCGTCATACTAGCTTCGAGTGGAATGCCCTCCACCATATTCGTCGTAGGATTGTACTTAAGTCCCTCCGGCAAATTTGCAAAATCTTGCACGGTTGCTTGCCCATCGGGCTCTGTAAAGGTGTTGCCAGGCAAGTTGTACGAATAGGAAACCCCTGCAGTCGCATCGGGAAAGACAAAAGGGTTTACCACGGGAAAGCGATCTGCAACGACAAAGGTCACTGTCTGAGGGGGAGAAATCCCCCCAAAGTTATCCTTAACAGCATAGTTGATCGACACAGAACGCCCCACATCAGCCGGCGTCACGGTCATCATCAGGTATTTCCCATTTGCACTCACCGCGGGATCGGTCTCTGGATCGAGGTAGACGCTCAGGAGATCACCATCGAGATCAGTCCCTGTAACGATGTACGACCAGACTGTTTGAGGCGGCGTATTACTATAGACCGTTTGGGTGCCTGTCGGCCCCGATACAAAAGCTGGATTGCGATTGAGCACCTCAAAAGGAACTGCAAATGTGGTTTGCCCATTGTAGTGCCCATCGTTGACGCTGATATTGAGAATTTGCGCTCCGCGAACAAACCCTTGCGGCAAGTTCCAGCAAATGGTCGCAGATCCATTCGCCTGAGTTGTGGTAAATCCAGCTGGCAACGCTCCCCCATTAAAGCCAAAACTCCATGTAAGAGATTGATCATTGGGATCTGTCGCCGAGAAACTCGTGCACTTAAATTCCCCAATCGTTCCATTTTGCGGCATGGCAGGAGCCGCAATGGGGGGTTGATTGAGCTTAAAGTCTGTGATATTCATGTTAGAGCCACTTTGATACCAGAGCGTTCGCAGCGTCTGCTGATCGGGGAAAAAGGCAACCGACATCATCCCACCAGAGCCCACAGTCACTGTGTCGAGCGGCGTATCGCAACCTGCCGGCGCAAGGGTGACTGCATCGAGCACCCTCACCACAAGTGATCCACCATTAACAATCATCACCGCTAAATACTCGGGTTGGTTAGGGTTCTTCGGGTCGTAGTTCGTTGCTACTTTAACAGACTCCACTAACCCTCCATCATCGACCGATAAAGCCGTCACAACCCCATTTTTCCGATTCACCCATCCTGCGTGCAAATCACCGCCGAATGTCTTCCAAAAGGTCACTGGCCCACTTTTTGTTGTAACAGTCACGGGAGCCACGGTCGGGTCAGGAGTCTCTCCATTGAAGATCAAATTCGATGTGTACAAGTGCGTGGACCCACTGAAAACGTACGCCCGTAAACCATCTTTATCATGGCAAACTACAAGCTTTTGCCCTGTTGGGTATTGCCCACTGGAGACAGTTCTGCATGGCAGATAAATACCCCCTGATGAAAACATCTGAAAAGCAGAGAGTACATTGGCAGAGGAGTCGACTTCGAACGAACGTATTCCCTCACCTCCTCCCGCATATGCTATAAAAGAGACTTCAATGTTCCCGTTGAGAAGCCGAGTACTAGACAAAGCCGTTGGAGCCTGTAGATAATAATCATACAAAAGCGCCGTGCGATCTGTGGATCCATCTGGATTCAATACCAAAAGATATATTGAATAATCCCCGCTATACACGGCCGATCCTGTTGAATAGCAAATGCCTATTTTCCCATTGCCAAAACGCGCACCCCCTCCAAAAACCATCGGAATATTGTTCACTGCGTTCACTGACATGGGAACCGCTAACTCCGTCCCATTGTTAGCATTTACGGATATCATGATCGGACCTGAAGTCAGATAACCTTGACTCAACATAGCAATAAACGTTTTGTTTCCATCTAATGTAGGGATAATCGCAGACCCTCCGCGGCCGACTGCTCTCACACGCCCTGTAACCCCACTTGGAAAGACGTAGCTCAGGCAGTCTTGGGAAAGGAGCCTTCGGCCAAGGTTTGAGACGGGCTTAAGTCCTTCAGCCTGGCTGACCAATGAAAGCAAAGAGGAAATCATGGCCATTCTTGGATTTTGTTGCATGATTGAGGTGGCCAAATAGGCCGTTGTGGCTTGGACGGCAAACAGCTGGGTCTGAACAAAAATCGTATCGGATAGCTTTAGAACACGCCCTTCCAGAAGGGCTCCTTGGTGAGAAAGCGTCATGTGTTCATTGATCCGTGGCAGGGCAAAGGCAGAAGCGCAAAGATAACCAACCAATAAACGACTCAGTAAATCCCAACGCTCCGACTTCCAACGTTTAGCGCATACACCATAACTAACGGAGCTAGAGCGAGCGACAACTTGCTGCAAATAGCCGGATACTTTTACTTCCCAAAGAGCTCCACTCATCTCCTCCGTTCCTTCAACGAAGATCACAGGCTTTAATCCATTTTTAGTAGCCGAAAAGGTATAACGTCCTTGGTCATCTTGTGTAATTTCAATCAAAACATTCCCCTCTGGAGTCTCGAACAGAGCGCTTTTCGCTTTTTTTGTTTGGAGTACCACATCTCCAACGGATTTGGGGCGCAAATCGGGGAGCAAACGTCCAAGGCTAGCTGTCGTGCGATCGAGGATGTGAAAGGCAAATTGAGTCAATGTTTCTGCAACGTGAATAACCGGCTGGGTAAAGAACTGAAAGCTCGCTAAAGTAGAAAATTTATGAAAAGTAACCGACATTTTGTTTGGCTCCTGCAGGTTCTGTATTTTTGAGAGAGATTGTAAGCAGTGTTTGTATTGAGGTCAAAAGATATTGACCAAATAGCCAAACGTTGCGTATTTTGGTGGCGAATTGCACCGTACAAAGCGCGAACCTCTATTCATGAAAAAAAACTCTCGCAGCTTGTCGCGGTTCTCGTCAAATCGCTTAGTCAAAACATTTTTTAGCCTCTGCGCGGCGTTGTGCATCTCGCTCCTTTTGTGGGCACAAACACCGACATCGACCGTTCAACTCCCCGATTCCAACCACGCGCTCACCTTTTACGCCAATCAAACGAACGATAATTTGACAAAGACATTTCAAGCGGCTATCGAGAGTGCGCAAGATTCGATTTTGATGATCACCTACTCGATCAGCGATCATACGATCATCGATTGTTTAAATAAGCAAGCTGAGAGCGGCATCCCGGTCAAACTGATTTGCGATGCAAAAACTTCGCCCCGCCTCGAACAAAGATTGAGCCCTCATGTCCATCTGGTAAAAAAATATGAGAAGGGGTTGATGCATCAAAAGATCCTCATCGTCGATCATCGAAACGTGTGGCTCGGATCAGCCAATATGACTTCCGATTCTCTCAAAATGCATGGAAACCTCGTTCAGGGGATTAACAGCCAGGAACTTGCCGCCTTTCTGGAGAAAAAGGCTGCTGTGCATGAAGGACAAGCGGGCCGCCTTCCTTTTCAAGATACGTTCACGGTCGGCAATCAAGCCGTTGAAATTTGGTGGCTGCCCTGCGACCAGACAGCTGTGCAACGGTTGCAAAAATTGATCGATTCCGCCAAAAAAACGGTGCGCGTTGCGATGTTCACCTGGACGCGGTACGACCTTGCAAGATCGATCATAGAAGCTGCGAGACGGCAAGTCGATACAGAAGTCGTGATCGATTACCAAGCGGGAAGAGGCGCCGGAGCCAAAATTGTGGCTCTCCTCAAAGAGTACAACATCAAAGTGTTTTTAAGCCGGCCAGGGCCACTGCTTCACCACAAGTTCCTCTACATCGACGGAGAGATCCTGGTCAACGGGTCTGCCAACTGGACAAAAGCAGCATTTACCCAAAATGACGATTGTTTTATTGTCATTGAGGGATTAACTGAGTCCCAGAAGCTCCAAATGGATGAGCTTTGGGAAACAATACGCTCAGACGCGCAACCACCATGAAAATCGCTCTCCTTGGATTTGGCAAAACCGGAAAAATGTGCGAACAAGCGGCACAAGCGCGCGGTCACACCATTGTGGGCACAATTACATCGACAACGCCCCCTTCCACTCTTGACCAAATCATCCTTCCTGCAGATGTTTTGATCGATTTCTCCCATCCCGAAGCGGTGGGTCGCCACATTGAACTTGCCGCCAAACACCGCAAGAACCTCGTCATCGGCACCACAGGGTGGTACGAGCAACTCCCCGGGCTTAAAGAGACGATTGAGAAGGCAGGGATCGGATGCCTTTATGCTCCCAATTTTTCTATGGGCGTGGCTCTCTTCAACGCCCTTCTCGCTAAAGCGGCAGCCCTATTTACTAAAGAACACGGCTATGCCATCAGTGCCTTTGAAATTCACCACGAAAAAAAAGCTGATGCTCCCTCAGGCACAGCCAAGACGCTGGCAGCGACAATCGAGCATACGGGAGGCCAATCTGTGCCAATTTCCAGCGTGCGCGTCGGAACAATCCCAGGGATTCACACTTTTCTGTTCAATTCTCCCCACGATACGATCACATTGACTCATACGGCTCACAACAGACAAAGCTATGCTGAAGGCGCTGTCGCTGCAGCCGAATGGATCAGCACACGCACAGGCCTGTTCACATTTAAAGACTTCTTTGCCAAGGAACTTCTATGATCCGCTTAAAGGGAGCTTATACGGCTCTGGTCACCCCTTTCACCGCCGAAGATGCGCTCGATCAAGAGGGGTTGAGAACGTTGATCGATTTGCAAATAAAAGCCGGCATCGATGGAATCGTCGTCATGGGCTCGACAGGCGAATCCCCTACCCTTTCAAGTGAGGAGCGGCAACAAATTGTCCAAATTACCCGCGAAACACTCCCAAAAGAGATCCCCTTGATTGTGGGGACAGGCCATAGCTCGACAAAGCAGACGATCGCGAACACCCTTCAAGCGGAAAAGCTAGGCGCCGACATGGCCCTTGTCGTTGCTCCCTACTACAACAAACCGACTCCTGAAGGAGTCTACCAACACTATTCAACGCTTGCCCGTGCGACTTCGCTGCCCTTAATTGTATATAACTCACCCGGGCGGACAGGGACTCAAATCTCTGTAGAGACGGCTAAAAGACTGGTTTCGCTCCCCTCCATTGTCGGCATGAAAGAGTCGTCGGGAAATATTAGCCACACAAGCGATATGATCGAAATGGTGCGGCAAGAGCGGCCTGAATTCAGCATTCTCACAGGCGATGATCCATTGACGCTCGCAACGGTGGGCCTCGGTGGTCAAGGGGTGATCTCTGTCATAAGCAATCTCTTGCCCGACTTGGTCAAAGCACTCGTTTGGTCAACCTTAGAAGATGACATGAGCACCGCACAAGAACTCCACTATTTCTTGATGCCTTTGATCAGGGCCCTCTTTCTCGAGAGCAATCCAATCCCCATCAAAGCGGCCCTTGCCCTCCAAGGGCTTCCCGGAGGCAAGTGCCGCCTCCCCTTGTGCGAGATGCAGCCCGAAAATCATAGAATGCTCGAAATAATTTTAGAGCCATTTGGCTCGCCTTATTCGATCCGCTCGAAATAAATCGTTGCTTCTGCTTCTATGTCCCTCGCGATAATACAATAATTGGTGATGGCACAAAAAGCAGGATCATCTTTTTCATAGATAACTTTATCTCCTACGAACCAGACCTCAAATTTTTGTTCATCTTCCTTATCATATACACGACTCTTCCAACGAGATCCGTCGCTCAAAGTCAGATAGACAGTGGAATAATTTCTTTCGATTTTTTTGATGGTTGGAAAATCTTGCGTTGAAATTTTCGGTTCAAACGTGTCGTAACTTGAATCATAATTTTTAGCTTGAATGAGATCGTAATTGCTTAGCTTAACACTACCGACAGCCGAATCGCCATCCCGACCATTGCTTACATAGGAAATGTTAATATGATCTCCAACTTTCCATGTATTAAAGTCATCATCATAAGAAGATACCCAAGAAGATCCATCACTTAATTCAAGAACACGATCGAAATCCTTTAGCATGTGGTACTCTAAATCTCTCACTTTCTCAATTTTTTCAATTGTAGGAAGATGTTCAAATGACTCCAAAGCAACCTGAGGAAGGTACATAATTTGTGCTTCTAAGTTAATCAAGCGTAGCGATTCGAACACTTCCTCCATGACGACGGAATCCACATGATCTCCAGGATTCCACATTTTTAGAAGTTCATTTTCAATAGGCAATAAAGCGTTGGAATACACAGTCCCGTTACTTAAATAAAAATAGGTGGCATCAGGCTGAAATTCTACGCGATCTAACGTTATAGTATATTTCTGCAAAGCGTTTGGCTCTTCAGCTTGCAGCTGAACTCCAATGGCTAACAAGACAAATGCGCATATCGTGGAAAATGCTTTCATATGTTCCTCAGGTATGGGTTAAAAGCACCTGAGTATATAGGAAAAAGGGAAAAAAAAGATAGAAAATTCAAGCTAGGAAAGGGGTCCCAGGCCTGACCCCCCTTCCCTTTTTTCTTTTATTTGATTGCCTCAAAATAAATCGCTGCATCTGCATCCATATCTATTGAGATAATGCTGTAATTGGTTATCGAAGTAAAAACTCTCTCATACTTATCATAAATCACTTTATCTCCTACGAACCAGACCTCAAGTTTTTGTGCATCTTTCTTATTATATAAACTCGTCTTCCAACGAGATCTATCGCTTAGTATCAGAAAGGCAGTTGGAACGCTACTCCATTCAAATTCTTTTCTCACTTCAATTTTTTGAATGGTTGGAAACTGTTCCTGAGAAATTGCAGGGGCAGTCTTGAACTCGGCAGCACTTGAATCATAATCTTTAACTTGAACGAGATCGCAATTAATCATTCCGACATAATTAAATTCATCACCATCCTCCTGCTCGCTACCCCTATCGTGCGGTGCATAAGAAATGTTGATGTGATCTCCTACTTTCCAATAACGAAAGTAATCTTCGTAATGTGATACCCAAGAAGATCCATCACTTAGTAGAAGATTAGAATCGAAAACTTTTATTGAAGCTAACTCCAAATTTCTAGACTTCTCAATCTTTTCAATCGTAGGAAGATTTTTTTGCGAAGATAGCTCCAAAGCAACTTGAGGGGAATAAAGAATTTTTGCGTCAAGATCAATTAAGGAGAGTGATTTTATCTTTCCAATATTTATTTCTGCATCAATGTGATCCCCAGGATTCCATAACTTTAAAAGTTCATTTTCACTGGGCAATAACGTGTTAGAATAAACAGCGCCATTGCTTAAATGAACGTAAGTGGCATCAGGCTGAAATTCTACACGATCTAAAGTTATAGTATATTTCTGCAAAGCGTTTGGCTCTTCAGCTTGCAGCTGAACTCCAATGGCTAACAAGACAAATGCGCATATCATGGAAAATGCTTTCATATGTTCCTCAGGTATGGGTTAAAAGTACCTGAGTATATAGGAAAAAAGGAAAAAAAAGATAGAAAATTCAAGCTAGGGAAGGGTGGACCCTATGGGAGATGGGGTCATTGAGAAAACCCCAGGCAATCGCCTGGGGTTTATAGCATGGTTAGTGCTGGTAGGCGTGAAGGGCGGCCAAGAGCAGCAGGGCAACGATGTTGGCGATCTTGATCATGGGGTTGATCGCTGGACCAGCCGTATCTTTGTACGGATCGCCAACGGTGTCCCCTGTAATCGCCGCATGGTGTGCGTCCGAGCCTTTTCCACCGTGGTGCCCTTCTTCGATGAGCTTCTTGGCATTGTCCCAAGCACCACCACCAGATGTCATCGACAGACCGACGAAGAGGCCGGTGATCACAATCCCAAGCAGCATTGCACCGACAGTTGTGAAGGCTTCGTTTTGTCCGACAAAGAAATTGATCACAAAATACACCAAGATGGGGGCTCCGACTGGCAAGAGCGAGGGCACAATCATCTCTTTAATCGCTGCTTTTGTGAGGATGTCGACAGCGCGTCCGTAGTTAGGCAGCGCAGTCCCTTCCATTAAGCCGGGGATCTCTTTAAATTGCTTTCTCACTTCGATCACAACAGAACCTGCTGCACGGCCCACTGCCATCATGCTAAGAGCGGCAAACAGGTAGGGCAACAATCCACCGATAAAGAGTCCAACGACGACATAGGCGTTTTCGAGTTGGAATGATGCTTGGTTGGAACCAAAATAGTGTTGCAGATCTTCGATATACGCCGAAAACAATACCAAAGCCGCAAAACCAGCTGAACCGATCGCATACCCTTTGGTCACCGCTTTTGTCGTGTTTCCAACGGCATCTAAAGCGTCTGTCACTTTGCGCACCTCTTGTGGGAGCTTTGCCATTTCAGCAATTCCACCGGCGTTGTCAGTCACAGGGCCATAGGCATCGAGTGCGACAATCATGCCAGCCAAGGCCAACATCGTCGTTGCAGCAACCGCAATCCCAAACAGGTTTGCGTTGGTATACGACACTAAGATCCCGCCGCAGATCACCAGCACAGGCAAGGCTGTCGCTTCCATCGAAATGGCCAAGCCTTGGATGATGTTGGTGCCATGTCCCGTCGTCGATGCTAAAGCAATACTTTTCACCGGACGGTATAGAGTCAGCGTATAATACTCTGTAATCCAAACGAGCAATCCCGTTACAACAAGGCCTGTGAAGGCGCACCAGAGTAAGTTAATCCCGGTGAATGAAACGCCATTGGCTTCGTAGCTCACATCAAATCCTAAAAGCCATTTTGTCAAACCGACAATCGCAACTGCAGAGACAACCGCTGTTGTGATGATCCCTTTGTAAAGAGCTGCCATGATGTTGTGTTTAGGCCCGAGACGGACGAAAAATGTTCCGATGATCGAAGCCAAAATGCACACAGCGCCGATGGCGAGTGGGAAATACATCATCTTGTCTAAAACATCGCCCGAAAAATAGATCCCTGCCATCAGCATCGTACCGACGATCGTCACGACATACGTTTCGAACAAGTCAGCGGCCATCCCGGCGCAGTCGCCGACGTTATCGCCGACGTTGTCTGCAATCACAGCTGGGTTACGTGGATCATCTTCTGGAATCCCGGCTTCAATCTTCCCCACGAGGTCAGCGCCTACATCTGCGCCTTTCGTGAAGATCCCGCCACCCAAACGTGCGAAGATCGAAATGAGCGAAGCTCCAAAGCCAAGGCCTACGAGAGCTTCTAAGATCGAGCGCGTCTCGAGTCCTGAATTTTTCAAGTATAAGTAGTAACCAGTGACACCGATGATGCCTAAACCAACGACCAACAAACCGGTAATGGCGCCTGATTTGAATGAAACATTAAGAGCGCTTTGCAAGCCGTGACGCGCTGCTTCAGCGGTGCGGACGTTCGCGCGTACAGAGACGTTCATTCCAATGTAACCAGCAACTCCCGAAAGGCATGCACCGATCACAAAGCCGATCGCAACATGGATCCCGAGCAACCAAGCTAAAAAGGCAAAAATCACGACACCTACGATCGCAATCACTTGATATTGCCTATTCAGGTAAGCACGTGCTCCTTCCTGAATCGCTGCGGCAATTTGTTGCATCTTGGGGGTTCCGGTGCTAAGAGATAAAATCGATCGGATGAGTAGAACGCCATACAAAATAGCCACCACCCCAGACCCAATAACAAAAGCATATTCGTTAAACATGGAAATGACACCTCTAGTTTTGGTTAAAGCCTTCACGCACTCTCTAGAAAAAGCCTAGTTTGATTATCATAAATACCATACACAAACTCCCTCTATAATTTCAACCTTCTCTATAAGAGCCTTTCCCGCTGTGCCTCTCTTTTCTATTGAAATCAAAAGTTGCCAAATGAAATAAGTGGGCTATGGAACAAGAGCATCACGATACCGACCATGCCTACAGCGCAGACTCGTGGAGAATCTTTCGGATTTTAGCAGAATTTGTCGATGGGTTTGAATCGATGACCAACATCGGCCCTTCTGTTTCCATCTTTGGGTCGGCGCGCTTTCAACCAGCAACTCCCTATTACAATCTTGCTATCGATGTGTCAGAACAGCTCTCCCAAAGGGGATTTGCCATCATTACGGGCGGGGGGCCAGGGATCATGGAAGCCGCTAACCGCGGGGCGCAATCGGCAAACGGCCGCTCCTGTGGCCTTGGGATCGACATCCCAACAGAGGCGGAGTCAAACGAATTTGTCGACAGCAAGTACAATCTGCGCTTTCGCTATTTTTTTGTGCGAAAAGTGATGTTCATTCGGTATGCTCAAGGGTTTGTCTTTCTGCCGGGTGGTCTTGGAACTCTCGACGAGCTATTTGAAGCGTTGACGTTGATCCAAACAAAAAAGATTCAGCCTTTTCCCATTTACCTCATGGGAAAGGTGTATTGGGAAGATCTCTTAAAGTGGATGCGAGAGACAGTCATCGCACAAGGCTGCATCAGCGAAAGCGACCTAAACCTCTTGCACGTGACCGATGATCCGGAAGAAGTTGCCAACGGGATTGAAAGGCACTTCCAACGAAACCGTTTCGTGAAAAATTTCTAGGCCGCTTTCTCTGTTAGACTGGGTTTCCATCCTTATCGCGTACGCGCCTATCTCCTCTATCAATAGGGCGAGTGATGACAAAAATTGGGTTACCGTTCTTGTCGTACATGGCGATGGGAGCGCTTGGCCTTGATCCCGAAGCGCTGACGCTGCTTGCAGGGATTGGATAGCCTTCTTTATCGTACATCATTCCAAGAGGGGGAGGTCGTCTTCTCTCAGCTCTCTCAGCTACAGATCCACTTCTTGTGATGTCACTGTAAGAAAGAACGGGAACTTCTGCTCTCGTATCCCAGACCACAGTAACCTCTTTTCCCGAAACCTCAATAGGCGGCACACGCACTCCATTCACCTTTTGATAGTTCCAAACAGCTGAAGCAAAGAGCTCGTGCATCGCCCTGTCTATTTGGTTTTTTGCGTCTAAGAGGATCGCTCCAACCTCTCGAAGGGTGCGAGCCCCTTCAGTTTTATAATTGGCCGGCAATGAAACGGTTGCAAAAATGTTCTCCGACGGAGCCACAGACAAATCCGCACTAATTACTGATTTGTCCTTCTCCGCTTCGCTTACTGCCTTTAATCTACTTTGGATTTCACCCAAAGTCCAGCGATAAGCTCCTACATTGTAATAGTGTTGAACATAACTCATAAAATCCTCAATTAACGATAAATTACATAAGCTGCGCGCGCCGAAGTTAATCGGGTGGCATTGATCAGAAGGTTTGGATATCCTCCCCTCAACGAACCGCCGTGGATACCCACAATAATGACATCATCGACACTCCATTGCGATGTCACAGGCAGGTCATAGCTTGAAACTTCCATCTGCCTTCCATCATTTAAGAAAACCATGTCGTAGTTGTTCCCTAGAGCTGGATTGACCCGGTAAATTCTTTCAATTCTCTTTGGATTCACTGGCGCACCAACTAAATTCACGGGAACAGATCCCCCTGTGCACTGGTTGAGGATCCGGTATTCATAATCATCGTTAAAGCCTAGCTTATTGCTCTCTGTTACAACGATCTGATCGGTCTTCTTCCATCCATTGAGTTCAGCCCCATAAAACGGCTTCACTCTCCATAAAGAGGTGTCTTCCAGTTCCAAGGTAACAGTGGGGGATTCCCAAAAGGCGTTGTCCTTCTTTTTCACATCGGCAAAGTAGGTAATCGTATCGGGATGGAGCGGGTACTTTGCGGCTTTGATCGAGGCGCGAATTCCAGCTGGGTGGGGCGCGCGTCCTTTTGAGTCTTTGAACCGCTGGAATGCGGTTGTAATCTCATTTTGAATTTTTTGTTTCTGGGCATCGCGCTCATCTATCTGCTCGGCGTACTTCCCTACAATCTCTCGCCCCTCCCCGACCAGCTCAGCTCTTAATGCTGAATCTATGGCTGCTACTGGCTCTGGAACAAGCTGATTTTCTTCCCCCTTCACACCGGCGGTCAAAGCAGAGGAAGCGACTAAAAATGAAAATGTTAGACTGAGAAATATGTGTGATTTCATATTTGGATACACTCCTTTTTAAATTAGTGATGTTGAACATCGCAAATATTTTGCGAATCTGTGAGGCACTCTAATCCGCTCATATTAAGACCCTTTAAAGAATACATAAAGATTTCATTGGATGAGTATGGCCTAGAAAAATATCGACCTGCTATGTTATAAGTGATCCCATCCAATAGGAGTCAAATTTGTACCTGATCACCACATTTCTCATCACGCTTTTTTGTTTAGCCGGCACATTTTTTTTGACGGCGCTTGCAACGGCGTTTCGCAGAATCCACAAAAGAGACTCCAAACAGCAGATGATTGCGGCAGAGCACTATTTTTTCTACCGCCCCTTTCATCTCAAGTTTTTTCCCCTCCATGAATACGAAGGGCTGTTTTTTGCGACCGTCTGCGCACAAAACATGGCCCGTTGCGGTTTTGTTGTCGGGGCCACACTCTTCTTCCTGGCAACTCCCCTGTTTCCTTTGGAAAACGAGCTGAGCTATTTTTGGGTCATTCTCTCGTTTTTGGTCTTTATCCTGCTCTCGTTTATCTTTGGGGAGTACTTGCCTCGCACGTTGGGGCTTCAATTTCCAGAAAAGGCACTCAAAATTTGCCCTCCCTTCTGCTCTTTTTTCATGTTCCTGGTGTTCCCGATCACGTTTTTGTTCCTCAAAATCTCCCATTCGTTTTCCCGCACCGTCTACCTCGACCATTTGATTGGCCCACATGCACAAGGCAAGCAAGAAATTATCGACATCATCCAAGACACCGAACTGAGTTCCGGGATCAACCGGCACGACAAAAAGCTGATCGAGTCGGTTCTTCTTTTTAGGGAAAAAATTGCCCGTGAAGTGATGGTGCCAAGAGTAGACCTGTTCAGCCTGTCCGCAAACACCTCGATTCGGGAGGCGGCTGCGCTTTTAGTCCAAGAGGGGTACAGCCGAACGCCGATCTACCGCAATACGATCGACGAGGTGATCGGAGTCTTGATGTACAAAGACGTCCTCAAAAAGTACATGGAGTACGAAGAGACAAAAAACGGTGCCATTTTGGATGCCTCGATCGAGACGATCAAAAAAAACGTTCTTTTCACACCAGAAACAAAACGGATTTCGAATTTGCTGCAAGAATTTCGAAAAAAACAGGTCCACTTGGCTATTGTCGTGGATGAATATGGGGGCACAGAAGGGATCGTCACGATCGAAGATATCATCGAAGAAATTGTCGGCAACATCAAAGATGAATACGACAATGAAGAAGCCCTCTTCCAGGCACAACCAGACGGCAGTTGGATCGTAGATGCGCGGATGAGCATTTTTGACGTTGAAGAGCAGCTCGGAATCACCATTCCTCAGGAAGGGGAATACGACACGATCGGAGGATTCATTTTCAACCATGCCGGGTCGATTCCGTCCAAAGGGTTTACGATCCACCAAGACGATTTCGACATCGAAGTGATCGAGTCGAGCGAGCGGATGCTTGAAAAGGTGAGAGTCCGACCTGCTCACAAGCGCCACAAACATTTAAGACACACGGAGTCGTTCGAACACGATGAGCATTGAAGAGATCGGCGTCATTTGTACAATCTGCTTGGCTTCTGTTGGAGCCGGAGCTCTCTTGCACATCCTCATTCAAAAAATCCGTTCGACGACGTTCAAACAGCTCGCTGACGAAATGATCCGCAATGCGGAACAGGAGATTCAAAAAAGGCATCAAGTATCAGACTTAAGCTGCCAGCAAAAAGAATTTGAGATGCAGAGGGAGTTTGAAAAAAGAGCTTCGCAAGAAAAGAAGAGCCTGGCACTAGAAGAGCAGCGCCTTAAACAAAAGGAAGAAAAAATCGATCAGAGGGTCGAAGCGCTTGAAAAACGGCTGTCAGAACTCGAGAGAAAAGAAAATGCACTGCTGCAACAAAAACTAAAAACCGATGCACAAGCAAAAGAGAATGGGAATCAGGCACAGGCCCTTCTCGCAAAACTCGAAGCGCTCTCCCACGTCTCCTCTGCCGAAGCAAAAGAACTTTTGCTAAAACAGCTCTCAGAAGAGCTGCAACACGAAAGAGCTCAGATGGTGCGCAAATCGTTGCATGAAGCAGAAGAAAATGGAGAGAGAGAAGCTTCGCGGATCATGGCCACAGCAATCCAGCGCCTTGCTGTCTCGTGCGTCAACGAAACGACTGTGAATACCGTTGCATTGCCTTCTGAAGACCTCAAAGGGAGGATCATCGGCCGTGAAGGACGCAACATCCGCGCCTTAGAACATGCCACGGGCGTTACGCTGCTCATCGATGATACGCCGGGAGCCATTGTCCTCTCTTGCTACAACCCGATCCGCCTCCACATTGCCAAGATGGCGCTGGAAGACCTTTTGCAAGATGGCCGCATCCACCCAACGCGCATTGAAGAAGCTGTTCACAAGGCCGAAAGCCAAATCCAACGCCTGATCAAAAAACATGGAGAAGACGCTGCCATCAAGGCTGGAATCGTTTCTCTCCACCCAGACCTGATCGAACTCTTGGGAAAACTTAAATTCCAATACAGCTTTGGGCAAAATATTTTAGATCACTCGCTTGAAGTTTCGTTCCTCATGGGTATGATGGCAGCAGAACTCGGTTTAGATCCCCAGCTTGCCAAAAGAATTGGCCTTCTTCACGATATTGGCAAGGCTGTCAGCCATGAAATGGAAGGAACACACGCCCTTATTGGACAAGAGATTGCATTGCGGTGTAAAGAGCGCCCTGAAGTTGCCAACGGGATTGGGTGTCACCACGGAGAAATCGTTCCTACGACAGTCGAGGCATCGCTCTGCAGTGCAGCAGATGCGATCTCCGCCTCGCGACAAGGCGCAAGAAGCGAATCGCTAGACCAATATGTGAGACGATTGAAAAAGTTAGAAGAGATTGCCTACTCGATTGCGGGTGTCGAAAAGGCGTATGCGATGCAAGCGGGGCGCGAAATGCGCGTCATCGTCTCCCCCAGTGCATTTGACGACGATGGCGTGATCCTTCTAGCGCGCGATCTCACCAAGCGGATCGAAAATGAACTCAGTTTTCCAGGAAAAATCAAAGTGACCGTCATCCGCGAAAAGAAAGCCGTTGAATACGCTATTTGATCATTTTAATCGTTTTAATCATTTCTTATAAATGGACTCTTCAGGCAAAATAGCTACCAGTCTGATAATTTAAGGAGAAGCCAATCCATGAGAAGATCTATCTGTTATTGCGAACCGAATGTGGCAGCGGCCGGAGAAGTCAATATATGGAAATTCGTCTACACCCCAAGCATCGACCTGCCCAAAGGCGCCAAACTCAAATTTGACCTTCTCAGCAAAGGGCGCAACATAGACTGGCAAGTCCCTTCTGTCAACCTTTCCAAAGGGAAGAATGTGATCTTTGCCAAAATGAATGGTCATAAAGAGATCCAGGCAAAAGAGGTCAAAAAGGGGAGCGACGTCGTCCCTCAATACGAATTTACACTGCCTGCTAAACTCGCCTCAGGGGCTTCGTTTACGATCGTGCTTGGCAACCCAAAATCTCCTAAGCAAGGTGGTTCGAAATCGCAAACGTATTCCCAACGACGACGCATCTTCCAACTCTATGTCGACTCGGCTGGCAAAGGAAAATACGACGAACCAGAGTCTTTCAATTTAGACGTCAAAGGGAATCTCCTCAACAGCATCCGGATCTTAGTTCCCTCCTTTGTGGCACGCAACAAGCGGTTCGATGCGATCGTCCGTTTCGAAGATGAGTATGGAAACCTCACGAGCAAAGCTCCCGATGAAACGTTGATCGAACTGTCCCACGAGCTGCTACGAGAAAATCTCAAGTGGAACCTGTTTATCCCAGAAACGGGCTTTATCAGCTTGCCAAATCTCTATTTCAATGAACCTGGTTTCTACACCATCACCTTAAAGAATACCCGCACTAAAGAGTCGTTCTATTCTGGTCCTGTCATGTGCTTTGCTGAAAACCCCAAACACCTGTTCTGGGGTTACCTAAAGGGAGAATCTGAAAAAATCGACTCGACAGAGAACATCGAAAGCTGTTTGAGACACTTCCGCGACGACAAGGCAGCGAATTTCTACTCCTCATCCCCTTTTGATAGCGTCGAAGAAACCCCAAATGACGTGTGGAAGACCATCACTCAAAACGTCGTCGAATTTGACGAGCCCGAACGCTTCACAACTTTTGTGGGGTTCCAGTGGGTCGGCAAGCCGAAAGAAGAAGGGGTGCGTCAATTCGTCTACTTAAAAGACAGCAAGCAAATCCTTAGGCAAAAGGATGCCAAATATTCCACCCTAAGCAAAATTTACAAGGCTTTTAACCCACGAGAGTTGCTCTCGATCCCTTCCTTTACAATGGGTAAAGGGTACGACTACGACTTCAAGGCGTACAACCCCGAATTTGAACGGGTCGTCGAAATCTACAACTCATGGGGTTCTTCGGAATGCACCGAAAAGGAAGGGAATGAACTTCCCATCTCTTCAGATAAGAAAACTGGCGTCCACGAAACAGCAGAAGGCTCTGTTCAAAAAGCGCTCGCCAACAACTGTCGCTTTGGTTTTGTTGCTGGCGGATTAGACGATCGGGGCATCTACGCCAGTCTATACGAAAGTAACCAAGTACAATACCCTCCCGGCATCACAGCGATCGTTGCAGCAGAACATACCCGCTCTGCGCTTGCAGAAGCGCTCTACAACCGCAGCTGCTACGCCACAACAGGCGAACGGATGATCATTGGCTTCAATTTAGCTGGCGTACCGATGGGCGGTGAAACGACAACCGCTCTGAAGCCCGGCCTAAAAGTCAACCGACACCTTTCTGGCTACGTTGCAGGCACAGCGAAAATTCGCACCGTGGAAATCATTCGCAATGGCAAAGTGATTGAAACCTTTAAATCGAATACGTATTGGCTCAACTTCACCTTCGACGACATGACTCCGATCGATAAAATTGTCTTAAATGCCAAAGACAAAAAGCCCCCCTTCGTCTACTACTACGTACGCTTCGTCCAAGAAGATGGGCACACGGCATGGAGCTCCCCTATTTGGGTCGATTACATTGCCAATGCCCCTACCCGAGGTCAAGTGAAGCGAGCGCCGCCCAAAGTCGTGAAGAAGCCGCTGATCCCTCTTCTCGAAGAGGAAATCGAGGAAGAAGACGACGACTTCGACGACGAAGAATAGAAATCTGATAAACCCAGGCCTCCGCTTCGCTTCGACCTGGGCATGCTAGGTCGACCCTTCGGGCCTCAACACAAATCTCTGAGGCCACCCAGGCCTCCGCTTCGCTTCGACCTGGGCTATGAAATACCGGCCCTTCGGGCCTCAGCAGCAGTCAGCCTAGGATCTCAAAAGCTACTCCAGAATTAATTGATCATGTTGTAGAGGCCCGAAGGGCCGGTCTAGTATAGCCCAGGTCGGAGTGAGCGTCAGCGAACGGAGGCCTGGGTAAACACGTACGTAAATGACGAGCCCTGAAAGGGCGGCATATCCTTCTTTCTAAAAGATCTTCTGCCCTTTGGCATAGCAGCTAACAACCTTCAAGTGCTGATCCAGGATTGTTAGATCGGCATCGGCGCCGATTTCCAAAGAGCCCTTCTTGGGGTAGAGGCCGAGCAACCGCGCGGGCTTTTCTGTGACGCAAGGAACGGCTTCTGCAAGCGAGGCGCCTGACATCGCGCAAAAGCGAGCCAACAGCTCTCCCAGCCCATAGGCACAGCCCGCTAAAACCTCCTCCCCTTTGATTTTAGCTACCCCATTGTTAACCGAAACAACCCGACTGCCCAAGACGTATTCCCCATCGGGCGTCCCGGCTGCTGCCATGGCATCGCTCACCAAAATCAATCCCTCAGGTTGTGCTCTCCAGGCCATTTTCACCACATGCGGATCGAGATGAATACCATCCGCAATTAAGCTGTAGCAAAACCCAGGACGAGAAAGAACGGCTCCCACAATCCCCGGCGCTCGGTGATGGAAGCTCCCCATCCCATTGAAAAGATGTGTGGCCATCTGCACCCCATTGTCGATCGCCCTCTCCATTTCCGCAGCACTCGCCCGCGAGTGTCCAGCACTGACGACAATCCCCTGTTGATGCAACGACCGGATCCACTCAGCGGCTCCTGTGACTTCAGGAGCCAAAGTGACGAGCTTGACCCCTTCTAAGCTGCCGTAGCACTCTGCGGGGGAGGAAAAAGCGTCGCTCGCTACGAAAGTATGTGCCTTCACTTCTAATGGATTGATAAGCGGTCCTTCTAAGTGGATCCCAAGCAGCTCTGCCCCGGGGGATCGTCCGATCAATCGCTGTAATTGGGGTAAGGTGCTCCGATAGGCTTTGGGTTTTGCAGAGACGAGCGTTGCCAAAAAGGCGGTTACGCCAAAGCGCCCCAGCTGCTTTGAAACCTCGGCAACGCCTTTCGGGTCAGCAGTGAAATCGTGCCCAAAGGCGCCATTCAATTGCAAATCGATCAACCCTGGAATGATAAACTGCCCTTTGACGTCAATAGACTCTTCTTTCTTGCTCCCTTTTGGGTGAATCACGCTGTCAGCAACCCACAACTCCCCTTTAGAGAATTTTCCATCCTTAAAGATATAGCCATTGACGAAATGCATGGATTTATCCTATACACACTATTCCATATCAGGTCAATTGGGCAAAATATGACAACTCTTCTCGTCACACTTGGATTTGCTTTCATCGTTGTCGTCTGCGCGCTTGCCCTATTGGGAATCGGAAGATTGCTCACAGGGAGGTCGAAAATCGAACCTGGAGCCTGTGGACGTGCCCCCAAAGCGCGCAAAGACCAATCGTGCGGCACCGACACAACCTGCAGCCTTTGCCATAAGGACAGCGACAAAAAATGAGCCACACCTATTCAAAGCAGCGACCAAGTACGATCCAAAAACTCTTCAACGCCATCGCCCCCACGTACGACAGAACCAACGCCATCCTCTCTTTTCAACTGCACAGGCTCTGGAATCGGCAGCTCATCAAACGCACGTTCAACCCAGATGATCCGGGCGCTTTTCTCGACCTTTGCTGCGGAACTGGCGCCATCGGGCTTGGCCATCTGAGCCAAACAACGACCCCCACAAAAGCCTATCTTCTCGACTTTTCCGAAGGAATGCTGAGCATAGCCAAACAACGCGCGTCCGCCCTAAAGCTCGAACGGCACGACATCGCCTACATCCAAGCCGATGCCCAGCAGATTCCCCTACCCGATGCCTCTGTCAAATATGCCACGATTGCCTACGGCATTCGCAATGTGCAATCCCCCAAAGCCTGCATAGAGGAAGCTTTTCGCGTGTTATCTCCCGGTGGGACTTTTGCCATCTTGGAATTGACGCAGCCCAGCAACCCCCTCTTGCGCTTCTTGCACCAAATCCATTTAAAATACCTGCTCCCCCTACTTGGAAAGCTCTCCACTCACAACAAGGAAGCGTACCAATACCTCTCCTCAAGCATTAAAAGCTTTACCCCCCCAAAAGAGCTCCAGCTCCTCCTCTACGGCGCTGGCTTCAAGCAGATCAAAATCACCTCCCTCTGCGGAGGCATCGCAACCATCCTCCTTGGGACAAAGCCTCAAACCTAGGAAATCCAACCTGTTATTTTCGAAAATCATCATAATCGAAAATAAGAAGATCGACTATTAGCGTCGACGCAAATAGAAATCCTCGTTATTATCGAAATTTGACAAAAACGAAAATAACAAGTATCTTCTAGAGTATGGAAATCAAAAACTCCCCGTCAGGGTCTGTGATCAAAACATTGACTGGCTATCATGCCTTCATCCCAAATCCGCTTCCCCCTGCATTTGAGTGGGATGACATTTTGGTAAGCACCCTTTCCAGAGCCGATCACGTCTTAGGGATGTTGTCCCGAGAGGGAAGTCAATTGCCAAATCCCCACCTCCTGATAAGGCCCTATATCATGCGAGAAGCCGTCCTTTCGAGCAAAATTGAAGGGACACAGGCCACGCTTGGCGAGGTGCTCGCCAACGAAGCTGGCATACATGTCGACCGCAATCCAGCTGATTTACAAGAAGTCCACAACTACATTTTAGCCTTGGACTATGGGTTAAAGCGGCTAAAAGATTTTCCACTGTCGTTGCGGTTCATAAAAGAGATCCACGAAATACTGATGCAAGGTGTGCGCGGAGCGCATGCAACACCTGGTGAATTTCGTCGGACGCAAAATTGGATAGGGGCTCCTGGGTGTACTCTCAATACTGCTAAATTTGTGCCTCCATCCCCAGAAGAGCTGCCTGAATGTTTGGGGCATTTTGAAAAATTTTTACATGATCGCTCATTACCACCGCTGATCCATGTTGCATGTATGCACTATCAATTTGAGGCGATACATCCTTTCTTGGATGGAAACGGACGTGTTGGACGCTTGCTGATCATACTCCTTCTCATCGAAAGAAAAATTCTCCCATCGCCCCTTCTATATTTAAGTGCTTTTTTCGAAATCACAAGAGATGAGTACTACAGACAGCTTTATCAATTAAGCAACAAAGGGACGTGGAAGGATTGGTTTTTATATTTCTTAAATGGTGTCGCAATACAAGCCGAAGATGCATTATCGCGCGCAGAAAGGATCAACACTCTCATCACGAACTGGCAAAAAAAAGTTACTGAAGTATCAGAAGGTATCACCCACGAGATCATCAAGCAACTGGCTGTTAATCCCTACTTTACAACTAAAAAAATCGCTCAAACCTTTAACGTAGCCTTTACAACAGCCCAAAGAGCTATTGTAAAGCTTCAAAAGCTTGGGATTATTGTCCAAACTTCCGAAGGAAAAAGAGATCGCGTGTATTGCGCACTGGAAATCTTAAGTATTTTAGAGGAGCCTGCAAAAAGTCAATTATTCTAGTGTCTCCAACGCTGCTCCTTACCAACTCACCTCTCTCAATAAGATCACTTTTCCTCAAATCGATTCTTAAATCGCTCATGTATATGAAC
>JABDCX010000009.1 GCA_013287915.1 Chlamydiota bacterium
TGATGGAGGGCAGCGAGTTCACGCTCTGTTAATATCACGCGTAGGCGAAGGCAAGCGGGCCCACCCCCATTTTCCATGCTTTGCCGCAAGTTGGTGTAATGGAGGGAGCGGATCGGGCAGTCGGGGTCAGCGACGAGCGCTTCGAGGTAGCGGTGTACCCCTTCGTGCATTTGACATTCTGTCGGAGCCAGCAGCGTGGTCATCCCGTCGGGAAGGGTGAGGAGTTGTGAATTGAAGAGGTAAGTGGAGACGGCATCGGCTAAAGAAACGGATTTCGATTTCACTTCGATCAGGTAAGGGGAAGTATCGCATTGCTCTTCTAAAGTGGTGTGCAGATCTTCCAGAAAGAGCTCTTTGTTGGCAAACGCCTGTTCGTGGAAGAAGAGGAGATTTTCGTTGGACACAGCCACGACATCGTTGTGGAAGGCGCCAGCATCGATGGCATCGGGGTGTTGCTGCACAAAAAGGAGGCGCTTAGGAAGGATTTGGTGTCGACGCGCTAAGGCTCGGCACGCTTCGTAGGTTTGCCGTGCGGGATATTTTTTTGGAATAAAGCGGTTTGGTTGCAGGGCATATTTTCCAAAGACGAATACCTGCACGCCAGGCGCGTTCAATCTCTTACACATCCGAAAATGATTGGCAGCCCCTTCGTCGGCAAAGACAGTTCCTTCGGGAAGAGGGCTGTGGACGATGAAGTAGTGTTGGTCGTGAAAGATCTTTCTCAACACAGTTTCTGTTGTGGAAGCTTCGATGGAGCGGTGGAACATCGTGCTGAGGTTTGCGACGGAAATGTGCATGTGCAGGTCGTCGTTGTCTTGGGAAGGGGAGACCGTAGCCGCATTGGCAGTCCACATCGCCGCTGAGGAACTGACAGAGGCAAGGATCTCTTTATTTTCTTTAAAGGCAGCAGCAACCATAGCGGCATCGCTACCCCGGAATCCTAGGGCGTGCAGGGTAGGAAGGTGAGGCCTTTCATGTGGTGGCAAGACGGCTTGCTTAATCCCTAAGTCAGATAAGAATTTCATTTTTTCAAGGCCTTGAAGCGCCGCCTCGCGCGGATTGGAAACTTGATGCTTGAACGTCTGAGAAGCGACATTTCCGTAGGACAAGCCACCATAGTTGTGTGTGGGTCCCACGATCCCTTCAAAGTTGACTTCAAACGCTTGGTTATTCACAACACTCCTCCGCTGAAGTTGAGGGAGGAAGATAGCCGATGCCGGGCAGTTTTTGCTGCGGAAGCATCAGCTTGAGCGATTCTAGGGATGCTGTGGGATAAGAGCAGTAGTCTGCTGCCCAATAGCCGCTGGGGCGATGGTTGCCGCTTCTGCCAATTCCACCAAACGGTGCATGACCACTGGCGCCTGTCAAAGGGGTATTCCAGTTGATGACACCTGCGCGGATGCGCGTGTGGAACAGATCGAATTCTTCTTGACTATCGCTCAATAAACCAGACGAAAGGCCGTACGAGGTGTTGTTGGCCTCATCGATCGACTCTTCGAGAGAATCGGTGCGAAAGAGTTGGAGCACAGGACCGAAAATCTCTTCGTCGACCCGTTTTGAAGCAGCTGTCATGTCGACGATTCCGGGGGAGAGAAAGGCTTTTCCAAGGGGCAGCTCTTTGAGAGGAAGAAGGGGAGTGCCTCCCAGTTTGAGCAGCTGCCCTAGACGAACTGACCCGCATCCTCTCCCTCGGCCCCATCTACTCCTTCCAAAAGAAACCCACCGATTAGACAAAATAATTACCGATCATCCTCTGACAAACTGTTATAAATTAACACTATTTTAATAAATTATATTTCTTTATTTAAAATTATTAATATACAAATAAATTATATGAATATATAATATGTAAGTAGATAGTAACAGATTTATTCACTGATGCTTGTGAATAAATATGCGCGTTAGGCAGCAAAAATGCGTGCTTAACTCCATTTTTTGCAAATGGATTTGGAGGTTGTTATGAGTATAGGTAGCACTGGTGACGGTAATATACGTAATTACGGTGGGCCGACATTAAATAAAATAATATACACAAAGACAGAAGAGGGAACGGCAGTTGATACCTCTAAGCGATTCACAACCTATTGCAATAATCTTACTAACACTGCTACGAAGGTAAATAAAGAGCTAAATAAAAATTGGGGAGGACCAGGTCTTTGCGGAAAAGTTGCTAGATCTATTGGTCGTATCATAGGCGTTATAGGCCATTCGAATAGTCTCTATAGGAATGAATTAAGAGCCGTATCCAAAGAAATGGCTAAAACCCTCATAACAATTGATCATAGTATAGCTGAAATGAAAGATGCTCTAGATAAGATGGGCCAATCAATCAGGGATCCGAAAGGCGCAAGCGTCGCTTTACAACAGCAAGGTTTTCCAGAGGAACGTAAGAAATTAACAGATGAGATAAAAAAATTAGAAAACCTAAAATTAAATATTGACAACACTATGTCCTCAATTAACATAAGAATAGGTAATGAGGATCAATCCAGAAGATCTGAAAAGCTCACCGCTACAGAAATGAAGAAATATAAGACCGATTCCTACGATGACTACGATGCTAAAACAAAAGTTTTCAACGCTAAAATAAAAAAACAAAAACGGGAGGCTTCTGGAATCGCAACCACAGGGGGAGGCAAACGTGCAGTCCTTGATCAGAGTTTTGTAAGTTTTTTAATGGAATGCAATATAAAACAAGTCGGTTATAAAAAAGGTATGCTTTTTGGTTACAACAGACAAGAAAATGCAGATAAAATGCGTCACATAGAACATAAAGAGAAAAAACCAGCAAAAAATGAGAGTGTATGATGGAAGATGATCAAGAGAGTGGGAAAACAGACCATTTGATCGATGAAGTGTGCCAAAGCGAGTATATGCCAACGCCATTGGAAAGCTATGAAACTTTCAAGAGAAAAAAGAAACTATCACTGGACCAGGAAACGGATCAGTTAATACCAAACCTGATCAGAGGGGTGATGCTCTACACCTTAATTGACAGCGGAAATGAACGGATCGGGAAAGTTTTAGAAAAGCTCTTGGATCTGGATAAACACCCTGCCATGCAAGAGTTGAGCTTAGAGAATTTATCAAAAACCTTTTCCGAGCAAAATCTCTTTGGACTGACACCAGAAGATTATGTCCAAATGATCAACACAGCCGATGCTGTTTGTGAAATGGGAAGGCCGGAAGAAGCGATTGCCATGTACCAGGCTTTGACAGTGCTCTTTCCAACGTTCTATGAGAGCTGGTTGAAATTAGCAGACACACAAAGCAAGCTCGATTTTGATTACCGAAGAATTTTAGATATTTACGATCAGTGCCTCAAAATCTTTGACAACCCGCAGGTGTATGTGATGCAAGGGCTTTGCCATGTCAAAGGGCAAGAGCTCAAGCTTGCCGAAGAGAGCTTTAACAAAGCCCTTGAGCAGTGCGACGTGCATAACACACCAGAACTCAAGGCGGAAATCACGACCTTGTTAGCTGAGATGAAGCCCCCTGAGGCAGCAAGTTAAAAGAGTTCGTGGCGATATAAATCCCTTACAAGTCTGATCAGCTCCTCTTGCAGCGGCTCGATGCGATGAAGGGCCTCCGCATTTAAAGCTTGCGACAGACTTTGCAAAACCCGGCTTAACTTTTCCATTTTTCTAAAAATCAAAATCCGATGAAAGTTGATCCTTTCAATAAATGTCAAATCGGAAAAATGTTTTGCAATCAATGCCAGAATGCCTGTCTCGTCAATGTGGCCACCCGCAAAGAAACTCCAATCCGTATATCCGGCAAAATCCAATACTCTCACATCTGATCTCATGTCAGGCAGGTCGATGAACATCGGCTTGCCCTTGACATATTGAAGATCAGATGGCTTCAAATCGCCGTGGATGAGGTGAACCGGAAGATTCCTATAGCAGTTCTGAAAAAGGTCAGACTTAAAGTATTGGGCAAAATCAAAAACTTTAGTCCACATCCGTGAGCTGAATATGGCTGAGTTCCACTGTTTTAATTGGTCATCTTCAAAATACGAAAACCGGCCCAAAAACTCATCAAGACGCGATTTAGAGAGTTTTTTAGTTAAGAAATTATTTTGTGCATAGAGATGAAAGGCAACTGAAAACGCGAGCAGCTCTTTAAAGGAAAATCGACTCTTGAGTGTCTCTTGATCCGCATCTGGCATCAGATATTGGGAGCAGGCATACGTGTGACGCCCCACGACTGTTAAATACGCATTGGCCTTGTTTTTTAAAGGACGCAAAATGCGCTTAAACCCCTCCATTCGCATCAATTTCAGTGCCTTAAGTCGCATTTTTGCAAAGTCTGAAGATTCTTCAACTCTAAAAATAACCACCGGGACTTTCCCTTCAGCTGTCTCTTCAGTAACAACCACGTGAGATTGAGGATCACTTGGATCTAGCTTCGTAAAGGTCACGTTCACGCTGACATCGAAGTCCTGTTTTAACATCACTTGATGGTTATACAAATCAACTAAGCTATCCCCTTTCAAGCCCTCGTAAATCTTTTCTGCGGTAGGGTATGTGGTTGTGGTATAGGAGGGGCCCTGAGAGTGTCTGAGGATCCCAAGCAACGTCATCAAATCAGTTGGCAATTTTCTTTCTTGTAGCATTTGAGGGCTTACAACATAGGTCTCTCTGTTGCTATTCTCCAAATGACTTCCCCAAGATTCTTTTAACCAATTGCTATACTCGCCGGTCACTAAAACAGTTGCAATACTCTTTTCTAAAACAAGTGCTTTTTCTATTTCTCCACACACATCTTCAACAAAAGCATCAAAATGGGTTTGATAAAGGTCGCTCTGTACGAAATGATCAAAAGACTTCTCATCTCCAAATACTTGATCGAAAAACTCTGCTTCTAACAGGCAAAGAGGGGTCGCAAATCCAGGATAGTTTAAGAGGTTAGAAAGTTTTGGATACAGCAGATTCATTGCCTTTAACTCAAGCGCCACGATGTGGTTGAGGCCCTTGATTAAGGCCACTTTGAGCGTCGGTCCAAGAGTCACAGATAGCACCGGAAAAGCAGGACATATTTTCTCAAACTTTAAAAATTCCAAAGCCCCGATTGCCCATGAAGTGGAGTCTCTCTCGATTACCACAGGCGCTAGAGCCTCCCCTTCCAAGTTTTTCTTAAGATTTTTCAAAACATGCTGCTGACCCAATAGAGGATTGTAAGAACGGTTTACAGTCGTGCAGCAAATGGAAAGTAAGACTAAATCGCGGTGTTGATTGACTAAACCATGATGGGGCTCTTCTCTCGATGGATGAAAAAGGGCCGCAAAATCGTGCCGTCGCAAGAGGGTATTATTCAAAACGAGCACATGGGCACTTTTAAGAGAATCAAAAGAGAGCGGCACCCTTAACCTTGCGATCTTGAACGCTTCATGAGCGACCTCAATACACAACACAGTTGTTTGGCGTGAAATGTGCAAAAATGCTTTTTCCAAAGCCATCGCTCGTCGATAAGCTCGATCTTCAAATTTACTAACAAGTGTAAAAATATCGCCTTTGCAAATCTTATTCATATCAAACTATAAAAAAACAAATAATTTTAATATATTAAAAAACGTAATGAAATTGTAGCAGGAATACCCTTTTAAGACAATAAAGTCCTGTCGCATCTTCGGGCACGGGCTCGTTCACGAAAAGGAAGAAATAGCCCATGCTACAGCTGCGGAGCAGCGGCAAAAGTCAACTGCTTGAAAATCTCATTGGCGATTGAAAGATCGCTTTTGACGGTGACTTTGATGTTCACGGGGTCTCCGGGCACAATTTTGACTTTATGCCCATACATCGCCACAATCTCGCTATCGTCTGTTGCAACAAAATACTTTTGCGCAATGGCCGATTCTAAAGCGTTTAGCAAAATATCCCGTTTGAAGCCCTGAGGCGTTTGGGCAATCCATGTCGTCTGGCGTGGCAACGACCTTTGAATGATTAAATCCTCTTCTGCATATTTTATTGTTGCAGTCGGGGCAATTGCCGTCATGGCAGCACCATGCTCTTCTGTTGCTAAAATCAGATTTTCAACAAGCCACACAGGAGTGAGAGGCCTGGCCCCATCGTGTGTGATAATGATCTTCCCGGTTGACGCTTTCGCCCCGTTGTAGACCGACTCTATCCTTTCTGCTCCTCCTTCGACAATCTTGACGCGAAGGTGGTGTTTTTCAAAAAGGTCGCGATAAAACCCCATATCTGCTTTGCGCGCAGCCACAATCATCTCATCGATTTTGCTGCATTGCGCAAATTGCTCAACTGTTCTGATAATAAGCGGTTTTCCGGCAATCTCTAAAAGAAGCTTATTTTCCCCAAACCGCGTGGAATTTCCGGCGGCTGTAATGACAAGAGAGATCATCCTAACAAAACCTCCCTGGCAGTTTCTTGAGCCTCTTTTTCAGCCTGAATGATCTGGTGAATATCGGGCTTTAAAATATTTTTTGTTTTTTGAAGAGTGGCTGCGATGACTCTTGGAATGTCCATAAAGCCGATTTTCTTTTCGCTAAAGGCTTTGACAGCAACATGGTCTGCCCCATGAAGCACGGCCGGCATGATCCCCCCCATTTCGAGTGCCAAGTGGCCAAGCTTCAAGCAGGGAAACTTTTCAAAAGCCGGCTTTTCAAAACTCAATGTCATTCCATAAAGATCGGTAAATGAGGAAACGGTCGCATGCGTTCTTTCGGGGTAAAACAGGGCATATTGGGTATAGCGCCTCATGTCCGGAGTGCCAAGCTCTGTGATGATGCTCCCATCGTTAAACTCCACTAACGAGTGGCAGATATAGTTTGGGTGCACAATCACTTTAATCTGCTCTGGCGTTGTGCCAAAGAGCCACTTCGCTTCGATGATTTCAAAACTCTTATTCATGCAGGTGGCACTGTCAATTGTGACTTTTGTTCCCATATTCCAAGCGGGCCTTGAAAAAATATCTTGCATCGTGACATTTTTAAGCTCCTCTTCA
The DNA here is from genome assembly GCA_013287915.1 of Chlamydiota bacterium. Classification (GTDB taxonomy): domain Bacteria; phylum Chlamydiota; class Chlamydiia; order Chlamydiales; family Parachlamydiaceae; genus JABDCX01. The sequence goes on from JABDCX010000009.1 coordinate 6,967, forward strand.
TTCATGAGAGCAATTTTGCCTTTTCCCATCGTTAAATATAAGTTTCTGATCTCTGATTGCTTGCCCGATTTGAGCGATTGGAACAACGCTGAGTGTTCCGAGTCGATGGGGATAATGGTGGCTTGATGCTTTAACGCTTCACTCATCACAATCTCGCCGGCAAGCACTAAAGTTTCCTTATTCGCAAGCCCGATCGTAGTTCCCTTTCTAATCGCAGCAAGAGTTGGAATCAGTCCTGCAGAACCCACCAACGCATTAATTAAGAGGTCGGTTCCAAGAATTGCGATCTGTTCAAGCCCTTTTTCCCCCGTGTAGACAGCGGCATCTGTTTTGAGAAGGCCCGCCTTTTGTTCATCTGCGATGCAAACAGCTTGCGGCTTAAACTCGTCGATCTGCTCTTGAAGCTTTTCTATATTGTGATGCGCTGTCAGCCCAACAATTTTGAATTTTTCAGAATGTTGCCTGACAATATCGAGCGCCTGTGTTCCGATAGAACCAGTCGAACCTAAAATAGTAATCCGTCTCACCATAAAATCCCTTCCACACGAAACCACCTATTTTCTCAATTTGAGCCATTTTATTGTAGCTTTATTCTTAAGAACCGTTCCCGCTGCGCCTCTACGAGGATCATCGAAGGGGCTCAGCAGGAAAGGCTCTCAGGTTTATCCGCTGGACAAAATTCACCCTGGATCACTAGAGTGATGACTATAGGAAGAGGAGGAAAAATGAAAGCGCAGCTGATTGAAAGTGACTCAAGCTCGAGCGTCCTGAAAAACCTGCTGGATGAGGCGCGCGGCTGCACGGTTCAACTGTCTAATTGCAAGAACTCCGCCTTACAGTTTGCCTACAATAAAATCGACGCTCTCATACAAGTCATTGTTGCGGGAAAGGTATTTCTCGATGCTATCGAGACAGGGCACTACCGCGCTCCCGCCCTGTTATCAGAGCGAAAATCGACCTCATTTTCCATTTCCACGTGTTTTAACCCAGCTCCCACAATACCTCTAGCGGAACCTCACCTAGCCTCCGGAATTTATGCAATTGGCATGTTGGTCTATTTTGCGGCAATGGCTGGGTATTTTGGTGTGCCGAAGCCTTCACGCTAAAATATGCAACACACCATTTACACCCTTCAGAAGCGCCTCAAAGAGAAGATCTCGGGAGAGATGCGCTTCGATAATATCAATAAAAAGATCTACAGCATCGATGCCTCGATTTATGAGCTCGAGCCGCTTGGTATCGTCATTCCACGCGATGAGGAAGATCTATTTCACATTCTCCAGATCGCCGACGAGTTTAAGATCCCCGTCACAGCACGTGGAGCGGCAACGGGAATCACAGGAGCCTGCCTTGGCAAAGGATTGATTGTCGACACCTCTCGGTATCTCAATCGGATTCTCAAAATCGACATCGATGGGCAATATGCAGTCTGTCAGCCTGGAGTCGTGCAAGATAGGCTCAATGAAGCACTATCCCCTCATGGGTATCGTCTTGGTCCTGACACCTCTACAGGCAACCGTGCAACGCTTGGAGGCATGCTTGCCAACAACTCAGCCGGAGCACGTTCGTTGGTTTATGGCTCTATGCGCGACCACATCCAAGAGGTCAAACTCGCTCTTGCCGGAGGAGATCTCTTCCACTGTCTTCCCCTTGAGGAAGAGGCATTCCAAGCCAAGCTCCAATTGCCGACGCGCGAGGGGCACATCTACCGAAAAACCAATCAGGTTCTGGGACAATTTGCAGCCGACATTCGCGCCTATACACCTGATATCCCCAGACACGTGTCAGGCTACAACCTAAAAGGACTTTTAGAAGACCCTTCTCATAACCTGAGCAAGCTGATTGCAGGTTCTGAAGGAACCCTCGGGATCGTCACAGAAATGAAAGTCAAAATCTCTTTAAAGCCACGCTGCACCGGCCTGTGCCTGATTGCGATTTCAACTCTCATTCCCGCTTTAAAGCACATTCCACAGATGCTCAGTTACCATCCTCTTTCTTTAGAGATGATCGACAATCGCATCTTAACTGCAGCCGCCAAAACCCCTCTCGCTAAATCGACCCATTGGCTCGACCCCGACGCTCAAGCGATCTTCATCGCCGAATTCGAAGGGGCGAATCTGAATGAAGTGAGAGAAAAACTCCACCACTTTAGCCAAGCGATGAAAAAAGCTGGCTTCGGCTACCAAGTGACGCTTCTCACAGATCAAAATGAGATGCAATCGGTTTGGGATGTGCGCAAAGCGGGCCTTGGATTGCTCCTCTCCAAAAGAAGTTATAGCCGGGCTATCGCCTTCATCGAAGATCTCTCCATCGCACCCGAGCGCCTAGCCCCTTTCATGCAAGAGTTCACTGAGTACCTCGCTACACAAGGGAAGCAAGCAGGAATCTATGGGCATATTGGTTCTGGCTGCATGCATATCCGCCCCTACATCGACTTAAGAGATCCGCATGAGGTCATCCTCATGCGTCAAATGATGGTCGATGTGGCACGCCTCGTCAAAAAATACAAGGGGGCGATGAGCGGCGAACATGGCGATGGATTGATCCGCAGCTGGCTCAATGAGAGTTTCTTTGGCAACGCCCTCTACCAAGCCTTTATCGAGGTCAAAGAGGCATTTGATCCCCACCACCGCATGAACCCAGGTAAAATTGTCAGAGGCCCCTCCCCGACAGAAAACTTGCGCTTATCTCCCGAAACACCCGTACGCAAAATTACGACCTTTCTCGATTTTTCAGAAGAAGGGGGGATCGAACTGGCTGTCGACTTGTGTAATGGCAACGGGCAATGCCGCAAAGCGGAAGGGGTGATGTGCCCCTCATTCCAAGTCAGCGGCGATGAATACGACACCACAAGAGCGCGTGCGCAAGCCTTGAGAAACCTGATCCAAGGAAAAATCGACCTCAAAAGCACTGGAGGAAAAGAGATCCACGGTATCCTCGATTTATGCATTGAATGCAAAGGGTGCAAACGGGAGTGCCCCTCTCAAGTCGATATGGCGAAGATGAAAAGTGAGTTCCTGCATGCCTATCAAGAGCAGCATGGCTATTTGAAAAGAAACCGCCTCTTTGCCGATCTACGCCACCATAACACCCGCAGCAGCCAGGCGCCGCAATTATTTAACTTCCTCGCTAATTCTTCGTTTGGAAATCTCTTTAAAAGATGGGTCGGAATCACGACCAAACGCCCCCTGCCCGAACTCGCGCACGAAACCTTTACGGTTTGGTTTGAAAAGCAGCCCCAGACTCATTTTAAAAAGACCGTCATCCTCTTCGTCGATACCTACACTCAATATAATGAACCATCGATTGGAAAGGCCGCCTGCACTGTTCTCAACGCTCTTCGCTACAACGTCCGCCTCGTCAGCCAAGAATGCTGCGGCCGACCTCTCCTTTCAAAGGGCTTTCTCACTCAGGCAAAAGAACAAGCCCAAAAACTCGTCAATGCCTTGTCCCAATCCTCACAACTAACTCATCCGATCATCTTTTTAGAGCCTAGCTGTGCTTCTGCCGTGCGCGACGACTACCAAGGACTCCTCGGACGCCAAGGAGAAGCATACAAAACAGTGAGAGCCTACACATACACTTTAGACGAGTTTCTCCAGAATCACCTCTCCGGCGGCCTCCTTCCCTTGCCTTTCAAAGAGTACCAGGAGCACGTTTTGCTCCACACCCATTGCCACCAAAAAGCGCTCGTCGGAAGCCAACCAACGCTCGATGTCTTGCGCGCCCTTCCTGGACGTCTTGTCGAGGAGATCCCTTCCGGCTGCTGCGGCCTTGCCGGCTCATTTGGCTACGAGGCGGAACACTACGATTTTTCCATGAAAATTGGGGCTCTTAAGTTGTTCCCCGCCATTGAAAAGAGCGAGGAACGCACCCTTATCGTAGCCAGCGGCATGTCGTGCCGCTGCCAGATCGACCACGGGACCTCGAGAAAAGCGCTTCATTTGGCTGAAGTTCTTGCCAAAAGCCTGTCCTAGATAGTGTGCAAGCAAGTTTTCTCTTTACATAAACTTAATATTATGATAGTATATAAACTTTAAAGAAATAACATAATTTATAAGGAGATTATATATGATAAATACATATTTTGACAATTCAGTTTATGCAAACATGAGAGCTCAAATGAAAAGCGGATCTTTTCAAGAAGCTCGTGTCTCTGCCCAAATAATTCTTGCTTCAGGATCGACTGACTCTAGACTTCTCTCTGCAACTCACTACCAACTGTCCAAAATTTTTGCAAAAGAGCAAAATTGGACAAGTGCACAAAACTCTCTTCAAGAAGCAAAAAAACTGCATGCCAGTGACCTGACTTGGGTGACAAGATTAAACACTCAAGCAGCTGTATATACATTTAAAGCCAATCCTAACGCGGATAAGGAAGCAAGACATGCCCTTCGAGCCATCGAAGCTGTGCAACTCCAACACAAAGACGTGTCGCGCAAAACGTTAAATGCGCAAGAAAAAGAGGAATTGACACTTGTCATAACGAAGACGGAAAGCGCCCGCGCAATGGCTTATCTTGCCCAAAAAGATTTTGACAATGCAAAGTCTTATGCAATTTCGGCCCTTTTCAACGTAAGGGAGTTGTTCGGTGAAGATCATCCTAAAGTTGCTAAAGCAAATTATCTTGTAGGAGTTGTCTTTGCATCAAGCGCTAAAGACGGCAACAAGGAAGATAAAGCTTATGCGGAAGATAAGTTGAATGAAGCTTTAAGAATTTATGCCTTGAATCAACTTCATCTTGCCAAAAATCCAAATGTCGAAAAAGTTGAAGAACTTCTTGCCACGTTGCAAAAGATCTAATCTACATTCAAGGAAAAAGGGCGTGATCATTCACGCCCTTTCTCCTGTTAGAAGACCCAGAGCTCCGCGTCTTAATGTTATTTACTCTAATCAATTTTTCTGTTACAATTTTCTAATTAAGAAATACGGATTTGTACAATGCGCGTTACTTTTTACCCTTATATACCGACAGAAGCTAAGACATGTAGCATCTGTCTGGTGGATATAGTTAAGGGTCAAACCGACATCGTTGCCCATTCTGACCTCAAGGGAAAGGTTGCAACAGCCGCTACAAAGGGAAACGAACATCCTTATCATAAGGTTTGTATCCGCCAATGGGCAGAAACAAGCAGTACATGCCCCAATTGCAATGTCCTATTTGATGCGGAGAATCTCTTTTCATGGAATGAGCGATGCATCCGCGAGCTTACGTGCATCGTGAAAGATGCTTGGCGTGGAGCTAAATTTGGAGCACATCCTCTCTTAGAAACCATGGGGGAGACTTTATTTACATCTGTGGCTGTTTATGTGGTTTATTCCCGTCTGCTTCGGCATGCTGATAGACTCATTAGCCACCCAGCCGGGCTGGAAAAAGCCGCAACATACGTACATAATCTTGGCCGTTGGACTGCCAACACAGTCATAGCTAATCTCTGCATTGGTCAGATAAAAGAGAAGAAAAACGTAAATAGGATTGCCTTAAGGCTTTTCATTCACATCGCAGCAATGGGGACCGCTGCAATCTTAAGTCCCAAAGTCATTCCAAAAATCAGCCTTCTAGGCGGCACCTGGCAAGTAGCATACGTGCTCACAATGTTGACAACAAATCTAACAACTTTGCATGCTCGGCGTCTTATAACTAACGACGGTGAAAGAGGGGCAACATTTGCTGACCGATACTCTCATAATTTTATTGTTGCATTACAACTCACAACAAGTGCAGTAGCTGCGGGAATCCTCGGGGCCACGACAAATAACAACACGCTCACTGCTGCTGCAGCCGCTACCAGCCTTCTAATGATCTTCGAAGTGAATCAGAATAGACCCTTGATCGAACGAGTGAAAGTCGCATGTAAATTCGGAGCCTTGATCGGATTGGGTGTGGCAGCAGGAGGCCACGCTGTTAAATTAAACTTCGATCAATTGGGAAAAAACGCAACTGATCTTCAAAGCACCATCGATTGTGTCGCCACCGCTTGTGCCATCACTTCTCTTATCGCAGCTCAGCTTGGCTTGACAGGAGCCGTGTTGCATACAGCCTATGGCATCTACCACCGCGGGCAGTTGCGCAAGCTTTTCTAATTTTTTACAGCCTTTCACCAAAGACCTGGAAGGGAAGGCCAAGCTGTGCAGAAACTCTTCGAAGGTCAGTGCGTTGTTGTGCAGTGTAGTTTTGCAAATGGATCGATTTAGTCGCTACCGCATGCAATCTTCCTAGGATCTCCTGCTCTTGTGGTTGATACTGACGGGGAGATTTGTTTTCTGATTTGGATTTTTCGGAGATTACAGTGAACATATTTGCAATCTGGGAAGTTTCCAAAACATGCATATTTTTGTCGCAAAAGGCCAGAGTTTGTTGCAGATCTCGGTTAATTTTCAATTCAGCCTCCATCTCTTTTTGAGATTCACTAACGAGCGATGCCAAGCTAAAATCGCAAGAGCTTCCCATTGGTTGCTCTTTAGATGTTTCATCATCGCTGGTGAAATTCAACGACCCTCCAGAGCTTACCAAGGCTTGCTCACATTTGGTGCTGTTTTCTTCCGGATCACTTGTACTAAGGAGAACCCGATCGCAATTTGGAAATTGTCCTACGGGCATGCCTAAAGAACGAAATGCAAAGGCGTAATCGTTCATGGTTCTCGGGTCTTGTCGTGTAAGGTCAGAGGGAAGCTTGTCATTGATTTTGGCAAGAAGAGAGGTCGGTACTGTGACATTTAAAATAGCAAGAGACTTAATAATTGTTCCGTATTCACGAAGAGGAAACCGCGTCATGTTATTCTCAACAAAATTGACAATTTTGGGAATGAGCTCAGACAACGAAGGGCTCATTACCTGTGCTTTGGCAAAAGCCCAGGTAATTGAAGTAATTTGCTCGTGGTCAAAGCTATCAATTTTAGGAAAAGCTGCCTTAGCAATTTTGTCATAAATATCTGAATTACCTACTTTTAATTTTGATAAAGAGTTTGCAAGACTAGCTAACTCTCCCGAGCGAAAAGTATGGATCTCATCAGATGCTTTGCCTAATAAATCAAAAAAGATCATTTCGCGATGAATCCTAGAACCATTCTGAGGAAATAAATTCAATTTCATGCCGAACAAAGCAAAACGGCTCAGTGCCGTTGTAATGTTTACGCAATTAAAATCCTTCAAGTGATCATCGCAAATATCAAAAACAGCTTGCGAATTTTTAGCATTGACTAAGCGATCGTTGATGACGACCGGAATTTGGCAAGCTGGATTGGTGGTCGAGGCCCTGGCTGTCACAGCATTTAGTTGGGTAAAGGCATTGCCTTCGAAAAGATTCTTTAAGGCAATTTTCCTCAACTCCTCTCTTTCATATCCACAATTGGCAAGAAAAGGGGGAATTTGTGCTTGGACCATTTCAAAAGCCAAAACAAGGATGCAGCTGGCCTGAGCATTTTCATTAAACTCTGCAACTCGGTCTTGTGCTGCCATGGAGATATGGTTCAAAAGATGATCATTTTTAAAGTTTAAAGCGGCGAATGCCCAACAGAAGATGGCAAGATTGTCAGCGTTGAGTGCTTTGATTTGGTGGTAAGGAATATTTGCTAGTGTAGCCAATAATTTTTCATGTCTGCATCCAAAGATCGCCAAAGACCATGCTAAATCAGCCAAGTCTCGTGATTCTATCCCTTTATTATTAGCAGCGGTTGAAAGTTCCTTCTGAATTGATTCACACATTTCCATAAGGAGTGAGGGCGCATTTATTTTAAATTTGGCGAATGGTTTGAAAATCGTCACAAGCTCTCGTGATGAGTATCTCCTGATGTTCCTGAGTACAGAAGCTTCAATTGCACGGTAAAGATCAAGAAACGGCATTTTTGCAACGGAAAAAGCCCAAGAAATGGAAGTCACTTGTCTGTGTTGACAGAATCCGATTTTTCCTATTGCAACCCGAGCAATTTTACCGAAGAAACTTTCGTCGAGGATGGGTTGGAAAAGTGGCTCATTGCTTCCTTTTAATTTTGCTAAATTTCTGGAAAGTTCGGCGAGGAGCTGAGCATCAAACCTCTCAATTGTACCAATCATGTGTCTGATTAAGATTACAAAGAGAGGGATATCGTTATCAGTAAATGGATCCTGATATCTCAAGTCTGAGAGTTTACGTATAGCAGTTACAAAAAGGTGAGGAGAGGAGTTGAATAGTTGAGTATTGTTATAATAATGACTTAAAACCTCGCTAGATGTAGTTGGACTTTTGATCACAGCTTCAACATTATTGGCGCAATTGCTCAAAGACGGACCGTTAGCAGCACCTGAATCGATGCTTCTTTGGTAAATGGGAAACAGATTGCTACTGCTGACGTTGTGATTGGGTTGGGAGGAGTAGCTGCCGTTTTGATGTTGAGTATTTGGAGCCCCATTTGGATGATGGATTCTTCTTGAATAATCGTTCATTGTTTACCTATCTAAGATTATTAAATTAATGATGCTAACATGTTATACTACTTGAGAATTTATAAAAACAACAAAAATATCTTTATTTTATTATAAGGGATCATTATACAAATCATTGGTGAAAATCTATGCATCTTCTCAACTTGGTCGTTTTCCAAGAATAAGTTGACATATTTTTGTTTTTTTTCCAAACCAAAACGACATATTTTTTGGTTATCTTCTGAGGTCAATCTAATATTTGAACCTATCCAAGTAAAAAGCTCTTGACAAAACAGCTTCAGTTTGGGTATAGTGATTTAGTCATTTTATTAGGAGATTGAATGTCAGTTACACCCATTAGTTTTGATAAAATCTACTTTCTCTATGGAAAAGAACCTCAAACTTTTCTAAATAAAACGCATATTTGTTACGGGTACACAGATAATGAGCAGAAAACTGGAGACTCCCCTTATGATTTTTACGAACTAGGCAGCGACGGGTATAATTTAGTAAAACAAATTCTTAATCCGACTGCTTCAACAATGGAGGAGAGTAGTCTGGATGGTTTAAAACCTTTTAGACTAGGCCCTAAAATCATTATTTCCAAAAATGAAGCCTATAGGGACCATCAAGAAGGCCTTATGGAGAAAATATCGAGATTTGCACAAGCAATTATTGTCTGTTCCAAGCATGCGTTTGTTGCGCTTAAGGATATCAGACGCTCTAAACTGATACAGTCGGTCGCAGCCATCGTAATTTTTGCGGGTTTGTCCATTGTCTTCAATTCGATCGCAGATCATTCAAAACCCATAGTAAGACCTGGAGCAACTCAGATCGAATTAGCACAGGCTTCTCAGAATTTAAAAGAACTACTTAAGCCGTTCAAACGTTTGGCTGTTGGTTATGGTTCTCTAGGCGTAGCTTTTTCCCTCATATTAAGTGGATTTTGTGACGACTTTCAACACCGCTACGTCCAATATTACAACGAATTCGGGCCGCCAAAGCGCTTTTACAAGCTGGTCAAGCTGGAAGTAGCCCAAACCTGAAGTTCCTACAGGAAGCTTGGGCTGGGTTCTAGGATAAAGAGAGCAAGCTTAAGAGTGCTGGCTTTTGACTTTCGTGTGCTAATGGGTGTTTTTATGAGTAAAGAAAGAGAGCGGATGATTCTTTCTGGATCGAGATCTTTTTCAAAAATAAGCGCAGCTTCTTTTAATTGTTCAAAATTAATTTCCACAAAATGCTGGAATTGTTGGGTTTACAAGGTGCGCAGGTCGGTCTTTTTGATGATGACGCTGACGTTCTTTTGATTAAAGCCCTTGTACCCTTCGCGCCGCTGTAGATTTTCCATGTGGCTGCCCACAGCGCCGTATTTGGTGAACTTCTCCGCCTGTTCGCGGCCGATATGACCAGCTGTCAAGAGGTCCTGGACGCGCTGCGGGTCGACATGCCAGATCTCTCCATGTGTAAAGGCCTGTTTTAAGTAGGGAAATGAGCTAAATGGATCCATCATGCTGATCCCATGGGTGGCCAAATCGTGACTGAGCTCGTCAAACATGAACTGCGCTTCGAGATGGTGCATCCCAGATTGTGAGATGGAATCGCCATGAAGAGAGCACCAGAGCCCAATCGTTCCCAAACGTTCAAGTTTGGGCAGCTCGTGGTGGGAAAAATCGATCTCGAGCTCATGCGGCGCTAAGTCGACATCGAGAAAGAGCACAAGCCGGCTGTTGGGATTTTCCATCACCTGTGCGCCCCATCCCGCTTCTTTCCCTGCGTAAAAGCGCTCGCGGCAGTGGAACCCTAAAATTTCAAACAGGCGCACGAGCTTTGTGAAGTGTTTGCGCGAAGAGCGGAATGTGTGATGGTCGTGGTTAGCCCAACCCATTCCCAAACGGTCTTGACGGGCTTTTTGCATCTGCCCAGCCAAATTCCGCGCTTGCCAATACTCCCGCTCGCATTGTAACACGAGAGTGGCTGCTAGGTCGCGCCCGACGATTGCCGTCAATTCCTCTGCGAGCTTCAGTGTGCGGTCGATCATCTCCTCTTCGTCAAACAAGTGCCTTGGGCGCGCTTTCCATTTTTCTAGGGCTTCAAAATAGCGTTCTAAATACCCCTCATCGTGATAAAAAGGCTCCATCGTGCGCGAACCTCGTCGTTCAATTGCCCAGACAGAGATCCCCTGCTCAGAAGAGACCAGCGCGCGCCGGTATTCGCTAAACGGGGATCCTTCGATCCAAGATTTCATCCCGCGCACCATCAAAAAATCAGCAATCGAGTCGACCACAAGTGCGACCCCCACAACAGCCTGGTCGTGGTCTTTGACGATCAGGCGTGGCAGCTGCGCGCCAGGGTGGTAAAAGACGCGGTAGGTCGGAGTGGCATCCTCGGCAATAAAACCGCTTTCCTCGAGTTCCTTTTCCAACGCAGGAGAATTGCCAACAACGATGTGATCGAGCCAATCGAAGAGGCGCGTGCTCGTCAACTTCAACAGATCATTCTGTAATCGATCTAAAAATGGATTCTTGCGGCACGCCTCCTCCAGTGCTCTTAATACTAATGCCTCTGCACGCGGTTCACATTTCCATTGAAAAGGAAGGGTTGCGGTCATCTCTTTGCTCCTGGTTGATAAACATACTGATACTATAAAATAGGTTTTAATGAAAATCTCATCCTTGGATATGGCGATACGGTTAAACACGCTCTTTGTTGTTGAAATTTATTTAGATTATATATACAATATCACTTAGCTTTTATTTATAAAATTTAATTATCTAAAATTATAAAATATTTAATATCTATGAATATTCAACCTTGGAAGACAATTAATTTTAAAGACCTATTTCCAACAACATCTCTTCCTAATAACCAAATAAAGTATGGGGCGCCCAACGATTTTGGAAAGGTGATTCACGAGTTATTGTTTGCTAAATCGGTTGCCGGCACTAGCGATCGGTTTTTAAGTGATGTCAGATTAGTAGCTGAAATTGAAGGATTTAATGTAAGAGAATCGAGAGATATGTGCCCGGTCAGGGATTATCGAGTGATGATCAGTAACGACGAATTTCTCTCCCCGAATGTATCTGATCAAGTCAAGCAAGCCGCTGATCGCTGTTATAAAAGGTCGCTATTTTGCAAAAACCACGCTCATTTGCTCCGTTCTGATAAGAAGCATGGCCACGTAGGATTAGGAGCCGTAGGAGTGGAGGGCAAAGCCATCGTTTTAAGAAATGCGGCTCCCAGTGATCAGTATCCAAGTGAACTTCCCCACCAGGCCAAAAATCAATCTGCTCGTATCTATTTTGAAGGAGGTAATTTATTCCAGATCACCGGCCTGGACGGAAAAAAAAGGGTGATCTTCGGAGAGGATAACGTCACAGTGACGCACCAGCTGATGCGTTTGACCGGACTGTTTAAAAATCCATCGGATTATTTGGAGGGGAAAATCCCTGAGATGATCGGGGAAATAGGGAAAAGGATTGCCCAGGACATCAGCTCAGCAGTGGTTGAAAGGACGTTAGGCAAAATGGCTAGCATGGGTCTGGTTCTGCAAGATTTTACTGTGACTGCTGAGACGACAGCAATCGCAGTCAATTATTTAGCCCAAAAACAATTCATCGAGCAGATAATGATTCCAAAAGAGCTAAAAGTAGCGGCAAGTCAAATGATTCATCTGCCCCAGATCGATTACCATGAAGATCTCCTGATGACGCCCGGACCGAATGGAACCATCTTGCTGCAAGATTATAAACAGTCTGTTTTGCTTTTAGAGAGGGTTAAAAGGGAGTTAACCGACAAAAGCGACCGCGAATTGATCGACCTGTTTATTTTTACTACAAAAGAAGATGGTGGTAGGGTGAAGGGGGTCATGGAAAAGGCAAAGCAGGCACTGGAACAAGCGGGGTTGAGAGTGATTCCAACTCCAGGAGCGTTTTTTGCCCCACCAACCTCTGAGATGAAGTTGATGGTAAATTTTCTTAACGCAATTACAGGTTTTTCTCCCAAAACGAATCACTATTACTACATAGTAGGGGGGACGTCGGTAGGGTTGAAACTCGGTGCATTGTTGATGGATGCCTATGCACAATTTTTACAAAGCCTTTGTCCCGATAAGATCAATCTTTATTATGTGGGTAGGGATCTTAGAAAGCCAACAGACTTCTCGTTAGTGGATCATGTGTTAAACAATCGTGATGCTATGATGGGAGTGCATTGCTTATCCTTGGAAACAAAAATTGAGGCTCTCTAAAAGCCCGGGACTTTAAGTAGCAACTTGGGTTTTAATGAAAATCTCCTATTTGGTAGTATGGGGAGCAACCAGTTAGGATCGAACAACGACATGCAGTTAGACAAGCTTCCATCGCCGCGCCTCCTCAAACGACAACACCCAGCTACGACAATGCAGCTCGCATTTATCGAACGCTCTCGCCAGACGCTCATTGACATCCTCGAGGGGAACGATCCGCGACTCGCCTTGATTGTAGGCCCCTGCTCCATTCACGACAGCCTTGCAGCTCAGGAATTTGCTGAACGCTTAAATGCTTTGGCAAAAGAAGTTTCCGATGAATTTTTTCTCCTGATGCGCACCTATTTCGAAAAGCCGCGCACAACCGTAGGGTGGAAAGGCTTAGTCTATGATCCGCAGATGGATGGCTCTCACGACCTCGTCAATGGACTTGCACAAGCACGTGATTTGTTGCTGGCCCTAGCCGATCAAAGAGTTCCAGCGGCCACCGAATTTCTCGATCCGATGACGCCGCGCTATCTCGAAGATCTCGTTACCTGGTCGTGCATTGGAGCGCGTACGACAGAATCGCAAATCCACCGGCAATTTGCCTCAGGTTTGCCGATGCCTGTCGCCTTTAAAAACAACACTTCTGGCGACTTAGAAGTTGCAGTGAATGCCGTCATTGCTGCCTCCCATCCCCACACCTGTTTTGGAATCGACGAAGAGGGGCAAGCAGCGATCATGCGCACCCGTGGCAATCCATTTTCCCACATCGTTTTGCGCGGCGGAAAGGCACACTCCAATTACGATCCCCAATCTCTCGCTCAAGCATTGACTTTGCTCCGCAAAGCGCATCTGCCCCTACGCTTGCTCATTGACTGTACACATGGCAATTCGAGAAAGGATCACAACGAGCAAGTGGCCGTCTTTGAATCTGTCCTCCAACAGTTCATGCAAGGCAACCAGGCCATACGCGGCATCTTACTCGAAAGCCACCTCGCAGAAGGAAGCCAAGCACTGCCCAAACATTTGCGTGAACTCAATTATGGCGTTTCCGTCACAGACCCTTGCCTGGGATGGGACAGCACGGAAAAGCTGATCCTCGAAGGAGCAAAACAGCTGCGTACACGTAGGGAAAATGAATCTCAAAGGCTCGCATGTCTAGAAAAAGCCCTTTTTTAGCCTTGAGTTGCATTGCAGTGCTCTTTAGCGCCTGCACCCCCTACTCATACCTCTCTGTTCACACCGACTATTTAAGCCACCGCACACTCGCAAGCTACTACGTCAACACCCCAGACCCGATGTTGGACAACCCTCCGATCGGCCAACGCCTCATCGTCAGCTGGTCGATCCCCAAACATATCCTTCCTGGCAACAATCTGTACCTCAAAATCTACATGCGCTATTGGAACCGAGCAGAAGAGATCAAAACGGAACCCGTGACCCGCTCAAGAGGCACTGTCGTCTATGCGATCATGAATGAGGAGTACATCGAAACCCGCGGGATCATGTCATACAAGGTCGAATTGATAGACAATGGCCAAGTCATATCCGAGTGGAAGCACCAAGTGTGGACAGAGGTGGTGCACGTTGAGCACAAGCCGGTGCAAGAAGACGACGATGACCTTGAGGATCTTGTTTTCTAAATTTTTCAAATTCTTTCCACCACAGATCACGGAGAATAATGACAGGGACCTTAGGGACGAAGTTGGAAACCTACTGTCGCTAAGGTCCCTAAGGTCGCTTGTCCCTGTCTTTTAGAGCAGCAGGATCGAGAACACAAAGGTAAACAGCGCGAAAGACTCGATGATCCCCACTGCAGCAAAGCACTTACCGAAGATAGAAGGCTGTTTTGCTGAAGCTTGAATACCCGTCGCGCACACTTTCCCTTGGAAAACGGCCGAAGCCAAAAAGGCAGCTCCTGCAAATATTCCCATCGCAACTCCAGAAAGCGGTGACAGCGTTCCTGCTGTAATGGCTTTGCTCATCAGCAGCATCAAAATAAAGCCGTAGATCGACTGTGAAGCTGGTGCCGCAGACATACCGATAAATTTACCATGCCCCTCTTCGACGCGACTCATCGCCGCATGCGAAGCGGCCCCCGCTATGTAACACCCGATGCAACTGCCAATGGAGCTAATGCCCAAGACCATGACAGGACCCACCATATTAAAATCCATACAAACACTCCTTTTAGTCTATATCTTGTTTCCTCAAGGGATTAAAAATCTTTCCTCCACCTTCAAAGCAGTAATGATACCACTCCAAAAAGTTAAGACGCAAGCCGTGAATCACGCCTCCCATGATGCTCAAGGCAATGTTTACGACGTGTCCAAATAACAAAATCAACAACCCAAAGACGAACGGAACTCCCGCTGATAGATCGATCATCGTCGCCGTCAATAACGAACCCGCAAGCCCAAGGGCATAAAGACGCAAATAGGACAATACATCGCCAAAAATCTGGATCACATGCGACGCTTCGAGCAATCCAAATAGCTTGTGGCGAAAAAGCGCGATCACGACGGCCAAAATGACTCCGCCATAGACTAAATAAAGCCCATTGTGCGCTGCTCGTTCCCGATCGATGCCAAAAGCAAAATTCACCAAAGATGTGGCGTGCAAGAAGACCGGCGTATACAAATAGGCGCCGATCAAGAAAATCACCCATCCCACGTGAGACCAATTGCGTTTGACATAACGCAGCATTGAAATGATGATATGGAGAACTCCAATAAACAGCGCCATTTCGAGCATGATATTATCAGAAAATTTCGAATACGCATCGTAGGAAACTTTGCCCTGCTCATTTTTCGATGAAGCTTTCATCAGAAAATCTGTCGGATCTGTGACGCCACTTAAATCTGGGTATTTCTTCACCCACTCTTTATACACGTCATCTTTACGCTGCATGTGATAGGCTGCCTTTTTCTCGACGAGCCAGCTCATCATAGACACTTTGCGCAAAACGCTATCGGGTGCAATCGTCACGCCAAAGAAGGAGGTGGTGAGAACGCCCCAGGCGATGCATGAAAAGGCTAAAATCGTCATCAGGTCCAAGGCCCGGCGCCAACCCCCTCGGAGCGCCTTAGCATATTTGTGCCGCACATAAACTGCGATCAACAAAAGCACAAGCCCATATCCTCCATCTCCGATGACCATGGAGAAGAAAAGAGAGAAAAAGAACAACACCCACAAGGAGGGATCTTTATCGGTCGTCGACGGTGTATCGTAGATGTGGACGAGATCTTCCCCAATCTTTGCAAATCCGCTGTTTTGCAAACTTGTGGGAACCGCATCTGTAGGTTCGATTTCGACCTCTTCGTAATAGACCTTCATATCCTTCACAAGAGAGTTGAGTTGATCGATTTTGTTGAGAGGCACCCACCCTTGGATCACAAACAGCGTCTCCTCTGTGATCGGAAACGCCACGCACTCCTTTGCTTTTTCCAACTCGTGGCTATTCCACTGGTGCAAATACGCGTGATGCAACAAACGGCTATACTTCGCATATCCCTTCAGACGCACGTCGGTCGCCGCAATCTCCCTTTCGATCTCTTGATAGCGTTTCTTCAAAGCTCCGAACGGTTTTTCGATGATCATCTCTAGAAGCTTTGGGTATTGCTGAGGCGCTTTGTTGATCCCGATGAAGTAATCGAGATCGTGATCGGAACCGACAAAGAGCACCTCGTCAGGCAACGCGAGTGTTTCCGCAAGTCCGCGCTTTGAACAATAGTATTGTATTTTGCGGTGCGCTTCCTTTTCCAGTTGTGCGATCTCTCCAAGGGAAAAGTCGCCAAAGATTTCGACCCGTCTCATGTCGAGGTGGGTGATCCGCTGCTCCTCTTGCAACGATTCGAGTTCTTTCTTGAGCGTCACAATCTTGTGGGCCAGCCCAGAGGCGATTTCATACTCCTCGGTCTCTTCCTGTTCCATGACAGGCAGTCCCCTCAACACCTTGATCGCTTGTGCGATCACCGCCATATTTTCTGACAGAACGGCAGGAGCAAACCCTTTTGGGGTGATAAAGTGGATGATCCCGAGCTCCTGAGCACGTCTAAAAAAGAGATCGCGCTCTTTTTCTACACCGACAAATAGGAATTTCTTCACGTCGTAGATCATATTGTTATCAACTCTCGACTTTCTTTCTTCTCTTGAATTTTGGCCTTTGCCACTTTCGCCTGCGAGACGGCGGCTAATTGTTGATCCCCTAAAAACACTTTGATTTTTTTGATGTTCTCGATTGCCCGCGGGATCAAAATCTTCTCAAACAAGTTCACCCGAATTGACACTTCGCGAAGCTCCTTCTCAAGGGCCGTGGCTTTTTCCTCTGCAATGAGGATCCGTGCCTTGGACTCTGCCAGGGTGCGTAAACCCTTTGTCACGCTATCGACCCAAGGAGGCGTATCGAACAAGCTATAGGAAAACTCTGCAAAGTCGATCCCTTCGAAATAGGGCACTTCGACACCAGCAATGTTCTCATATCGCTTATGCACTTTTAAAATCTTCGCACTCTCTTCCAGATTAATCGACAGTTTTTCAGTCAGCAGCTCGCTATACCCATCCACTTGCGTCTGGATCGTCTGAAACGCTTCCTTGCAAACAGCAATTTCGATCCGCGCTTCGTTCACTTCGATCTGCAACATCGCTTTTTTCAGCTGCAACGTTGGCAAATACTTTTTGAGCTGATTTAACCGCATCTGTTGAAAGCGCAGTTCATTTTTTGTCAGCTTAATCTCTGCCATAGCTCTTTACTTGGTACGGTGCACTGTTGTCGGCCAGTATTTAGTCAAGATGGCCTGCTTAATCCCGACTTCCTCTGGCTGGAAACACTCGGCAAGCGTTTTCCACCCCAGATCCAACGCATCTTCTAGCGAGTAGTTCACGTCGAGATTCATCATCCTCTCCTCAAACAATTTTGAGTAGTGCAGCAGCTGCTCATCCCAACGGGATAGCTTAAAACCCATCCCCTGCCGCTCGCGCGCCTTCTTCGATTCAGCATACAAACGGATCATCGCGTTTGCTAAATCCCCATGGTCTTCCCGAGTTACCTTTCCGATGACCAGCTGTTTCAAACGGGAAAGAGAACCAAACGGATCGATACGGCCATGGTGCAAGTAGAATTGCCCTTCGGTGATATAGCCCGTATTGTCGGGGATCGGGTGAGTTACATCGTCCCCTGGCATCGTCGTTACTGCGACGATCGTGATCGATCCACTCCCTTCGATCAAAACTGCCTTTTCGTAGCGCGAAGCTAAGTCGGAGTAGAGAGAGCCAGGATAACCGCGGTTTGACGGAACCTGATCCATCGTAATTGAGATCTCCTTGATGGCATCGGCAAAGGCTGTCATGTCAGTCATCAAGACAAGGACGTTTTTGTCGTTAATCGCGAACTTCTCGGCACAAGCTAGGGCCATATCAGGGACTAACAAACACTCCACAGCAGGGTCGGTAGCGCGGTGGATGTACATCACCGTCTTATTCATCGAACCCGAATCCTCCGCATTGTCAATAAACGCTTGGTAATCCTTAAAGGTAAGCCCCATTCCCGCAATGATCACGACATCCGCATCGGTCTGGTTCGCAATCCGCATCAGAAGGGCATTGTACGGTTCGCCTGGGACAGAAAAAATCGGAATCTTTTGCGATTTCACCAAACAATTAAAGACGTCAATCATCGGGATGTTCGTGCGCACCAATTCGCGCGGAACAATTCGTTTCACTGGGTTAAAAGAGGTTCCTCCGATGTTGATTGGCTCTCCCACAATAGCTGGCCCGCCGTCGATTGGGATACCAGCTCCGCTCAAGCGGCGTCCTAACAGAGCATCTCCGAAAACCGCTTGCATTTGCCGTTTAAGAAATGTCACCTTGTCATCTGTCGAAATGCCCCGGGTATTTTGAAACACTTGCAGCGTCACGCGGTCACCTTCGATGCGCAAGACGGAGGCGTAGACAGAGCGGCCATCCTTCAAATCAATCCGAGCCAGCTCACCCAACGCCACATCGTTGGCAATCACGGTAATGAGGTTCCCCCGCATATCCAAAATGCGGTCATACACAACTTTCATCAGTTCTCCTCGATTATTCAGATTTACTTTCGACGTTCTTCTTAATTTCTGCCATGGCTTGTCTGTACTGATCGCTATTAAAGGCCAAGAAATTCATGTTCTTAATTTGGTTTTGCAGTTGTAAAAAGTACTTTCGTGCTTCATCATGACTGCTAAAACTGAATTTTCTCACCAAGATTTCGTTGATCAACTCAAAAAGAGGAATTTGCCTCTCCAAGGGACAGTAAGCATCCTCTGCATCAAACGAGTTTTGCTGTAGATAGCTAAAATCGTACAACTCTGCTTTCAGGTAGACGACCATGTCATCAAGCGCCGTTCCCTCCTCGCCCACGACCTCCATCCGCTTTCCAATTTCGTTCCCCTTGAAGAGGAAATCGCGTGCGCGGTGGACCATCTCTCCCCATCCATCGACTTTCTTTTCGATTTCGCGCGCCACTTCATCGACGTATTTCGACCAGGAGATCAGCGGATCGATCGCAGGATAGCGACGCGAGTCGGAACGCTCTCTCGACAACCCCAAGAATGCACCGACGACTGAAAGAGTCGCCTGGGTAACGGGCTCTTCAAAGTTACCCCCCGCAGGAGAAACTGCTCCTCCAATCGTGACTGAGCCATGCTTCCCATTCTTTAAGGCTAACACTCCAGATCGCTCATAAAAGTCGGCAATGCGGGAAGCAAGATACGCTGGAAACGCCTCTTCGCCCGGAATCTCTTCCAATCGCCCGGAGATCTCCCGCATCGCTTGCGCCCAGCGAGATGTCGAATCGGCTAAGACGAGCACATCGAGCCCCATTTGTCGGTAATATTCCCCAATTGTCAACCCCATGTAAACAGATGATTCCCGTGCTGCCACAGGCATCGACGAGGTGTTACAAATGATCACCGTGCGCTCCATCAATGTTTCTCCTGTGCGTGGATCGGTCAGGTGGGGAAACTCGCGCAAAATCTCCACAACCTCGCCCGCACGCTCTCCACAAGCCACCACAATCACAATATCGACGGCCGAGTACTTGGACAAATGGTGCTGAAGAACCGTTTTACCCGCTCCAAAAGGCCCTGGAGAACAGAACGTTCCCCCTTTCATCACAGGAAACTGCGTATCGATGATGCGGCACCCCGTATCCATCATCCTCGTCGGCTTCACCTTCTCACCGCTTGCTAACGGAATCTTTATCGGCCAGCGCTGAACCATGGTAAAGGCGTATTCCGTCCCCGCATCATCCACAGCTTTAGCGACGACTGTATCCACATTGTAAGAACCCGCTTGAATCACCCATGTAATTTTATATGTGCCAAACAGGGAGAATGGGACCATGATATGGTGGTGGAAGCGCCCCTCTAAGGTCGTGCCTAACGTGTCGCCCCTAGAGACCTTTGCTCCTATCTTCACTTTTGGTTCATAATCCCACTTTTGCTTGCGACTCAAAGGAGCAATGTAGATACCGCGAGGCAAGAATAAGCCCGCTGCAACGGCGACCTCTTCAAGTGGGTTTTGCAAACCATCGAGAATCGATTTGAGCAACCCCGGTCCGAGTTCCGCTTCTAACAACTGGTTATTGAATGTCACTTCTGTATTGTGCTCGACGCCTCGGGTATCTTCAAATACCTGGAGCTTTGCTTTATCGCCGACAATCTCAATTACCTCGGATTTCAACTGCACCCCATCGATGTGTACCTGAGCAACTTCTCCTTGTCGAATGTTGCCGACATAAGCCACTTGCAGTAGGTTTCCAAAGGCATTTACAACCTTTCCAGTAGCGGTTACAGGTGTTTTAACGACAGAGTTTTTATCATTCATGATGCTTCCTTCAAGATATTATTGATGATGGTTTTTCCCTTTTCTTTATCCAATTGGTTCCACTTCTCCAACATGATCAATTGGATCAAATACCCCAACAAGCGATCGATCGTAAACAACTGCATCCCGAGTAGCTCATCGATCCGGCGAAAGCGAAATTCGATCAGCGCTTTTTCAAGTTCGAGTGGGTTGTCTTCATATTTGGCTAAAATTTCCTTAATCTCTTTATATTTTTCGGGCGGCTCATATTGTGAGGCATCTTTAAAAGCCAACATCTGTGCAATCAAATCGTCTTCCGGATCTTCATACTGCAATTCCACGAGGAGATCTTTTCCCAATTTCTTGGCTCTCAAAGCCACCAAAACGAGGCGTAGTTCCCTCTCCATCGAAAGACACTCTTTAAAAAATCCGGTCGCTTTTTTTGTTTCCTCCACAAAAAACGTTTGCAAAAGGGAAGAGAAATTGCGAAGCCTTTCTTCTCGAGACTCATACTTATCGAGGTAATCGAAAATGTACGGTGGCAACCCCGTGCGCGTGGCCAAAGCCTCTTCTAGGTCGTTTGCACTCAAGCTTCCGGCTGGATCAAACGCCTCCTCCTTCCAGTACGAAAGCAGATTGTAAATGTCATAAAAATTCATCACCGTTCTAGCTTTCGCATAATCCCCTGTTGTCAGGTTGTCAGCTAAGAGCTGCTGGTATTCCCGCAACTTAATTTCAGGAGGTTGGTCGATGTGTAGATCGGGCAAGATCGTTCCCAAGAAATAGTAATTGGCCATTTACACTCTACCTCATGCACGTGTATCAAAAACCAATTTGCGAAAATCCTTGCGGATGATGTAATTTGAGAGCAATTCCCTCAGTGCTTGCTCTGAAATATCGATCGTCATGCGTTTGTCGTTGAGTTTGACTTGAACCCCCGCTGCAAAGCCCCCCAGCTGCACGCCACCCTCTTTTAACTGTTTCACCACATCGGTGAGCAAGGCCTCATTCACCTTTTTCGGGTCGACATTTTTTGAAACGACGGCTGACAAATCAGCACTTAATCCCTCTTTTTCGATTGCCTTGACAATCGCATTGACTAAACTACCCATCAACTGAGGGTCGGCAGCCCCTTTTTCGATCAAAGCGGCAAGATGATCGTGAAAAAAAAGATGCTCTACACCTTGTCTCAAGGCTTCTAAAGCTTGTTTGGACCCTTGAATCAAAGAGGATTGAAAAGCTGTTTTTTCTTGTTCGATCTCTTGTCTGGCGGTTTCATGGAGATTGCGAGCCGAATCTTTTGCCTGTTCGATGATGCGTTTGGATTGGTTATGTGCATCGCGGATGATTTCTTGCGCCTCTTTCTGTGCTGGTGCCAAGGTTTCTTCGCGCAAGACGTCGCATATTTTTTGTATTTTTTCTTTCCCCTTTTCCAATGTCTTCATATGCAATATCCTCTTCTCTGTAATTCTGTTTGTATCCTTAGCAGGTTGCCCATTTTTTCCCTAGAGAAAATCAGAGATTGAAAAGAATGCCCTACATCGGTTAAATCGGACGTGGATAATACCATTTAAGGAATTAAAAAAGTAAAAATTATGAAAATCATGAAAAAATTGAGAAAGTTATTCCTGTTTTTTTGCTTGCTCACAAGCTCAACGCTCCATACATCCGAGCCCACATTGCTACAAAATGAGGCACACAAAACTTATTCTGTAAAATTCACTCCGCCACCTGGCTGGCGCTTTGCCGAGGCAAACGCGCTACCGCCAAAAGTCAAGGTGATGGTCGTCGGCAAAGGGAGCTACACATTTCCCCCTTCGATGAATCTAGGAGTAGGTAGCGAGCACTTCACAGGCACGCTGAAGGAGTATCTGAAGCGTGTTAAGTCGATCAACGATGCGAAAGGGATCCAATGGAAGTCGCTCGGAACTCTCCAAACAGAAGCGGGAACAGCAAGTCTTTCGCAAGCTGACATGCACAACGAATGGGGCGATGTCAGAATGATGCATGCGATGATCAAGTACGATGACAAAATCTACATCTTGACCGCTGCTTCGTTAAAGGATGAATTTCCTGTCTTCTACAAAGACTTTTTCAATGCATTGAAATCGCTACGGATTGAACATGATGGATCGTCGCAAAAAAGTATTTGCTTAAAATAACCAAAATGTGACATATAACAATATCGAAAGTTTAACAACACCAACACCCTGTTCTGTATAAGGAGAAAACATGAAACTCACAAAGAAATTATTGGCTGTAGGGGCTATTGTAGCGATGATGAGCTCCCCACTCAACGTTCAAGCAGATGAATTCTGCTGCGACACAGGTGGAGATGGATACGACCAATGCTGCCGTTCAACCAGCTTAGCACCAGCTATCGCGCTTGGTACAATTGCTCTGGTTGCGATCATTGCCGTTGCCGTCCAAAACACCTCTGGACACAGCCACTGCCACGCGCACAACTAAATCAAGTTAGTTTGGTGTTGTGACGTTGTATCGATATGGGAAAAGAGTCTCTGCTCTTTTCCTTATTTCGTTTCTATTCAGCTGCAATCCGTGTAATCGCGCCTGGGAAACCAGCGCAATCGAAGCTTCGTATCCTTGTACGACCTATACCCGAACAGTATTAAAGCCCAGTGATCCATTTTCTGGAATCGAAGCTGAATTTCTAATTGGCAATGAAACGACAACGCTATTTCTCAATTCTATAACTCTGCAGTTTCCTTGTGGAGACAATCCATGCGTTTCTACTGTCCATGTTTGCATCGATAGCAACGAGTATTTCTTTGAGGCCGATCGGCTTCAAGGAGGACAACGCCTCAAGATGCCACTGGAGGCCACTGAGCTCCTCCTAGCTGCCCTCTTGAATGGATCATGGATTACAGTTTCTGTAGGCGGCTACCACGACATCCTCGTCACAGACCATTTCCCAAGACGATGAAAGTGTTTATCCTAGATCGCAAGCGGCATGATCACCAGGATATGCGATCACCTTGACCATCCTGCCGCTTGCGATCGTGCCAATCTTGTATCACCGGAAACTACTGATTTAGGTTCAACCAATAGCGTGTGTGACGAAGCTCTCCAGTTTTCTTTAAAACCTTAAGCTCGATTAAATCGTTCAGATCGCGCGTCGCAGTTGCTCTTGAGGCTTTTGTCATGCTGATGTACTTTTCAGCACTCAAGCCCCCTTGAAAGCCACCTAAGCCTTCTGCAAATAGTCTTAACAGAACCTTTTCTTGGCGAAGATTAAGTTTACCTGCAAGAGCCGTCAACATCTTTGACTTTTCAATCAAAAAGTGGAGGAATTTCATCGATTCTTCTTGAGCTTGTAAAATCACTGCTGCAAAAAACTGAACGAAATGATCTATTTCTAATGTGCGGTTGCATTTCTGAAGAGCTGCATAGTACTCCTTTTTCCTCTTTGAAAGAATCTTTGAAACCGCGATTAAAATAGGTCTCCCGATCCCTTGGGACAGGATTTTTTCTACAATGACGCGGCCGATTCTACCATTGCCATCTTCAAAGGGGTGGATGCTTTCAAAGTAAACATGAGCAAGCGCTGCCCTCCCTAAAATTGATTCAGAAGTGGTTTTTGAATTAAACCAGGCAACAAACAATGCCATTTCCTTTGGAACCTTTGAAGATGGGGGTGCTTCAAAAAAGACCCGTGGAGCACCAAGGTGCCGGGAAATGATTTGCATTGGTTCAGCATGTTCGCGGTATTTTCCCTTGTCTTCAATATGAGATTGTTCATCAAATAGCATGGCGTGCCAATTCCAGAGCATCTCGTGGGTTAGGGGCTTGTCAAACGTTTTATAAACATCGCAAAGCACCTTTGCCATTTGGGATTCTTTATGAGGTTCCTTTTTCAGTGAGGGGTTGATTCCAAAGTGGCGTTTGATCGAAGATTGCAAACTTTCTCTATCGAGAATTTCTCCCTCAATTTTCGAACTTTCCAACCCTTCAGCGCTTAAGATTTCTACAGTAAACTGCCTGTATTCCGGCTCACTGATGTTTTTTAAAAATGCAATAGAGCTCCCCGCACCCAAAAGAAATTGTCTTTCTTTTTGCAAGATAGGCTCTGGATCGTATTTAAATTGCGGCCAATCGGCCAGTTCCCAATTCCAGCGCATGAGTTATAGACCTCTGTTCTATAACTCATAATTATGCCATTTTATGAGTTATAGAGCAAGTTTCTATAACTCACGCTTTTCTGAACGGTCTGTGGAAGCTTGTTTCATCCGGAGGAAGCGTGCATAGCGGTTTGGAAAGCGGTATACCGACTGTCCAGCCCGTGATAGACGCTTCTGAAGCGGTTCTGGATGGGTCTTTAGGTACCACTGCAAAGCCGGTTCGGCCTGCCTCTCTGCAACGAGCTCCATCAATTTTCTTTCCAGCATATCGGGAGAGGACAGGGGCAGCAAAGAAAAGCAGGGATCGGTCCACAAGCGCATCGACTCTCCTCCAATTTCTATGCACGAATCGAGCGGCAAATAAACTGTCGTATCCAAGTCGAGGCTATTGAGAGCACCGATTTGCGTAATAAAGGAAGCGCACTGGCTCCCCACAAGGGCGTAGTGGCTATAATCGTACGTCTCTATAAATTGTAGCGTCTGTAAAAACTGCTCTTCTGTCAATTCGACCTTAGCGGCATAAGAGGGCCGGTGCCTGCCTGGGCCCCACTGAAAAAAGCCGTCGTGTTGCGTTGTCCACAAGTATCTAACTGGGTTTGGTTCATAGCGGGGGTTGCACAGCTGCTCTGGAGTCGGATTGGCATACCCGTAATCGATGTAGTTCATGATCCCATCGAGATATTGCGCTTGAAAGAGCCCCCTTTCTCCCGACACTCCCCCTTCGATAAACACCGGTTCCCCATCGATAACCCCTTGCAAATAGACCCACGCATGCCCTACATCCCCCTCCTTGCTCCAGTCGCGCGGGTGTTTGGCTACTGTCGTAATAAAGGAATGGCAATCGGTGTAATCGAGGTGTTTGGCATCGACGAGAATGACGAGAAAGAAATCGGACCAGCTCATCGGTTTTGCAGAACCGAGCTGTTGCTCCAGATGAGCATACATCTCCCGGTACGCTTGAGACTTAGGCGTTGCGCATCCCACCAACAGCACAGCCAGAGCGAAAAGCAACAACTCCTTGAAACCCCCACTGATCATTCTTTAGACTCTAAATTGCCTTGACCTTCAAACCAGCTTTGATATTCGTTCCGATCGGTATAAACGGGTGGTTGTTTCCACCCCTCATCAGCTGCCCGCAAGTCCAAATCTCGATAAATTCTCAGACGAATCTGATTTTCATGCAACTGGGCAGACAATTCCAGTAAACGCTTATTAGACAGCTCCCCAGAAGTATTCGTCTTAAACTCATCCATTGCGCTCATGAGAGCTAGATTAAATAGATTGAACGGGTAAGAGAAAGGAATTTGTGGGTTCTCTTTCTGAAAAATACCATTTAATTTGACAATCTCCGAATTGATTTCTCTTACAGTCTTTACAATTTCGCATTCGAGATCGCGAATGTTCTCATCCAAATCCAGAAATAAATAAGTATCAGAATAGGGATCTGATAGTATTTGCCACAACTCTTCTCCATACTTCTCATCAAATCCATCGGGTTTAGTACGCCCATTGAAAAGCGAAACGAGGAAGTTCAACTGTTCCCTAGCGCTTGAAATACTAGATTCGCACCCTTCAAAACTTTCTAACAATTCTTGGAATTTCCCTTTCAAATCTTGATCCCCGCCATCTCCGATTGCCGCTATCACTTGATTTGCGGCTGCTTTTGCTGCCCCAAACGGAAGCGGCAGGTCATAATTGACCTGAAAAATCTGATTTTCCCCCGTTTTACCGTTATCGAACTTGAAGATCAGCGCGTTTAAGTCAATGATGCAATCGACAGCGTCCACTTCTAATCTTCGAAGCCGCTCAACAAATCCGCTTTGCAATTCGCGTAGCATTTCATACTCATCTAACGTAGTTTCGCTCTCCAACACTCGATTCCCATCGACGTGGCGGTAACAGGCTCGATACGCGTTTATTGCCCGTTCCAAACATTCTAGCTGTTCGATTTTTTCCTGATAAGTCACTTGCAGTCCAGCTCTTTCGAGAGCAAGACACACGTTCGACACATCGAGTGGAAAAGAGTAGGAGGGGCGGCGTTGCTCATCCGTCATGAACGGATAAATATTAAAAACGATCTCTGAGGCAAGCACTAATTCTAATTCATGCATTCTATGCCAGATTTGCCCATAAAGGTACTTTTCAGCTTCCTTGACTTCTTCAATAGTCAGTTTTCGCTTCGAAACTGTCTCAAGTAGCTGCAACGCAGCCAATGCATCTGCAATGTTCTGTTGCATCGTCTGAATCGGAAGGCTATTTTGCAATGGACCCAGGATTTGGAGCAGATCTTTTGGTTTTGATCGGAAAGATACCGTGGGTTGGTCTCTTATGCACCCTCCCGCATAAAGTTCATGGATCAAGAGGAGGGCTACTTTCATGCCCTCCACTATCTTTACGCCCTCTTCTTCCGATTTTCGGGTCGATTCCAACAAGGGAGCCAAAAGATGCGTGGGTCGAATGGAATTCTTATAAATTTTATCAAAAACTTGGAAAGCGGCCCAGGATACGAACAAAGCCCGGTATAAAACGGCGAGGAAAAGCATCTTGTGTACTTGTTGCGCTTCAAATTGTTTGCCATAACTCCCTAACTTCACAAACTTAGATTGCAAAAGGGAAACACCTCTCTCAGCTAAAATGGAAAAAGGGATTTGAGCGAGGCTCAAATCTTCTAAAAGGGCTTCTACATAGTTGTCAATCCTCTCTTGAAGGGCATCTAACTTTGACATATCCGCACGCGCGAATTGATGCCCTTTTAAAGAGACCATGGTGGCCAAGGCCGACAACCCGTTCCACATGAACCCTAACGTAGCTGCCGGCGTCAAAACGAAAAGGGTAAAAACCGCTCTTGCCATTGAATACGCGACAAAACGGACACCCAACGAGCTATCTTTAAAGTCACGAATGCGAGCCTTAAGATCTTCGAAGGATGTGAATGGTTGATCCGTAGGGCAAAAAGTGTGCACATAGAATGGTGTCGTGAGTATCCGACGCGTAAATGACGTTGGTTGCGCACTAAAAAAAGATTGAGCAACTTGCATATGTCTATCCTAATTTATATTAATCTTTTGAATGATCAAAGCCATCTTACAGGGCCCTTGCCGAGCAATGCAGCGCAGAAAAATGAGCCAATCGTAGGCATCGTAGCGGTTGTTTTCCCCGATGGCCACTTGGGAGAAGCGGTTCCCGGGCATCCGATGCCCCAGGAACTTTCCCTCTCCGGATCGTAGTTCGAATTTCAGAGAGTAGCGCTCATCAACGATGAGCTCTTGTCCGAGCTGAAATACGGAGGAGACGTGGCCATCGACTGTAAAGGAGGATTCGGGGAAGCGATCGATAGCGACGATGATCTCCCGGTTGCGCTCTTTATCCTCATCAGGAAGCTCGGCATCGAGGGTGAACAGCACCTCAACTCCATTTGGAATCACCCGACAAGCGACAGCCCCAACACGGGCGCGCTGGATGTCCATCGTGTGGAGATTGTCCCGGTCGCCCCAGAAAAACAGGGCGTGGTGAAATCCCTTTTCCAGATTGTTTGGAAGAGTTGTCGGTTTGCCGTTAAAAAAGGTGTAAGCTGAATTTTCACCCTTAAAGAATTCGCAAGGCACACCGACAGAGATGAGGCCAAATTGGTCGGGATAATGACTTTGTGGGACCAGATCATCGGTCAAATAAACCATGGCGGCTTCTAGATGCAAATGGCTTTCGCGCAACGCACGCTTGGAAAAAAGGCCTTCGTACCCGCCCATGTAATGATCGAGAAGGGTTACTTGGGGCTCATTTTTGGACTGAAATACTTGATAAGGAGGTCCCACATAGGTGCCTAAATGGGAATGCCACACCACTCCCAAAAAAGATAAGAGTGTTTTCCAGGGGCTTTGCTCTAGCAGGGGGTAGACCAGGCTTAAGGCGTTAAGGAGCATGCCTAAGGCTTTAGGAGAAAGCCAGTCGGGATAATTGGCAATTTTGTCGATAGCCTCCATCCATGCGGCACCTTGCTGTTCAATCCCCTTCTCTTTGAGAAGTTCGCCTGCTTTAAGAAAAAGGGCAGCGCGCGAAACGGCAATCGCGTAAGGGGGAGTGCTTTGCTCTGCAAGCTCTTTGACATTCCCCACAAGTTTCTGAAGCGCTCCCGTTAGACGTTCGCGCATCTCACTCCCCAACACATGGGCGAATTCGGCAAGGATGCGGCACACGATCAGTCCAATCCAAATAGGTAAGTAGCGCTCTTTGCAGTGAGGGTAGTCGTGCAAATAGATCGGAAAGCCACCGGTTTCGGTTTGAAAAGGGAGCAACTTTTCCAGCATCTCTTTTGCTTCTAAAACATTTTCGACGGTGCGGCTGCGCAACAAGGCAAGCGCAAAGAGGAAATTATCGAGCACCGGAATCGTTTGATGCATCGCCTCCTCAGGCGCTGCGTAGCAATAATGGAGAAAGCCCGATTGGGAACTCTTCCGTTTGCGTCCATAAGCCACAGCCCTTTCAATGAGGCTCCGCATGAGCGCGTCTTGTGCCTGTAACGATTCAATGCGATTTTCCATGGAGAAAATCATACAGGCTTAAGGGCTTTAAAGCAACGATTGACCAATAGTCACCAGATCGTGTAACCTTGGAGCGTCGCAAAAAACAAAAAATTAATAACATGGCAATACTCAATTGGAAAAACAAACAAAACAGGAGATAACAATGCACAAGCAGATGATGACCCTATGCACAATCGCTACCCTATGTTGCGGTGCGACTTTCGCTGAAGAGCCAAGCCAAGCAGACGTGAAGAAAATCACAACAGCAGATGAAAGCGCTCCATTGGCAGGCTGTCCATGCACGGGGAAGAAGAAAAAGACGACTCAATTTCTCGCCTGCCCAGTTTGCGGCGATCCTCACCACAAGCGACGACGCATAGAGCTCACAATCGAAGCTACCGACGAAAAGCAAGCAGAAGAAGCAGCTATTTCTCCAGCAACAGAACAAGCTGTCGCTTGCACAGTATGCAAAGAACACAACAAAAAGAAAACTGCTTAAGTTTAATTGACAGGGATCTTACGATCCCTGTCCTTTCTTCACAATTGCGATCATCCGCTCACACGCCCTGTCGATCTCTTGTTCGGTGGTAAAATGACTGAACGAAAAACGCACAGAAGAGCGTGCCGCTTGCAAAGACAATCCCATGCTGAGCAACACGCGAGAGGGCTCTAAGGCCCCTGATGAACAAGCAGAGCCGTGACTTGCAGCAATTCCCTCTTGATCGAGCGCAATCAACAAAGATTCCCCATCCATTCCACCAAACTGTAAATTGCTGACATTCGCTACGCGCGCCCCTTGTCCGTTGACAACGACACCTGGCAAGGCTCGGCAAAGAGTTTCTTCAAAACGGTTGCGCAGTGCCTCCATCTTCTTTATCCAAGCTGGCAATTCTTCTGAGATCAATTCAAACCCCTTTCCCAGAGCGAGAATTCCCAACAAGTTTTCTGTCCCTGGCCGTGCCCCTTTGATCTTTGCTCTTGGATGCACATAGAGACAACCGATCCCAGCGGGCACATGGATCTTATGCCCACTAAATCCCATCGCCAGCACCCCTTTGGGGATGGCAATCGGCTCCTTTCCTAAGGCAGCAACAGCGTCGACAAACAAAGGGATCTGATGTTTTTCGGCGACCGCAGCAAAGGCTTCGACGTCGTTTTTCACCCCTGTTTCATTATTGACAGAGAGTAAAGCAATCAAGCGCGTATCGGGTTGAACCGCTTTTGCAAGGTCTTCTGGGTCAATGAATCCTTCGGCTGTCGGCTTTAAAAAGGTGACCTCAAAGCCCTGTTTTTGCAGCTGCTTGGCTTTCCCATGCACGCACGCATGTTCTGCTTCTGAAGTGATGATATGACCAGAGGTGTGGTTCGCAAGCAAACCCTCCATGGCAAGATGGGCGCTTTCCGTCCCACTAGAAGTGAAGAGGATTTCAGAAGCGCGCACTCCCAATGTGCGTGCAATCTGTTCGCGCGCCTGATTAATCCATCCCCTGGCTTCGCGTCCAAAAGAATGCACGCTGGAGGGATTGCCTTGAATTTTTGGCATCCATTCTGTTAGCAATGCGATGATGCGAGGATCCAGGGCCGTACTTGCATTATTATCGAGATAGATACGTTGCCTCATCCACACCCTCAACACGGGTCAAAACAACGGTGACATTATCGCGTCCGCCCCTCATGTTAGCCACCGCGATCAAATATTCAGCCGCTGCATGCACATCTTTTGCCTCTGAGAGAACCTTTTCAATCTCTTCCCCGCTCACAACATCCGTCAACCCATCTGAGCACATTAAAAACAGATCTCCCATCATCAAGGGCGTTGAAGAGACAGAAGGGTCAACGCGCGAATCGGTGCCAATCGCTTTTGTAATAATGTTTTTTAAAGAACATCGGGCCATCCGTTCGTCGATTGTTTGCCCCTGCTCACCGCGTTCTGAAATAAGCGAATGATCTTTGGTTAGCTGCTCCAATCTTCTATCGCGGAAACGGTAGATCCGGCTATCTCCCACATGAGCGTAGATCAGATGTTCATCTTGAAAAAGCAGGCAACACAAGGTCGTCCCCATTCCGTGCAGTTCCGGCTCCGATCTTCCCATTTTATACACATGTGCGTTGACGAACATGATCGCCTTTTTGAGTAGAAGCACCATCTCTTCAAGCGGCATCTCAGCTGAATCGGGCTGACTCAAACGCTTTTTAAAAATTTTACAAAGAGACTTAACCGTTTCATTGGCAGCAACCTCTCCAGCCTGATGCCCGCCCATGCCATCTGCTAAGATGAAAAATTTTAACTTAGGCAGTTGAGCCCAAACATCTTCGTTATTCTGCCGTACGAGACCGATATCGGTCGCGCCATACGATGAAATCTTGTATTTAACTGCGATAGGTAACATGTTGCTCTTAAGATTTTGATTGAGCGAATCATAGCAAAATTTTCCATTTTTGCCCAGAGAAAACAACCGTCTAGGCTGTGGCCGCAATCAAGGAAACATTGATGGCATTAAAAGTGGAGTGGAGGCCGATTGAAGCCCATAAAGAGCCCTTTTTCTCTCGAACGAACCCCAAAAAGCAGGAGAGGACGAATAGGGTGCCAATCAACAAGATATTTGAATAACCTTGGCTTTTAGAAAAGTGGATGGTGGCAAACACAACCGATGTGATCAAAATGCTCGTTCGAATGGAGCAAAACTGCTTGAGTCCCTGCTGGATAAATCCCCTAAAGACCAGCTCTTCAATAAAGGGAGCCAACACACACACTGTAAAAGCCAAAACTCCAAAGGCCCACGGATCGCCAAGCACCTGTTTCACTTGCTTCACGGCGACTTGATCTCCTTCGACATCAATGCCAAGCTGAGCCATGATTATAGTGATTGATAGTTCGAAAAAGACCAGCAAGGGATAAGAAACAAGCCATGCGAGAAGGCCAAACAGAAAGGCTCTCCGCCCTTCCATACCCGTTGCCACCCCCCACACCTCCTCCTGGCACACAAACGATTGAGCGCGAAAGAAAAGATACATCCCCAACGCACTGAGAGCCACGCTGACAGAGTTCACCCAGGCCAACGTAACCGGATCCATTTTCTCCATCCCCTGAATAGAAATGCCTGTCGCAAAGGAAACAAAGAGCACAGCTAAGACGGGAGAGAGCAAAAGTTCAAGGGCAAAGAAAAAGATGACTGCTTTCAAAACAAGAGAACGGGAAATAGACGCTACAGAGGCTATTTTCTCAGGCAAGAAAAAAAAGCCTCTATAGAAAGCGACTGTGAGGACAACCGATGCCAACAACAGCGTCAAAACAATGTCCATTCAGCCGCCTAACGAGAGCACTGGATCACATCTTCCAAGCGGTGAGAAATCTCTTTGATCGCCCTGTAGTGCGCCATGCCGCAAGGTGTTTTGTAGTATGCTCCAGAACCCCAAGGCATCCCCCCAATGCTATCCACACGCACGCCAACATCAAGTGGATACAACGATTTGATCACCTCACACAAGACGATGCGCGGAGTGGAGCAGCGGACATCGACAACTTTCACTCGCACGTTAGTCAGGATCGCTTGAAGGCAGGACTTGCCTTTTGGATTGCTGACCTCCGTTTTTGTGCAAGGGTCGTACGGAACGACAGCGTGGTCGATCAACTCAAGAACAGCCACAAAATCAGCCTCGCAGAAATCGGTCGCAAAAGCCGCATCAATGGTTGTAAAGTCGTATTGCGCTCTTTTACCATTTGGCGCCTCCACATCTCCTTGAGACAAGACGTACAACTGTCCCCCCTCCATCAAGTCGCAGTAAAGACCTTGCGCAAGCTCTTCCGAAAATTCCCAATTGATATTGGATTGACAAGCATCCTTCAGCGCAACTACGGCCACTTTTGGCTTGGGTCTGCCATCATCGTGATACGGAAAATAATCGACGTAGCGAGGCCCTCCACAAGCCATGCTTACCAGTGCTAAACAGACTGCAATCACATACTTTTTCATCATCTACTCCCCTCTGTGAATAAGAAATCGTACAATAGCAAATCGAGGGCTTTTTTTGAAAGGGGGTTGTTGCTCATGCAAAAAACGCAAACACTGTCTCTGCGTGCTCTGTGCTCTCTGTGGTTAGAATATTTCTTTTAATGTACTGAACATTGAGTGCCATCAAACTGGTTGACAATTAATTTTGTTTTCTTTATTGTTTTGTTGTTAACAATAGGATTATTTGATGACAGAGAACAAATCAGCAACTATTCAAATACCTAAGCATAAGTTTCTGGCTAAGTTCCCAACCACCGAAAGGCGCTATAGCGAGCTCGACCTGTTCCGAAATGGAGCCGTAGAGGGGGTCAAACTGTACCACCACCCCTACACGAGCAAGAAAAAGAGCGTCGCCATCTATCGAATCGTTTTTTTAACTTTTGCTATTCTCTTCGGGGTTTTGGGAGTGACGACTTTGAGCCTCCCGTCTACGCTTTCTTGCGGCTTTTTTAGCCTTCCAACGACGTTGAAAGGGTTGATCATGACGCTTTGCATCGTCCTGTCGCTGGCCTCGTTCCTGCTAGGCATTAGCTTGCGCACCGACAAAGAGGCAATCGTCCACTCCTATAACCATTGGCGGCGCAAACTCAAAACCTATTATGCGAGAAAAAGGCTTTCCCTAGTTGGCCCTCACCGCCATCTGGCCAAGGGGCTTCGGCAAACGCACAAAGAGGTGCAAGAAAAAATGAGGGAAAAGCGGGACGAAACGCTCCACCTGATCGGAAAGATCGGGTCTTCCCCCCTTTCAAAGGAAGAGAAAGAGACTCTCTTAAACCAGGCGATTGCCGAATTCCACGAGCGGCTCAAATTCCTCGCCCATGGTTTCAAACACGATCTTTAAAATAGGCCCGTAAAGCCGCTTCGGCTATGAGAATGCCAGAAAGGACCCCTTCCTCGTACCGGAAATGGGGGTCGTTTTCCAGCTCGGGAAAATCGTTGGGTTGCAACACATCGTCAGAGGTGAGTTGAGAAATGAGGCGGCGCCCGGTGCGCAACACTTCCCCATTTTGCCTCTCCTTAAGATCGTTGAACAGCCCTTCAATCTCAGAGATCATTTTTACGCCTTTTTTGAAAAAATGTGCGCATTAACTCTGCGCAGGGCTGTTCTAAAACCCCTTTCCGGATTTCTATCTGGTGGGTGGGATGCTTCTGCGCAAACAGATCGATCCAGCTCCCATTTGCCCCGTGACGCACATCGGGCGCCCCCCAAACGAGCGTAGTGGCGCGGGTCAACAAAAGGGCTCCGGCACACATGCTGCACGGCTCAATCGTCGAATAGAGGGTGCAATTGGTGAGCCTCCAATTCTCCAGGGCGGCTTCACCGGAAGTCAAACAGAGCATTTCAGCATGCGCTGTGGCATCTTTCAGGGCCTCAACTTGGTTGTTCCCCCGCGCGATGATTTTACTTTTGTGGACCAAAATAGCCCCGACAGGCACTTCGCCGTTTTCGAACGCCTTCCACGCCTGTTTCAGGGCCTCTAGCATGAATTTCTCGTCGTCATTGGCAGGGACGATCGCATAGGGAAAAGGCGCCATCTGCTCTAGCCTGCCACCATTTTTCTCTGAAGAGAGGCGATTTGCTTTTTAAGGGCTTCGACGTCGATGTGGTATTTCTTTTGAAGCCCAGCAAGCTTTTTCTCGTACTTGTCGGCCTGACGAGCGAGCTGCTGCTCGTAGCCCGTTTTCATCTCTTCGACAGATTGCCTCTCCTTTTCTACCTCGGCCTCCTCTTTTTTCTGCGCTTCTGTTGCCGTGGCTTTCACGCTTAGCTCTTGGTAAATCTCCTTTGGAAACACAACCGAGTTAAACACGCAAAACAGATAGGTATTCAACGCACCATACTGTTCAACTGCTCCTTGCATCACTTTTTTTGCCGTTGCCGCATCGATTTCCTCTAGCTCGCTAAAATTGGGGAAAAGGGTTGAAAGTTCCTTTTCGAAGTGGTAGTAGAGGTCGGCATGCTTCAGCAACCAACGGTTGCTAATGAACTCGGCAAGTTCTTCCCCTTTTTCGTTTGTTGCAACCGCTTGAGAATATGCTGGATGCAATTCGTCTGCCGTCAGTTTATTTGGATTTTTGCCGGGGAAATATTGCTTAGCAAACACCCAGTCGCGAGCCAAATGCTCTTGTTTCAAATCCCTCTTAATGGCATCGACAATCGTAGGAAGCCAAGGGGCGACTATTGCTATTTTTTCTTTATAAGTCGTATGTTTGTGCATGGTTGCAGTCCTAGTTGAGGGTTCAAGGCTAGGCGCAAGATTATCACGATCCTAGACAAAGCGCAAGGAGTAACGATGGCCCACCTAGAGAACCACCCCTTCTATGGGTATGAAATCATCCGGCAGGAGCAGTACGCCTACATCCAGAAACTGCTCGAAAAGTACCGGCACGAACCAGTCAGCGAAGAGCTCAAAAAGAAGGTGTGGAACGAACTACAGATGGAAAAACACCTAGGGAAAGTGACGATCCCCTTTAAACTCGCCGTCCGGCGAGACCCCTATGGCCGCTTCCCCGATACCATCGAGGTGATCTTAGATACCAAGGTATAAGGTCGAAATTTGCACTTGCCCTGTAATTCCCGTGTGTGATACAATAGTGGTCAGTAGTCAAACCCACAAACGCAACAATAAACAGGGAGATGAGGAATGTCTCTAGATAAAGGCACAAAAGAAGAAATCACCAAAAAATTCCAGCTCCACGAAAAAGATACAGGTTCTGCAGACGTTCAAATTGCGATTTTGACAGAGCGGATCACGGAGCTTACAGACCATTTGAAGAGAATGCCAAAGGACCATGCTTCCCGTTTGGCCCTCTTAAAACTCGTCGGCCAAAGACGACGCCTGCTCGATTATCTCAATTCGACAGATACCGTGCGTTATCAAGCCCTCATCACAAAACTCAAACTGCGTCGTTAATTTATCTATCTAAAATCCGCAAGGCGTACGCCTTGCGGAAAACTAAGGTTCTCCTCCATTCAGATTTGCCTTGCTCTCATGTCTCAAATGAGATAGACTTCCTTTACAAAATGATCAAAACAGAAATAGGATATAAGAAATGAAACATACCACTACCCTGAAACTGGGTTCTCAAGAACTAATTTTTGAAACAGGCCAAGTTGCACGCCAAGCCAACGGTTCCGTTGTATTGCGCTGTGGCGATACAATGATTTTTGCGTCCGCCTGCGCCGCTCCGAACGCCGAAGAGGGGGCCGACTTCTTCCCTTTGCGCGTCGACTACCAAGAAAATTTTTCCGCCGTTGGAAAAACGCCGAGCGGTTTTATCAAAAGACAAGGACGCCCTTCCGACCGCGAAGTGCTCGTTTCCCGGATGATCGACAGACCTTTGCGCCCTCTCTTTGAAGAAGGCTACTTTAATGAAGTACAAGTGCTCTCCTACGTCTGGTCTTACGATGGCCTCAACCAACCAGAACCTCTCGCGATCTGCTGTGCTTCGGCGGCCTTGGCAATCTCTGACATTCCTCTGATTAAGCCAATCGGCGCTGTCCGTGTGGGCCGCATCAACAACCAGTTTGTCATCAACCCTACGGCAGAGCAGCAAAAAGAGTCCACTCTCGATCTTTTGATCGCAGGAACATCCGACGCCGTATTAATGATCGAAGGGTATTGCAAATTCCTCACAGAAGAGCAAGTCCTCGACGCAATTGCTGAAGGGCACAAAGCGATCCAGCAAGTGTGTGAAACGATCCACAAATGGAGCCAAGCCATTGGCAAAGCAAAACACCGCGGAACGCTGCGCACGCTTCCAAAAGAGCTGCTCCACGAAGTCGAAAAAATCGCAGCTCCACACCTTAATGCAGCACTTGCAATCCCAGAAAAACTCAAAAGAGAAGCGGGTCTTGCCACTGCAGAAGCTGCCGTCCAAAGCGCTCTCTTCCCAGAAGGTCAAGAGCCGAAATACTCAAAAGCCAATGTGGCTGCCGCACTTAAAAAAGTGTCTTCCGACAAAATGCGCCACATGATCATCACCAAAAAAGTCCGCAGCGATGGGCGCGATCCTTTCAGCATCCGTCCCATCTCAATTGAACCAGGCTTTTTGCCAAGAACCCACGGAAGCTCTCTCTTTACTCGTGGCGAAACACAAGCGGTTGCTATTTGCACGTTAGGCGGAGAGACCATGGCACAGCGCTTCGAAGATCTGCATGGAGAGAAAAGCCACCGCTTCTACCTACAATATTCGTTCCCCCCTTTCTCCGTCGGAGAAGTGGGCCGCGTAGGATCGCCAGGACGACGCGAAATTGGCCACGGCAAACTCGCTGAACGCGCTTTAGCGGCAGCTCTTCCCGAAAAAACAGAATTCCCTTACGTGATCCGCGTCGAATCGAATATCACAGAGTCGAACGGTTCCTCTTCAATGGCCACGGTGTGCGGCGGCTGCCTCGCATTGATGGATGCAGGTGTTCCGATTAAGCGTCCTGTGGCAGGGATTGCCATGGGCTTAATCCTTGAAGATGATCAGTTCCTCATCCTCTCCGACATCCTCGGTATCGAAGATGCCCTTGGCGACATGGACTTCAAAGTTGCTGGAGATGCTGACGGGATCACGGCGTTCCAAATGGATATCAAGGTGGAAGGGATCACCCTTTCCATCATGAAGGCTGCGCTGGCACAGGCAAAAGAGGGACGCATTCACATCCTCAACAAGATGTTGGCCGTGTGTCCTCAGTACCGTCCAGAGATGTCGAAGTATGCGCCTCGCATTGAAAACATGACGATTAGACCAAGCAAAATTTCGACAGTCATTGGTCCTGGAGGCAAACAAATCCGCGCCATCATCGAGGCTACAGGTGTACAGATCGACATCGACGATAGCGGCTTGATTAGCATCGCTTCACCCAACTTCGAAGGGATTGAGAAGGCAAAAGCGATCATCCATGGCTTAACAGCCGAAGTGGAAATCGGAACCGTCTACTCTGGGAAAGTGACTTCGATCATGCCTTTTGGTGCCTTTGTCGAAATCCTTCCAGGAAAAGAAGGTCTTTGCCATATCTCTGAATTTGATAAAGAGCGGATCCAAAACCTGAACGATGTGATTAAACCCGGCGATATCATCACCGTTAAAGTGATCGACATCAACGAACGGGGTCAGCTAAAGCTTAGCCGTAAGGCAACTTTAGCTTTATAAACGAGGAAAGCTATGCCAGTGGATGTCGCCTACGATCTCGAGAATCGAAAAGCGCTCATCCACTCCCATTTCGAACACCTCGTTACGCAAACAGGGCAACCCTATTCCAGGCTCATCGATGCGGCGCGCTACTCCCTTTTCAATGGGGGTAAGAGGCTCCGCCCCTTGCTCGTCCTTGGAGCTGCAGAAGCGTTCGAAGCGCCGCTCGAAAAAGCCATGCCGACAGCCTGCGCTATCGAAATGATCCATACCTACTCGTTGATCCACGACGACCTTCCTTGCATGGACGACGACGACTTTCGCCGCGGCAAACCCTCTTTGCATAAAGCCTTCGACGAAGCGCATGCCGTTTTAGCAGGCGACTATCTACTGACAAAAGCTTTCCAAGTGATCAGCGAAGATGAAGGTCTCACACCCGAACAAAGAGTCAAGCTGATTGCCCTGATTGCAGCAAACAGCGGCGCCCATGGGATGGTCGGCGGGCAATCATTCGACATGTGCGCTGAAGGGGCCCCACTCAGTCTAAAAGATTTGCAACTGCTCCACTCTTTAAAAACAGGGGCCTTGATCACCGCATCGCTTTTAGCGGGCGCCACGATCGGCAATGCAAGTCGTGAAGAGTATGCGCTGATGAAACTGTTTGGCGATGAGCTTGGATTGGCGTTTCAGATCTTTGATGACATCCTCGACGTCACGCACGCTTTTGCTAAACGAGGCGCTCAACAATCATCCGATGAGGCGAATAACAAGACCACCTATGTGACGCTTTTAGGCATCGAAGAGGCTGCGAGAGCCGGTCAAACGCATCGAGATAAGGCTCTAGAGCACTTGAAGGCTCTGAAACGGGAGACCGGTTTTTTGGAGCATTTGGCAACAGGTGTGGGGAAAGGACATTGTCCCTCCTAGAATTGCCACCAGGGTTTCTCTGCGTCTTTCTTTGCCTGTTCTGCTAGCTTTCTTGCTTGCTCTGCAAAATTGGCAGCACCAGCATTCAATTGAGCTGCATTCTTCCCTAACCTTTCTAATTTTTCTCCCCGTTCTTGAAGCTTTGCTTTTGGATTAACAGGCTCAGACTCACCTTCGAGATAATCGGATCCCGCTTGTAATTTCCTATCTACCCAACTCAAAATGCCGCCGCTCTGCTTTCCTTTTGGAGTTGCCTGTGCGTGCAACTCCTGCACGGCAGAGGGCCTTTTACTTATCACTGGAGAGGTGGCAGTAGGCTTCATTGTTTTTTGCTGGTGCAAAGATTGAGACTTCTGATGTGCATGCTGAGGAGTGACCTTTGCATGGAATAGGCTGGTGAAGGAGGAAAGCAATCCCTTAAGCCATGCCCAAACGCCTTTCTCTGGTGGAGGTTCCAAGGGCTGATATTTTCCGTATTCTTCTTTTTGTCTTATTGGCAACATAACAACCCCCTAATAAAACTAGTTAAACTTACTTAATTTCATTTTAAAATAAATTGTTTATTTAAACAAGATTTTACTTAAACGGAGTGAGTTTAGAAGGATTTGCCAAAAAAAGCCCTTTCCAGTAGAGTGCCCCTCTATGGCTACCTCTGCTATTTCGACAGGAATCCGATTTGAAGGGGCGATCCGCCACCTTCCCCTGAAGAGGATCTGCGATATCTTCTTCAGCCTCCTGGCCCTTACCCTTTCGCTCCCTTTAACGCTCCCTCTCATGCTTATCATACGCCTTTCGTCCCGAGGCCCTGCGATCTATGGCCAGCTGCGCATCGGACGCGGTGGAAGGCCCTTTATGTGCTACAAATTCCGCTCGATGTATGCCAACGCTGAGCACCGTCTTCAGGCACTCCTGGAAAGCGATCCAGCTTTGGGGGCAGAATGGCAGGCGACACGCAAGCTGAAAAAAGACCCGCGCATCACTCGGATCGGCACTTTCTTGCGTAAAACCTCTTTAGACGAACTTCCCCAATTTTTGAATGTTCTCAAAGGGGATATGAGTGTTGTGGGGCCTCGCCCTGTGGTTGCCGAAGAGATCGCCGTCCATTATGGTCCTAAAGCCAATAAAATCCTTACGGTGCGTCCCGGAATCACAGGGGTTTGGCAAGTCTCAGGCCGCAGCGACACCTCCTATGCCGAACGGGTGGCCTTAGACGAATACTACGTGGACCACCGCAGTTTATGGGTCGATCTTAAGCTTTTTAGCAAAACAATTCCCGTCTTGCTCACCCGAAAAGGTGCCTATTGAATTGCTCTCTCGATAAAAAAAGCCTCCCTGCAGCCTTTTTGATTGGGTTATTCCTCACCCTTGCCATGCCAGCGATTCACCCCAGCTGGCGCCTTGTTTACTTCGCCCCCTGTTTAATTTTCTCGATCTACCAAAACTCCCTTCCAACTACCCTATGGCTTGCTATCGCCTGTGGAATGATCATCGACCTCTTTAGCTCCTATTCCAGCCTTGGCATCCATGCAACGGCTTACTGCGCGGCAATTTTCCTTCTCTACCCACGCAAAAAGCACATTTTTGCCGACAGTTTGACGACCTTGCCAGTCATGACTTATCTCTTTAGTGCGCTCGCCTCGCTCTTTACGGCCCTCGTCCTCCACCTCCTCGATTTGGAGGATCTCTTTTCGTGGCCCTGGGCTGGAACCGATCTTCTCCTCTTTCCACTTGCCGATGCTCTCTACGCATTCACGCTCTTCATCTTCCCCGCCCTCCTCTTTGGAAAACGGATTCCGCGCGGCAGCGACTACTTTTTGAATAAATAAAATGTCCTTCTGATATACTGTCAGCCATGAATACAACGCCGATTGCAGAACAGCTCCGCCCCCTGTCCCTCGACGGCATCGTTGGGCAAACCCACCTCGTTGGCGAAGGGGGCATTTTGTCGCGCCTCATCGCAGAGAGAAAGCCGCTTTCTATCCTGTTGTGGGGGCCTCCCGGATGCGGCAAAACGTCGATTGCAAGGCTGTACGCCAAAGCATTTGACCTCCCCTTCCGCTCGATGAGCGCGATCTTCAGTGGCATTGGCGACATCAAAAAGGTGATCGAAGAAGCGGAGAAGCACCCTCTTCTTTCAAAGAGCATTCTTCTCTTTGTCGATGAGATCCACCGGTTCAACAAAGCGCAGCAAGACGCCTTTTTACCCTTCATCGAAAATGGCACTCTTGTCCTCGTCGGGGCGACAGCTGAAAATCCTTCGTTTTATCTCAATAGCGCGCTGCTATCGCGTTTGCGCGTGTTAAAGCTCAATGCCCTTACTGACGAAGCACTCGAGCAACTGATTGAACACTACCAAAACAAGATTCAACCCCTCCCGCTTCAGCCAGAAGCCAAACAACTGCTCATCCACCTGGCACAAGGGGATGGCCGCTACCTCTACAATCTGATGGAGCATCTCCACTCCGTCAAAGACCTCAAAACAATTTCTGCCAGCGACATTGCCACCCTCCTGCCTAAGCGTGCAGCGCTTTACGACAAAAAGAACGATCAGCACTACAACCTGATCTCTGCCCTTCACAAATCCGTGAGAGGCTCCGATCCCGATGCAGCGCTCTACTGGTTTGCGCGGATGTTGGAGGGGGGTGAAGAGCCTCTCTATTTAGCCCGCCGCCTCATCCGGATGGCTGCAGAGGATATTGGGATTGCCGATCCACAAGCACTTCCCCTGGCCATTGCTGCCAAAGAAGCCTATGACACCATGGGCTCGCCAGAGGGTGAAATTGCCTTAGCAGAAGTGGTGATTTATCTGGCCTTGGCTCCCAAAAGCAATGCAATCGAAACTGCCCTCAAAGCAGCGCGGGAATGTGCACAGCAAACGTCCCATTTAAATCCGCCTGCTACGATCTTGAACGCCCCCACAGCCTTGATGCAAAACATGGGCTACGGGCGCGACTATCAGTATGACCACGACACCCCGCTTGGCTTTTCTGGTCAAAATTATTTTCCTGATGGGATGGAAAGGGAAGTCTTCTACAAACCGAAAGAAAGAGGCTTTGAAAGGGAGATGCTCAAGCGGATCGCCTACTTCGCAAAACTAAGAAAACAAAAAAACACACTACTTACAAATTAAATATAACGCAGAGACGGAGAGACAGAGAGACGCAGAGAAAGCTTCAATGATTTCTAATTTTCTCTGCGTTTCTGCAACTCTCCGTCTCTGCGTTCAATCCGTAATGATTTAACTCAGAGACATTAACTCTTACTTCTTCTCAGCGGGCTTAGGAGCTGGAGCTTTGCCATTGCCATTCTTCTGAGCAGGCTTCTCCTCTTCATCCCCATCTGACTCGTCTTCCTCTTCATCCCCGTCGTCTAGGTCATTGTCATCACTGTCGTCCTGATCGTTGTCGTCCTCTTCGTCGTCGTAGCCGTCTTCTTCGTCATCATCTGCATCTGTGTCGTCATCGTTTTCTTCTTCCCCTTTCATTGCGGCAGCGCCTGAAGATTCTTTCATCATTTCGGGCTTACGCGTTTGAAGACACATCTGATACTTATTCACTTTTTCTTTCTGGATCTCATCGACCATCGCTTGAAATTGACTTGAATCGGTCATCCCGTTCTCGCTCATGGCAGCGGTAAACACTTGCAAAAGTTTTTCGCGCAACATCTTCACACGCACTTGTGGGTCACGAATGGGGTTTGGCGACATCTGCCCCGCGCTGTCTTCAATGTCCTTCATGATGTTTCTATCTTTGGCCGCTAAAGACTTCGTAATCCCATCCCACTTGCTCTCGGGCACATTGTATTTTTTGAGAGTGCCTTTCACAATTGACTCGGGGAAAAATACCATCAACAACTCGCGCGAACACTCCTTTCTAACATCTGCATCTCCAGCCGATGAAACTTCCGCGGCACCTACTACAGCGGGAGTGACCATCGTTAACAACAACGCCGCCGCAGATAGCGCCCACCGATTCTTTTTCAAATTTTTCATACTACTCCTCCTCAGAAAGTTAATTTAAAAACCTATTAAACAAGATAGAGAATTTTTTGAATACGATTTTATTTCTTTTGAAGCTGTACAAGACCAAAACAGGTATTCCATCTCTCTTGCTGCTGTTCCTTGATGTAACCGTAGATTTGCTGTACGACGTAAGGATTCTGGATTTGAAAGCGCACAAGGGTCTTTGATAAAACTTCGAGCTGCACACGGGTCAAGATTTTGGCAGCGGCTTCTCCATCAAACGGGGGATTGAAGGGATTGGGGCGCTGTTTACTTGCCAGCGCACGCGTCCTCGCGGGGATGACGGCGCTATTCTCTTTCAAGATGCGGTTGACCTCCGGCCAAGCGCTTTGGGAGATATTGTGCATCGATAAGGCCTGATTCACGTAAACAGGGTTAAAAAACTCCCGCTCCAGCTGTGCGTAGCAGGAGGGTGGCTCTGCAAAGCAAAAAAAAGGAGCGATCAACAAGACCACTCCTACCCAGCGAATCACCGCACTCATCATTTCCTTGGATCTGGAGTATATCTGAGATAGGTTGTCTCTTCCCTGTACCCTTTTGGGAAAAGCCTTTTGATCTCTTCAGGGTCAGTAATGCTCG
Organism: Chlamydiota bacterium; assembly: GCA_013287915.1. Taxonomy (GTDB): domain Bacteria; phylum Chlamydiota; class Chlamydiia; order Chlamydiales; family Parachlamydiaceae; genus JABDCX01. The sequence goes on from JABDCX010000009.1 coordinate 50,758, forward strand.
GCAAAATGACACACTCTTCACCCGCTTTCCAGTCAACTGGAGTCGCCACTTTGTGGTTATCAGTCAGCTGCAGCGAATCGACCACTCGCAAAATCTCTTGGAAATTTCTTCCTGTGGACGCGGGGTACGCCATCGTCAAGCGGATCGCTTTCTTAGGATCGATGATAAACACCGTCCGGACCGTTGCGCTATCTTTTGCCGTTGCGTCGATCATCCCATACAGCTCCGCCACTTTCCGATTTTCATCACCAATCATCGGAAACTGCAAATTCGCCTTTTGCGTCTTGTTGATATCGGGAATCCACTGCTGATGGGAAGAGACGCTCCCGACGCTTAAACCGATTAACTTGACTCCCCTCTTGGCAAATTCGCCGCTCAAATTAGCAGCACGGCCAAGCTCCGTCGTGCAAACGGGGGTAAAATCTTTTGGATGGGAAAAGAAAACGCACCAAGAGTTCCCTAACCATTGGTGAAACGAAATAGGGCCTTGGGTTGTTTCTGCTGTGAAATCAGGGGCGGTGCTACCGAGTTGAGCGGGCATGAAGTCCTCCTTTAGGTTAGCTCTGAAGGAAGACATACATGAGTCAAATATTTTTTTCTATAGTTTCTTCAAACGATCAACGATCGTGTTGTATCTTTCAATTGCTTGAGCGTACAAAGCTGGATAAGCTTTCAATTCTTGAATCCTTTTGTGTTCAGCGGAAGCTAGTTCGCGAATCGCGGTCCCCTTTTTAGTTCTGTCTTTTCCTTTCGGCTCATTTTCAAGAGTTGAAATATTAGTCTCAAGAGCAACCAACATTTGACCGACTTCTTTGCCTTTTTGGATCCCTTCTTTAATTCCTTTTACACTTTCACCCAGTCGAGCGGACTCCGCTTTAAGGGCGCTAATGACCCCTTGTGTGTGTTGTGTTACTCGTCTGCAAACTTCGATATCTTGATTTAAAGTTCGTTGGCGATTGCGTATCTTTAATTTTTCTGCCTCTGTAGGTGTGCGCGTATAGAATTCAGAATCATTTTTGAGTTTTTCTCGGGCAGCGTTTATGTCCTCTGGTAATGTTTCATCAACCAGCTTCCTGAGTTCGTTCGCTCTCTGATCCAGCATCTTTCTTCGGGACTCTACAAGAACGATCCCTGCATGAACATCTTGGACATCCTGGAAGTCGGCCGTCTGTTTAACAGCAAACTCCTCTAAAGAAGTCACTTTTCTATTGATCATTCCGATCGTGTCCGCCATTCCCTCATTAGAGACATCAAAGCTCACTTCTGCCTCTTCTAACTGCTCTACATCCTCCCCTTTGGCAATAGCCTTAGCCATTCGGTCTAAGTCTTCCTTGTGATGAGCAGAGAGGCGGTAATTCGGTGATTCCTCTATGTCTTTGATATCTTTCACGACATCTTGCCGCAAGGCACTGATTTTCTCTTTGATCTTCTTCTCTTCATCAGATGGGACAAAAGCGGTTATCGCTTGTTTCCCCGTGTTGATCAGGCGAGCAAATGGACTTGCAGATGCATCTTTTCCCTGTGGCGCTTTTCTTGTTTTTTCGAGATTTGCCAATGCCTGTTTTAGCTCAACAATCTTCTCCATTTTCCCTTTTACATTACCCAAAGCTTGGTTATAGGGAACGGACATACTTTCAATCTTGGTGATTTCTTTTTGAACATCATTACAGGCCCTTTGTGCCCGTTGTAGGTAAATTTGTTTCAACTCCAGCTCTTTCTTTAGACGAGCTTGGACTGCCGGATCAGTGGCTTGTTGCAATTGACGCTCTGTTTTATCCAAACTTTTTTCTCTCTTTGTTTTCTTTGCCTCTAACGCATCTAATTTTGATTTAAGAGCAGCTACATCGCCACCCATTGGTGTTGCTCCTGCATGCTCTTTAACTCCTATTGCTTCTTTTTCTATTACGCTAACCTTCTCCTCTAGGCGCTGCCTTCTTAGCTGATCGACAGTCCCTTGCTTGGTGGCCAACAATTCTTTTGACGCTTTGAGCTGACTAATTTTGTAGAAGAAAACGATTTTGGCTAGTCCTCCAATTTTTTGTTCCACCTCGGAATAGGTATCGACCATCTTGCTAAAGCTCTTCAAAAAGCGCGCTTTGTCTGCTTCAGATAAAACTCTTCCTTTAATTTTAACCTCAGCGTGCGGATTCTCTAAGATTTTTTTTGCAATTTTCTTTGCTCCCCCCAGACCCATTGCCTCAGGGCCGCCGGTGTCGACTTCCATCCCCTTGTAGAGCTTCCCCTTTTCTCCAGCTGCTAGATTGATATAACGGACCTTACCGATAGTAGTATCATTTGCTTCCCCTTTTCCTACCCACAAATCGTGAGCTTGGCCTATATTCCACTTAATTTTGCCCGCTCCCGAATCCCCACTACCCAATTTTTCATAGCCGCCCATAAAACCTCCTACAAAAACTCTTATTCTCATTTTATTATAATTGGTTTAATTATTCAAATAATTAGTTTGTTTATAATTTAATAGAAAATAGGCTGATTTTGAACAAACTTCCCTCTATTCAACTATTGAGCCACATGGTAAGATGGGTAGGCAAAAAACGGAGAGGCCGAAATGGACATTTTAGTGATTGGAATCGGATATGTCGGGCTTGTTACGGGTACGTGCTTTGCCGAAATGGGGCATCACGTCACCTGTTTAGACATTAACACCGCGAAAATTGACGCTCTTAATCAGGGGCATATTCCCATTTACGAACCTGGTTTAGAAGAGATCGTCAAACGCAATGTGAAAGCGAAACGCCTTTTCTTCACAACCGATTATGCCAAAGCTGTGGCAAGCAGCTCCGTCTCTTTTATCTGCGTCGACACCCCCATTGCAGCCGATGGGCAAGCCAATTTAAAATTTGTGAAAGAGGTCTCTGCCGCAATTGGACGTCACATGGTGGATGAGATGGTGATCGTCAACAAGTCCACAGTACCGATTGGCACCCATTTGTTGGTCTCAGAAATTGTGGCAGAAGAGCTCCTTAAACGCGGCGTGAAGCACTCTTTCGACGTCGTCTCCAACCCCGAATTTCTCAAAGAGGGAAATGCCGTCAACGACTTTATGAAGCCCGACCGAGTCATCATCGGCACCCACTGCCCAAAAGCGGCTGCTCTTATGCGCGAAATCTATGCCCCCTTTATGTTGAGCCACGAGAGGCTGATCCTGATGGACCCTCCCTCAGCAGAGCTCACCAAATACGCCTCTAATGCCATGCTGGCCGTCCGGATCTCGTTCATGAATGAGCTTGCAAGACTTTGCGAAGAAACAGGCGCTAATATCAACCAAGTGCGCAAAGGGATGGGCGCCGACAAGCGGATTGGCTACCATTTTCTCTATCCAGGACCCGGTTTTGGTGGCTCATGCCTGCCTAAGGATATCCGTGCGCTTCAATTGCAAGCTGAAAAATATGGATGTTCCCTCTCAGTCATCGAAGCCGCTGACAAAGCGAATGCCAAACAAAAAATGCGCTTGGGAGAGAAGGTCGAAACTTACTTTGCTACGCGCGGAGGGCTATCTGAACGCACGATCGGCATCTTGGGGCTCGCCTTTAAACCAGACACTGACGACATGCGGGAAGCACCCTCCTTAACGCTGATCGCCCATTTGCTGAGCCGAGGAGCCTCTGTGCGCCTCTTTGATCCCGTTGCGATGGAAAACGCTAAACGCCTCCTCCCCGACTCCACAGCCATCACCTGGTGTGCTGACGAACTTGAGGCCGCCACAAGCGCAGATGCCCTGGTGCTCGTCACCGAGTGGAAGCAGTTTCGCTTCCTCGCCTTTACAGAGATGTTAAGTGTAATGAAAGGTAGCGCTTTCTTCGATGGCCGCAACCAGTACCACCCCGAAGAGATGCTCGCCAAGGGCTTTGACTACATGGCAATTGGCATTCCCCACACCTCTGCCACAGCTAATTACCTGAGTTAATCATGTTGAGGTTCGTCGGGGCCGTACTTGGCTTCGATGGCTCTGATCTCATCTTCGAGCTTTTGAAGTTTTGTACGCAGTTGATGGACTTCTGGTTGCACATCTGCAACTTTGTTCGCGAGGTGTTGTCTGAACCCCTCAAACCCGGCCTTTTCGTCTTGGAGCTCGCCGGGGTATTCTTCTGGCAGCAGCTCGTGTACGGTGCGCGCCTGATCGTAAAAAAGCTGTTTTTGTTGTTTTTTGAGTGCTGAGAGCTCTTGCTCTTTCTGCTTCAATAATTGTCTCGTTGAGGTGTATTCACTCCTTTTTTGCAAGTAGGAACCCTCAATTTCTTTCTGCTCATGGGGAGCCAAACTTGCATAATCAACTTTAAGCGATCGAGCAGCAGCAGGCTCTCCTGAGGGAGGAATGACGTCCCGTTTTACGACTCGGCTCATGTTGCTCGTTTTGCCAGTAAAGCCTAAGTTTTTGGCAGCAGTTTCGCTAGCCTTCAGGACGTCCGCACTACTCTTCCCTGAACTGCCCCATAAATAGCCGGTGATCATTTGATAGATGCCACCGACAAATCCTTGGTTTCCAGTTGGATTAACCATGACTATCCCTCCAATCAACACGGGCTAATCGTCACTCTCGGGGACCTGTTTCCTGAGTTCTTCAATTGTTGCTTCGAGGTCTTCCACTTCTTGGCGCAGCTGCTTTATCTGAGGTTGCAAATCGTTTTTTGCTTTGGTCCTTGATTTTTGTTGGCTTTCATAATTTTCTTTTTCCTCTAAGACCTCTGCATCGTCCTCACCCCGACCCATGAATCCGCGCATGTGGGTGGCGTGCTTGGTATACTCAATTTTGATTTCATTGTTTAATTTGTTAAATTGCATTTCCTTCATCTGCAATGCTTGCTTTTTTGTTTTTAGTTGCTTTACTGCTCCTTCCAGCTGTTGGGCTGGGTCTTCTGATGGACGCACAGCGCCCAAACCCGGAGCCATTTTTGGCGAGTGAGCATCGACATCCTTTCCAGAAGGGGTAAGCGCTTCACGTTCCACAAACGCGCTAATCGCATTTGAACCCTTTGTTTTTCCTAATTTTCCCGAAGCAATGTGACTCGCTTTGCTTACAGACTCTTGGCCCTTCTCCTGAGTCTTCCCTGTCACCAAATCCCTCACCTGATGAAAAAAATGTGGGATTTTTCCTTCACCCTTATGGCCACCTGCTGGACTGGTCATACGACCCTCCTTTGTCTTCGCAATTACAACACATATAATAACAGAACAAATACATATTCTTATTATATAGTTAAAAAATAATTTATAGCAATATTGGATTATATGATTTTTAGAAGATTGTAAGAAGACAATGGAGACTAGGTCTAATTTTCAACGCAGAGGCAGGGAGACAGAGAGTCGCAGAGAAGCGGCTTTCCCTCTCTGCGTCTCTCTGTCTCCGCGTCTCTGCGTTAAATTTCTGTTTCTTTAGGTCACTTATGACTTATGGGTAATAGGATGCGGGCACGGGCGCGTTCAAGAAGCTACGCCTTCACTGTCCCTGCTAGGGCCTACTACCCTTTGGTGAAGGCGAGCTTGCTAGCCTCAGGGGGTGGGGGCGGTGGCACAGGTGAAGGGGTCTTGTGGAGCTCGTCGGCCTTTTTGAGGCGGGAGCGCTTTTCGTCGGCGTTCCAGTTGCCTTCCACGATGCAGCGGATGTCTTCGGAGTCGAGCGTTTCAAACTCGATCAACATCTGCGTCATGAGTTCGACCTTTTCTTTCTCTTTTAAGATGATATCCATGGCTGTTTGGTGCGCTGCATCGAGAATGCGACGGATCTCCTCGTCGATAGCTTTAGCGGTCACCTCGGAGTATTTCTTCTCAGCCGCTCCGCCCATGCCAAGATATTGGGATCCTTCCGATTTCTCATCATATGAAACGGCGCCCATCTTATCACTCATGCCCCATTCGCAAACCATGCTTCTGGCAAGCTGTGTGGCACGTTCGATATCTTGGCGTGCTCCACTTGAAACGTCACCGACAAAAACCTCTTCGGCGCAGCGGCCGCCCATCAGCACAGCGAGCTGGTCATGGAGTTCTTTTCTCCAATAGCTAACGCGGTTTTTCTTCGGAAGAAACATCGTCGCGCCCAAAGAGAGACCGCGCGGAATGATGGTCACTTTATCGACCGGATCGCTATTCTTGACGACGAGTCCAACGATCGTGTGGCCTGCCTCGTGATAGGCTGTCGTACGCTTTTCCCCTTCGTCGATCTCAAGACTGCGCCTTTCCTTGCCGTAAAGCACCTTGTCGCGAGCTTCAACAGTGTCTTGCGCAGTGACGGCAGAACGCCCTTTGCGAGCCGCTAAGAGGGCGGCTTCGTTCAAAAGGTTTGCCAAGTCTGCACCAGAAGAACCAGGCGTGCTGCGAGCAATCGCCATCAGGTCAACGCTCGGATCCATTTTAATTTTCTTGGCATGCACCTTCAAAATGTCGTAGCGCCCCTTAATATCGGGGAGATTGATGATCACCCTGCGGTCGAAGCGACCAGGGCGCAAAAGGGCTTTATCCAAGACGTCAGGTCGGTTTGTAGCAGCCATGAGGATGACCCCCTCATTGGTGTCAAAGCCATCCATCTCGACAAGCAATTGGTTCAACGTTTGTTCCCGTTCGTCGTGCCCGCCGCCAATGCCAGCGCCGCGGTGGCGTCCAACAGCGTCAATCTCATCGATAAAGACGATGCAGGGAGCACTCTTCTTCGCTTGATCGAAAAGATCGCGGATACGGCTTGCACCCACCCCGACAAACATCTCGACAAAATCGGATCCAGAGATCGAGAAGAAGGGGCGGTCAGCTTCCCCTGCAACAGCTTTGGCAATGAGCGTCTTCCCTGTTCCTGGAGGCCCGATGCACAAGACGCCTTTTGGGATATGGCCGCCCAGTGCGGTAAACTTCTGTGGACTCTTCAAAAACTCGACGATCTCTTGCAGTTCTTCAAGGGCTTCATCGATCCCAGCCACATCCTTGAACGTCACCTTATTCGTCCCCTTCACCATAAGCTTAGCAGGCGATTTTCCGAAGTTCATCGCTCCCGCTCCCATCCCTTTCATTTGGCGGGAGAAGACGAAATAGAGGACGAGCATGATCAAAATGAGCGGAAGCGCCGTGACGAGATAACTCATGTAGTTGGGCGCTGGCTCTTCACTCTTAAAAGTCTTTTCCAAAACAGTGTTCAGAGGCTGATCGGGTGCCTTAAAAATGCCGCCGCGGTTCGTTGGGAAATTCGCCCACTCTTCTTTGGCTGTCACAAACCAGTGGTTAAACTGCTCGGCATCTTGCTTTTCCAATGTGCGTGTCGAAACCTCTTGGTTATTGAAAAACCAAATGACATTGGCAACGCTTTGCTTCGCTTTGTCGAGTTGAGCTAGATTGTCATCCATCTTAGCATCGAGAAGGTGCGCCTTTTCCAACATGTCGAGGTAATTTCTGACGCTGCGGAGCTTCGTCAACCGCGCGTGCTCCTCCACTTGATTCAAATCGTCGCTAATCCCATTCAAGCTCGAAAGCGCTGTTGAAAAAAAAGCCACTTTTTCAGTCGGAGTCGCTTTATCATTCGCGCGCATTTCCCCGATTGATTTATCTAAATCCTTCAGCCTCTGCTTCATCAACTCATTGCCAATGCCGAGCATGGGAGAGCGGAAGCCTGTTACGAGATCGGCTAATTTACTCCCAAATTCACCGGTCGCTTCTGCTGTTGGGGCAACGCCCAATGCGCTAAAACTCTTTTGCAAGTCTGCCAAACTCAAGACATTCTTTCTTGCCAGTTGTGAAATGACGATGCTATTATCGTGATCTTGCGTGCTGTAGAATGGATCGACAACGACATAGCCGCTCGATGGTACAGGCTGTCCGGATAACTGCAAGTACCAATCGGCGGAGTCGATGATTTTTGAATGTTGCGCTGTAACCTCTTGAGAAAGATGTTCCCGTTGGTTTTTTAAATCGTGGCTCGTGCTCAAGAGCTCCAAAAACTTGTATCGATTTTTTCCCTCGTCGGTCAAGCGGTCTCTAAAACGTCCGCTAAAAGTGACGAGGTTATCGTTGATTGCCGTCTTGCGGCTGTCTTCGGGTTGGATGAGCTGTAAGTTGACGAGAGGCTCAAGCTGATAACTAAAGGCGACTTTGGCAAATTTTGTTTCAATAAACCCTTGCACCATCAGGCCTAAGAAAAAAAGGGCCATCAAAAACCATACGATGCTGTTCGAAAAGTTGCCTTTGTAGTCTTGATTTTTGTCATCCGCCATGGGAACCTGCTTTTTTCGACTGTATTTGGAATTTGATCTTAACGCATTGAACCTGTATAGGTTATATAAGCAATTCCAAGACACTCTAAATTTGTTCTGAATCTTACCACACAACACATTCGGTATCAACCGTAAAGAGTAAACATCAACTGCATCCATTGCGTCGTTGCTTCGCTCGACGATCGTTCCAGCCGTTGCCCTGTGAGCAATTCGCATGCCAACTTCCCATCAGAAACTAAGACGGGAGCCAGGCGTCTCAAAAAAGCAGGCACTTTGTGATCCGTCCACCATTTTGAAAGAGGGTTTGAGCCGGGGTAGAAATGGGAAAGGTCGGGCGGATGCAACTCGTAACGAGCTGCTGGGACGACGATTGTTCCCTCCCCTTTCCATAGCTCTTTCCACGAACAACGAGAGGGCTGAGAAGTCGCAACTAATGAACTTTTTACTTTCCATTTTCCCCACGCCACTTCTTGATCTAACCCTATCTTGACCTTTTCGGAGGGAGGGCATAGCATCGGTGCATTACAAATAAAAATTTGTTTTCGATCGAGATAGAAGGTGATGTTTTGGAAAGGGAGCGATTTGTTTGCTTTACCGCTCAAAAGCAGGTGTGAAACGGTATCGACAGCTTCGCGCGAAATCGCCACTTGAAACTGTTCGCTTAACTGGCGAATTAAAAATTTGAGTTCAAGTGGATGGAGTTCTTGAAAAGCGTTGAGATCCAAATGGTAACCAAAAGGCCCTTTGATGGCCGCATCTAAATAGGCGGCAATGCGCTCGCTCAAATACCCTTGCAATTCTTGAGATTCTTTTGCCAACCGGCAAAGGCCTGGCAGCGCCTGCTTGCCAAAGCTTTCACAAAGCATAGGGATCATCTCTGACCGCATCCTGCCGCGCAAAAAGCGACAGTCGCGATTGGTCCAATCCTCAACCACTGGAAGCTGATGCTGTTCGACGTAAGATAAAATATGTTGCTTGCTCACCTCTAGCAACGGACGCCAAACCGCCACCCCATTCAAATCGATGGTGGGGTGAATCCCTGATAAAAAAGGGAGAGTACTCCCCTCAAATAGACGCTTCAAAACTGTTTCAGCAAGATCATCGCTCTGATGTCCTGTCACAACGGCCTGGTACCCATGCGCACGTGCGAGCTCAGCAAAAAAGCGGTACCTCTCTTCGCGGCAAGCACTTTCCAAATTTCCTGAAAGAGCAGCTGGGTTTAACACCTTCTCATGGTAGGGAAAGCCCATTTGACGCACATAAGCGCCAATCTGCTTGGCTTCCTGTTCGCTTTCATCGCGCCAACGGTGGTCGACGTGCGCTACCCCTATTTTCAAAGGGAACTCTTTGACATACTCTGTTAGCGCATGGAAAAGAGCCATCGAATCAGGGCCCCCTGACAAGGCAATCAACAAAGGCTGCGCATGATCGCAATGGGAGCTTAAAAACTCTTGAAGGGCAAGGGCAATCGGATTTTTCATGGTTCAAGATAGAGTTGTAATAGAAAATAGAGAAGGACGAGGATTGCAATCACCCACCAATAAAGATAAGGAGGCTCTAAACCACCTTCTAAAACGATATCTTCCCCAAACTTCTTTGGTCGAGAGGGTCTGAGGGTCTCTTCTGGGGGGGGTTCAGGCTCTTTCTCATCGCGAAAAAGGTCTTTGAGTTCCGGGATTGCGCGGATCGGTTTCCATTGGTCGAATCCCTCGCGCCACGCATAGGTGTCGGGGGTTAAACGCCTGTCCCGTTTGAGTTCCTCTACCGTAAAAGGCCCTTCTGCCTTCCCCTGAATGTCGATGTACCAAACCTTCATACTGATTCCTTCCTGCCACATTGTAACAAATAGAGGAATTGTTGTATTATCTAATGTCAACTGAGGAAGAGAAATCCAATGCCAATCCTTTGGCGCTACTTACTTTCTGAATACATAAAAACCTTTTCACTCTGCATCGGAGCTTTCATTGCAATCTTGCTGACGATGCGGCTCGATGAAATTGCCAACTTCATCACTTTGAGTCCAAGCGGCTGGCACCTGATTATTTTCGTTTTACAGCAAATCCCCTATATCCTTCCGATCACCTTTCCCGTAGCCTCTCTCATCGCCTCTCTTTTAGTCACCCAACAGCTGTCTGAAACACAAGAGCTCACTGCCGCACGTGCCTGCGGGTTTGCTTTACGCGATATCTTCCTTCCCATTCTTCTCCTTTCCCTCTTCCTCTCGGTGCTCAATTTTTACATCGTCTCAGAGGTCGCGACCCAAAGCCACCAAAAAAGCAATCAGCTCAAAAGTGAACTGCGCTCTCTCAATCCGCTCATTCTGATCCACAACAAAAACGTGATGCGGATGAAAGGGTTTTATTTCGATACGCTAGGACCGTCCAAAATGGGTGAGTTCGCACAAGACATCGTCTTCTTTACACCCAGTCGCCACAGTCAGAGAATGAATGTAATGCTGGCGCGCGAGTTCAAAATGAACGGAGAGCGTCTCGAAGGGCGTGGAGTCACCTTGATCACAAACCAGAAACAAAAAAAACCGGCCAACAGCGAAACCGTGATGGTCGAAAATATGGCAACGACAGAAATCGGAACCGGAGAATTTTCAGACTTGCTGGAAAAGAATGTATGGAGCCTCAAACCAGATCATATGAAGCTGTCCTATCTCCTCGCAGGTCTCCAAACGAAAGAAGACAATCGAAATCAGATCATCAGTGAAGTGATGAAACGCCTCTCTGTTGCCCTATCCGTTTTCACTTTCACGCTAATGGGTCTTGCCTTTGGAACGACGATTGGGAGGCGCCATTCCCCTTTGCGAATCATCTACGTCATCCTGTTGGCAGCCGTTTACATGATCGCCTTCTTCATCGCACGCTCGATTGACGGGCCTCCCCTCGTCAGTGCACTGCTATATTTTGCTCCCCTTGCATTCATCATTCTGCTATCGTTGCGACTACTATACCGCGTCTCACATGGAGTGGAGTGAACCATGTCAATTCCCCTGTTTTCCATCTGGGAAAAATACATTTATCGCAACATCTTCAAAACGTTCTTTCTCTGCCTATTCGGCTTTTACAGCTTATACGTCCTCATCAATTACTCGAGCCACTCAAACAGCTTTCACCACTACCATTTTTCATTCGCCGCGATCTTGACCTACTACCTTAACGACTTCATAGCTCGGCTCGATTTCCTCGTTCCCTTTGCCTTGATCATTGCCTGCACACATATGCTGTGCAGTTTGAACATCCACAACGAACTCACCGCTCTTTTGATGGCAGGCGTTACCTACCGACGCATTTTGCTCCCCTTTTTTCTCAGTGCTCTACTTTGCATGGGGATTCTCTACCTCAATGCCGAAGTTGCCTCTCCAATCGTCGCTAAACAATATAAACAATACGAACAGCTCCGCAGCAGCTATAAACACCGCAAACGCGATCACCCCCACATCCAGCAAATCAGCCTCAAGGACCAATCCTCTCTCGTCTTCCAAAACTACAACAGCCTCGCTGGAGCATTTGAGGATGCCTATTGGATCCGTTCAATCGACGACATTTATCGGATGAAGACCTTAAAACCTTTGCCAGGAGTACCGATTGCAGAGCAGGTGGAACACTTTCAGCGCAATCCTGCAGGAGCGATGGTGATCACAGAGCAATTTCCCTCTCTCTTGCTGCCTGAGATCCAATTCCACACAAAAGCGCTGCTCGATACAATTACCGAACCAGAAGGGTTTGCCCTTTCTGAGCTCTATAGGCGCACCACACCGCCCACAGCCATTTTTAGCGAAAAGGAAGCGAAGTTCCTCACGACTTACTACCACAGGCTTGCCATGCCGCTTGCATGTTTATTAGCCATAATGATCCCAGCTCCTTTTTGCCTGCGCTTTACAAGAACACTGCCCAAATTCCTGATTTATGCGTGCAGTCTCTTTGCCCTCGTTTTTTTCTTTCTGCTCCTCAACGCCGCTTCGCTTTTGGGCGACCGACAAGTGCTTAACCCCGCAGTTGCCATCTGGACGCCCTGTGTGGCCTATTTTGCGATTGCCTTGTATCGCCTGTTCCCACTTTTGAAAAATGGAGGAACGAAAAAAGGATGATGGATCCATTTGACTTAAAGTTGTGGGA
>JABDCX010000010.1:0-20769 GCA_013287915.1 Chlamydiota bacterium
CAGCCCACCCGTCGTATTCTCCTATATTTGCACAAACTCGAGTCTTTAGACCTTCAATCACCTGCTGAAAATCCTTTTTCATCTTTGGGACAGATTCTTTCGGTTGCTCACCCAAGTCCGTTAAGCCTCTGTTTCTGAATTGCTCAATATAGGCCGTTAAACGTTCTTTCGTTTCCTCGGGCCAGGCAGGAAGAACGACTTTCTGAACCATCAGCTCACTAAACCAGGCTCTCATATCAATGTTCTGAAGCCTCTCGCTGATGTTCCTTACAAGAAAGGGATTTCGAAGAGAAACCAAATGCGCCTGGAGCCGCTTTAAAGCACTTTCATAGGGGGAAGGAGTACTTGGACCAGAAAAAGTTTGGATTTTGCCCAGTTGTCGGAGGACAACCGCTCGGATCTTCTCAAAATTGTCCGGAGAAAACCGACAGTCTCCATATTTATATTCGGGGGCACTCTTAGTGCCAGCCATCTCTAAGCTATCCTCATTCCCTTCCCAACCCGCTTTGACGAGCTTCGATGCGATCTCCGCAAAAGGCTCTAAGTCTAATTCAAGATCGCCCAACTCCACCGTGGTTGCCCCGCTCGCAGGGATGGACAAAGAGGATGATGTCGACCTGGCTCCTGTCTGTAAAGTTGCGTTCATAAAGATTCCCTTAACGATACTTTTTTCTAAAATCTATATTCATCTTGAATCATTTGCAATGAAGTGTTCTTGTGTTGATCAAAAAGTGTGATATACTCGCTGCAAGTTTCTACTGTCTTTGTCAAATGCTGCCCCTGTGCAACGACATGGTCAGCGAACTCCCTAAGAAGCTTAGCGCTTTCCCACTCGGTCTTAATAACGATAGCCAAATTTCTGCGGTTTTTGCGCAACTTCATAATCGTCTGTTCTGCTTCCTCTATTTCTCGTTTTAATTGACCAATCCGACGATCAATAACAGTAAAATCTTCTAGTTGCTTTTTTTCCGCCTCGACAGCATCTAAACTCTTCGTTGTACTCTCTAACATCTCTTGAACTTGTTTTAAAACTTGATCGTTCCGCAACTCTTCTATGCGCTGTTCACACTCCCTTTGTTTCCCTTGCAAGGTCTCAATTTCATCAGAAATTATCTTTTTCCGCATAATTGCACCAGAAAGCTTCTCATTTCCATTCAGGTGAAGTCTCAAGGTTTGGATTTGCATTTCCGCTTCCCCAATCTCAGTTTGAAGACCGACTATTTCCGCATAATTATATTCCCTTAGAGGAACCGTAAAATCGATTGAAATATTTGGTAGATTTGTCGTCCCATCCCACTCTAGACTATAGGCATAGGATATCGTTTTACCATCTGTGGATGCTCTAGGTCCATAACCAAAAAATTTAAGCTTTTTTCCCTTTACCGCTGCAACAAAACCGCCAGCATTATTAGTGTTAAAAAATGTGCTACGCTCAATTTCATCAGCAGGTACAAGGCGATAACCTCTCTTTATGTTTGCGATACCAACCGATAATCCCTTATAATTCTTAGCCAGTCCACTATACTCCACCTTTTCTAGATCTTCATCCGCCATAGGTCTTAGCTCTTCATGAGCCCTTTCCAGCGCACCGGGTTTAAGACTGTACATCTGTACCTCTTCATCCGCCCGCCATTCCTTTTGATACAAATTGGAAGTATATGGGGGGCCGATCTCAAGCAATTTAACTTTTTCTTTTAGCTCAACAATACTCGCAATCGCCGCTTCCATATTTTCAGTGCTGGTTTGAATGTCTGTTTCGAGTATAGCCAGGGCACTTTTTTTACTTTCAATGTTTGCCTTAACTTCCTCAAGTGCGCTTAACTGCTGTTGGGCTAAACTTTGTACACTTGCGGCCGTCGCTGCGAGAAGCTCTTGTTTCAAGGCATCGTCAATCACTGTTTCTTCATTCCCTTGTAGACGCTTAATAAGAGCATTCAATTCTTTTGAATTCTCTTCAAGAGCTTGAATTTTTTGGCACTGTTTTTCTCTCTCAACTTCGTTTTGTGCCAAGCTGCTCCTTCTTTGATTTAGTACCTCGTTAGCCTTATGTAGCTCTTCTGGCAATGTCCTTAAAAATTTACCGAAAATTAGACTGATCCATGCGTGCGTAGCCATCTGTACACTATCGCCGAACTTTTTATGCATATGATCCGTGGCCATTGCAGGAATATATTGTTGTTTATTAAAGCAACCATGCCTTGAAAAAGACTCCAAAAGCTCTTTTCGAGCTTGTTGATCTCTTATATCGATGAAGTGCACACGGCCACTTTGATAGATCTGAAGGATCGATCTCCAAATATGCTGACGCTTTTGAGTCGGTTCCATAAAACCAATACTTGATTGTTCTGGGCCAGAGATTGGATTGTTTGGATGATCAGATTCTCTAGCATAGGCTTCAAATCTTCTGCCATCCTTCATAGATGCCACAACATCGGCCTTGACGTGCCCCTGCTTCGTCAACAATAGGTGAACATGTGCATTTGCCTCAGGTTTGTCAGGATCAAAAGTATCCGGAAACCTCTCTCGTATGCTATTGATTAGATCGATGACAGGATTTCCCCTGTCGAGTAAAAATGCGGTGACGGGTAAAACAATCACTAGAGACAGAAGAGAGCGTGATCTTTGCACCGTTTGGTCAATGCTAATATTCGTACATAACTCAAATTCGCCATCCCCTCTTGTATCGCCAAAGCCAGGGCAATCTGCCAAAAGGTAAGAGCTTCCAGCTACATTATAACCTTGGGTGTAAATTGTTTCCGCTGTCCCAATCAAATGTCCAATTTTCGGATAATCGCTCTCTTTTTGTGGAATGTGAAGAACGTCTTCCCCAACATGATTTTGCTTTTTCTTTAAAGGAGCTTGCATCAAATAGGCAACACTTGTGCTTTTACCTGAACCTGTATTGCCAACAAACAATACAACATCTCGATCTGCTATATTCTTAACATGTTCGTTTGATTCCCGAAGCAGCTGCATCGTTCGTGCGATCAGTATACTATCTCTTTTGCTAACCAGTTTAACGTAATTTGCATCTAACACCGTCTCCAAAAGAATTTCCTCTGGTGTTCTGGTGATTTGCAATTTATCGTAGTATTTTCTTGACAAATCTCTTATAAGATAAAACAATTCTAAGTGGCCATTGTTTAATAAGCTGATATCAATCGCTTTCATCCCATTTGTTATAAGATTACCAAGCAGCTGGTCCATCAAAGGTTCTTTTTCTGGATTTTGAAACTTTTGACGCAGCTCTTTTTGTTCCTTTTTGATGTCCGCTAGATTTTGTTTCCGCGCTCGATCCTCGTCTAGCTCGGGTCTAATTAAAATGCACCGATCAGCGTTATTCGCAGTAATTTCAGACAGATGTTCAGGGATTCTCTTCCAAACGAGATGACAACGTTCAAACAGATATTGTGGGAAATCCCGTTTCTCGCCGTACTTTTGACTTACTTTGTCCCATTTTGCAACCTGAACATTGACAATAATTTGCCCTTGAGATTCTGTGCGAACCCTATAGGTATTTGATGCGCTTGAATCTGAGCCCTGAAATACATATTTACTATAAGGGTTGGGATGGCCTGAAAGTAAACTGCCTGAATATCGCTTGCATTCCTGCAAGCGATATTTGTCTGGGCTAATAGCAGCATCTTGACTTGCCTCGGGATGATGACGTATTGTCAATTCATCACCTTGCTGAAAAAGGTTACTTTCAAGGCCGGCAATCAAATGGTGATAGGGCCTCAGGTACTCGATTTGGGTTGCAAATGTCCCGTTTTGGACATATATTTCCGATAAATCATCTAATCGAAACCCTAGAGCACCATCCTTTTTTCTTTCGCAACGCTCAATCAAACCATTATGCATCTTTCCATTAGGTGTACTGAGAAAAAAAATCTTTCCTTCAAAAAAACCCACTGGTTGGTTCCAGTACGTTACAATGCCTTCGCTTTTCTTGGGCCTCTTCTCGATCACCTGCCCCAAAAGTGTATCTAAATCAAATTCATAATTACTTTTTTGCAAGAAATTTGCGGCCTCTGCTAAATCGATCTCTTTCTTATCGAGATTTTCAATGTAGTCTCGTAAATCCTCTGTTGCTTTTTGATCGATATAACGCCTGATTCTAATAAAATGGGAGTCGTTTACCATCATAAACATTGGAATTGCAAAAAGAGTATGGAGCTCAGCCCAACCGTCGTACTCTTTCATATTTGCATGAGCACGGTCCTTAAGCTCTTCAACTACCTGCTTAAAATCCAACTTCATCCTTTTAACAGTTTCAGCCACAGCCGTGTTGGTTTGCGCTAATGCCCTGTTTCTAAAATGCTCAATATAGGCTTTAAAAAGCTCTTTCGTCTCTTTCGGCCAGTTAGGGTGGATGATTTGCTGAATAGTCTCTTCTTGTTGAAACCAGCCTCTCATATCAATGTTCTGAAGCCTTTCGCTGATATTTTGTGCAAGAAAGGGATTTTGAAGAGAAACCAAATGCACTCGCAAGAGCTCTAGAGTATTTTCATAAGTATTTTGTGGAATAAAAATTCTCTGATTCGATTCTACAGATGCAGCTGCACTTGAAGCAGAAGAGGAGGCTCCCCCGCTGCCGGATGTGCTTGAAACTGAAGAAGGCTGCATGGATAAAACTGCAGAAGAACTTTCACTTTTGCCTAGTTGTCGGAGAACAACAGCTCGAATATTCTCAAAATTGGCCTGAGAAAACCGGCAGTCGCCATATTTATATTCGGGAGCATTCCTAGTCCCAGCCAATTCTATGCTACCCTCATTCCCATCCCAACCCGCTTCGATGAGCTTCGCTGCAATCGCCGCAAAAGGCTCCAAGTTTAATTGTAGATTACCTAACTCCACCGTGGTTGCCCCGCTTGCACGGATCGATAAATCGGTTGATGTTGTCTTAGCATCTGTCTGTAAAGTTGCGTTCATAAAGCTTTCCCTTTCCTAAATTGACCCTGAAAAACGTTAAAACCAAAATTATTTTTAAAAGTCTTTTACACTTTTTCAATCAAAAATGTCAAAAAAAATATGTTTTAAAGAAGCGCGTAATGATCGGGCTATCTATTCAAAAACAAAATTGCATTCCTGAAAAACTATCGCATCTTTACGGTGCACCCGGCTGTTAGTACTTTTTCTTTTCTACAATTCCCTGTTCCACTATAAACAAATTTTCTACTTGAGGTGGGCATGCGCGTTGGAGTCTTGGGAATCAATCACAAACTTGCGAATCTTGGACTGAGGGAAGTTTTAGCTAAAACGTGCCAAAAGCGTTTAGGGCATAGCCATACGATCCATGGGGAACACAGTTTTCTTCTCCTATCGACGTGCAACCGCACGGAGATCTACTTCTCCTCCGAAGACCTTGCCGCTTCCCACTCCTACCTCCTCAACATTTTGCGCAACGAAGTTGCCGAAGACTTCGACCAAAAATTGTACTCCTACTTTGGGAAAGATTGCCTGCACCACTTGAGCCGCGTGGCAGCTGGCCTCGACAGCGCGATCGTGGCTGAGACCGAGATTCAGGGACAGGTGCGCATGGCTTATGAAGCTGCTCAAGAGCAACACGCCCTCCCCTACGAGCTCCATTACCTGTTTCAAAAAACGTTAGGGATCTCCAAAAAAGTCCGTTCCGTCCTCCCGCAAGTGCCAGGGCTCCCGAATATTGAACACGCTGTATTTGGGATTGGGCAACACGTCTTCAAACAATCAAAAAATGTCAATATCCTGTTTATCGGTGCTTCTGAAATCAACGAACGGGTCTTGAACTATCTTACGAATAAGGGAATGTCGAATATTTCCCTGTGCAACCGCTCACAAGAGCATTGCCACCCGCTCGCAGAAAAATACGGGATCGCTTGCAAAGGGTGGAACGAGATCGTCCAGTGGCCCAACTACGACTGGGTCATTCTGGGGACAAAAGCCCCCGATTTTCTCATCAAATCGACAGATTTGACAAAAGGAGACGGTTCAAAAAAACTCATCATAGACTTGGCCGTTCCGCGCAACGCAGAGCCAACCTTGGCCCACCACCCAAAAATCACTCTCTTCAATCTCGATCAGCTCAATCGCCATTTGCAGACCCGGAACAAAAAAATGGTCAAATCTTTATTATCAGCTGAAGCTCTGACCGAATCGCTCGTGGCCAAGCAAATCGAAATGTTCAATGAAAAAGAGCAACACCGTCTTAAATTTGCCCTTGCAAGTGCTTAGAAAGTATGCATAATTGTCGGGAATAGTGAACACGAAGGACTGAAGATGGCAAAAAAACATGTAATAGAAGCGCAAAACCCCCTGATCTTGCGCTGCAATCGGCTCATTGAAGCCTTTTCCAAATCGAATGACGAACGCGATTTCTATTTGGATCAAAAAGAGGGGTTTATCGTCTACGCCGATCTCGATAAATCGAGCGAAGAACTCGCTCTTTTAGAAAAAGAGCTCAAAAAGGACGCCAACAACTATTCCATGATTCCCAAGCTCACCTTCTACGAAACCAAAAAGATCATGGAAGGGTTTATTCACGAAAAGGTGTACGACATCGATACCAAGGAAAAACTTCTCGACATCATCCAATCCAAAGAAGCGCGGGAAAACTTCCTTGAGTTCATCCACGACCACCACTCAGAGTTTGAAAAGTGGCAAGCTTACTACCAAGAGAGATCGCGCATCCGCATTATCGAATGGCTGCGCACAAATGGATTTACCTTTGTCTTTGAAGAAGACCTCGAATTTCCAAAACTCTTGCTCGAAAGGCTCAAGAAAGAGCTGTTTGAAAAAAAGGTGGGCAAGGATGTTGCCAACGCGCGTAAAGTTCTCATTGCAAAAGCAAAAACCTACTACTCAAATGAGGCTCTAAATCCACGGCCAAAACGGGGACGTCCGCCCAAGCAAACGTCAAAAGTGGAAATCGAACCCCAAATCTCAATTGACATCTACACAACCGTACCAAGCGGCCTGCGCCCCTTTCTGTTTGTCCCCGAAATCCACTTAGGTGGTGGAGCGACCTTCTCCTCCCGCTTTGGACATGAAGAGGAGCTGCTCACACACAAACGGTCGCACAACCATGAAATGAACCAGACGCTAGAGAACCTCAACAGCAAGCTACAGGCTCTCCGCTCCCTCACTTCCAAATGGAAAGAAGTGGAAATCTTAGGAAAGACCCCCGAAAGCCCCGTTAGCAAGAAACCTGAGGCCGCGCCACTCGTTTCGCCTAAACCGGCAATCAATGGGATGAAAAAAAGCCCCGTCATACCGGTTGCTGCCATCCAATCGAAAAAACGCATTTCGACAGTCGCCGCACCCAAGGCAAAAGCCATCTTGAAACACACATCTGCTGTGGCAGCTCCCTCCAAAAAGAAAGCCGTGCATCATCAAGCCGCTCCCAAAAAGAGACCGCTAGTTAAAACCAAGGAGGCTGTGAAAAAAGCAGCACCCCCACAAGCAGCCCGTAAAGCAACGGCTCACAAGCCAACTCGCCATGTGGCTGTAAAAAAACCTTCCAAACCTGCGAAGAGACGATGAGTCGATCTCTTCTTAGCAAACGGGCACATTGATCTATGTCTTCTAAAAGGCATCACCAATTAACGCCTGAAGAAGAGAAAATCATCTCGTTTAAACATACCGAACGGCCGGGATCTGGAGTCTACGAACACCTCGACCAGCCCGGCGTTTATGTCTGCAAGCGGTGCGATGCACCTCTTTATCTTTCCAAAGATAAATTTGCTTCCGGATGTGGCTGGCCAAGCTTCGACGATGAAATCGAAGGAACCGTCTTACACCTTCCAGACGCCGATGGAAGCCGCACCGAAATCCTTTGCGGCCACTGCAAGGGCCATCTTGGACACGTCTTCTCAGGAGAGCACCTCACTCAAAAAAATGTGCGGCATTGCGTTAACTCGCTCTCTCTCGTTTTTATTCCCGCTTATACCGACCAAGGGTATGAACGAGCGCTCTTTGCTGGAGGCTGCTTCTGGGGCGTAGAACACTACTTTGCAAATGAACCAGGTGTCATTGCCACAACAGTGGGATACACAGGTGGCGAAGTCGCAAACCCCACGTACGAAGAGGTGTGCACATCCCAAACAGGACATGCTGAAGCGATCGAGGTAGTCTTTGACCCAGAACAAACATCCTACGAAGCGATGGCGAAACTATTCTTAGAAATCCACGATCCCACACAAAAAGCGCGGCAAGGCCCTGATATTGGACCTCAATACCGCTCTGCCATTTTTTACCTCACTGAAAACCAGAAAAAAATTGCCAAGAAACTCGTCGATCAACTAATTGGGAAGAAGCTAAAAGTGGTGACAGAGATCGTCCCTGCGTCCCGGTTTTATCCAGCAGAGACCTACCACCAAGATTATTATGCGAAAACAGGCAAAGAGCCGTACTGCCACCACCGCGTAAAGAGGTTTTCATGACGCAAGCGATTAAAACAATTCCTAAAAACCCTGCCCTGCAATTTCCCCCATTCGATTTGGAAAGACTTCTCAAAACGACCCTCAATCCTCAAAAAAAAGAGAAGTTGTGCATCCTCATCGACTTAGAAAAGCCATCTGACATCGTCGAGTATAAATTCTTGAAAAACGCCGAACTCCCCGTTCAAAAGAGAGCATACGACGTCTTCTATCAAGGCCTGCGCCAAGGAGTGATGCAAAAGTTTGGCCTCGACGCTTGTGACCTTTTTGCCTACAAAGCAACCGGTGGCAGCAATCTCGAACTGCCGACCAATTTAACAGCGCCTGATGGGACCGTTTTGGAATTTGAAAAAGATATCTATCCCCGCTATCAACTCATCTTGTGCATCAGCACCTATTCTGCAACCGCGCCGCTGACAGCTGCGGCAAAACGGTACGGATTTCGTGGCGCAACCATGCATGGGATGAATGATATCATCATCTCTTCAGGATTGGCTGTTGACTATAACGAAGTCAGCCGCTGTGCAGAATTGTTGCGCAAAGGCATGACCCATGCCACTTCTGCTGAGGTCGATTTTGAAGTGAAAGGCGTTCCTTACCATCTCAAAATCGATTTAGGGGAACAAGAAGCGCAAAAGAGCCACGGCATCTGCCATGACAAAGGTGACATCGTCAACCTCCCCGCCGGAGAAGTGTATTTCGTTCCTATCGATGCGTCGGGAGAGTTTCCCATCAAATTTGAAGAGGATGGTTCGCTTGGATTGATGCACGTCTCAAACGGCCGCGTCGATAAAGTTACAACCCTTAGCGGGAATCCAGAGACCGCCAAAAAATACCAAGCCAAGTTCATAGCCGATCCCGCTGCAGGCGTCTTAGGCGAGCTTGGCTTTGGCACCCAAGTGCTCCCCTACTCACACGCCGACATCCAGGATGAAAAAATCTTTGGCACCTTCCATCTAGCAACAGGAAGAAATGACCATCTATCGGGCTCTGTCACCAAAGAGAAGTTCAAGAATCTGAAAAACGCCACTCACGAAGATATTCTCTTCTCCTCCACAAAAACGCCCGAAATCCACATCAAACAAGTTCGCCTAAAGAGGCACAACCAAATCCACACCCTCATCGAAAATTACGCGCCCTCCCACTACCTTCTCAGGCTTCTGAAAGGCCCTTGAGTTTATGTCGACCCTTCGGGCCTCAATTTTTTAGGTCTGCCTTTTGAACCCAGGCCTCCGTTCGCTGCCGCTCACTCCGACCTGGGCTATGTTAGACCGGCCCTTCGGGCCTCAGCAACAGATGTCTTCTAGCGGAGGTTTGTGTTGAGGCCCAACGGGCCGGCATCTTATAGCCCAGGTCAAAGCGGAGCGGAGGCCTGGGTTCAAAAAAACACAAAATTGAGGCCCGAAGGGTCGGCATAAGCTCTTCAAGGTCCGCATCGTCCTCATAAATTCTGTTAAAAAATCAAATTCTCACGTACAATAGTGCCAACCTCGATATAATTGTTCTTTTATGAAAAAACACGACAACGACCTTGTTTCCAACCGCAAAGCGAACTTCAATTACGAAATCCTCGAAACATTCGAAGCAGGACTCGTCTTACAAGGAACAGAAATTAAATCGCTCAGAGAACATGGCGGCAGCCTGCAAGAGGCGTACATCAAAGTCTTCAATCAAGAAGTGTGGATGGTCGGCTCGAGCATCCCCCTCTATCGGCACGGCAACATCCACAACCACGAAGAGAAACGGGATCGCAAATTGCTCATGCATAAGCGAGAGATCGAGCAGTTGCGCGTGGCTCTGCAAGAAAAGGGCTTGACAGTGGTCCCATTGGGCATCTATTTGAAAAATGGACGCGCCAAAATCAAGATTGCGATTGCAAAAGGGAAAAAGACTTACGACAAACGTGCCACCATAAAAGAGCGCGACACCAAACGGGAGATGCAAACCGTCATGAAGTACAACAAATAATGTATCATCTCCACATTGCTGCTGTAGGCAAAACAAAAGAAGCCTGGCTCGAGGAGGCGTGTCAAGAATACATGAAACGCCTCTCTAAAAAGATGCAGATCACATGCACCTGGTATAAGACGGATGCACAATTGACTGCTGCACTGACTAAAGAAAAAATGGTTATCTGCTTAGACCCAGCTGGCAAATTAATGAACAGCGAGCAGTTCTCTGACTACCTCGTCAAAGCCCTTGAAACGGGAGGATCCCACTTGACCCTAGCGATCGGCGGGCCTGACGGGCTCCCTCAGGAGGTTCTCTCCCATTATCCTCGGGTGAGCCTCTCTCCTCTCACGATGACCCATCAAATCGTCCGCGTGGTGTTGTTTGAACAGCTCTACAGAGCCATGGAGATCGCGAGCGGATCTCCCTATCACAAATAAATTACGCTTTTTCTAAACGAGCCAATCTAAAATAGACCACAGCGCCATTGATCAAAGCAGCTCCAATTGCGATGTCGACAAACCCACGCAAATCTTTGGAAACGCCAAGCCACTTCATCGACATGCCAATCAAGATCATCAATCCGAGCAACAAGTAATAGCGCGGAGCGTAAATTTTCATCAGGGCAATCGGACGGGGAAGCGCCAAAATCCGGCTAACCCCTTTTTGCGCGGCTTTTCCAAGCACATAGCGCCCCTTCAAATAACCGATGTAGAGAGCTACAACAACCAGCAAGATCGCTGCCGTCTCCACTCCAAAAAAGGGCGCTAACCAACTAAGCAACGGAGTAGTCGAATCCGCGCGGACCATTGCTGCCATCTGCCCTTCAAGGAGGAAACCGATGCCCAGCTGCATCAAGTAGACCCCCACAGCCAGCCATACGAGTCCAGAAATGACGATCAAGACGCTAGGTTTTACGTTCATGAAGAGAGCTCCCCAATGTTGATGTTTCGGATATGTTAGCAGATATCCACATTTTATGGACACAAGGCTAGACAAAAAAAATAATCTTGAGTTATAACCCAAAACTCGGCTTAAAAAACATAGGATGGATGACTGGACATGGAACGATCACTTAACTACACGCGACTCTTTTTTCTGGCCTTTTGCACGCTCTTCTTTACCGCATACGCCCTGATCCACGCTCCTCAGGAAAACACGCTTTTTAATGCGTTGATCGGCACAGGGGGTGGATTTGCCTTTGGGTGCTGCGTCATCGGTTTTGATAGCCTTTTCCGACTGCTCAAGTTAACAACGGTTAACTTGGCTGCTCTCGGACTCGTTTTGGGGCTTCTTTCAGGCTATCTAATGATTCAGCTCTTGGACCTGTTCATCCCCGGGACACTTGCAGCTGAGCACACCGCCTCGCTCGATGCCCTGAAAATCTGTCTTTATCTCCTCACGGCCTACCTCGGAATGGCTGCGATGCTAAGATCTTCGTTTGAGCGCGTTTCTTCCCATGGACAGGCGCAACAACCTAAAACCCGAAGTCTCCTCATCGATTTCTCTGCTCTCCACGATCCGCGTATCCTCGACCTGGCAATGACTGGAATCGTCGACACCCATCTCCTCTTGCCACGCCTCGTGATCCAAGCCTGCGCAGAGATGGGTGAATCGCCCGACACAGCTTTGAAACTGAAAGGAAAAAAGTGTCTTGAACATTTTAAAAAACTAGAAGCTCTCCCTCAACTCGACCTTCGTGTGATCGACGATGTAGGGATCGATGCAACGAAAGAACTTAGCCAAAAGCTGCTCGATCTCGCTCGCCAACACCAGGCTAACGTTCTGACAGGCGAAGGAAGCCGCCTCCAACAGAACCAGTACGAAGGGGTCAGAACAATCGCCCTCAACCACTTGGCAACAGCACTTAAACCCCAGGCAAACTCCGGCGAATGTTTGACAGTCAAGATTCAACGCTACGGGAAAGAAGCGCACCAAGGGATCGGATATCTCGACGATGGTACCATGGTCGTCATCAATGGAGGCGCCGACTACATTGGGGAAGCGATCAAAACTCAGGTACTTTCTGTGAAACACACCTCCTCGGGAAGAATCATTTTCACCAATGCCCTGGAAGAGGACTCATTTCCTGAAGGAGGACATCAGCCCGTGAACTGTGAAACCTCTGTTAGAAACTACTGTGCTCTGTGATGTCAACAGCCGGCATTGGGACAGATATCATCGAAATCGACAGAATCGAAAAGGCGATTGCCAAGTATAAGCAACGCTTTCTCGATCGCATTTTTACCCAAAACGAACAAGAATACTGCCAAAAACACCGCACAGCGGCAAGGCATTTTGCAGGGCGTTTTGCAGCCAAAGAAGCGATCGTCAAAGCGCTAGGAACCGGATTTCACAACAGCATCAGCTGGCTCGACATCGAGATCATCAACGATGCAGCCGGGAAACCGGTCGTCCACTTATCAAACCACCTGAATAACCTGCTCGATCACCCCCGCATCTTGCTCTCGATCAGCCACTGCCATCAGTATGCCACTGCCTGCGCCATCTACACTATTCGTTAAAGACCGAAGGGGTAGACAAACCTTAAAAAGATGATGCTGGCATTCGAAGGGCAGTTTTTGGCGTAAGCGCGGTACAAGTACTCCGCTTCCAAGAAAATGTCATACTGAAAACAGAAAGTGTAGCTCACTCCCAAATCAACTGACTGGTGTCGAATGGGACCATAACCGTGAAAGTGTTTTACGCTGTGCAGATCGCGGCTACCAAGACCCCATAAGGAATGAAGAAAAATGCCGCAGTGGTGGCGATCCCACCAGTTCCAGTCGTAGTGCAGATCGGCTCGGCACATGGGAGAGCCCAAGTCGCCAATGCCCACCCCCAAAACACCCCACCAGCGAGAGGTCCAAAACGCTTGGCAAACAGCCTCTTTACCGATTGCCACGTGCAATTCCCCTTCGATCCCCCCATTGTGAAACACAGCCAAATCTCTTGAGAACGGTTTAAACACTTGCGCAATCGAAATGCCTGTGGAGAGGGAGACGAGATCGCCCACGACATCATTGAGCCACAAATAGCGGCCCGTTAACTTGATCGTATCGGCCCCAAAACTGTGGCTTCGGGTATCTGCCCCAATCACTTCCAGCTCGACAGATGTATCAGCTGTGGGGGCAATGAGGGCGCCTAAATCGATAAAAAAATCGCACGACGCATACTTTTCGTCGCCATCGCGCGTATCGACCTCTTCAAAGATCTGTACAATGGCTTCGGCCTCAATTTGAGGAACGAGCTCTGGGCCAAACCATGGTTTCAATTCTGTGCCGCTTAAAGGCCCTAACACACACAAGAAACAGCCAGCCGCAATACGAGCAAGGGTCATAACACCAGGCCTCGAGCTGAAAGCTCCCGCTCTAACTCGATTGCCGCCATACAGCCGGTTCCCGCAGCTGTCACAGCTTGCCGATAGACGTGGTCTTGCACGTCGCCAGCCGCATACACTAGATCGACATTCGTTTTGGTTGTGCCGGGGACAACTTTGATGTATCCATTCTCTAACAACTCCACTTGCCCTTTTAGGAAAGCCGTGTTTGGCGTGTGTCCAACAGCAAAGAAAAGGCCACCCGCTTCCCGCACCTCTTCAGCACCTGTTTTCACATTTTTAATCGTCACAGAGCGGACGACATCGTCTCCAGAGACTTTTAAGACCACGCTATCCCACATCATCTCAATTTTCGGGTGGGTCAATGCGCGCTGCTGCATGATTTTAGACGCTCTCAACTGATCACGGCGATGGACGATGTACACCTTGCTCCCAAACTTCGTCAAAAACGTCGCCTCCTCCACAGCAGAATCTCCCCCACCGATCACGTAGAGCGGCTTGTTGCGGAAAATGGGCATCGCTCCGTCGCAAACAGCACAGGCTGTCACTCCCTTCTGCCAAAATTCGCCGTCGCCTGCTCCTGGAATCTCTAAACGATTTGCCATCGCGCCTGTTGCAACGATAATCCCATGAGCAACATAGGTGCGATTCTTGCTTTTCACAACGTACGGGTGCTTCGACAAATCGACGCTTTCGACATCCTCTGGGAACACAACTGTCCCAAATTTAAGCGCCTGTTTGCGGAAGCTCTCCACCAGCTGTGGACCGCCGATCCCTTCGGGAAAGCCGGGGTAATTTTCGACATCCGTCGTCGTCATCAGCTGCCCTCCAGCAGGTCCGCTGAAAAACCCTTCAAACAAAACAGGCTTTAAATTCGCGCGAGAAGCATAAATTGCGGCTGTATAGGCAGCCGGGCCAGATCCAATGATGACAAGTGCTATCGTTTCCATGATATCCTCACAAAATTCGTTTATTTCGCGGATCATACACAATGAAGCAAAAAACAAAAAGGACAAATAGTATCACCACTGAGCACTGTGGTGAAATAATAAACCAAGTTCTGCTTGCAGAAAATCTCCGAGTTTTATCATAATGATTGTTTTTCGTTTAACTAAAAAAAGGAAAAATGGTTAGCTCTATTTTTAGGTTAGTTAACATCTCCAGGGGTAAAGAAAAGATTACGGCTCTTTTTGCCTTTCTGGGCTTTCTTTGGGCTTTAGCAGTCACCTTTGCCCAAAAATTTGGAGATTCCCTTTTCATGCACCATGTGGGTGCCGAAGGACTTCCTCTGACCTATCAGCTCTCTGCGTTTGGCCTCATTGGACTTGCCGCGGTCCTCATGTACCTCTTTGACCGCGTCAGAATCCACACGATTTTTGTCGGCCTATTGAGTGCAACGATCTGTTTTTACGGTGCTTCTGCACTGTACCTCGCATTCAACAACGACACAATATGGCTTTGGTATGCCGTTCGCACCTTTGGCACCCTCGTTTTTGCCATCAGCATCACCTGCTATTGGAGCTTTCTCGACCATTACCATGACCGCGTCGATGCCAAAAAACTGTATAGTTTGTATAGCTCTTCCATCTTTTTGGGGATTATCTCGACAGGATCGTTGATGCGCTCTGGGTGGGTGACGTTTGAAAGCCTTGCCATTCTGGTTGGAGTGTTACTCTGTGTATCAGTTGGAATCATTCTTTACATCGTCAAATCCCTTCCTATCGTCCATCAAGAGGAAGAAACAATTGGTTCGGAAGGGATGCAGAAGGTTTCGTGGCAAGAGCACTTGCAACTGGTCATCACCTCTCCGTTGACGTTGCTGATTATTGCCGCTAACTTTTTGACCTATGTGCTTTTGGTCATTACCGAATACAGCTACCTATCGACCTTTCAGGCCATGTTTGGAATGAGTGACAGCTCTCCTGCAGAATATCCCTTTGGAAGCAGCATTTTATCGAAATTCTTAGGGCAATGGATCGCCTGTGCAAATGTCATCAACTTAATCGTTGGACTGTTCCTGTACAGCCGAATCTTAGCGCGGTATGGCCTCGGCGTTCTCATCTTGTCCACCCCCCTTTTCTTGTTGGTCACTTACTTCGGATGGACCTCGAGCCAATCGCTCGCCTTTCCCATCATGGGTCTCTTCGTCGTCGAAGGGATGCTCCTCGTGATCGATGACAGCAATTTTAATATTCTTTTAAACGAAGTCCCCGGCAAAATTAAGTATAAACTGCGCCTTGCCATCGAATCGGGCTTTGAACCGATCGGAATGATTGTCAGCTCGTTGTTGTTGGAAATCCCTTTCATCAATTGCAAAGTTCTCGGGCTCGTGATGTCGGGGATTTTCCTAGGGGTGGCTTTATTGCTCAGGCATAAGTATCGCACGGCTGCCACAGCAACAGAGGACGCCGAGGAAAGCGTCATTGAGCCTTTGCCTTTAGCTGTTTGACAAAAACTCTTCAATTACTCATGATGTCCCTTTATATATCCGTGAAGATAAAGATTTTACTATGATCGATACCAATCTCGTCCTTCCTTTCATTGCTTACTTTTGCATCCTTCTGGCAATCGGAGTGATCTCCCATACGAAGCAATCCTCCTCAGCCGAATTTACCGTTGGCAATCGCTCCCTCAACTTTTGGGTCACTGCCCTATCGGCCCACGCAAGCGACATGAGCGCTTGGCTCTTTATGGCGTTTCCATGTGCAATTTTCCTCGGTGGACTCTCACAGGCCTGGACAGCGATTGGACTTCTCGTCGGGATGTGGCTCAATTGGCAATTTATCGCCAAAAAGTTGCGAAATGCGACCGAAAAATACGACACGTATACCCTGTCTTCTTTCTTTGAAAAGCGGTTCAAAGACAATACCCACATCGTGCGGATTGCCACAGCGCTGATCGCCATCTTCTTCCTCACCAGCTATGTCGCGGCCGGCCTGATTGCCATGGGGGGCATTTTTGAATCGATCTTTGGGATCGACTACTACATTGGAATCACCGTCGCAGCCTTGGTCATGCTGGTTTACACCTTCTTTGGCGGGTTCATTACGGTGGCCTGGACCGACCTTTTTCAAGCCCTCTTTTTGATTGCGATGATCGTGCTCGTTCCTATCGTCGCCTTTCATACTTTGCCAAATGGGATGGAAACGATCGCCCAAACCGCAGAGCAAAAAGGGATCTCATTAAGCTTTATGCCCGACCTTTCATTTGAGTCGGCAATGATTGCCGTCTTTTTGATCCTTCAATGGGGATTGGGCTACTTTGGGCAACCCCACATCTTAAGCAAATTCATGGGGATTAACGATCCTGAAAACATGAACAAATCGAAGTATTTAGGGATGACCTGGCAATTCGTTGCTCTCTCAGCTGCCGCCTTCGTCGGCCTCGTCGCAATCCCCTACTTTGCAAATGGGATCGACAATCCTGAACACGTGTTCATCTACATGGTCAATTCCCTCTTCCACCCGCTCGCAGCTGGCTTCATCCTGTGCGGCGTCTTGGCTGCTAGCGTATCCACCATGGACTCGATGATCTTGGTGTGTGCTACGACGATCAGCGAAGATATCTACAGGAATTTTTTCAACAAAGCCGCTTCCCAAAAGCAGCTCGTCCGGATGTCGCGCTTTGGGGTCTTTATCGTGTCGATCATTTCTCTCTCTTTGGCGATCGATAAAAATACGACGATTATGGAAGCTGTGAACTACTCCTGGGCAGGCCTTGGTGCCTCGTTTGGACCCCTCATGCTCTTTGCCCTCTACTCGAAAAAGGTGAACAACTATGGCGCCATTGCTGGTGTCGTTGTGGGTGGAACGGTTGCGGCGGTCTGGAGCCACATCAATGGCTACTTCACCGACATCGTCATCCCCCAGATGATCCCAGGCTTTCTTTTGAGCGCCTTAAGCATCTATGCGGTATCGGCCTTTACAGCCCAAGCGAAGAGAGATCAGGTTTAATCATTAACGCAGAGACAGAGAGACGCAGAGAGGGCGAGCAGCCTCTTCTCTGCGTTAAACTCGTTTGATTTTTATTTCTTCATTTTTTCGACGAACTTCACGACATCACCGACAGTTTTCAGCTTAGCAGCCTCTTCTTCGGAGATCTCTTGGCCAAAGCGCTCTTCGAGAGTCATCACAAGCTCGGTGAGGTCGAGAGAGTCGGCGTTGTAATCTTCAACAAAAGATTTGGACATATCCACTTCATCTCTGTCGATTCCGAGCTGCTCGACGATAATATCTATAACTTCTTTTTCAACTGACATATATACATCCTATTTTTTGATTTGACTGAGAACCACTATACAGGATCTTGCAATTATAGGACAAGCCTACATTACCATCCCGCCGTCGACGGTTAACACCTGTCCTGTGATATAATCAGACCAGCTGCTGGCCAAAAAGAGGGCTGCGTGAGCAACTTCCTGGGGCGTGCCCATCCGCCCCATCGGAATGTGCGAGAGGGTCGATTGTTTCTGCTCTTCGGTCAACACGTGCGTCATAGCCGTAGCAATGTAACCAGGGGCGATGCAATTAACCTGGATATTCCTGCCTGCGACCTCTTTTGCCACCGCTTTGGTGAAACCGATCATGGCTGCTTTTGAGGCAGCGTAATTCGCTTGGCCAGAGTTACCAATCATCC
This sequence comes from Chlamydiota bacterium, assembly GCA_013287915.1. GTDB lineage: Bacteria > Chlamydiota > Chlamydiia > Chlamydiales > Parachlamydiaceae > JABDCX01. The sequence goes on from JABDCX010000010.1 coordinate 18,343, forward strand.
CTACAACGGAGCTGATGTTGATGATCTTTCCCTTTTTCGCACGCAACATCGCCCGAATCGCTGCGCGGCAAGTCAAGAAGCACGATTTTGCATTCACATCGAGGACGAGATCCCAATCCTCTTCGCTCATTTTCATGAGGAGCTGATCGCGCGTGATCCCTGCATTATTCACTAAGATATCGAGTTTTTTATGCTCATCCAAAAGGGACTTGATGACCGCCTCGATCGAAGCCGGATCGGACACGTTTGCTTTAAAAAATTGTGCTCCAGGACAACCTGGTAATGCCTTCAGTTCGGCTATGACCTCTTGGCCGCGCTGTTCGTTTGTTCCCACAATGGCAACAAAGGCTCCGTTTTCCGCAAACTGCTTAGCAATTGCCGCCCCGATGCCGGCGGTTCCGCCAGTCACAAGAGCCACCTGTCCTTTTAATAGTTCGGTCATACTAATCCTTTTTCTAATTGAGAGACCTCTTCCACTTTTTCGATGCTGATGCAAGGCGCCTTCAATCCAATGCGCTTGTGAAAACCCGTCAAGGCCTTGCCACACCCAATTTCCAAGTATAAAGTTGGTTCTTGCGTTTCCATCGCCCGCATCGACTGCTCCCAACAAACGGAGTTAGTCACTTGCTTGGCTAGCTGCAATCGCATCTGCGATACATCTTCGACGCGAGAGCCGCTCACATTCATGTAGAGCAAACATTGTGGCTTCTGAAGCGCGGCTTGCATGATATGGGGCGTGAGCCTCTCCTCAGCGGACCTCATCAGCCCACTATGGAAAGCACCATGGACCTGAAGAGGGAGAGCTCGCTTCGCACCTGCTGCTTTTGCCGCTGCCACCCCAGCTTCGATCCCTTTGTGGGTGCCAGAAATGACGATTTGTCCAGGGCAATTGTAGTTCGCTACCCAAAGATCGTCCTTCAAATTGAGATCTTTCACGAATGCATCGACTGCAGGTGCATCTAAACCTAAAATTACAGCCATCGCTCCTGGGACTGCCTCACACGCCTCGTTCATCGCTTCAGCACGCGTGCTAACGAGTTTAACGCCTTCTTCGAAGGGCAACGCACCGCTACTGGTCAACGCGCTGTACTCCCCTAAACTCAAGCCCGCCGCCATTGCGGGAATGCAATCGGGAAAAAGGTGATGCAATACACGCAAGATCGCAATGCTATTCACATAGATTCCAAGTTGGCTATTCCGCGTCTTTGTCAGTTCCTGCTCTGTGCCATGAAAAACGACATCGGAGAGTTTTCTTCCTAACAAATCGTCCGCTTCTTCAAACGCCTCTTTTGCTTGAGGAAATTGATCAAAAAAATCTTTTCCCATTCCGGGATACTGAGCGCCTTGTCCGGGAAATAAAAACGCGATTCGTCTCCGTGTGCTCATTCGTCTACTCCCCTGAAATTTGAGTTAAGAGCGCTGCTCCCCAGGTCAAGCCAGCGCCAAAGGCCGCAAGCAACAAGTGCTCTCCAACGGCAAATGGATGCTCTTGAGAAAGGTCTTTCAAAGCAAGTGGAATGCTGGAAGCAGACGTATTTCCATATTTTTGGACGGTTTTATACACCACCTCATCGGGAATTTGAAACCCCTTTGCTATCGCATCGATGATCCGCATATTCGCTTGATGCGGCACCAACCATTTGATATCGGTCGTCTTTAATCCCGCCTTCTCTAAACACTCTTGAGCAGCCCCGCTCATCTTTCTCACAGCATGCTTAAACACCTCGCGCCCATCCATGCGGAAATAGTGGAGCCTCTCAGCCACGCTTTGGGCTGAAGGGGGCTGCCTCGCCCCCCCTGCAGGGATCGTCGCAAGCTCCACAAGCGATCCATCCGCTCCAAGGGAAACCGCATCGATCAGCAGGCCGGCTCCCTTCGCTGCTACAACAGCTGCCGCTGCTCCATCTCCAAACAAAATGCAGGTGCTCCGATCGGTGTAGTCGATAAAAGCAGACATCTTTTCTGCTGCCACCACCAACACCCGTCCATAGAGCCCCGACTCAACGTACGCCTTCGCCATCGACAATGCATAGACAAAGCCGGTGCAAGCCGCTTGAATATCAAATGCCGCCGCTCGTTCGGCCCCGATTTTAGCTTGAATGATCGCCGCTGTGCTAGAAGAGGTGAAATCGGGCGTCATCGTCGCCGTGATGACAAGATCGATCTCGCCTGGCTGCAACTGGGCCTCCTGGAGCGCAGCAAGACTTGCCTTCACCCCCATATCCGAGGTGAACTCATTGGGAGCCGCAATCCTCCGCTCCAAAATACCCGTGCGTGAGACGATCCACTCGTCGGTCGTGTCAACTAATGTTTCCAATTCGCGGTTCGTCAGGCGATGTTCAGGCAAATAGCTGCCCATCCCCACAATCCGCGCACCCATTTTCTTTCTCATCCAACCGCCCTTTTCAAAGGAAAATAAAATAGGAA
>JABDCX010000010.1:20869-62155 GCA_013287915.1 Chlamydiota bacterium
GCGATGTTCAGGCAAATAGCTGCCCATCCCCACAATCCGCGCACCCATTTTCTTTCTCATCCAACCGCCCTTTTCAAAGGAAAATAAAATAGGAATTCTACCACAAATCAGAATAAAGAAGAAGCCTTGCTGCTTCGTGAACGTGCCCGCGCGTGTGCCCGTGCCCGAAAAATTCACAGCGGGAATGGCTCCACGAACTCTGGATGGTTGTTTTTAAGTCAATATTTTCTTATGAATTACTCGACTTTAAATCGTCAATATGTCGTTTTAAGTCAAATCCGGAAAGGATTACCTTCAATCCCTAGGTCATTTCAATATCATCCTGTTTGCCTTTTTTCCTGGTAAGGCCAAAACATTCACCTTCATTATTTCCAAACCTCGAGGTTATCTGTGTTCGGAAATCCGTTAGCTTTCTTTTTGCCATTTCAGCATAGTGAGGAGCTTCTTCTTCCACCGGATCTTGCTCACCATCATTTTTTATGATCAATTTGAATTCTTCGTTGATATATCCATCTTGGTCAATAACACGAACCAAATAGTGACCCTTGTCTTTACCTGTTGGTATACCAGCGATTTGATCGCCATCATACGCTAATCCATCTGGGAATGGTTTTTGGAGTGTTAAAGGCTTGCCGCCACGGAGTACTTTGATTTCTTTTACTTTATCGCGATCAAGTTGGATTTTATGAGAATACTCCCGATCTATAATCGCACACTCAATACCCTTCTTCTTGTATTTATTTTTGTTGAAGTGATTCCAGATGAGCGCCCGGCTTTCCCAAGCACCAATAGCTGTACCTAAAACGGAAGCGATACTAAAACCATATTTTATAAATGTTGCCCAGAAGGACTCTCCTTGAACTGTGATGATAAAGCTTGTCTTGACGCTACCTACACTATCCGAGGCCAATACATTGATAGTCACCTTGCGAGGTGAGTATGTGTCTGTATCGAAAGGTCCGGGTGTTCCCGAAAATGTTAGCTTGGCTGGATTCCATTTTAGCCATGCCGGAAGCGGCGTACCGCCCGCCTGCATAACAGTAATACTCAGTTCTTCCCCATTAATATCTTTAAAGGTGTTTGAAGGCACTACCATGGAAAATGGAGCACCGACAGTAGCAATTTCATCGGGCAATGGATTCAAAACAACCGGAGGGTACTGCGTTCCATCCAGCACAGTTAATGTAAATGTATCGATTGCAAATGCGCCAGAAGTATCCGTCGCTTTAACAGTGATCCGCAATGCCTGAGGCACAGCCACAATTCCCGAGAATGTAAGAGTGCTAGGATCAAAATTCAATCCAGTTGGTAAAGGGTCGCCACCTTCCAAAGTAGCTGTGTAAGTTAAATTTAGCCCTTGAGGATCAACAAAGGTACCGGAAGCAATAGTAGTATTGAATGAATTGCCTGACTTGATAGTAAGGTCCGGAATCTGCTTGATCAAAACAGGAGGGCTGGAATTTGCAGAGTCGATGACACTTAAACTAAATGTCGTCGAAACAGTCCCTCCGGCGGCTTGAGCCGTCAATACGACGTTATGGGTACCAGTATCACTGCTCTGGGGAGTTCCACTAAAGGTTCTCGTTGCTGGATTGAAGGTAAGAAATGCAGGTAATAAGCTGGTGGTATATGTTAGCGGGTCGTTATCGACATCATAAAACGTGTTGGAGTTGAACGCAAAGGAAAATGGAATACCGGTGCCTGCAACCTGCGTACCTGGTGGGTTGACCACCACCGGAGGGCTGCTAGGAACAGTAATTGTAAAGGTATTTGAAACGGCCCCCCCGTTATTATCATTTGCTGTCACTTGAATGGGATAGATCCCTTTTCCAAACGGAGTTCCATAGAATTGGCGAAGTACCGGGTCAAAATTCAGCCAGCCCGGTAGACCTGAAATACTGCCCACTAATCGTGCAGAATAACTCAATATGTCGTTGTCAACATCTGTGAAAGTGCTATTGTTAAAAGCGAACAAAAACGGTTGGCCGGTATAGGCGGTCTGATCCGATAGGGGTTGTTGAACAACCGGCAAGCGGTCGGGAACGCTTAGGTCAAAGATGTTAGTCTTTGTTCCGCCATATCCATCATCCGCAGTGACTTCGATGCGATACGCATTTTGATCCCCAGAACGTGGTGCAAAAACAAAGGTCTGTGTATTCGAATCAAAGCTAATAAAAGCGGGTAAGGGCACCCCCCCCACTAAGTTTGTCGTATAGCTAAATGTAGCACCGGGATAATCAAATGTTCCGGGGGCAAGAGTGAACAGCGTGGAATTTCCTACATAGACCTGTTGATTCGGAATGGGCAAGATATTAATGTCTCCGACATGAATGGCAATAGGTTCGACAACACTATTACCCAATCCATCTGATGCCGTAACATTAATCAACAATAATCCACGATCTGCCAAAGTCGGTGTTCCTGACAACGTTCGTTGTCCTGCATTAAAAATCGACAAACCAGCTGTGCCATCCGAAGAAAAAATATTGTTCCCACTAAGAAAAGTCCTCGTTGAATCACCACCTGAATCAAGAGTATTTAGAGTTGCTACAACTTGCGGGTTTTGCACATCTTCGATATCTATAACCTTTATATTCTTCTCGCTAGCGCCGCTACAAGAAGCGTACAAATACTTTCCCTCCACAGTTAAATAATCAGCAAAATAGCCATCAACATATAACGAGCTAATTAATATTGGGTTGGTGATTTGAGCGATATAATAAATTTTTAAGAAAGAATCCATTCGTACATAGAGATAATTCCCTTGAGCTTTTACAGGACCAAAGTTATTGTTAGAAGCAGGAGCTGATATTATAGCCTCTAATGAAGGGTTTGAAACATCAGTGATGTTAAAGATCTGTATTGGATCACCTTGAATACCCTGTGAAAGATAGGCATAGTTACCAGAAACAGATACGTATGAACCACGTGCAGGAATACTTAAAGATGATTTTTGAACAGGATCCAGTGGATTTGTAATATCAATGATAGTAAAAAAATCATATTCAGCAGGAGGGGAGGAGATCAGTTGGTATTGGGTAATATAAACATAATTGCCGGCCACGGTCATATCCATATTACATAAAGAATTTGAGAATGTAGAATTTAATGAAATGTTAGAAGTGTTAAAAACATCTAAAACAAAAAGACCTCTGTTAAAATTAAGAGGACAATTGTACTCTTCAATAATATACACATAATTTCCTTGCATCCCCATAGAATAAAGTTGATTAGGGGTTGTCGTGTAAGAACCTACAATTTTCGGTTTGGCCAGATTACGAATGTCGACGATTTGCAATAAATTTGTCGAATCAATCGGACTTATGCTCAGCACATACGCATAATTTCCAGACACAACAGCATTATAAACAGGCCACCCCATATAAAGCGATTTTATCAGAGAAATAGGGCCCATGTTCATTGTGAGCCAACTTGGTGCAGGTGCACCATTGGCCTGTTGAATGGAAAGTTCTAAGTTGCTATTTGGATTGGACACTTGATAGATCGCTTGCATGTTAATATTCTCAACCAGCGGCTGACCAATCGTAGCTGTAAGGTCCGGTAAAGGTATGTTGATGCTAATCGGAGCAGTTCTTCTTGCCAAAGCCCCTTTAGATGCGGCGGCGGTATCGGATTTGATATCCTGAGCCGTCACCTTTGACTTAGAAGTAGAAAGAGCGTCAGCCCCGCGTAACAATGGCAGTAGCGAGGAGAATAGGGCTGCTTGGGGTTTTTGCGTTGCGAGCAATGCCGCCAAGTAGACCGTTACTGAGTTTGCTGCAAATTCTTGAGTTCTTTCCAAAGGGGATGGTGCAGAGCTGCTACTGTCGGGCAATTTTAAGATCTGTGGTTCTACATAGTGCTGTTCATCGACTAACGTCCATTCAACCTCCCCTTTTTGGAAAGTTGCCTTCTGCACTTCGATTTTGTCATTGCTGTGTTTCTTCTGTGTTAGAACAAGCTGTTCTGGACTTCTTTCAGAGATATATTCTTCGCAAAAGGCGTTTTTGCAAATAATGTTGTGATGTTTCTCGCTATCAGCGAAGAAGACATAATCCTCATGGTAGTTTCTTCCCTCAAATTCATACTGATGCGTATAGCCGTTTGGTTTAAATGCGATGCTTTCAAGTTGGGAAGCAATTTCTGGATCTATTACAGCGATATCCATGACATGTTTTCGGACGAGAGAATCTTTCGCCATTTCCATTAAGTCATCCGTATCTAAGAATCCATCATCGGCCATCTGACGAGCTTTCTTTGCTGCCATTTCGCTTCTTTGATGCGGAAGCATGACGTTATTGTTCACCCATGGGGCTAAGAGAAAGCCTGAAACATACAAATATCCAACGAATAATCGATTGAGCATATCCCAAGGTTTTGATGCTGCTTCTTCGGTGGGAGTTTTTTTGCTTTGATAGAAGTATTTCAGTACGCTCTCAGCCTTTAAAGTGGCGTGCTTTCCCTCGAATTTTAGCGGCTTTTCATCCGGTAATTTTAGAAAGACTCCATTCCTTGTCTTTTTTAAAAGACCATCAGCCAAAAACTGCTTTTTGAGATCGGCAAACCAGTCATTCTTCCATCGGCTTGCACATACGCCATAATTCACCATGTCTGCTTCGGGTAGAATCCCCTGAAGATATTTCGACACATCCACTTCCCAATAGATGCCACTATAAGGTCTGCTTCCTTCGTAAATGATCGTCGGGGTTAAAGAATCATCTGTGGCTTTAAAAATGAAGTAACCATGACTGTCTTGAGTAATTTCTATTAGAACATCGCCCCTATCTGTCACCAGAAGAGCACTTCCAGTCCTTTTGGCTTGGAGAATAACATCTCCCACGCTTGTAGGGCGGATATTAGGCAAGAGAGCGCCTAGGCTAGTTGTCGCGCTCTCCAAAACATTAAAAGTGAGTTCACATATTTTACTCGACGCACCTACAACCCTGTCTTGAATGTATCGGCACGGCGTTGCAGCGATCTTACCTAGACTGACTAACATAATTTCACCCCCTGCTAATGACAAGCATCGAATGTAAATCGCTAGATTATATATGTCAATTTATAAACGGGTCATGCATGTCCTCTCACTCGGCTCAGTGGTGAACTGTGCCCTAGACGCGGTTCGTCAAGCGATGTTCAGGCAAATAGCTGCCCATCCCCACAATCCGCGCACCCATTTTCTTTCTCATCCAACCGCCCTTTTCAAAGGAAAATAAAATAGGAATTCTACCACAATTCAGAATAAAAAAGAAGGCAGTGCTCACAAACCACGGATGGTTGTTTTTAAGTCATTGTATTCTCATGAATTTCTTGACTTTAAATCGTCAGCATGTTATTTTTAAGTCAAATAAAATAGAGAGGGGGCAGATAAAAATGTTTGTTGGTCGCGAAGAAGAGCTGGAACAGCTAAAGGAATTCAAACGACGAAAAGTTGCCGGCATCATCGTGTGCTGTGGACGCCGTCGGATTGGCAAGAGCACTTTAATTGAGCATTTCGGCGAACGTACCCGCTTTCTTGAATTTTATGGATTAGCACCGAGGGAACAGCTCACTAACAGTGATCAACTTAATCACTTCGGCGAACTGATGGGGCTGAAGTTCAATATACCTGCAATGAAATTTGACAATTGGAATCAGGCTCTTACGGCACTGGCTGGATTGACATCAGAAGGACGTGTAATTATTTTTCTGGATGAGATCTCTTGGATGGCAGGCCGGGATCAAGATTTCGCAGCAAAACTAAAAGGCGTTTGGGATACAAAATTCAAGAAGAATAACGAACTGATTCTTGTACTTTGTGGGTCCGTCTCTTCTTGGATACAAGAGAACATCCTCAACGACAAAGGATTTATGGGCAGAGTCTCATTGACCATCAATCTGGAGGAAATGCCGCTTTCAGATGCCAATAAGTTTTGGGGAAATAGAACAATCTCATCTTACGAAAAATTCAAGCTATTGTGTGTCACAGGCGGGGTTCCCAGGTATCTGGAAGAAATTCAGCCGGAACAAACAGCTGAACAGAATATTAAGAGAATGTGTTTTAGTAAGGGTGGAATTTTAGTGGATGAATTTGACAAGATCTTTGGAGATATTTTTGGCCGTCGCGCAGACGATTATAAAAAGATCGTTCAAGTTCTATCGCATTGCAATCTCGATCAAACAGAAATCTGTAAAAGACTGGGTGTTGCCCAAACAGGTGGATTCAGCAAGATGCTTACTGTATTACAACAATCCGGTTTTCTTACTCGGGATTATGTCTGGAATGGGAACCTAAAAAGAGTCAAGCTTTACAAATATCGCCTCAGGGACAATTATCTCCGATTTTACCTCAACTATATCGAACCGAAGAAGCAGTTGATCGAGCAGGGAGTTTACAGCGATCTGCATTTAGAGGAGTTGCCTGAATGGCAGACCGTTATGGGATTGCAATTTGAAAACCTTGTCTTGAACAATTTGAGCGCCATCCAGCGCATCTTACAAATCTCACCCAGTTCCGTGCTAAGTATATCCCCTTATTTTCAATCTAACACCCTAAGAACGGAGGCATGCCAAATTGATCTTTTAATTCAAACGCGCCACACCATCTATGTTTGTGAAATCAAATTTCGCAAACAAATTCCATTGAGTGTGATTGATGAGGTTAAAGAGAAAATCCGTAAGATAAAAATTCCAAAAACAACTTCGGTGCGTCCCGTATTGATATACGAGGGCGAATTATCCGGTAACATCAAATCTGAAAACTTCTTTAGTCATCTCATTCCTTTCAAGGATTTGCTATGAGAGCTCGATGATGAACGTGCCCTAGACGCGGAAGTCGTCCCCGAGGTAGGTGCGGCGGGCTTCTTGGCTATTCAAGAGCTCCTGGACCGTTCCGGAAAGGATTACCTTCCCGTCGACGACGATGTAGCTGCGGTGGACGACGGAAAAAATCTCGCGCGCATTGTGATCGGTGATCAAGATGCTGATTTCTTTAGAAGCAAGATGTTGAATTAAAGATTTAACTTCAGAAATCGAGATTGGGTCGATGTTGGCAAACGGCTCATCCAGCAAAAGGAACGTCGGCTTAGTCACAAGGGCTCGCGTGATTTCCAAACGGCGTCTCTCCCCGCCTGAAAGGGCTTGCGCTGGCTTTTTGGCCAAGGATGTCAAGTGAAGCTCTTCTAGGAGCTCTGCCAAGCGGTGCTTGCGCTCTTTTGAGCTGAGCGGAAGCGTTTCCAAGATGCACGCGATATTCTCTTCGACAGTCAACTGCCGAAACACGGAGGGTTCTTGAGCTAAGTACCCCATCCCCATCCGTGCTCGCTGGTGGATCGGCTCGTAGGTAACGTCACTGCCCTGGAAAATCACCCGACCACTTTGCGGCTGGATCAAACCCACGGTCATGTAAAACGCCGTGGTCTTCCCAGCTCCATTAGGCCCTAAAAGGCCAACGATTTCCCCTTTGCCTACCTTAAAGGAGAGCCCATTGACAACAGGACGCCCTCCATACGATTTGACGAGATCTTTCACTTCTAGGCAGGGGTATTGCTCGGGGGGTGCCATTACTTATCCTTCGTTTTGCCAACTATTCTATCCAACGAGAACTGCTGGCGCAACTTTTCAATTTCTTGATCGACGAGATAGAAGCGTACATCGCCGCCTCCCTCCACCATTTCACGGCTCGACAAACGGTCTCGACGCACTTTCAAAACCTGGGCACTGACCTGCAGCTCATTTGCTTCGTCGAAGAAGAGCACGCGTCGCCCTTTTGTTCCCTTAAGCTCCATCAGTTGCGTCGCGGGGAAAAAATCAACTCGATCGGCTAAAACATACTGTTGCGCCTTTGTCCGATCCTTGCTGATGCCACCGTCTCGATTGACGATTTTGACATGTCCGTACAGGACGATCCGTTCGGGAGAAACCCCACTTTCGTCGTGCCTATAGTGGATCGACACCTGGTCGGCTAAAATGTCTCCACGCTCATCTGTGTAGAAAACTTGCTTGCCATCGAGGACTTTTCCCTCCCCATCTTTTGGACTATTTAACCTGACTTCCAAAGCCGAATGATCCAAGACACACGATCCGTAACTCTTCAGTGTTTTCATCCCGGGACCATCTTTCCCTTTGTAAATCAAAGTCGACTCCCCTTCAGCTTCTGCGCGGACCCATTGCTTAGGTTGTTGCCCATCCATAAAGAGGATGATGCGCTCTTTGCTCTTCAGCAACCCCATGTCGGGATCGTTCACCTCCACATTCCCCAGCAACGTCACAATGCCGCTCTTCTCTTCCCAAGAGGCGCGATCGGCGCAAATGCTCAACACACCCGGGGCCTTTTTCTCGTCCCCCTCCACCACCATCGTACCCCGCATATTTTCCATCTCCAATTGGCGGGCGGTTGTGTCGAGTGTCATCGTTTTTGCGTAAACGAGATCCCCTCGCTGATTCGTGACTTGACAAGTAGCCGCTCCTTCGCTTCCGGTCATGACCACTTGTCCTGGCAAAACGGAGGAGGCATCGGAAGCGTTTTCCTCCTCTTGGCGATAAAAAATAGCTCGGTTTCCCGAAGCGATAAAATCGTGGTTGTAGCTGATCGTGACCTCTTCCCGCGCTTCGATTTGCTGCACTTTTTCTTGTAAACTGGAATCTGTTTTTTGATCATCGCGCAGAAAAATAAGAGATAACTCTCGGCTCTTCATCGTGACTGGAATTTTTTCTCCGCCGGCGCCCGTGCAATATTCATGGAACACGACGTACTCCCGTTCGTTATTGCCCAAGCACGTGCCTACGCCTGCTATCAGATTGAGATGCGCCTGGTGGCAGAGGAGCTCACCCCCTCCGCACAAACGGAGCCACACATGTTCGTTCAAGTCGATCGTTTCAAATTCCCCATCTTTACCAGCTTTGGGTTTCATCACAACGCGATTTGCGGTCAACACACCGGCAGCATGATCGACGACAACTGATCCTTTCAATACGATCTGATGCCCGTCATATGCCGCGTGGTTTGAATTGATCACAACCACCTTTGCTAAAAGGGCAATTGGAATCAATGCTATCCCGCATACAAACCCAAAAAGCAAGCGCTTCATTTATTGCTCCCCGATTGATTGAGAGAGGCCTTAAAGCCATCTGCTTGAAACAACACTCCCCGCTCCCCAAAAGTGATGTCGACTTGATCGGCAACCCCAGAGAAAAGCGAGCGCTGCTTGTCTACGTTTTCATCCAATTGATGGCCTGACAATTCATAACGCCATAGCCGAGCATCTTTTGCAATGAAGTTTTGCAACTGGTAGTTGTAAACGGCAAGATCAGCTTCTAGGTACAACAGTCGCTGCCGCGGTTCCGCATGCAAAGCCGCCGCTACGGGGATCAATGACGACCCAAGCGGGTCGCGGATCGAAAAGGTGCTGCCATCGGCAAACCGATAAAATAAATCCTCTTGATACCAGCAACAAACTTGCTCTAAATGCTCCACGACGTGGTGATGGCTCCCTCTTGCCACCAATAAGATGCGTGCATCGCGACTTTTGAGTCGGAACTGCTCTGGCCACGCAGAGCGATTTAAATAAATGTCTTTCTGCAAATCGCGTCTGACATGGGTCGTCGTCTTTGCTATGGGTTCTTGGTTGAGCTGAGAGCTCTCCACCAACGTGCGGTAACCCTTGAGATCTTTACCGGTGACCCGGGCAAATCCCCGGTAGAGGGTCGCACAAGTGAAGAGGAGTCCCACCAATACCAGCGCCACAAAAGGAAGAAAACACAACATTCGGCGTTGGCGATTGATCTCATTCATAAAAATCTTATGCTTGCACTACCTCGTAGAGGCGTGTGAGAAGGTCGAGCAGCGCTGGCAACTCTTTAAAGTCGAGAACGGTTGCTGCATCGCTCATGGCACGTTGTGGATCCGGGTGTGTTTCCAGAAAGAGGCAATTTGCACCTGCCGCAACAGCCGCCCTAGCCAAGATTGGAATGAATTCTCGATTGCCTCCTGTAGCGTTTCCCGCCCCTCCTGGAAGTTGAACAGAGTGCGTTGCATCAAAACAGGTCGGCACCCCAAATGTTTGCATAATCGGAATCGACCGCATGTCAGCAACCAGGTTGTTGTAACCAAACGTCACGCCCCGATCGGTGAGGATGATCTTGTTATTGCCAGAAAGGCGGATCTTTTCCACGACGTTCTTCATATCCCAAGGGGCCATGAACTGCCCCTTCTTCACGTTCACCACCCGCTTTGTTTCAGCTACGGCGACGATCAGGTCGGTTTGGCGACACAAAAATGCGGGAATTTGCAAGATATCGCACACCTCTGCCACAGCAGCTGCATCTTGCGGTTGGTGCACGTCGGTCAACACAGGAAGATCAAATTCCCGTTTTACTTTTTCTAAAATGCGCAACCCCTCTTCAAGGCCGGGGCCACGAAACGACTGGATCGAGGTGCGGTTGGCTTTGTCGTAGCTACTTTTAAAAATGAAATTGATCGGCGTGTCTGCAAACATCTTTTTCAACATGTCTGCAGAGCGCATCGTATGCGCTTCGCTCTCGATGACACAGGGACCTGATATGATTGCTAATGGATGTCCTTCCCCAATCAAAAAATCGGCAACTTCCACACAATGCATAAAATCCCTCTTTTTGGTTAATTGTCGTAAGCTGGTCCTCTAGTTTAGAGCATTTTTGCTTTTTGTTCAAGGATATGCCGCCCTTTCAGGGCTCGTTACTAGGATGCGTGTAAACCCAGGCCTCCGTTCGCTAACGCTCACTCCGACCTGGGCTATACTAGACCGACCCTTCGGGCCTCACAACACGCTCAATTTGTTCTGGAACTGATTTTGTTGCTGAGGCCCAACGGGCCGGTATCTTATAGCCCAGGTCGGAGCGGAGCGGAGGCCTGGGTAAACACGTACCCTAGTAACGAGCCCTGAAAGGGCGCCATATCACTCTAGGATCTTCGAAATTGTAGATACAATATTTTATTGTCACTTTTGCAACTGCCTCTTAGGGCCCTTAGGGACAGGTCCACATTCCAGTCTTTTTTGACCTCAGGCACGGGATCGCAATCAGGGGTTAAGAGCGGGCTGAAGTTTTGCGAGCTTTATTTCTTCATAGCGTATTGCGGGGGCCACTAGGTAGCAGGTTATCAAGAAAACGGCAAAGAAATGGTTAATTAGGGCTGCAAGCCCAATCAAGAACATCACGAGAAAAATACTCCAAATTGACCAAGCATAACCCTTGGTCATTTTCCAACTCTCACTGAGTGATTCTCTAAGCTTCGTTTTTTTATCGACGAGAAGATAAGGAACCAAAAACCACCGCCACCCGAACAAAATACAAATAAATGCAAGGAATATGGGAGGGATAAACAGATAGTAAGGCAATGGGAGAGAACTCGTAGAAAATACAGCAAGCGCAGTCAAGGCCGGCGCAAAAAAGACCAATAATGATAGGACGATCAACACTCCTGCCATCAGATAAAATCCTGTTAGCTTCAACCATAACCAATTATTTCCAAGTTCATCGAAAATAGAGCTTAAATCGGGCGTTTTCCCTTGGGCAACTCGTAAATTCAAAACTGCAGCCCCTACGCAAGCCAACACATTTGTTACGTCTAGGAAGATAGAGAGTGTTTGCAATGTATTTGAATTGGGATGGTCTCCAGCCAAGAGATCAGTAAAAACTGCAAAGGCTTCCAAAGCAAAAATAAGCGCATAGAGCTTTAGATTTTTCCTGATAAGAGTTAGACTTTTACCAAATAAAGCAAAAGCGCCTGTTAATTTTTTTTGATTTTCCATATGCATCCTAAATCATCTATCTGTTATATAGAGATACTATTGTATTAAGAAATTACAAATATTGTCAACAGAATGATTATTTAAACAATTTATTGAATATTAAATAATTAAAGGAAGTAATTTTTGAAAGGGACAAGGAACCTTAGGGACACTAGGGACCTTAGCGACAGTAGGTTAATACCCATGTCGCTAAGGTCCTGCAGTCCCTTGAGCTATTCTAGGGACTCTGAGCCAACTGGCAGCACTTCGACGAACTCGAATGTGAGCGGCTCTTCGAGCTCGCGGTCGACGAACTTCTTGACGCGCTTGTGGCGCTCAAAGCCCGTTCCGCCAGGAATGATGTGCCCCATGATCACGTTCTCTTTAAAGCCGAGCAGATAATCTGTTTTACCGGCACAAGCAGCTTCGGTCAAGACACGGGTTGTATCTTGGAAAGACGCTGCTGAGATGAACGAGTCGGTGCCGAGCGAGGCTTTCGTGATCCCCAAGAGAATCGGGGTCGCTTGCGCTGCCTTGCCGCCCTCTTTGGTCACTTTCACATTCTCGAGGCCAAAGTCTTTCTTGTCGATCTCTTCGCCAAAGAGGAGGCTCGTATCGCCTGGATCGACGACGCGCACCTTCTTAAGCATCTGTCGGACGATAATCTCGATGTGCTTATCGTTAATGTCAACCCCCTGTAGGCGGTAGACCTCTTGCACCTGGTTCACGAGGTACTTCTGAAGTTCTCTTACACCGCACACTTCTAAGATTTCGTGTGGGATCACAACGCCGTCTGTGAGCTGCTGCCCCTTCACGACGTGGTCTCCACGTTGCACAACAAGGTGCTTTGTGTGAGGGATGAGATGTTCCTCTTCCATCCCAGAGATCTCATCGCGGACGACGACGATCCTCTTGTTCTTCTGAACGCCTCGGAAGTCGACAACGCCATCGATTTTCGCAATCTCGGCAGAATCTTTTGGCTTGCGCGCTTCGAATAATTCGGCAACGCGAGGCAGACCGCCGGTAATATCCTTTGTCTTCATCGCGGCAGCAGGGAGTCTTGCAAGCAGCGTACCTGCTGCTGAATAACTCTTCTCTGGTGCAGAGATGATCCCGCCTGCTGGGATCGGATAAGTTCCAACAAGAACTTTCCCTTCCTTATCGGCGTAAATGACGATCTGCGGATGGAGCTCGCCACGGTGTTGCTTCACAACGAGTTCAGACTTACCGCTCTGTTTGTTGATCGTTCTTTCAGTCGAAATCCCCTCGACGAGGTCTTCATAATGGACATAACCTGGGCGATCGCAAATGATGGGCACGTTGTACGGTTCCCACTCAGCAATCTTCTTGCCTGGCTTCACTTTAGAGCCATCAGCGACCAAAATCTTCGTTCCCAATTCAACTTTAAAACTTTGTTTCGGTTCGATCGATTTGGTACTCAGAAGCTTCTTGTATTCTTCAATGGGTCGCCCTTCATCGCGGACGATGTTCAAGGTTCCGTTCTTATTCAGAGCAATCCACTGCTTTTCATCATTTTGCACGGTGCGCAAATCGGAATAGACGAGGATCCCTTCATTTTCTGCAAGAATCTCAGGTGTCAGTGCCGCAGACGCGATACCACCCAAGTGGAACGTTCTCATCGTCAACTGCGTACCTGGTTCCCCGATCGACTGCGCAGCGATAATCCCCACAGCTTCTCCCATGCTGACGTGGCGGCCATTCGAGAGGTTGACACCGTAACATTTGGCGCAAACCCCGCGTCGCGTTTCACAGGTCAGTACTGAGCGGATGCGGACGTTTTCAATCCCGGAATCGTCGACCGCCTCAGCTTGCAGAATCGTCAAGGTGTCTCCCATCTTTGCAAGCAGCTTGGTGCTGTCGCCAGGAAGGTAGATATCATCACAAACGGTTCGTCCAAAAATTCTGTCCTTGAGAGGAAGGAGTTCCTCTTGCCCTTGACGAATTGCCGAGACCTCAATGCCGTTGAGTGTGCCACAATCTTCTTCGGTGATGATCACGTCTTGCGCAACGTCGACGAGACGGCGTGTCAAATAGCCAGAGTCGGCCGTTTTTAACGCTGTATCGGAAAGACCCTTACGCGCACCGTGGGAGGAGATCGAGTATTCAAGAACGGTCAATCCTTCGCGGAAATTCGACGTAATTGGAGATTCAATAATCGCACCAGATGGTTTTGCCATCAAACCTCTCAACGCTCCAAGCTGCTTAATCTGCGATTTGTTACCCCGTGCACCGGAGTCCATCATCACATAAAGTGGATTGCGCTTTCCTTCAATCGTTTCACTGATGAGCTTGAAGAGATCTTCAGAAAGGACGTCAGACGCTTCTGTCCAGATGCTAATCGTCTTAGAGATCCGCTCCCCTTCTGTGATGATCCCGTCGTCGTATTGTTTTTTCACAATGGCGACGCGCTCATGCGATTCTTTTAAGATCTTCTCTTTGTTTTGCGGGATCTTGACGTCGCAAACGCCCATCGACAAGGCTGCCTTGGTGGCTTCGGTAAAGCCTAACCCTTTCAGGTTATCTAAGAAGCGGACCGTTGCTTCGAGGCCTACTTTTTTGTAGCATTGCATGATGAGTTCGCCCATTTTTTTCTTTGGCAAACTGTAATTTTGAAACCCGAGCTCTTTTGGAACGATCGTGTTGAAGAGGACGCGTCCTGGCGTCGTCTCAATGATACTTCCATCGTCGGTGCGCAACTTGATCAGCTCATGGATGCGCATCCCGCGGTTATAGTACCGCGC
Source organism: Chlamydiota bacterium (assembly GCA_013287915.1). GTDB lineage: Bacteria > Chlamydiota > Chlamydiia > Chlamydiales > Parachlamydiaceae > JABDCX01. The sequence continues at coordinate 35,379 of JABDCX010000010.1, forward strand.
GGCCTGTGGTTTTGCACTCTTCTCTTTCTCAAACCAGTTGTAGCTGTCAGAACAGTAGAGCGCTTCGAGCACCTCCTGCGAGTTGCGGAAGACGCGCGTCTTTTTGCCATGCTGTTCGGGGAAATAGAGCGGGTCGCACATGATGTAGTAAAGACCCAACGTCATATCTTGCGAAGGCACAGCCACTGGCTTTCCAGAAGAAGGCAAGAAAATGTTGTCTGGCGCCATCATGAGCAGCTTTGCTTCCAACTGCGCTTCGACGGAAAGTGGCACATAGACGGCCATCTGGTCACCGTCGAAGTCGGCGTTAAACGCAGCGCACACAAGCGGGTGGACGCGGATAGCCTTTCCTTCGATGAGCACTGGTTCAAACGCTTGGATCCCCAAACGGTGAAGCGTCGGCGCACGGTTGAGGAGAACAGGGTGTCCCTTAATGATCTCATCGAGAACATCCCACACCTCTGTGGCATGTCTCTGGATCATCTTCTTCGCAGAACGGATCGTGTATACATACCCAAGATCTTTCAAACGCTTAACGATAAATGGTTCAAAAAGTTCCAGAGCCATGAGCTTTGGAAGACCGCACTGGTTAAACTTCAATTCTGGTCCGACGATGATCACAGAACGGCCCGAGTAGTCGACCCGTTTACCGAGCAAGTTTTGGCGGAAGCGCCCTTGCTTACCCTTAAGCATCTCTGAGAGAGATTTCAAGGGGCGGTTTCCAGCTCCCATCACGGCATGTCCATGACGACCGTTGTCAAACAAGGCGTCGACAGCCTCTTGCAACATCCTCTTTTCGTTTCGGATGATCACTTCAGGCGTTTTGAGCTTCAAGATTGCTTTCAAACGGTTGTTACGGTTGATGACGCGGCGATACAGGTCGTTCAAATCGGACGTGGCAAAGCGGCCCCCATCCAACGGCACGAGCGGACGCAAATCGGGTGGAATGACGGGAACACACGACATCACCATCCAGTTTGGCTTATTATCAGAGGACAAAAAGCTTTCAACGATTTTCAAGCGCTTTGCAAGCTTCATACGCGCTTGCATCGACTTGGTTTTGCGGAGCTTCTCTTTCAATTCGACTAAAAGCGTCTGGAGGTCTTCAGAAGCCAATAGGTCTTGGATCGCCTCACCGCCCATCTCTGCAACGAATGCGTCGCGGCCCCACTTCTCTTGCGCTTCTCGGTATTCGGTGTCGTTGAGGAGCTGTTTTTTCTCGAGATCGGTCGTCCCTGGATTGGTAACGACGTACTCTTCGTAGTAGATGACCCGTTCGAGGTCTGCGGAGGACATACCCAAGACATTCCCGATGCGGGATGGCATAGTCTTGAAAAACCAGATGTGGACGACAGGCACAGCCAAGTCGATATGAGCCATTCTCTCGCGGCGCACTTTCGACAGAGTGACTTCGACGCCGCAGCGATCGCACACAATCCCTTTGTGTTTGATCTTCTTGTATTTGCCGCATGCGCATTCCCAATCGCGAGTAGGTCCAAAGATTTTCTCGCAGAACAAGCCCCCTTTTTCAGGCTTAAACGTTCTGTAGTTGATCGTCTCTGGCTTTTTAATCTCGCCGCGGGACCATTGATTGCGAATGACACTGTCAGACGCAATTCTAATGGTCAACTTATCAAATTGAGAGTCTTGATTCTGGTATTCTGACATGCCTCTCCTATACTCTTAAACTTTTTCAGTTCTTAAATCTAAACACAGCCCTTGCATCTCTTTGATGAGGACGTTAAACGACTCTGGCGTTCCCGATCTGAGCAAGTTATCGCCCTTCACGATCGACTCGTAGATGCGCGTGCGGCCGGCAACGTCGTCAGACTTGACCGTGAGCAACTCTTGCAAGAGGTGCGCTGCACCATATGCTTCTGCAGCCCACACTTCCATCTCCCCAAAACGTTGTCCCCCCATCTGCGCTTTACCACCCAATGGCTGTTGAGTGACGAGTGAGTAAGGACCGATCGCACGTGCGTGGATCTTGTCGGCAACGAGATGGCTCAGCTTGAGCAGGTAGATGTACCCAACGACAACGGGGTTGTCGAAGCGCTCGCCTGAACACCCATCAAATAGGAAGAACTTACCATCTTCTGGTAGCCCTTGCTCTTTCATCATTTTCCAAATCTGCTTTTCTGGGATCCCTTCGAATACAGGGCTCTTAATGAACACACCCGCTTTCTTTGCAGCAAAGCCAAGGTGGGTTTCAAAGAGCTGTCCCATGTTCATCCTCGAAGGCACACCAAGAGGATTCAAAATCACTTCGATCGTTTGTCCGTCTTCTAGGTAAGGCATATCGGCTTCAGGAACGATCTTCGAGACCACCCCTTTATTTCCGTGGCGCCCCGCCATCTTATCCCCAACTTGCAGTTTGCGCTTCGAAGCGACGTACACTTTTACTTGGCGAATGATGCCAGCATCGAGTTCGGTATCCCCTTTGCGCATAAACTCAAGCTCTGCCTTGTACTGACTATCGAGCGTGAGCAGCGCCATTTCGGCATCGTGCAACACTTGCTTGAGGGTCTTGTAGAGCGGCAGTGCGGGCATCAGAAGATCTTCGGCATTTTCCTTTTCGAGGAGCTGAATCAATTCTTCTGTGAGCACTTCCCCTTCTTCCAAGATGATCTCGGCTGTCTTGCGGTGGACAATCGTCGCAGGAACAGTTTCATTGAGCAACAGGGCACCTAGTTTTTCGTGGCGCTGTGTTTTCAATTCGTTCTGCTTGAATTTGTACTCTTTTTGGATGTCTTTGATGCGCGACGCTTCTTCTACGAGCTCATCGTCTGTCTTCGACAGGCGGTCGCGGCGGCTAAACACCTTCACATCCATGACGATCCCTTCAGTTCCTGGAGGTACTGTCAATGAGGCATCGCGCACGTCGGCAGCTTTTTCGCCGAAGATTGCACGTAAAAGGCGCTCTTCTGGTGCCAATTCGGTTTCCGACTTTGGCGTGATCTTACCGACGAGAATGTCGCCGGCTTTCACTTCGGCGCCGATCCGGATAATCCCATCATCGCCTAAGTTGATCAAGGCCTCTTCTGGCACATTGGGAATATCGCGCGTGATTTCTTCCTTCCCAAGCTTGGTATCGCGCGCTGTGAGCTCAAACTCTTCGATGTAGAGAGAGGTAAAGGCATCTTCGCGAAGCAGCTTTTGGGAGATGATGATGGCGTCTTCGAAATTGTACCCAAACCAAGGCATGAACGCGACGAGCACGTTTCTACCCAGTGCAATTTCACCATTCTGAATTGCAGGACCGTCGGCAATGACGTCGCCTGCTTTCACCTTATCGCCCACTTGGCAAAGCGGTGTTTGGTTAATGCAGGTACCTGCATTCGAACGCAAAAACTTTTTCAGATGATACGTTTTCTTTTCGGTGCGATTCCCCTTAGGAACAATCACGATCTTAAAGCCATCGACGTAATCGACAACTCCATCTTCCTCGGCAATCACAACTGAGCCCGAATCGCGCGCAGCTCTTGCTTCCAAACCGGTTCCAACGAGCGGAGCGTCCGGTTTCAAAAGCGGAACCCCTTGGCGCTGCATGTTCGATCCCATCAAGGCACGGTTCGCGTCGTCGTGTTCGAGGAACGGAATCAAACCTGTAACAATCGACACGAGCTGCTTGGGCGAAACGTCCATGTGAGTGACACGGCTCGTCTCAACTTCAAACGGCTCGCCGCGGTAGCGGCCCCAACACAGTTTTTCAGAAAACATGCTGTACTTATCGAGTGCAGCAGATGCCTGCGCAATCACGCACTTCTCTTCCTGGTCAGCCGTCATGTATTCGATCTCGTCTGTCACGACATGGTCGCGAACGATCCGATAAGGCGTTTCGATGAAGCCAAATTCGTTGATCTTTGCAAATGAAGAGAGCGAGGTGATCAGACCAATGTTCGGTCCTTCCGGCGTTTCGATCGGGCAGACGCGTCCATAGTGACTGGAGTGCACGTCGCGCACCTCAAATCCGGCACGGTCTCTGTTTAGACCGCCAGGCCCAAGAGAGGAAAGGCGACGCTTATGGGTCAATTCGGCAATCGGATTGGTTTGATCCATGAATTGGGAGAGCTGAGATCTACCAAAGAAATCTTTCAGGACGCCCGACAACCCTTTTGCTGAGACGATCTTTCCTGGAGTGAGCGTGTCAGAAGTGAAGTCAAAAAGGTTCATGCGCTCGCGGATGATTTTCTCCATGCGAGCCAAACCGATGCGGCACTGGTTTTGGATCAACTCACCCACAGAGCGAACGCGGCGGTTGCCGAGATGGTCGATATCGTCGATGAAAACATCATCATCGCCGGCCTTTAAACGCACCAGGTACTTAATCGCACCGATCACATCTTCTTTCGTCAAAGTCACGACTGAAAGAGTCTCGTCGTTGACGGGGAAGCCGAGTTTGTTGTTGAGTTTGTAACGTCCGACGCGGCCTAAGTTATAACGCTTCGGATCGAAGAAAAGGCGCATGATCGCAGAGCGGGCGTTCGAAAGAGTCGCCGGTTCGCCTGGACGAATCTTGCGGTAAAACTCTTTCAAGGCCGACTCGTACGAATCGGTTGAGTCTTTTGCAAGCATCTTGATAATCGAGCTGTTTTCATCGGCATCTTCGGCAATTTTGATCGCATCGATACCCGCGTCCACCATCCGCTTCAACATCGCTGTAGCAAGTTTTTCACCGGCTTTTCCAAAGACCGTGCCCGTGCTAGATTCGACGACGTCTTGCGCCAAGATCTTCCCGGTTAAGTTCGCAATGTCTTTGTCATTTTTGAGGCGGATTTTCTTGGTCGAGAAGAACTCTTCGATGATATCGGCATTTGAGGAGTAGCCCAAAGCGCGGATAAACGTCGTAGCTAAAATTTTGCGGCGCCGCTTTTTGCGGTCGATGTAGATATGGATGAGATCGTTGGTATCAAAAGCGCCTTCGAGCCAGCTGCCACGGTACGGAATCACGCGGAAAGAGTAGATAACGGTTCCACGAGAATGGCGCTCTTGTTCAAAGCAAATCCCTGGGGAGCGGTGCAATTGGGAAACAACGACGCGTTCCGCTCCGTTGATGATAAATGTCCCCTTCTCCGTCATGACGGGGATCGTGCCCATGTACACTTCTTCTTCTTTAATCCCCGTTTCGTCTGTGAGCCTAAATTTCACTTTTAGCGTTACATTGTAGGAAATCCCACGGCGGATGCACTCCTCTGGCGGATGCTTGGGAACTCCCAGCGTGTAGGAGAGAAACTCCAGGATCGTCTTTTCGTCGTAGGACTTAATAGGGAACATCTCATTGAAGACTTCTTGCAAACCGACATTTTCCCTCTCTTCGGGATACTTGTTGAGTTGCAGAAATTGGTTGTACGATTTGAGCTGAATCTCGATTAGATTCGGCAAATCGACAATCTCTTTCTTTTCATTGAAGCTGAGACGTTGTGGCGGTCTTTTCAACATCGCGAGAAACTCCCTGGTAAAACTTGAAGTAAGACTAATATACTTTTCGGATACCGCTTTTGGCTGCCAAAATCTCGATACCCACATACGACAATACCCGAGCGCGCACACATGTTATCCATGCATGCACCACTCAGGTTGAGGTCAAATTCTCTTGTTAAAACTAGAGACCTTTCAGGGCAACTTTCGCACCCGCTGCTTCTAGTTTCTTTTTAAAGTCTTCTGCTTCAGCTTTTGGACATGTCTCTTTTAGCACCTTTGGAGCGCCATCGACGAGGTCTTTCGCTTCTTTCAAGCCAAGGCCTGTGATTTCGCGAACGACTTTAATGATCCCAATCTTCTTGTCAGCAGCGGCTTCAGTCAGAGTGATTTGGAAATCAGTTGACTCAGAAGCTGCAGCGGCAGCAGGAGCAGCAGCGCCTCCACCAGCTGGTGCAGCAGCAACAGCAGCAGCGGCTTTTACGCCCCACTTTTCTTCCAGTGCAGTTTTCAGCTCTGACATTTCTAAAACGCTCAACTTGCTGAGCTCTTCGACTAGATCTTCAGTTTTTTTACTCACGGTAATACCTCTTTAACTTTTGTTGATTTTTTAATTCAGCTCGCTCTTACTTTTGTTATCCAAACAGTATACCACACTTGAGAGAAGTGCGTCAATCACTCCGAGCGTATGCGCCATCGGAGCTTCCAAGATGCTGAGAAACTGTGCTCTCATCTCATCTTTGCCTGGTAGTTTAGATAGTTTTTCGACATCTTTACCCGTATACAGTACGCCTTCAAAGCGGCCAGCGAGGACATCGATCGCATTCGCTGTGTCCTCTTTGTATTTGTAAACGAGTTTTGTGATTTCGATGGGATCTTTGTTGGCATACACAAGACCAATATGGCCAGGCAATGCTTCGACATCGAGAGTCACTCCTGCAGCATCAGCCGCTCTTACTAACACGCGCTTGCGCATCACTTCGACCGCGCCCCCGAATTTGCCGACTTCTCGTCTAAATTCATTGGCTTTGTTCGTTTGCAGCGCCGTGTAGCGAATGACAACAAAAGACTTAAATCTTTCGATTTGCCCTTTGATCTCGTTCAGCAATAATTCCTTTTCCTGTCTCATCGTTTACTCCTTCACTGTATCAAAGTTTCGCAAGTCAATTTTGAGACCAGGACCCATCGTCGACGACAAATGCATCGATTTCATGTAATGTCCTTTGGCTGAAGCAGGCTTCGCTTTTAACACAGCATTCAAGAAAGATGTGATATTATCGACCAGCTTTTCAGCTACAAATGAGAGTTTGCCAACAGCGACGTTGATCATGCCCTGTTTGTCGAGCTTAAACTCAATTTTCCCCGCTTTCACCTCTTGGATGGCTTTAGCGACGTCATTGGTGATTGTTCCCGCTTTAGGCGTTGGCATCAAACCGCGCGGACCCAAAACCTTACCCAGCTTCCCCACATCTCGCATCATGTCAGGGGTTGCAATCAGGGCATCGAAATCGGTCCAGCCTCCAGCAATCTTTTCACATAGTTCGTCATTACCCGCGTAGTTCGCACCAGCTGCTAAGGCTTCCTTAACTTTGTCTCCTCTTGCAAGGGCGACAATTCTGACCGTTTTACCAGTACCATTCGGTAAGGATACAGTGCCACGGACATGCTGATCAGATCTACGTGGATCGACGCCAATTTTCAAGGAAATGTCAACCGACTGGTCAAATTTGACGCCGGTGCAGTTCCTCAGAATATCGACAGCCTCTTTGAGCGAGTACAGCTTAAGCGGTACAAGTCCTTTGGCTATCTCCCGAGTTCTTTTACTTGGACGACCCATATTTATTTTCCTATTGTTATTTCCTCTTGCCTTTACGAAAGGCAAAAGATCTATTCATAGACAGATATCTGTCTTTGTTATCGCACACTACTCTTCGATCAGTTCGATCCCCATCGAACGAGCAGTACCCAATACAACATTTGTCGCAGCTTCCAAATCGTTGGCGTTCATATCTTCGATTTTGTCTTGAGCGATTTTTCTCGCTTGACTGCGCTTAATTTTTGCCACCTTGTCTCGGTTCGGCACAGCAGATCCCTTTTCAATCCCCAATGCTTTTTTCAACATCCCGGAGACAGGAGGCTTTTTGCAGAAGAATGTAAAGCTCTTGTCCTGATACACCGTGATCACAACGGGAAGGATATCGCCCCCCTGACCTTGCGTCTTCGCATTGAATTCTTTACAGAACGCCATGATATTTACGCCGGCAGAACCGAGCGCTGGACCGATTGGCGGCGCTGGATTAGCTTTCCCAGCTGGGATTTGCAACTTGATAATTTTTGTAATTTTTTTTGCCATTATAAATACTCTCGTTTAACGTTCTTTAATTTTTATGAGGAAGTTAAGATCCTTCTGCGTTCTCTGAGATCTCCTCTACCTGTGAGAATTCCAAGTCATCGACACGTGTATCGCGTCCAAAAATCGACACGAGCAAGCTCAATCTTCCCTTTTCGTGGAACACGTTTGTCACAGTGCCCGTGAAGTTCACAAAGACACCATCGATGATCTTCACGTTGTCGCCCACATTGAACTTGTGCTTCTGCGTGACGGTCTGCCTCTTATTTTCGAGATCTTTCAGAAGCGCTTCCACTTCACCGTCCGTAAGAGCTGTTGCTTTCTCCCCACCCAGAAATTCGATCACCCCTTGCGTGTTATGCACGTACTGCCAAGAGTCGTCGGTCATCTCCATTTGCACGAGGAGATATCCTGGCCACAGCCTCTTTTCCACGACCTTCTGCTGTCCTCCCTTCACTTCGGAGACATTTTCAATCGGAAGGAGGACTTGGTGAACTAATTCACCGCCTGCTTTCAAGGAGCGCTGCTCTTCCAGTGTTTTTTTTACCTTTTTTTCTTGGGAAGAAAAAACGTGGAGCACATACCACTTTAACATGTATTTTACCTTCTTTTCGTTCTTTTTAGGCTGCTATCCAACGCATGATTGCTTCCAAAGTGCCTAAGGACAGGCGAATCAACACATCGACAAAATAAATCCCTAGTCCTAAACAAAGTGCGGCACCCACGACAATCTTTGTGTACAGCTTTAACTCTTCTGGACTCGTCCAGGAAATTTTAGAAAACTCACTCGTAATATCGCCTAGAGTTTCTACCCACGTGGTTGCCTTCTCTTGCGCATCGTTCGTCGTTGTTGGTGTTGGCTTTGTCAGCTGTTGGGTCTTCTTTAGTTCCATTGCTTTCACTTCCATTCCCACGGTTTACCTCTCTTATGCAACAACTCTAACTCTTAAACTCTCTTCTCGGTCTCCTCGAGTGCGGAGGGATTCGAACCCCCGACCGGCGGCTTTGGAGACCGCTGCTCTACCAGCTGAGCTACACACCCACGCAAATTATCCATTAAAATAAACAGGCTTTCCCCTTACAGGGAAAGCCTGATATTTGTATCGCTCAATTACTTGATGATTTCAGAGACCGTTCCAGCGCCGATCGTACGGCCACCTTCACGAATCGCAAAACGCATCCCTTTTTCCATCGCAACAGGAGAGATCAACTTCACAGTGATCTCTACGTTGTCGCCAGGCATCACCATCTCGACGTTTGCTGGAAGCTCAACAGTCCCCGTTACGTCAGTCGTTCTGAAGTAAAGCTGTGGACGGTAGCCTGTAAAGAATGGCTTGTGACGGCCACCTTCTTCTTTCGTCAAGACGTAAACAGGCCCTTTGAACTCCGTGTGAGGCGTGCAAGTGCCTGGTGCAGCCAGAACCATCCCACGCTCAATATCAGTCTTTTCCAAGCCGCGGAGCAGAATACCAACGTTTTCACCCGCTCTTGCTTCGTCGAGAAGCTTGTTGAACATCTCAAGACCAGTTGCAACTGTTTCACGTGTTGGTCCGAGTCCAACGAGTTGCAGCTTGTCGTTCATTTTCACAATGCCGCGCTCGACACGTCCTGTCGCTACCGTTCCACGACCAGAGATCGAGAAAACGTCTTCAACAGGCATGAGGAATGGTTTGTCGATTTCACGTGCTGGTGTTGGGATCTTTTCATCAACAGTGTTCATCAACGTCTTAATGCTTTCAACGTACTTTGGATCCCCTTCGAGAGCCTTCAGCGCAGAACCGCGAATGATTGGCGAATTGTGGTACCCTTTCGATTCGAGCAGTTCGTGCAATTCCATTTCAACGAGGTCGAGAAGTTCTTGGTCGCCTTCGCCAAGCATGTCGACTTTGTTGAGGAATACGACGATCGCTGGCACTTGCATCTGACGAGCAAGCAAAATGTGCTCGCGCGTTTGAGGCATCGCACCGTCTGTCGCAGCAACAACGAGAATCGCGCCATCCATTTGTGCAGCACCCGTGATCATGTTCTTCACGTAGTCCGCGTGGCCTGGGCAGTCCACGTGTGCATAGTGGCGTGCAGCTGTTTCGTATTCGACGTGTGTTGAGTTAATCGTAATCCCACGCGCTTTTTCTTCTGGTGTGTTATCAATCGAAGCATAGTCGCGGAATTTAGCTCCCCCAGCTTGTGAGAGAACTTTCGTAATCGCTGCTGTCAGCGTCGTTTTGCCGTGGTCAACGTGGCCGATCGTACCGATGTTTACGTGTGGCTTTTTCCGTTGAAAAGTTTCTTTTGCCATGTTACCTCCTAACGTGTAACGCCTAAAAAGTTTATAAAAATTTACTCTCTGCCCAGAATAGGAATCGGACCTACGACCTTTTGCTTACCATGCAAATGCTCTACCACTGAGCTATCTGGGCGCCCGTTCACTTCTTCCCCCCTGCACTCGCAATGAGCGACAGGTGAAAGCAGGTTAGTGTAAACGGTCGTTAAAATAAAATCAACATCCAGATGACTGAAAAATGCTTTTTTCCCTATTTTACGAGACTAGGCAGTCAAAAATAAAAATTAATTTACCTTTGACGAAACGTGATCCTAGCCTTTGTCAAGTCATAGGGCGACATCTCTACGGTGACTGAGTCTCCGACGAGAACCCGGATATTCCGCATTCTCATCTTTCCACAAAGGTGCGCCATCACGACCATTCCGTTCTGCAAACGCACGCGGAAATGCATGTTCGGCAACAACTCCTCTACGACCCCTTCAAACTTTAACGTATCTTCTTTTGTCATTAGCAATTCACTATCACCGGTTTGAAACCAAATAGGTAATAAGGTACTCTTTTTAGGATTATTGTCAAGAAAAAAGAAAAGACTAGTCCTTTTTGAGGAGGACGTGGGACTCGGCGGCGAAGTTGAAATAGAAAACGATGGCGGGTGAAAGGAGCGCTGTGAAGGGGATCATGATGAAAAACCACTGGAGCACATGTTGAAGCGCATGTTCGCACACATAACATACCTGTTCCGTCATGATGGCAGCAAGTGCCATGACGGCAGCAAAAAAGGTGAGTGGAAAAATGGCAATCAGGGCCAGCACCACATTGCAGAAGGGATCTTTTTTAACGCGTCGCAACACCGTATCGGTCACCATCGAACGGTTTGGCCCATTTAATGCGATCACTGGAGCAATAAGAAAAAGTGTCGACAAGCTGAGAAAACACAACACAAGAGAGCCGACATTAAGCAAAAAGGGAGCAAATGAGAGAAGGACACTCAGCACTTCGCCAATAAAAGGGATCGCTCCAAGCATGACAAAGATGCCCAACAAGACCCACAGAACCAAATAACTGAGAATAAATGGAATCGAAAAGTAGGAGGCGCCGATAATGACATCCCACGATTTATTCATGATATCGCCATAAGCAACCGGCTTATTTTTGATTTCGTCATGGTACACGCGAATGAGAAAAATCCCCATCGACATCAAAACGCCCGTGCACAAAAAGAAAGGGAGAAACGTCAAACTCATCACCACCCATTCGGTGGCGTTGATCGCAAGGCCTCTGCAAAACACGACTAAAAGACCGCACATAGCCAGCACTAGAGAAACGACGCCGAGTTTTTTCGGGTTGAACGCCTTTGCGCTTGCACGATTGAAAATCAAACGCAGATCATTGAAATTCATTTTTGCACTTCCCGTTCTTTAAAGATGTATTTAGGTCTTACAATTGGCGTTCCCTTCCCGCCGCGCGCTTCACATCTCTCGTACACAATTTGTATCGAGATGCCGACGCAGCGCGAAAGACCAAATAACACTGTAAAGTATTCGGGATAATTAAATCCAGCAGCAGCGAGCATTGTCCCTGAAATGGCATCGACATTGGGGTATGGATCGGTTATTTTGGGATTTTCGCCAAGCACTTTTGGACCCACTTGTCGAAGCAACTTTGCCATCTTAACGAGAGAATGGTCTGAATACCGTTTTTCAGCGGCGGCATACAGAACGGTCGCACGAGGGTCTTCGACGCGCAATACCGCGTGGCCAAAACCAAATACGAGCTGATTGTCCGCTAAGATCTTGCGCAAATACGCCTCTAGCTTCTCAGCAGACGCGTCTTGGCCAATTTCTTTGATGATCTTTTGCAAAAATTCTAAGCTGTCCTGATTGGCCCTACCGTGACGTGGGCCCGCCAACGCACACATCGAGGCACAAATCGACCCGTACATATCTTCCAAACCGGAAGCAACGGCTTTTCCCACAAACGTCGATAAATTGCCACCGCCATGGTCGTAGTGAAGAATGTTAAAAAGCTTGAAAGCATCGTTCAACGCCGCCTGATCCACTTTTGGCACGTTGACCATATGGGTAAAATTTTCGACATAACCAAGCTCTGGTTGAGAAGGTCTAAAGCTGCCCCACCCAGCATGATGATTGATGACGGCCGCCGCCACAATGGGCACCTTTGCAATTAAATTTAAACAATCTTCCCGATATCCATAAACGCCCTCTAGCATAGCTGTCATCAACAGCGCTGCAGAAAAGAGTTTCATCGGATGTCCTTCGCGCGGCATCTGTTGAATCTGCTTAATCAATTTATCGCTGCACGTCGCCCGTTTGCGCAGCTCCTTTGTAAATTGAGCCACTTCCTCGGCTGTTCCATCCTTTCCATAATAGAGTAAATAAATGACCCGCTCTGGCTGCCAGGTGACCAAATGATCGACGGACTGCCCCACGTAAAAAAGCCCCTCTGTCGGTTTCACAGTGGAAGTTGGGCAATAGCCCACGGGGACTCCTCTCAATCCCGTCTCGAGATTTTCAGAGGTGATGCTAAATAAGATATCGACATTTTCATTCGCCATATGACCTCAAAGCAAGTTTGCAATAAATGCGCGTTCTTCTAACAGTTCAACTTCCGATTCTTTCATTTTGGTGAGAATAAAATCGGAACAGACTAAATCCTTAACCACCTCGTACTCTCCATTTCCATTCGAGCGGCATGGCATCGAATAGACCAGATTTGGATCGAGCCGATACGGGTTTTCCCCGGTGTGCACAGCGGCGGAAAACCATTGCCCTTTTGGCGTGGAATTTTCCATATCGCGCACTGCATCTAAAATTGCATTCGCCGCTGACGCAGCAGACGATTTACCCCGCGCGGCGATCACGGCTGCTCCCCGCTTTTGGACACTCGGGATCATCACCGTTTCAAACCACTTAGCATCTGGTATCACTTCCCGAATAGGCTTTCCTTTGATCAACGCTTGAGAAGCATCTGGAACCTGTGTCGACGAATGATTTCCCCAGATAGTCACCCTCTCCACAGCAGCACAGTTGACATGCGCTTTCTCTGCAATCAACGCAACCGCGCGATTTTGGTCAAGACGGGTCATCGCTCGGAAATTGCGGCGTGGAATTTTGGGAGCATGGGTCATCGCAATCAGGCAATTGGTATTGCACGGATTGCCAACGACCAGCACTTGCACATTGCGATCGGCAACTGCATTTAACGCTTTACCTTGCCCAACAAAGATGTGCCCATTGTCTTTTAACAGATCAGAACGCTCCATGCCGGGTCCTCGAGGCTTTGCGCCGACCAAGAGGGCATAGTGAACGCCTTGAAATAGAGCCATCGGATCACTGCCGATGTGAATCTCCAGGAGCAATGGAAATGCGCAATCTTGCAATTCCATCTTCACCCCTTCCAGAGCCTTTAACGCTTCCTCTACTTCCAAGATGTGCAAGGCGACAGGCTGATCGCGCCCAAACAGCTCCCCTGCTCCAATCCGAAATAACAAGTTATAAGCGATCTGACCAGCCCCGCCGGTCACAGCAATGCGCTTGAGTGGTTTCATAGCGTTCTCCCTCTTCGGCATTGTAGTAATGAGGTCAATTTCACGCTAGGGTTAAGAAGGGACCTTAGATCCCTGTCGCTTGCTTGATATGAGCTTGGTCGGTAAGATAGCTCTATGTCACAAAAAAGTGCGTTTGCTCTAGTCATTGACCACAAGAACCAGATCCTCCTGACCTGCCGCAAGGATGTGCCTGTGTGGGTGCTGCCTGGCGGGGGAGTGGAGCCGCACGAAGATCCAAAGGCGGCAGCGATACGGGAAGTGCTCGAAGAAACGGGAATCACCGTGGAAGTGACTCGACTGGCAGCTCACTACCACCCGGTGAACCGGCTGGCTAAAGACACCTACCTTTTCCTTTGTAGACCGGTTTCTGGAACGTTGGGACTTAGTTACGAAACGGCGGACGTGGGCTATTTCCCTTTAGATGCACTCCCAGCTTCCTTGTTTCTGATCCATCGGGGCTGGATTGCAGAGTGTCTTGCAGCACATGGAAAAGTGATCGACCGGTCTCTTACAGAGGTGTCGTACGGAGCATTTCTCTGCCACATCTGCAGACACCCGCTCATCGTTCTGAAATTCTTGTGGACTCGACTGTTTTATCGATGAAAAGCTATCGTGGAACAGTGTGTTTTGCAACACACTGTTCCACCCAGCCAGAAACGGCAAGATTACTTGTGATAAGTTAATTTAGGTGATAGAAAAAAATTAATGCGCATGTTATGGTACATTCTTTGTATTACGATTCGCCGTTTCTCTCAAAACTTGATGTGAAAGAAGAAAATATTTAAGCGCTGCCACACAAATAATGCAAGAAAAAAAATCACCCCGTTTTTATCTCTGGAGCATCGGTCTATTCTTACTCCTCTGCTTGGGTCTATATGAAGCCGGAGCGCACAAGAGGCAGAGCGACTTTGATTTATTGATGGCGGAATACACGCACTTGCAGTATGAAAAGGAAAATGTCCTCGCGCTTCAAGCAGACCTCAAGCTCCAGATCGCCAGCCACAGCGATCGCGATTCGATCGAGCTCCTCTTGATCAAGAAGTTGGGCTTGGTTCCTGAAGGGCAAAAGAAGGTGGTTTTTGAAGAAAAATTGGTATGGAATTAATCCCGCTTCTTGTCATTCTAATCGTCTTGCTCTTCTCATCTGCGTACTTCTCTGCTTCTGAAACGGCTCTTTTTTCTCTCCCTTCCACAAAGCTCAAAACCTATCAAGCGAGTAAAGACCGGACAAAAAACCTAATCGCCAGCCTCCTCTCTCGTCCCCAAGAGTTGCTCGTTACCGTCTTCATGCTCAATACGCTCGTCAACATTCTGCTCCAGAACGTGATCTCCGCCATGTTTGGCGAATCGGCAAGCTGGATTTTAAAAGTGGGCGTTCCTCTCGTTTTAATGCTCTTTTTAGGGGAAATCATCCCCAAATACATCGGGATCCGGATCAATAACACTTTGTCTACTCTCGTTGCGCCATCGATCGATTTTTTTCATCGGATCCTCAAACCCATCAGACGATTTGTCGTTGCCGCAACAGCCCCCGTTTCCCGGTTGATGTTTTTCTATCTCAAGCCAGAACAGGAAATTACAAAACATGAACTCAAACACGTGCTTCACACCTCTCAAAAACATGGGGTGTTGCAGCAAGATGAGGCCGAGCTGATCTGGGGCTACATCAACTTGCAAGACGCGACAGTGAAAGAGCACATGCGTCCAAGAGAAGATATCCTCTTTTACAATAGCGAAGAACCCCTATCAAAGCTGATCCACCTCTTTACCGATCTGCAATGCGCGCGGATCCCCGTTTACGAAGAAACGTCTGATGCCATCTTAGGGATCATTTCGGCGCGGCAATTCTTTCTTCACCAACATGCGATCAAAACATCTGCAGATCTGAAGCACTACCTCGCTAAACCTCTTTACGTACCAGAAACAACTCTCGCTTCTTCCCTCTTGCGACGCTTTGAAGAGAACAAACAGGTGATTGCCCTCGTGATCGACGAGTACGGCTCGCTCACAGGTCTCATCTCGCGCGAAGACCTCTTTGAAGTTGTTGTCGGAGACATCGCCGATGTGCGCGACACAAAAACCCCCTACACAAAGGCGGGCGCCAAAGAGATCATCGCAAGCGGCAGGATGGAACTGACCGAATTCAACAACTACTTCAATACCGACCTGCAAAGCGAAACGAACATGGTGACCTTAGGTGGGTGGCTCGTGGAACGGTTTGGCGATATCCCGCATACAGGGACACAATACGAAGCCGAAGGGTTCCTCTTTCAGATCCTAGCCAGCGATCCAAACCGCGTCAGGCGCGTGTATGTGAGGAAACTATGACTCCCCTTCCTACAGCCTCCTACGCCCTGTTATGGCTACTTCTCAATTTCATTACCATCCTCATCCTTGCCTTCTATTCGATGCTCGAAATGGCCTGCGTCTCCTTCAACAAGGTCCGACTCCAGTACTACGTCAGCAAAAATTATAAGCGGGCAATTTGGCTGAGCGACCTCCTCCACGACCCCGCTAAACTGTTCGGCACTACGCTGATTGGCGTCAACGTCGCCCTTGTCATCGGCTCCGAATGTGCGCGCCAATTTTACTCTTCGATTGGGTTGAGCCCCGACCTTGCCCCCTTGACACAAGTCCTCATCGTCGTGATTTTTGGTGAACTGGCGCCGATGTTTGCCGCTCGCCACTATGCGGAACACGTCGCCCTATTGGGTGTGCCAATCGTCTACGCCTCTGCCAAAATCCTCACACCACTGCTCGCCCTCATCAGCTGGGTCTCACAGGCCTGTGACTGGGCTTTAGGAATCAAAGAGTCTGAACAAAACCTCTACATGAGCCAAGAGGAACTCCAAAAACTCGTCGAAGGGCAAGCAGACGAGCCTTGGGCCGCCAGCGAAAAAGCCGGCTTTAAAGCTGTCACTGAAACCATTTTCTCACTGCGTACGACAACGGCAAAAGAAGTGATGCGCCCTCTTGAGCTTTCCGGAGCCCTCCCGTCTATTGCAACGATTGCCCAGATGCGCACCTATCTCGCAAAAGCGGGTGCGAATTTCGTCCCTCTCTACCACCGCGAACTGTCCCACATCGTTGCCATCGCTTACTCCAGAGAGGTATTAAGAGGGTCAGACACACAAAAGATACGCGATTACGCTCGCCCCCCTTGGTTTGTGACTGAAACGACGAGCACGATGAACTTGCTTAAGCAATTCCGCACGAACAAACAAGACGTCGCCGTCATCTTGAACAAACAAGGGAAAGCGATCGGCCTCGTCCAACTCAAAGACATTCTCGAACAAGTATTCCACAACTACTCCAGAGACCTCACACACCTGACTGTCGACGCAGTCCGCTCAGGTGTCATGATCGACAGAACATTCCCAGCAGAAATGACCGTTGGAGAATTCGCAGACGAGTTTGAATACCTCCTCGACGAAGATCCCTCCTTGACACTTCTCGAACTCATGACCCTCCACCTCGGGCACCAACCAGACAAAAACGACACCGTCTACCTGGCGCCGCTGGAGCTGTCGATAAAAGACACTTCCCTGCTCGACATCAAAACCATCCGCATTGTAACGCGAGTCAAATGAGACAAGAACCGACGCCCCAACAGCAAGAAGAAATCCGCCGCACAGCAGCGGGAAGAACATGGGAAACGGTCGGCATCCGCGACCACCACGGAATCGTCGTTCCCCTCTTTGCCCTGCATAGCCAAACGAGCTGTGGCATTGGAGAATTTACCGATCTTGCCCATCTGTTTCCCTGGTGTAAATCGGTTGGGTTCGACTTGGTCCAACTCCTCCCCCTCAACGACACCGGGCCAGAAACGAGTCCCTATTCCGCTCTGTCAGCCTATGCCCTTAACCCAATTCACCTGTCGCTGCACACGCTTCCCTTCGTTCAAAATAGCGAAAGGCTTCTCAAACAACTTGTAAAGCTGCAAAAACTTACCCGCTCGCAACGGATCTCCTATCCCGCCGTCCACAAAGGAAAGCTCCACTTTCTACGCGATTACTACCGCCACTGGAGCAAACACACCACCGACCTCTCCTCGTTTCGGGAATTCAAAGCCAAACACTCCCATTGGTGCTACGACTACGCCCTCTACAAGACAATTAAAGTACACCAAGGATGGAGCAGCTGGGAAACATGGCCCACCCTTTTCAAAGAGCACGACCTTCTCTATTCACACAAACTTCCGCCGCAACTCACCGCTGAAGTCGATTTCCACCAATTCTTGCAATATTTGTGCTTCCAACAATTTGAGCTTGTGAAAACTCTCGCCGAAATGTACGGGATTCAACTGAAAGGAGACATCCCGATCCTGATCAACCGCGAAAGTGCCGATGTGTGGAAACAGCCCACGCTCTTCGACTTAAACTATGCCGCAGGAGCCCCACCCGACATGTACGCGCCTGAAGGGCAAAAATGGGGCTTTCCCCTCTACAATTGGGAAACAATGGCACGCGATGAGTACCGCTGGTGGAAGAAACGCTTAGAAGTCGCCTCCAACCTCTACCACATCTACCGGATCGACCACATCGTCGGATTTTACCGCATTTGGGGAATCCCCGCCGACAAGCCCGCACGCGAAGGGCACTTCATCCCGTCAGACGAAGGGAAATGGATTCCGCAAGGGGAAACCTTGATGCACATGATGATCAATGCTTCGACTCTCCTTCCGATCGGCGAAGACCTCGGCACCATTCCTCCCCCCGTACGGGAATCGATGCAACGCTTAGGGATCTGCGGCACCAAAGTGATGCGGTGGGAGCGCTATTGGCATGGCGATAAAAGCTATATTCCTCTCTCTGTATACCCCCTGATGAGCATGACGACCGTTTCCACACACGATTCCGAAACGCTTGGACAGTGGTGGCACAACCAAGAAGAGGAAGCGCACCTCTACGCTTCTGCGATGGGGTGGGAATATCAACCCCAGCTCACAGACTCCCAACGAGCAGCAATCCTTCGGGCTAGCCACCACTCCAATAGCCTTTTTCACATTAACCTTCTCAATGAGTATTTGGCTCTCATCCCCAACATGACGTGGCCCGACCCTGCAGACGAGCGGATCAACATCCCCGGCACCCTCTCCGATCGGAACTGGACCTACCGGTTCCGCCCTTCTGTCGAAGAGATTGTGGGTATTCATAGGAGCTTAATCTTCAGCTTGTTAGACAGTGAGGAGGGTGAAAAAGATTAATTAAACGTGTTGGCAGCTATATTATTTGCAACTAAATATGTGATTGGTTGTATAATAATATTATGTAATGTAATTAATCAAAGAGGTTAATTATGTCATTGCCAATCATTCCAAAAGCGCTGAGCGTTCCAACAACGCCCACTCCGAAGCCAACAGGGTTCGTTCAACAATTCTTGAGTCTGTTCTCAACAAAGTGGAGCCAAGAGAAGATCAACCAAGCCGTTGATACGCAAAAAAGGGAACTCCTCAAAGCTCTCGTTGCCCTGGATGATCCACTTGTCAGGGGTAAATTTGGAGATCAGAAAATCCGGGATCAACTCAGGATCATTGAAACAAGGGTCCATCAAGTCTTACCAACGACATCAAAAACGGGAAAGGAAATCAAAAACGTGGAAGGTTGGATCCACGAACTAGAAAACGAACTCGTCGAATCCAGCAGCCCTAACAAAGAGAAACTTGAGATTTGCAATGGGTTGCGTACTTTGATCGGCGCCACCCTAGCTAACCCACAATTGAATAAGCACCTGGGGAAAGAGGAGCAGCAATTTCTCAATCAGCTTCAGCACACCCCGATCTTCAAAGTGAAAGAGGAAAAAATAGCGGCTTTGATCATGCAGAACGCGATGAAAAAAGCTGCAGAAGAGCAAGAGAGTATTGCAAATCCGAAAATGGAGAAATTGTCTGAGGAAATCCAACAATTAGAGGTAAAAGCACAGCAAATGCAACCAGCAGAGATGGGGAATGTATCAGTTAAAGAGAGAGCAACATTGCTCGAACTGAAACAACAAAAAACTGGAACGACTCAACAAGTAAACACGGCAAGTCAGCAAGCCAGAATACAACAGCAAATAAGTGAGAAAAGGAAAGAGTTTCAAATAATCCGAAGCACGGTTCGCTCAATAGAAAACATCCAGGTTAGACTCGGTCTTACGCTTCAAAAATTCGATCAGCTAATCCCTGGTGAAATTCGAAACTGGATCGCTAGGACATCAGCATCGAAAGCCGTTCCCGCTCAAAATGCGACAGTCCAAAGAATGAACCGGGAAATCACTGAGGTCGCATACAAAATTGCCGATCGGCAAGATCTCAATGAGGGACAAAAAAATAGGCTCTTCCAAAACGTCAAGGGGATTATCGAATATCGATACGCTCCGATCATCGATGAAAAAGGTGAGCAAACCACGCTCTTTGGAACCCTCCAGACACCCACTAAAGTTGCTTTCAACCGAATCTTAGAACAAGTCAAGAAGGAGCTTCCTTATAACGACCTCGATTTTGAGAAAGATATGGCTCAGTGTGAGCTCGTCGTCAAAAACCTTAGCCAAAAGCTATTCCTCAATCAAAACTTGCAAAGCGTAATCGAGCAGTGCGTATCGATCTATCCAAAAGTCAATCAAACATTGGCCCAACGAGATGCCATTAGTTTTCTAAGTCAAATCGGAGAAAAAACCTATACGACAGCTGAAAGTCAGAGAGAAGCTATCAAAGCTGTGGAAACCTTTATTCAAAACCACGCACGTGAATTCCAAAAACGCGATCCAGAAAAATATGCAGGCTTGTCGATTCGGTTAGGATGGAGCAAAGCTTACTATCTCTTGGTGCTTCCCGAGTCAACTAGAGGCGTGATTGGAGGGCCCGATCAGAAGCAAACCGCTGATCCAGAAACGGTCGATCTCGCTTATGCGATTGCTGATCGGGAAGATCTGAATCGTGACGAAAAGTCAGAATTGTTCAACTGCCTGAGGGCCGTCGAAGAGCTTAAAGCCTCTTACACTTTCAATGACCAGGGGAAAAAGACCACTCTTTATGCGGAGCTCGATCCAAAACTGAGGAATGAAGTGGAGTGGATCTTCAACCGCTTGCGCCATGGTGACCCATACCTGGAAGGGACTTCTTTTAGTAACGATCTCCATACACTTCAAGAAGCTGTCAGAACCGTTCGACCCAATGTTCAAGAGCTCAAAACGACTATTGGAGGAGCGATACACGATCTACTCGCCGTTTGTGCCAATGACCCATTTTTTTCACAAATACAACCTAGGAATGAGTCACAGCAAACGGGCTGGAAAGGAAAAGAGCAATTCGACCACCTGCTTCGGATGGATCCTCGAGACATCGGCAATCGACTCCCTCACTCCCTTAAACAGGTAGAAGAGTTGTTGCAAATTTTTCTACCGACACACGGTTCAGTCCCCTTCAAACCCGAAACGGTGGCATTCGTTCAATCGGAATTGGCTAATATCCGCAAACAATGCAACAAGCTTCCTTCAGATATTCAAGGCCTCTTGACTGACGGGCTGACAACAACTCCTCAAGACCCCGTTGCCTTTGAGCGCACCATCGTCCTCGCTAAAAAAATCGAAAAGCGGGATGACATCGGACCAGAACAAAAAATGCGCTTGTTGGGATGCCTAGACCGAATGGTCCTCATGAAACGGACAGGGATCGTTGGCGCACAAGGACGCATAATATCTCCGTTTGAATTGCTACCCACTCAAGACAAAAACGTGCTTGAACTTCTCTTAAAGCAGGTTGAAGAGGGAATCCCCTTCTCCTCTGCCGACCAGTTTGATTTTATGCTCTATCAAGCTTCCAAAGCCCTCCAATATGGTCAGGGGATACAAGACGCTTTTGTCGCAGAATTCAAACGCGCCCACAATCTCCTCCTTTCAAGCAAAGATTTAAAACTGCAGCCAGATGAGAAGGAAAGCCTGAGTGAAGTGGTTGCACAATTAGAGCGGGGCGCAATGGGATTGCAACAAGCTATCGGACTTGTGAGAGAGATCATTGACAGCCGAGGAGCAAAGATCGGAGAAGACAAAACCGTACTCAAGGTCAAAGCGCAATTATATGCTCTCGAAGCAAAACAGCGCGAACTTGTCTTACCTGAAAACGTATACAAATTTATCGGTCAAGCAGCGCATCAACCTTTACGACCTGAAGACAAAATCCTACTCCCGATCGCCAAACAGATCCACAACCAAACCAATCTCTTCATGAACGACAAAAAAGACCTTTTCAATTTAGCCAAGGTCATTGTCATCATCAAAAATAACACCGTTTTAAATGAGCAGGGAAAAGAAGTTCCGTTCGAACAAATGCTCACTCCGCAAAACAGAGCTGTCGTCGATCGGTTCTTTAAAGAAATCAGCGAGGGAAAAGTGTATCTCTCGTCAGAGGAGTTTCAAGCCGATCGAGAAACGGTGACGAAAGCTCTGGCACATTTCACCAACATTTTTGAAGTAAATAAAAGGTTGCATGAAACAGTGGCGGTCGGCTTAGGAGCAACCGCAAAGGAACAAGCTCTTTTCAAACAACACCTATTCAAACCCGGGGAATACGAAGAACTCGTCAAGATCTCCAAGACCACCTACACCGATGTGGAAAAACTGGCAGCGGCGATGAAACGGGCCGAAGTACTCCTAAAAGCCGCCGGGCAACGAGGAGTGCAACTGAACGAGGACAAACAAGTTCAACTTGGCGAAGAAAAATTCCAAAAGATCTTGACTGGCTTTCAAGCTCTCGAAAAAAACTACCAAGGAAAATTTGTCCCTGAAACACTCCAGAAAATGACTCAAGTGCCCCCTGATCTTTCAAAGCTAGTCCCCCACATCGCCAATCGGCAAGACCTCAATCTCGTCCAAAAAAATCGCTTATTCAATTGCGTCCGAGAAATCATCAATCTGAAACAGACGCCCACCTATACAGCAAAAGGAACTATTGAACCAGAATACGCGCAATTAACCCCTGAAAATAAAAAGCCGATCGAACAGCTCCTCCAAAAAGTTGAAAAAGGGAATCCATTTACTTCTGAAGACGCTTTTGAAAAGGAGATGCAGCAAATTGACTCAGCCATCCTCCAAGCTTCTCCCCCAATTGTTAGTTTCGAAACCCTCAATAGCGAACTAAAAAAAGAGATTCAACTGGCTCTCCAGTCAGACGAAATCCAAATGAACGAGGCCGACCGAGAAAAGCTGGAAGGCATTGTCGCTAATCCAGCCCGCGATATGAAGCAACTGAGTCTTAATATAACGACTCTCAGTAGAATCATCCAACCTATAAGGCACCGAGATCCTTCAAATCCGTTGGTCGTTCAAATCGATGTGATGAGAAAGCGTCTTTCAGAGCTGCCTCCGGATAATTTTGATGAATACCAAAACGATCTTTCTGCAAATCGCGATCTGATAGCTCTCGGCCGCGCCATTTGTCGACGAAGAGGGCTCTCACGCGAACAAAAAGGAAACCTGTTTGATGCCGCTGGAGGACTCTACGAATACAAAAATAGAGAAGAATATAAGCAGGTACCAAATGAAAAAAAGAAAGAACTCGAAGCGCTCTTAGCAGGCATTCATAAAGGAACGACGACCAGCAAACAGATTGAGAATTGGGAGAGAGCGCTAATCGGGGAAGAGGTAAACACAGAGACGCAAAGACGTGAAGAATTTCCAAAAGAATTAAAGGTGATTGATTATTAAAATGTAATAAACACATTCCGGAGGTGTTGTATGAACATATTTGGATTTGGCAGTAAAGTTCACATCCCTGACGCACTGCACTTAGACAGACACACAACAGCAGGAGCAACACAGCGCAAGACGGTGATGAGCACCATCATGAGACGCGTCAGCAGCCACTGGACCGACGCCGAAGCCCAGAAGCAAGTCCTCACTCAAAAAGGGAAAATCCTGAATGCGATCCACCAACTCCAAGACGAACTCAAAGGGTCTAAAAACCTAGATCCTCAAAAAACTGCAAAAATTGATAAGCAGATTCTAACTCTCGCCAAACGGGTGAACGAAGTGCGTTATTGGGAAGCTGACTATGTTATCCCAAGTCTGCATGGTCAACAACCCGAGAAACTAGAAACGCTTGCAAAATCTCTAGAAAAAACTGCAATAGAATCTGTAACTTACAAGGCAGGAGAGAACTTGAAAGCCGTTCTTAAGGGTGTAAATGATAAGCTTACCCCAAAAGAACAGAAGCAAGTGGCGGCCATCTTAAAAACCAATTTCTTTAATATCGAAGATTTAGAAACTGCCTTTGCCACTGCTAAATCCATTTTGGCAAACAACCCTAATCTCCGGCCAGTACACCTCAAGACTCCCCTTTCTTCACCAAATATCAACGTCACTCAGCGCGGGACACCTGTGGTTACACCTCCGGGCGCAAAACAGACAATGGAAGTCATGAACGCAGCGGATCAGATCGCTTATATCCGCGCCGCATTCGAAGAATCCTTGCCCCCAAATCTTGCTAACTACTTAGCAGAAGCAACGCAAGCAAAAGAGGCAGGTAGGCCTTTATCACCTGAGCAAAAAGAGCTGCTTCCCTTGGCATACAAAATATTGAACCGCCACGACTTGAATGCCGAAGAAAAAAAGGCTCTTTTCAAGTGCGCTCAAGAGATCTACCGATTCAAACACACAGAAGGGAAGGACGCAAAAGGCTACAAAACGACCCTCTATCGCGCTCTTACCCCAGAGAACAAAGCGGTTGTCGATCGCTTTATGGAGAAACTGAACCGGGGCGATATGTACCAAGGGGCTGTGCGGGCCCATCCCGGACATCCAACAACAAATGTCCATACGCTTTTACTTGAGGATATGAAAAAAGCAACCTCTGCTATGGGACCAGTCTACGCTTTAGACCTAGTTGGAAAGGATCTCAAAGCGGCAATCGTAGTTCTTGCAGGGAATGATACCTCTATCAAAAACAACCCGAAATTAAATTCAGAACAAAAGAAACAGCTTTTAGAAATCAAAGAAACCCATTTCACAGATGTCAAACAGTTGGAAAAGGCGATCAAATTCGTGAGAGATCTCGTACCTGTTCTAGATCCACGTAAAGTGGGCACGGGAGGGTCAGTGCTTGCTGCGGTGGAACAACAATTTAAGGATAATTGCATCCCACAAAGCTTGCAATCATTGGTGTTGAATCCCCCAACCAAGCCTACAGCAGAAGAGAAGGAGTTGTTGGGGCTGGCCGACAAGATTGCCGACCGACAAGATCTCCTGATTGACCAGAAAAATCAACTCTTTTTGGCTGTAAAAGAAGCTGTCCATCTCAAGCATGAAAAAGCGATTGGTTTATACGGACAGGTCACCACCGCCCATCAAAACCTATCCCCCGCTCGCAGAAAAGAGATCGATCAGTTCTTAGAGCGCGTCAAGGAAAGCCATCGATATGCCGACGCTAAAGCACTCAATGCCGACCTCCAAAAGGTTGACGCTGCTCGGAAAGAGCTGAAAATCCCAAAGGCAATACAAGCTTACATGGATCTTTGCGTCAAAATGGCTGGAAAATCCAAAACTGGCAAAATCGAAAGTCCTGTAGCTGATATCTTAAAAATGGCATCTAAAATCGCCAAACGGGATGACTTAGATGATGCTGAAAAAGAACTTCTCTTCAAGCGTGCAAGAGCTCTTCACGAAATGAAGCAAATTAAGGCTTCTGATGCGGATGGTAGTTCTACAACGCTTTACGAGCTATTAGCACCTGAGAAAATGAAACAAGCAACTGATCTGCTCCAAAAAATCGAAAAAGAAATAAAATTCAGTAGAACAGCTACAAGAGATGAATTCAGTCTCTTATCTACGACAGTATCAACAGGAATTACTGACGCTCTAAAAACCTATGCTAACAATCACGTAAAACATCAAAAAGGACCAATTCCAACTGTTGAAATCGAAGGGGTAAGAGAACTTAATGTTACTTCCGTGAGAAGACGATAACCTCTGTTTTGCTTTTTGCCCTCAGAGCACTGTCCCTGGTGCACAAGCTGCGACAGAATGCTTTAATGCACTCTGCATTTTTTTCGGGCGCGGGCACGAAAAGATAGGAGCGGAAATCTGGGTAATTGTGTATCCTTAAGGGCATGAACGCGATTTTCCTGATGCTACTTTTTTTGGGATGGGCAATGCCGCAAGCGGCTGCAAATGAATGGGAAAACCCTTCTTCGCCTCAACTGAAGATGCTCTACAACAGTCTAGACCCAACGTCGATCCCGCAGCACCTTGCCTTCTATGAGCTATATGGACAGACGTCAGAGGGGCAACGAGCGCTCGACGACGCTTGCACTCTGCTCTGCGGCCAAAGGGGAATGCACCAGGTACGCTCCATTTTACAGCACAATCTGGAAGGCGCGGTAGAAGGCCTTGTCGCAATCGTCAACAAGCCCCCAAATGAAGCCTCCTTGGAGCTCAGCAACGAACAACTGGCCCTAATCGATCAATTGGCAAGCCATTTGCCTAATCGGCGCTTAAAAGGGTTTTATGCAAAAACGGAAGATGACGTGCTCCGGCTCCCTCCTGAGGAAATCGACCTCGCTAGAGGTGTCTTGTTGTCTCAATTGGGCGAAGATCCTCAAGCGTTGAGAAAAGCAAAAAGTTACGAGGCTTCGATCGATCTAATGGCTCTGCAGATTTTGGCTCGCCTTCCAGAACAGGCAAGCCCGCGCGCCAAAATCCGCGCAATCAACCACTACATTTTTGAAGAACTGGGATTTCGCTTTCCTCCCCACTCGACTTTCGCTAAGGAGATCGATCTGTATTCGTTCCTCCCCTCTGTCCTCGATTCGAGGCGAGGGGTGTGCTTGGGGGTATCCATCCTTTATCTGTGCTTGGCACAGCGCTTAAACCTCCACCTGGAAATCATCACGCCATGTTCCCGCTAAGCTAAATAATCCTTCCCGAAATTTTGGGTATTTTGCAAGAGCCGTCTCCAGAGCTTTTTTCTTTTCTAGCAAAGATTCCCGCTTTTTGTCGACGCGCAAGAAAATGGCTTTAAGGCTCTCTGCGGAACAATTGCCCTGTAGATAGTCCTCAGGGCCTGTTTCTTTCGAGACGGCCTCTTCTGAAATATAATCTGCAACCTCTGAGAGTTGTTTTTTTCCCTCTTGATCATTTCCCAAAATCACGTTGACATAGCCTGTCAGTAAGGTCAGTAGCTTATCTTC
>JABDCX010000011.1 GCA_013287915.1 Chlamydiota bacterium
TTTACCTCCTATTCCATGATGACAGAGTGTTTTCAAGCGATCAAAGACTCCCTTCTTGCCCGCCATTACAATCTATCTAAACAAGGGGATGCGGACCGCCACCAACTGATCAAGCGCTTTGTTTCCACAGAGCGTTCCGTTCTTTTTGGAACCGATTCGTTTTGGGAAGGGATCGACATCGTTGGAGAAGCGCTCAGATGCGTCATCATTGTCAAGCTTCCCTTCCGGATGCCCAGCGATCCGATCATCGAAGCCCGCTCAGAAGCGATCTTAGCAAATGGGGAAGACCCGTTTATGACCTATTCGCTTCCCCAAGCAATTGTGAAATTTAAACAAGGATTTGGGAGGCTGATCCGCCATAAAAACGACAGAGGCTGTGTCATCTGCCTCGACAATCGCCTCGTCACCAAACGGTACGGAGTTCAATTTCTCAACAGTCTGCCGCCCTGTCAAAAGGTGCACGACTCTCTAGACGCAATCATCGAGCAAATGAACCAATTTTACCGCTCGACCTACCACCTCACAAAGCAATAGGCTTAGCGTGTTGTTCTTCACATAACTGGGTGAAGTCGATTTTTTCTACAAACTCGAGGAAGAGTTCATCTGCACTCTCGTTTTGGTATGTGCTCTTGGCTAACTCTTCAGCCGGTGCTTCGTCCAAGACGGCGCTTTCTTCCAACAACGATTTCAGCTGAATGACGGCAACTTTCGGATTGAATCCCGCGCGATCCTTTTTCGTACGCGTGTACCAAAAGCCTGTAAATGGAATAGAGAGCTCTTTCATCGCCTCATCGACCGTTTTCAAAGAATCTAATTTATCGTCGACGAACACGATATTTTTAGGACGATAACCCGAATCTTCGAGTATTTTTTTGAGAAATAACCCCTTCTCCATGTGGTTTGAGTAGTAAATCCCATTGCGGTAGTGTGTTAAATACTCAGCCCCTTCCATTTGGATCGAGACGATCGGCGGCTGTGTCCGCTTGAGGTCTATTCCAAGAGCCTCTAACACCTTATCCGTCTGATCATCCACACCCGGAATCTCTGTCGTGTACCACTCCGTGCGGCCGCGCGATGTGAGAGCGGCTACTACAACCTCTCTCTCTTGCAAACCAGCGATGAGCTGCGCTGTCACCGGTTCAACCGTTTTGTGGGGAATCTGATTGAAAATGATCCACGTGAAGATATCGTGCACATCGCAGGCTGGACGGTTTGCCATCTTCTTGGCAGTGGCTTGAATGTATTTTCGCGAGGGGGAACTGCCCAAACTGAGCGTCGAATCGGTCAACACTTCTGCAATGTTAAAAAGCACCAGAGTGTCTTCTTCAATATAAGGAAGAATCGACTCGATCGACTGCGTTTCAACGATTTCCGCCTGCCCCTTAAAACATCCACAGACCACTAGAAGAAGGGCGATGAATGAAAAAACAGCTTGTTTGTACATGAGCAAGTTCCTCTTGTAACTAATTGATTTTGAAAGCATTGTATCCGATTATCCATTTTTTGTCAAAAAGATTTTCAAATGACCTTTTGAGAAAAGAGGCGGAGGCAGGGGTGGGACTGGTAGGCAAATTGCTTTTCAATGATCTTGCATTCGAGAATGTGAAAGCCGGCTGATTCAACAGGTTTACAAACCGCTGGATCGATTCCAACGGGGCTAAATCCGCAACGTTTTTTGCAAATTCCTGTGCCGTTTCGTCATAACTTTTTTGTGTGGTTGTTTGGCTCGGCATAATCACTGCCCTTGCCAGAAAAAATCTTGGGAGCTGAAAAACCGCTTGAACCAGACAGGAGCTTTTAAGCTCAAGCGACCAAGCCGATAGCCGCTCCACTTGGAAAAGAGGTGGAGGGAGGCGTAAGGGATCTCCACAGGGGATTTGGCGATCAACTCGCGAATCATCGTCTTTGCATAGTGCATGCCTCTACGGGTATCTGTCGATGGGCATTCCAGTAGATGCTCATACCCTTTTCTGGCAAGCCCGGTATCAAAACTGCGGCGAAACTCTTCAAGAAGGGTGTAGCGGTGGGAGTGGTGAACAAGCGCTTGAGAGACATAAGCAATTTTATGCCCTTGCCGAAGCAGTTTTGAAACGGCGACTGTGTCCTCACCTAGCAGTAGCCGCTCAAACCCTCCGATACAATCGAGAGCATTGTTGAGATACGCCGCGCACGAATTCGAACAGAAAAACGTGTAAACGCCATAGCGCGTCGCATCTTGAATGCCCCGGATATGGCTCTCGTTGGGGTAATTGAAGGCACGGGGAAAAGCTTCAAAAAAGGAAGCGCCAGGATGGGGAATCTGCCGTGCATAGGAAACAGAGGCGCGATCGTGCATCAAGGGCTCCACCAGTTTTTCTAAAGTATGCGCATCGCTCATATAGGCATCGGGAGTCATCATCACGACGATATCGGTCCCTAAGCGCTTGCGGGCCATTTCACGCGTTGTCCCATGATTAAACGACTTGCGAGGAACGACGCATGTTTCGACTCCCATCTGTTGCGCGAGTTCCACGGTGCCATCCTCCGAAGAAGAGTTCATGACAAGGATGCGGGGCTTTAAGGGCGACGAGAGTAAAGGACCCAGACAATAAGGCAAATGGTGAGCCGCATTGTGCGTAATCAATATGCATCCAACCGATTTATTCATACAGTCATCACCTGTCGTGTTGTGTAATACTCTGCAAAGGCGTCCCAAGCAGCTCCTTCGTCCCAAGATACCTTGTTCCAATCGATCCGATCGGTGTTCACGCGCTTCATTGGTTCCTTAAAGCTTGTTTGATCCTCGATGATCACCACACAAGGCCGACTGATCCTCAAGCGCATTTCAGCTGCACAGCGCGCCGTGAAGTGACCTTGCGATTCGGCATAACAACTTGGATGGAAGAGACGAGAGCCTTGCGAGTGGCACAAATCAGATGCGAACTGAGCATACCCCTTTGCCAATAGGGTGACTGGTACATTATCGCGTATGTAAAGCGGTGTGCGTACATGTACAGGCTGCCCTTCGAGCCATTTTCCCATCATATGAGAGGTGAAACGCTCTTCTTCATAAGGTCCGAATGGGTTGGGGATCACAAATTTGCCCAACACCACCTCGTGGGTGCGTGCATAGTACTCGAAATAATCGGCAGTTAACCCCTTCGAAAGGCCGTATGGAGAAAAGGCGACGAGCGGTCCTGTGCCCTGCCCTTCGCGCTGTTCAAACACGCTTCCCGTCAAAAGGACTTTGTTGCATCCTTGCTCTTTTAAACGGTCAAGCACTTGAGGAAGGTTGTGGGTGTTGTTTTGCAAGGCTTTGATGGGATCAAAGGCATCGCTTTTATAATCCGTCACATCAGCTGCGTGATGGCAAAATAGATCCCACTTAGGTTTTGACCGGATGAGATCTAAAAATGGCTCTGTTCCAAAGCGGATATCAAAATAAGGCGTGCAAAAGGGCAATGCCATCTGCACCCGCTGGGCTCTGATACCTGTGTATTCTTCCAACGGCCGCTTAAAAATGGCTGTGACACGATGCCCTGTTTCTGCTAAGGCTCTGACAAACCAGTAACCCGTAAAAGAACTCGCACCTGTGAACAAAATTTCCATCGTTATATTCCCAAATGATGACTTGGCTCAAAATCGGGATGTGTCTGATCCCTCTTAGATACCACTGCAGGTGTTTCTGGCCAGCGAATGGAAAAGCGAGGATCGTTCCAACGCACTCCTCTTTCGCCATGCGCGGTGTAGGGATGGGAGACGAGATAAAACACTTCAGAATTGGGCTCCAATGTTAAAAACCCGTGGGCAAAGCCTCGAGGCACATACATCATCGTCCGATTCTGTTGAGACAACACAGCTCCATACGACTTCCCAAATGTGGGGGAATCGGGGCGCAAGTCGAGAATGACATCGTAAAAGGAGCCTTGGATGCATCTGACCATTTTCACTTCGGCATGGGGCTCTAATTGATAATGCATCCCGCGCAACGTCCCTTTGTGATTGCTAAATGAGTTATTCGCTTGTACAAACTGGGTTTCTAATCCCTTCTCTTCAAACTCCCGCGTACAGAAAAAGCGGGCAAAAAAGCCGCGCTCATCTTCCCGCTTCTCCATTTCGATCAAAAAAGCGCCCGCAAGCGGCGTCTCAATAAAGCGCATCACACCTCCACAAGCTCATCCACAAATGCGTGAAGATGGGAGAGAGAAACTTCTTTCATTTGCACAGAACCCTTATTAAAAGCCAAAAACCAATCGACGGTCTCTTCAAGAGCCTTTTCCCATGAATAAAATGGCCGCCATCCCAGCCGATGTGCTGCCTTATCCCAGTTGAGGCGCAACAAGCCCATCTCCGCATAGGTGTAGCCCTTCTCTGCTTTTGCTTGTGGGTTTCCTTGATGCACCCATTCGCCAGTGCCCCACAAATCGATTGCCTTTTCCACAAGCGTTTGCACATCGACCCCACGCGTCTCCATCGGTCCAAAATTCCACGCTTCGGCATACTGTCTTCCACGACTCAGCAAATGGGAGCCAAGCAACAAATAGCCATGAAGAGGATCTAAAACGTTCAGCCAGGGGCGCACGCTCGTTGGATTGCGAACGACGATCGTGCGGTTTTCCATTAACGCCTTCATCGCATCTGGCACGATCCGATTGGCAGAAAAATCGCCCCCGCCAATCACGTTCCCCGCTCTTGCGCTGGCAATCATAGCAGCATCTTCCCGCTGAAAAAACGAAGCGCGATACGACCGGACGACGTGCTCTGCCATGCACTTGCTCGCGCTGTAGGGGTCAGCACCGCCCAAGGGGTCGTTTTCGCGATAGCCCCAAATCCATTCCTGGTTTTCGTAACATTTGTCTGTCGTGATCACGACGACGGCGCGAACGGATGGACAATGGCGCACAGCTTCCAAGATATTCACCGTGCCGCCTGCATTCACATCAAATGTTTCTTTTGGCGATTGGTAACTCGCTAAGACGAGTGATTGAGCTGCTAAATGGAAAATCGCGGCGGGACGGTATTTTTGGATCACCTCGTTGACGACGGAGAAATCGCGCACATCGCCGATCAGCGAAACCATCCCCTCCCCAATGCGAGAAGCCTCGAAATGGCTCGGAGCGGTCGGCTCTAAGCTGAGGCCAACGACTTTTGCCCCAAGCTCCTGCAACCACAACGAGAGCCAAGAGCCTTTAAATCCCGTGTGACCCGTCACTAAGACCGTGAGCCCTTCGTAGATTCCCTGATAGCCCTCCTTCATGTTCTAGCCACTCCTGCGTGCAGCCCTACCTCAACACAATCGACAGGGACGTTCCAGGGGGCTTTTCCCGACTGCCACAATTGGGTTAAATAGTCGCGGTCGCGCTGCGTATCCATACAACCCCAAAAGCCAGAATGCTTGTAGAGCTGTAGCTCCCCATCTTGTGCTAAGCGCACTAAAGGCTGCCTTTCCAAGACGCACGCCACCTCGCGGTCCAAATAGCGGTTAAAAAAATCGCGCTTAAAGAAGAAAAACCCCCCATTGATCCACTTTTCCTTAAACTCGGGTTTTTCTAAGAACTCGACGACATGGTTTCCTTCCAATTGGATCTCCCCAAAGCGGGAGGGGGGATTCACCCCTAAAATCGTCCCGATTTTTCCGTGCGATAGGTGAAACTCAAACTCTTTCTTGAGATTCGCATCGGTCAATCCATCTCCATAAGTCACCGCGGCATGGGAAGCGTTTTGCAAGTACTTTTCAGCTGCAATCGCAATGCGCCCGCCTGTCATCGTCTCTTCGCCAGTGTAGGCCACAGTCACTTCCCAATCATCTTCGTGATCGACCGAATGGATCGTCAATGCATTGCTCTTTAAATCAACGGTAAAATCGCTATTGAGGGAAGAGTAATTGAGAAAATATGACTTGATCGACTCTGACTTAAAGCCCGTGCACAAAATGAACTTCCGAAAGCCATGCCGCCGATAGAGGCGCATGATATGCCACAAGATCGGATGGTTGCCGACTGGCACCATCGGCTTTGGCTTAAACTCTGTCTCCTCTTTCAATCGAGTCCCGAGCCCCCCGCACAAAATAAACACGGGAATTTCAGCTAGTTTATCCATAAAAGAAAACCTCAACCAACAGATTCTAGCGTTGGGTTGAGTAGTTGACAACAGAAATCAAAGAGAGCCTTCGAAAATAGGTTTTTCAGGTGAAATGTTGAATCGAAAAATGCCAACACATTTGGCATTTTTCATTCAAAAACGCCAATTGAGTTGGCATTTTTACGTGGGCAAGCAGCTGCTACCCCCCTCTTCCCCCTTGACAAACATAGAAAAATCCGGATAAAATGGAGTTGAACTTCAAAACATCCCGAAATCTATCTGGTTTTTTATGTATAAACGTTTTGCCTCAACAGAGTTGGTATCACTTGCGAAGGACTATCCCGTCATAACTTTATTAGGTCCGCGCCAGTCCGGCAAAACCACATTGGTAAGGTATCTGTTTCCCAACAAGCCTTATGTCAACCTTGAAGCCCTCGATACCCAGCAAATGGCATCCTTTGACCCAAGGGGCTTTTTACAACAATACCCCCAAGGGGCCATATTGGATGAAATT
Source organism: Chlamydiota bacterium (assembly GCA_013287915.1). Classification (GTDB taxonomy): domain Bacteria; phylum Chlamydiota; class Chlamydiia; order Chlamydiales; family Parachlamydiaceae; genus JABDCX01. Next base: position 6,575 of record JABDCX010000011.1, read on the forward strand.
CAACGTGTCCCGGCCCTTCTTTCCTACATCCAGGTGATTGTCGACGAATCTCAGTCTAAAGGGATGTTTATTTTGACAGGAAGCCATCAACTAGAACTCCATCAAGCAATCACTCAGTCACTAGCCGGCAGAACAGCGATCCTCACCTTATTACCGATGAGCCTTGAAGAGCTTGCAAATGCCGGAATAGAACTCACTTTAGATGAAGCTTTGCTCAAAGGGGGATATCCCAGGATCTTCAAAGATAAGTTAGACCCGACAAAAGCTTACAGAAATTATTTCCAAACCTATGTTGAAAGAGATTTAAGGCAATTGATCCATGTGAAGGACCTCAATCAGTTTCAGAGATTCATTAAAGTTTGTGCCGGAAGGATCGGCCAACTTTTAAATATGGAAAGCATCGGAAATGACATTGGAATAACGTCCAAGACGATTAAAGAATGGATTTCAATTCTAGAAGCCTCATTTGTCTTGTTCAGGTTGCAGCCTTATCATGAAAATTTTGGAAAGAGGATTATCAAAACTTCAAAAATCTTTTTTTACGATGTGGGGCTGGCGACTTATTTATTGGGAATTTCAAATACTGAGCAGCTTTTTAGAGATCCGTCGAGAGGGCATTTGGTTGAAAACCTCGTTATTTTAGAGCTAATGAAGGACAGATTAAACAAAGGTCTCGATCCTCAACTCTATTATTTCAGAGATACTCATGGGCATGAAGTCGATGTCATTTTCCAATCAGGACGCCAGTTGTTTCCAATAGAGATTAAAGCTTCTGAAACATTCAATACCAATTTTTTCAAGAATATCGATTTTTTCCGAAATCTTGCGCCAGATAGATGCGGCGCTGGCACACTTATTTACGCAGGTAAACAAGAACAAAGTGGAAAAACCCACCGGATTCTCAATTATCGCAATGCATTACAATCCTTGCAGGAATGAAAATGATGGCATTCAGCATAAACCAGAGAATTTAAATACCTTCCATCAGAGCGGAGCGTCTGTCGCACGGATGAGGGCATCGAGAATCCCGGGCTCGCTAGCAGAATGACCGGCACTTCTTACAATCTCGATCTGAGACCTAGGCCACGCCCGGTGCAGATCCCAGGCGTTCACCAGCGGGCAGATCATGTCGTAACGCCCGTGGATAATGACACCCGGAATCTGTTGGATCGCACGCACGTTTTGCAAGATCCATTGATCGGTGTCGAAAAAGAGGCGGTTGATGAGATAATGGCACTCGATCCGCGCAATCGAATCAGCGTGCGCGTCACTTGTAAAGGCTGCAAAGAGTTCTGGATCAAACTCTAAACGCATTAAAGTCGCTTCCCATCCAGCCCAAGCGCGCGTCGCCGTTTGCCGTACAGCCGGATCTGCAGAAGTCAGTCTTTTGTAATACGCACGGATCATTTCGCCGCGCTCTTCCTCGGGAATCGGGGCTAAAAAACTCTCCCACGCATCGGGATAGATGTTCCGGGCGCCCGACTGACAATACCACTCCGAATCGCTCTGGCGGCCTAAATATATCCCTCTCAAAATGAGTTTTACCACCCGCTCAGGGTGGTGGATCGCATAACAGAGTCCAAGGGTACTTCCCCAAGACCCCCCAAACACGACCCACTTCTCGATCCCCAAAAACCGGCGCAATGCCTCGATATCCGCAACCAACTCCCATGTTGTATTTTTTTCCAGGGACGAAAAGGGCAAACTCTTTCCACATCCTCTTTGGTCAAAGAGAACGATCCGATACCGCTTGGGATCAAAATACTGTCTGTGTTTAGGCAGTGTGCCTCCACCCGGGCCTCCATGTAAAAAAACCACGGGGATCCCTTCCGGATTGCCACTCTCCTCCCAGTAAAGCGAATGGGGGGAATCGACTGGTAGATGCCCAGATCGGTAAGGCTCAATTTCAGGATAGAGAGAAGGCATCTTGCACTTAACCTATTGACGTTAAATAAACAGTAATATAAAATTACTTGAAATTTTAAACAAGGCAAATGAATATAATGAGTAATTTAGATTTGCAAGCATTGTTATCTCATGGAATCTCAGTTGCTAGGAATATGCCTGTACAGACAGCCAAAACCTCTCGAGGGCTTTGGCAATTGGGCAGCTCCGTTGTCGCCTATGCACGAAACAATGCAAATTCTGAACTATACCACACGGGCGCTCGTGATTTGATCAATAAAGGTGGCATTTCGGGAGGGGTGGGCTTATGTCTTGCCCTGTTATCTGCTGTTTATATTCCCCATAAAACCCGCCAAATTTACAACGATCCAGCACACCCTTTTTTTCCAGTCGTTTGGCTGATCGTTATACTCGCTGCGAAAATCCTGGAACCCCTTGTCAATTTCACAGTTGATACGAGGGATTACTATTATGCATACGGCTTCCATCGCTCTGAGTCGGAGCGCTCCTTAGCGAAACAATTGTGGCCCTTCTACCGAGATGCTCAAGAGGAAAAGTGGATCAATTTCAGTATACGGTATCGAATCCAAGACGCCGATCGAGAACCTATAGAACGTAAACAGACCAAAACCGTTCACTTAAAAACCGACACTAGAAATTTTTGGTCTCTATTCTCCTATGCATTAGGAATACTAAATAGTGAAAAAAACTGTGACCCGAATCAGCCCGTGCAATTAACAAGCATGTTTTCCGCTTCCCTTGACGAAGAAGAGGAGATCCAGATCCGATTTTACATGGAGCCCTGGGATCATATGGTTGCAAATAGAGAAAGAGAGAACACCGAACAAGCAGAGCAACTTTATCGAGTTTTGCGTAATGGTAGCTATTGAAACGCAGAGAATTTTAATATTAGATTTTGGAGTAAATAATGAGTAATTTCCAAGCATTGTTATTGAATACGACTGCACAAATTGGCAAGGTTTGTTATCAAACAAACCACACTCTTCAAGGATTGTGGAGTTTTGGCCATTGTGTTGTCGCTTACTCTAGTGGAAAGCCAGAAAAAGACGCCTATTTCGACGCCTCCCGTGGATCTATCAGAGAGGGAGGGATTGCCGGACTTGCTGGGGCAAGCCTCGCCACATTTGTCGCCTGCACCTTGGCCAACACAGCGGTAACAACGGTGAGAAAATGGGGGGTCGTCAAATGCCTTGCTGTTGTTTCTCTCCTTGCTTCTTTACCTGCGTATGCGGTTTATAGAGCTTACAAGGATAAATCCCATCCGCTCAACCCAACGGCACTTCTGATCGTTAAGAGGGTCTCAAAAAATCTCCGAGAGCTCCAGACAGCTGCGTACGATACAATTCACTATTGGCGTTATCGTTGGAGCTGCCGTTCCACTTTCGATCGCTCTTTAGAAAAACCTCTTTGGAAGATGATTAAATGCCTCGACCCCGACGACAAGATCAGCTTTAGTATAAACTACCGCGTCGTCAAAAAGAGTGAGTCAGACGGGACGGCCGTTAAAACTGCTACCTCTATCTTTCAAAAATTGGATAGAAACTTCTTCGGCATCTTCCAGACCATCCAACGAAGGATGAAAGAGATCACCTCGCACGACCCAAATCAGCCCGCAGAAATGGGCGAAACTTGCGCGATCTTCAAAAATGACGAGAAAAAGGCATCCATCCTATCAACGCTCGATGACCTCTCTAATGCTGCCACGCAACATCACCAAGAAGAAGAATTACAAGACATACATAACGTGATCAAGGCAGCACATGAACAGATGGTGGCTCTAGGGGGAAGTGACGCATCTAGCTCCAGTCAATCAAAGCCCAATAGTGCTGACAAGAGTCCTGAAGCCATGATGTTAGATTTATTGGGGAGGGCGCAACAAGAACTAAGAGCCTTATCAGCAGATAACATTGAGAGTCTCCCCGCGGCCTTCAGGCCGATGATGGCTCAGATCATTGCGAATAAGGATGGTCTCATAGCCAGCTATGGCAATATGGAACAGATGCTTAGGGGCCAACAAGAAGCGAGCAGCAAAGCGAAGAAGCAGAACGCTTTTCAAAATATAAGCGAAGATTTAGACACGGCTGCTCGAATTGACCGCAAGCTTCAAGGTTTGGGTTCAACAAGCAGCACAAACTCAGATGCAAAGTTGTTACGACTGTTGGAGGATGCGCAGCAAACACTCAACACCGTTTTAGCAGAAGGCAAAACTCCTTTACCAAAGGACCTCATACCGATTTGTAACTGCGTTGCAGATATAACGAAGATAACGGATACGGACAAAGTTGACTCTTACAAAAACAATGTCATGAGTTTCATAGTGAGGTTGACATATTTTTTGAAGAATGTGGAGACAGCACGAAAGACCGCTGTAGGGGATAACTTTGAGCGTTTAGATAAAGAGGACGTCTTAAAGCCGATTTATATTCTCTTCGTAGAGAATATAGGGAAGATAACGAATTTCCTAAACGCACTACACGACATGAAAAACAGCCTTGAGAGAGAACGAGGAGAAAGCAGCAAAGCACACACTAACGATTCAGACCTGGATGTGCTTCTTGACAGCATACTTGAAGGCACAAACTCTGGCTCAGGGCCAGATGCAGAACTTCCATTAGATGATATCCTAGAGGGAGCAGTAGCCCAAGCCTTGGGATCCAGCGATGCAAACCGCACGCAAAACACATGGGATGACGTAGATTAAGAGCCTTTATTTGCAAATTTTGGATGAGTAACGTACAGTTAGGTTTCTGACCACTTGTAGGATCTCATGACAACTCCCATCCTCACCGTAAGAAATTTGCGCAAGGTGTATCCTGGACCTCCTCCTCTTGCTGCTGTGGAGGGAATCTCTTTCGAATTGAGAAAAGGGGAAATTTTGGGGCTGCTTGGCCCCAACGGCTCTGGAAAAACGACTACCATCCAGATGCTACTGGGAACGCTCACTCCCACAGCCGGAGAGATCTTCTATTTTGGGAAAAGCTTGCAGTCGAACCCTTCTGAAATTCTGCAGCACGTTTCCTTTGCAAGCACCTATACTAGCCTTCCTTGGACATTGACGATTGAAGAAAATCTCGAGGTGTTCGGCTATTTTTATGGGTTGAACAGCAAAGAGAGCGTCCGTCGCTTCGATCCGTTGCTGGATCGGTTTGGGATTCTCGATAAAAAAAAGAGCCGCACCTCTTCCTTGTCCGCTGGTCAAGTGACCCGTCTTATGCTTGTAAAAGCCTTTTTTACAAACCCGCAGATCGTGCTGCTCGATGAGCCAACCGCTTCTCTCGATCCCGACATTGCAGCCGATATCTGTTCGTTCCTGATTGAACGACGCGCAAAAAATGGGGTTTCCATTCTTTTTTCCTCTCATAAAATGGAAGAGGTGATGGAAATTTGCGACCGAACGATCTTCCTCTCGAATGGAAAGATCATCGCTGATGACCTTCCACGCAATTTGGCAAAGAGCATCTCAACTTACAGGGTGAAATTGCTCATCATCGATGGGATGAAGAGAACACAAGCACTTGCGGAGAGATTTGCATTACAACATACGATCGACCACCGTTGGATAGACATGCAGATCGACGAAGGAAAGATTCCAGGGTTTCTCAATGCCCTCACAGAGGCAAAAATCAGCTATGGAAATATCAAAATCGAGGAACCCTCTTTGGAAGATTACTTCCTCCATGTAGCCAAAGGGACGCGATGAGTTTCAGCCGCATTAAAGGAGTCTTTCTCCGCTATTACTACAATCTAATCAAAGGCCCAACGCAACTCTCTGACCTATTTTACTGGCCTTTAGTCGACATCCTGATGTGGGGTCTGACGTCGATCTGGGTACAACACCAAAGCCAAGCTGCGAATCTCCCCCTCATCATCATGACAGGGCTGATCTTTTGGCAAGTGGCCCAACGCGGCTCGATCGATATTTCGATCGCCCTTCTCCAAGAATTTTGGCATCGCAACCTAGTGAACATGTTCTCAACCCCTTTGAAGATCTCTGAATGGATTGCGGGGATTATTTTGCTTTGCCTTTGCAAGCTCGTCATCACGATCTCGTTCGGTGCATTGCTCGTCTATTTGCTTTACTCGTTGAACGTATTTACCCTGGGTTGGGCATTCCTGCCATTTGCAGCCATGCTGCTGATCTTTGGGTGGACTATTGGCTTTTTGGCTTCCAGCTTGATCATCTATTTTGGGCACCAACTCGAAGCGCTTGCCTGGATGGTCGGTTTCCTCTTTGCTCCCTTCAGCGCGGTCTTTTACCCCGTGAGCATTCTCCCTGAATGGACCCAAATCATCTCGTGGTCAATCCCTACGACCTATGTGTTTGAGGGGATGCGGCAGATCCTAAGCGGGAAACCCTTTCCGCTGTCGTATTTTGGAATGAGCTTGGCACTGAATCTGGTCTATCTGTTTGGTGCGATTTCGCTATTCAGATGGTCATTTGAAAAGAGCCGGAATAAAGGCCTTGCCCGCCTCGAATAACTAGACTATGAGACGGTTTTGGATCTTTGTGGCTGATTTGTAGCGAGGTCGGCGCTGATCACGATCTTCTTCCAATGCCCAGACAAGATTCTCCACAAGTAAAGCAAAGCACCAGAAGCGCTGTAGAGAATCGCAATGAACAAGGCCTGTTCAACCGACCCCTGGTTACGGAAGACGAAGAAGTAAACGGGCAAGATCAATACAGCCCACACAAGCGTCGCTCCGCTATACAGTAAGAACACCGTGTCTCCAGAAGCGGTGAGAACGCCTGCAAATTGAAAACGGACGCCCGCTAAAAAAATCTCTATCGTTTTAAGGAACAAACACAACTCAAGAGTGGTGCGAATCGATTCCACATACATGGGGTCGGCACCGGGAAGAAATTCTCGAATGATCAACCCTTTTGCTAACACAAAGACAGTAAGCAGAAGGATAAGAAATAACCCGTTCAGCTTTAATCCCGACCGAATAACCTTAGAAACTAGGTCAGATTGGCGCGCTCCAATCAAATTCCCTACGATCGTCGCAGTTGCTTTGTTGAGCCCTTCAGCAAAGAAATAGAAGAGGATGAACAATGCCTGGCAAATCCCTGCAATCGTGATGTAAGTCGGCCCCATCTCCTTCATCAAAAAATAAAAAACGGCAAACGCAAACACTTCTAAAGAGGAAAACACTGACGAGGGCAGCCCCACTTTCACGCATTCTAATAGCCTATCCCATTTAAGCCTCCACAACCCAGTCCCAAACTGTTGTCTGTGTTTCTGGCTCAAAAACACCGATCCTAAAACAAACGCCTGGAAAAAAGTCGCTGCGCTTGTGGCAATGGCAGCACCCTGTACTCCCATCGGTTCTAAAATCCCCTCCACCCCAAAAATCAGAAACCAATCCAGAAGGACGTTGACGACATTGGCAACGATGACCACACACGTCACCATCCGCGTTTTTCCCTGCCCAACAAAATAGCCACACAAAGTGGCATAAAGAGGATAAAATGGCCCAAAAAATGTCATGGTGCAAAAATACTCTCGCTCCATCTCTGCATCAAATCCGGCCCCAAAAAACAACTCAGGACCCCAATAAGCCAGCGGCCAGAAAAATGCGACTGAGGATAGGGAAAGCCAAATCATCTGCCATACAGGCTCTCCAAGCCGATTTGTTAATCCGGCGCCATTATGTTGAGCGACAAATACTTCCGATATATTTGCTAAAACGATCCATCCAAAAATAAATGCCCAAGCCATCGTCGTTGCCGTGACAGCCGCATTATGTGCTTCGATTGAAAAATGAGCGAGCAGCCACCGATCAGCAAACACCATGAGCATGACAGAAAGGGAGGAGAGCATGAGGGGGAGCGCAATCGATACCAACTCGCGCAGGCTACCGCTTGGATACTTTGTCAATGCCATGCAAAACACTTCCCTATAAAATATAATAAATGACCGTAAATAGGCCAATTTTATCAAAAAATCAAGTTATTGTCACTATTATTTGTGTTTTAAACACAATGAGGATGGAAAGGAACACTCCTCTCTACAGAATTTGACTTTGCGGTTTATAGCCGATTTGATAGGATGCGAATTACTATGAAAGTAAACGTTCAAAGGCCTCAATTGAGGGGTCGGCAACAGGGTATTTTTAACCTTTTGGCATTTCTTTGCGGCTGCTTGCTCTTTCTTACAAGCTGCGAATCGCACCGCATCATCGTCAACAATCTCGACGAGCGGGAAGCCAATGAAATCATCGTTTTTCTTTCAACAAAGAGCGTCGAAGCGAATAAGACGGCCTCTCCATCGGCTGGAGGAGGGGGCGGTTCCAAAATCCCCATGTACGACATTAGCGTCGATTCCGATGTGGCTCTAGAAGCCATGTCGTACCTCAACCAAGCAGGCCTTCCTCGTAGACGCAGCCAAAATCTTCTGAATCTCTTTACGGGAGCTGGACTCGTTCCTTCTGAAATGGAACAAAAAATCCGTTATCAGGCGGGCCTTGCCGAGCAGATCGCCAGCACCATCCGCAAAATGGATGGGGTGTTAGATGCTGAAGTACAACTCTCTATCCCTGAAGAAGATCCCCTGAACCCAAATGAAAAAAAACAGGCGATTACGGCTTCTGTCTATCTCAAACACAACGGGGTCCTCGATGACCCAAATTCTCACCTGCAAACGCGTATCAAACGTCTCGTCTCTGCGGGGGTGCCGGGTCTTACATACGACAATGTCACGGTCGTAGGAGAAAAAGCCCGTAGCAACGATTACTTATCGGGGTTAACTTCTCAAAATCTAGAAGAGGAGAAGCAATACGTCAGAATCTGGACTCTTGTTATCGGAAAAGAATCGGTCACCCGCTTTCGAATCATCTTCTTTACATTCACTCTCTTTCTATTATTCGTGCTTTCCACATTGATCTGGATGACATGGAAGATCTACCCTATCGTCAAAACACAGGGAGGGTTCAAAGAATTTTTAAAAATTAAGCATAAACCCGCCGAAAACAAGGTGGAGAGCGACGCCAAAGCCGCTACCGATAAAGAGGCTGCTGCCAAAGAGGCTGCGAAAAAGAAAGAAGAAGAGGCCTCGGCTAATAAAGATGTGGATCAAACCGAGTAGCCAAAAACGAAGAGTTATGCATGGAGCCAAGCGGTTGTGTTTTCCTAAAGATATTGCTTAATAAATATGCGCTTGGAGGCAACGAAGCGTTGCTCAAATCCGTTCCCACGATTAATCCTCCAGATGTTCTCAAATTTACAACCACTTCTCAAGACGTTGGTGCGGCGATTCAGTGGCGGCATCGCCTATTCGGCCGGATCCATTACTCTTGGTTGGCCCCTGTGATCAAAGAATTTGCCCCACCGATGCAGACAATCATCGGAAATTCTCTTCCCGAACCGCAAGGCTCAAAACTCAGAAAGCATTTATCCATCCCAACTGTTTCCCATCCGCCCATTGAAACGCTGAGAAATTACTGGCTTCATAAGCTCTATATGACCTGGCGCCCGACGGAAGCAATTCCAATCGAATACCTCGAAAAGAGCGAACTCGATCCACTTCTTCAGCTCAGTAAAGGGCAAATTGTGAAACTGATCGATTTACTTGCTTTAAACGACCTGGCAGAAGCGATCCGGCATATCGTCGATAAAAACACCCTCACCACGCTTTACGCCTGCTTAAGTCAACAACAACAAGCCTTCTTACGCCTTTGTCTACATAAAAAGGACAAATTGGCCATTGCCAAGCTTGACCTTGCTAAAATGGCAGGGTCGCCAGATGAGTTGCACCGCACCCTGCACAAGCGGGGGATGTTGCGCCTCGGTAAAGCATTGTGCGGTCAATCGTCCGAATTTATGTGGCATGTAACTCACATTTTAGATACAGGTAGAGGTGCCTCACTGATGAGTTTTTATCAACCTCAAGCCATTGCACAAGTGACCCCTTTGTTGATCCAACAAACTGTGGCGGCAATCAACTTTATCAATAAGGTCTAACACGTGGCCAAAAAACTATTTTCACTGATTCACCAAGACAAAGAATCGATCTCGCTCGACAAACATATTATCCCCGCAGAAGCCATTAGCGTCCTGCTCGATTCCAAAGAGCTCATGGAGAAGGTGAAACAAGATGCCGAGCAGTACAAAGCTTCAGTCACGCTTGAGTGCGAACACCTCAAAACGGCTGCTCAACAAGCAGGGTTCAACGAAGGGTATCAGCAGTGGGCCAACCACATCGCTAAACTCGAAGAGGAGATCATTCGAGTCAGACAAGAAGTTGAGAAGTTGCTCGTGCCTGTTGCAATCAAAGCAGCGAAGAAAATTGTGGGCCGAGAAATGGAAATTTCTGAAGCAACAATCACAGATATTGTCTCGACCACCCTGAAAGCCGTCTCTCAACATAAAAAAATCGTTATCTACGTCAATAAAAAGGATTTAGATCCGCTAGAACAAGGACGCGACCGCCTCAAAAATATTTTCGAGAGTCTAGAAATACTCTCCATTCGCGAGCGGTCTGATATTGCACGTGGCGGCTGCGTGATCGAAACAGAAGGGGGCATCATCAACGCCCAATTAGACAACCAATGGAATGCCCTAGAAAAAGCGTTTACGAAAATGATCACTCAAAACAGAGAACCAAAAAAACCATGATGCCTTACACGACACTGTTCAAGCGCCTCTTTTCTCTCAAATCGTTGATCTGTTGGGTTGGAATCATTGCCGTTTTGTGCTTCTCTCCAAGCCAACTCTTTCCCCAAGGAGCTCCTCGAGCAACTACCTCGATGCCTCCTCCCTCCCATGCTGGACCGACAGACGCCGCAGAGAGACCAGCGATGGAAAAGGACTTCGATATCTACAGACGCCCGACACTGATTACTCAGGCCGTAGTCTTGACACTGCTATCCTTGTCGCCGTTTATCATCATCATCTTAACCTCATTCCTCAAAATCGTCGTTGTACTCTCTCTGCTTAGAAGTGCGTTGGGGGTTCAACAAGCGCCTCCTAACCCCATCATCAACGGCGTTGCTTTCATGTTGAGCCTTTTTATCATGTACCCAACCGGCCTCAAAATGTACGATGCAGCACACATGGCGATGGTGCAGTCTAAAGCACCCGATTCCTTGATTGCTCCAGAGTCCTCCGCCTACATCCTCAACATGGCTATCAGCGCCGCTGGCCCTATGAAAGAATTTCTCAAAAAAAATTCCGTTGTCGCACACCAAGCCTTGTTCTACCGCATGGCATACAAGGTCTTGCCAGAAAACCACCGTGCCGAACTGACACCAGATGACATCATTATCTTAGTACCAGCCTTTATCACCGGCCAGTTAAAGGATGCCTTTGAAATTGGCGTTCTCATTTACATTCCCTTTTTCGTCATCGACCTGGTTACCTCAAATATCCTCTTAGCGATGGGAATGATGATGCTTTCGCCTGTTACCATCTCCATGCCGTTAAAGTTATTCTTGCTCGTCATGCTCGATGGTTGGACTTTATTAATCCAAGGCTTGGTCTCGACGTTCCGTTAGAAAAAAGGAGGTTGTAGAATGTATTACACACATGTGATCCAGCTGGCATACGAAGGACTGCTGCTTATTTTGATCTTATCAGCACCTCCGATCGTCGTCAGCATGTTCTTCGGGATCATCGTAGCCATTTTCCAAGCGGCAACGCAGATTCAAGAGCAAACGCTCTCCTTCACAATCAAACTCGTTGCCGTGACACTTACCCTCATGTTCACCGGCCCATGGCTTGGGGGACGGATCATGCAATTTGCCAACGGCATCTTCACCCACTTTCCTGAATGGAGCATGTCAGGCTAAGAGATGGAAGAGAGCGGCACCTATTTAAGCATGTTTGTCAACAGCTCCCTTGCTGTTGGTAATCCCGTCGCGTTTCTCACTCTGATGATGCTTTTTTTGGCGCGGATGCTTCCCATCATTTCGTTATCCCCGTTCTTTGGAGCGCGCGTTTTACCCCACCCAGTAAAAATTGCCTTTGCTCTCTCGTTATTTGTCATCTTCCTGCCTCAGCTGCTTGTGACTGTAAAAGGACCCATCCCATTTGATGAATATGCTTTCATCTTAATGTTAAAGGAGATGCTCATTGGGATCGTGTTAGGATTTCTCGTCGGTATGCCGTTTCAAATTGCCTCTAACGTGGGGATGATCATCGACCACCAAAGAGGAGGATCGAGCTTGATGGTAAACGACCCCACGATCCAAAACCAATCGTCCCCTTTAGGAACCCTCTTCAACATGGTTTTGGTTTTTATATTCTTCATCATCGAAGGCCCGTTTCTTTTTCTCGATGCAATCGTCACTTCGTATGAGATCATTCCTGCAGATAAATTCATCAACGCAGAATTTTTCGTCAAATCTGGCGACTTTTGGAACATGATGGTGGAAGTGCTCAACCGCGTCATGGTGGTGACGATGCAGCTTGCCACACCTGGTTTGCTCGCCATTTTGATGACCGACACCTTTTTAGGCATTGCCAATCGCCTCGCGCCTCAGGTGCAAATTACCTTTTTGGGCATGCCCTTAAAATCGCTCCTCGCATTAGTCGTGATCTGTTTTGGCTGGAAATTATTCAACGAAGAACTCGTCAAACAATGCTACGCGTGGATTGACACCGTCAAAAAAGCGCTCATTTACATGGCTGGATTGGAACTTCCTAACACCTAAGCAAGTAATCCATAAACCTTCTGACAATTGTGCCTGCAGGCACAACATCCCTCACATGAGAGGCGCTTTTACCTGCTTGCCAATAGTCTGTTGGGGAGCCTCCGTGCAACGACACCTTCTTAAACCGCCTCACGGCCAAAAGCCCATACCACATGCGCATCCAGTGTTTGGTTAGGCGGTGCTGCAACAAGAAACGGGCGATCGGCCCTACTTTTGTGCCTATTTGCTCGACGTAAGGAGTGCGAATGACAGAAAGGGGAATCCCCGTCACTCGCTCTGTCAACACAATGTCCGACTCTTCTGCCTTCAAGATGGCCTGTTTGTAATCCATTTTTTCACGACACTCAGTAGTCGCAATAAAGCGCGTCCCCATTTGCACCGCTGCATAGCCGATCTGGAGCGCCTCTGCAAAATCGCGCTCATTTCCAATGCCGCCCGCACAGACTAAAGGCAGGTTGAAATCAGCTAGTTCTCTATAGAGATCTTGTGGTGACAATACTCCCGCATGCCCACCAGCGCGATTATTGACGCAAATCAACCCATGAACTCCGCATGCAATTGCCTTTTCGGCCCACTGGCGCAATGTCACGTCGTGATACACAATGCCCCCATGAGGAACAACGGCCTCCACAACCCAGCGAGGGCTCCCTAAAGAGGTGATAAAAAAGCGACACCCTTCCTCAAGTGCAATTTGGACAGCTTCGCGCATCCGATTTTCGTACAAAGCAGATGACTTTTCTACAATGATGTTCATCCCAAAGGGCTTTTTTGTGAGCAATTTGATTTTTTGCAACCCCTCGCGCAGTGGATAACCATGCACATAGACCATCGACAAGGGTTGGACAACCCCAATGCCACCCGCTTCTGAAACGGCTGCTACCAGCTCAGGATTGCTGCAAGGGTACATGGGGCCGCAGATGATCGGATAGTCAATCCCAACTTGCTCTGTAAAGAGGGTAGAAACCATGCTTTACCGGGGTGAATCGCCAAACAACAAGCGCTGGGGTAGGCGTTGGAAAGAAGCTTTCCCATTCGGAGCTAACGTCACGATCCACACATGATCATAATCATCCTTCCGCCAGGTGGCAAACGACTGAAAAGCTCCAAATGCTCGCGTGATATCGGGAATTTGTGAGGGATCCCAACAAATGACGACATGTCTTCCGTTTAAATCCGCATCTTTTTTTATCTCATCGACCATTTTTTTGTAATCGCTGCGCGTATAAGTCGTGATGACAGTTAATTTATAATGATCGGCAAGTGCTTTTGCCATCTCCATCGCGCCCCCTTCACCCCCCTCTTTTGCCGTCCCCAGCACATAAATAGCACCGGGGGCGCCGTGTCCCTTCAATTCAGGACTATTATCAAAATAGGGCACAAAAGCGGCGAGCCGCTCTTTCCCTTTTGTTGAAAGCCCCCCTCCTTCCGTTTCGGCTCCCCGAAGGAGAGTAATTTGAGACGGAAGAGCAGCAAGAGATTGGATGGCCATACAAGACCATACCGACAGAACAACGAAGAATTTCATGGTTAAACTCCCTCTTTTTTTCCTTTTGTGGTATCATACAATGCCATTCCCTGCAACTTAGGATTCCTCATGTTCAATACAGTTATGACCGTTGTTGGCCTGCAATTTGCGAATCAGATCGCCGAAACACGCGTGTACAAAATTTGGAATAAAAATAGCAATCTAATCGAATCTGTGGCCATTCTAACGATCACGACTGGACAACTTGTTTCTAAGCTGACAAACAGAGAGCCATCGTTTCTTCCAAAGATCACCTACATTGTGTTCGAATGTACAGGCATTTTGGCCTTACCCATAGCCATCAAGATCTTTTCTAAAACTTGGGAGGATTGGAGATTAGCTACCGACTGGGGTGGACAACTCTCCACTACGACAAAACTCTTTTACCAAGGGATCGGGATCTTGAGCACCACAATCCATGTCACTGGCACTGCCCTTCGCGTTTTTGGATACTCAGAAGCAACCAAGGCTCTCTTTAGTAAAATTCGGTTCCTATCCATGGTTGCATTGGCCATGCAAATCGGGACCTATTTGTCCAATCTCACCCTTCTGGACGATTTGCGCCATACGACCCGTTTAATTACACAGATCAGAGCGACTGACAAGGCCATTCTCTCCATGGATTTTTGCAAACTCATCAAAGAAAAAGATATAAATGTTCATTCTGGATTGGCCACAGAGGTGAAACAACTACTCAATAAAGAGATGCAAACTGCCTTTGAGGAATATGTCGAAGAGCCTGCCGTTAAGCACTACGATGCCATTTTAGCTAGTTTGAAAGAGAGAAAACGTCAAATTCAAATCGAGTTAACATTCATTCCCATTTGCTATGCAGCGCAATGGGTCTCGACTGCCAACAAAGAGACGACAAAAGACTTTGCGGCTCGTTGGACCGTTTCAGCCTTGTGGACGGGAGAAAATGTCAGACAAAAGCTCTTTTTAAGGAAGCTCCAGAGGCAATTGCAGAAGTAGGTTTTAGGGCAATTGACTTCATAAAGCAGTCTGTCCTATGCTTGTCTCGTTATGACACAAAAAAAAATCTTAATCACGGGCGCCGCCGGATTCATCGGCTTCCACTTAGCTCAAGCTCTCCAGGCGCGTGGAGATCTGTTGATCGGCATCGACAACTTCAATGACTATTACTCTCCCTCTCTCAAACAGAAGCGGGCGGATCAGCTGGCTAAACTCGACATCCCCATTCTCGAAACCGATATCCGCAATGCACTTGTCCTAGAAAAACTGGTCAAACAATACAAAATCACCCACCTCGTCCATCTCGCTGCACAAGCTGGAGTGCGCTACTCGCTGATCAATCCACAGGCTTATATCGACTCAAATGTGACCGGCTTTCTCACCATTTTAGAAGTGCTCAAAAATCACCCTCAAATCAAGCTGGTCTACGCCTCCTCCTCCTCGGTTTACGGCAACAACACAAAAGTCCCCTTTTCGGTGACAGACACAACAGATAACCAAGCCAGCTTCTATGGGGTCACCAAAAAAGCGAATGAATTGATGGCCCAAACGTATAACCACCTGCACCACCTCTCCGCAATTGGTTTGCGTTTCTTCACTGTCTATGGACCCTGGGGCCGGCCCGATATGGCTTACTATGCATTCACCAAAGCGATTTGCGAGGGGTTGCCGATCGACGTCTTCAACAACGGCAACATGGAAAGAGACTTTACCTACATCGACGACATCGTACAAGGGACCATGGCCGCGATTGATTCAGTAAAAAAGGGGAAGCACCGGATCTACAATCTTGGCAATCACCATCCAGAGCCATTGGGCAAAATGATTTCCCTTTTGGAAAAACTATTGAAAAAGAAGGCCAAAATTCACTATCTACCAATGCAGCCGGGAGATGTTTTATCCACCTATGCCGACATTTCCCTCTCCCAAAAGGAACTTGGGTTTCACCCAAAAACAAGCCTAGAAAAGGGGCTTGCACAATTCGTTGCTTGGTATCAAAAGGGTGGATCGAAACTGTAGATATACATTTCCTTTGCAAAAATAGGGGAAAATCATAGGATGATGACTTATGAAAAACCACTGGATTTGCACATTTTTTCTCCTTTCGATTTTGCTCACAAGTTGTTGTGATACTAGCTATTTGAGTGATTATTCAATCAACTGGTACGGAAAAGAATACAAGCTCGATCTCGATCTATTCGGCGATGATGAAGGGCAAGAAATGTACACTGAGCCCCCTGTCACCATGATGAATTGCGAAGAGATGACACTGGTGATCCAAGAATATGCCGTCGAACTCAAACACCAGAAAAGACTCTCGCTGGAGGATTCCAAAGCGTACTTCGATGATGGGATCCATACGGTTCAAATGCAATTCTCCTCTCAAGATCTCAAGACAATGGACGAAGCGCGTCAGCTCCTTGTCGACGTGGTCGAGGGGCTGTTAGCTAAGCTCAATGAAGATATCTTCCTTGGCCCTGATTTTGCCTCATTTCCATTTAGCGCGAACAACCTAGAGATTTACATTACTTTTGAGAGCTTTTATGGTTTTCACATCGATCCTTATTACATCAACTGGATCTGTTTGGAAAATGGCACAGCGGCTTACTACACATTTGATTTACGCGATAATGAGAAAAATTGCTGGCATGTGCGCCGAGAACCCTACTCCAAGAGCCGTGAAATCGTTCTTTACGAGCGGCAAGGGGAAGAACTGTATAAGCAAAGGCATCAACCAAATAAAAATATTTTTGGCGGACAACGTTTTTATCAACCTCAATAAACTATTTTACAATGAACCCTGTTCTCACGGATAATCTACAAGAGATTTATTACGCCTCTCGAAAAACGCCTCAAGGAACTCCTCTACCTCTCGTGGCCAATTATTGGGGAACGCGTGTTTACGTTGCTTCACGAGGATGGGGAAAGCTGTGGTGTTGGTTTTACGACCTAGTCGAATTCTTTTATGGCACGTCAGAGCGGGCAGCCAATCTCAAAACTTCAATACAAAAGACCCATGAACTCTTCCAGCAAGTCTCAAAGAACTATCAATCGTTCATTCAAACTTACAAATCCCATTTAAATTTGAAGCTAAAACGAGAAGATACACGCACTCTGCTTGCAGCAAAAAATGCGATCTGCGAATGGCAACAGTCGATCATGCCGTTTGTGAAGAAAATGAAAAATGCCCCCGATGAACGGCTATTACAACTCCTTGAGAAAAGAGTGAGTGACACCGAAAATGCTCAAACAGCTCCGTTTACAAGTCCAGAAGCAAAAACCCTCTCGTACTGTTTTAAAGCAATTCAGTTTGAAAATGCGTTTCCTGATCTCCCCTTTCGCACCTTGATGGCAGCAGGAGCCCCGGACGAAACGTTACAAGAAGCTGAAGAATTCAACATCGTCCGCTTGAGAGATCAACTCAATGCTAAGGGTAATGTTGAGATCGTACGCAAAGGCCTCAAAGGGATGGTCGCGCTCTGGAATGAAGGTCGAAATGAAAAAATCGATGCTCTCAAAATCCACGCTTTCCTATTTCTCAATGAGTGCACCATCTATAGCCAAGCTGAAGACATAAAAACGACTTTTCTCCCTGGAGAGACTGTTGTATTTAACGACAAGACTTTGACAATCGACCAACACCATTCGACTTCAACCGATGGACACCAGGTCAAAGCGTATACATTGCAAGAAAACCCCGACAAATTCTTGCTCGTCGGAAAAAATAAATTGCATTTCCACATCCGTCAAATCCAAGAGAAAATCCAAGAGCAAACGGATCAGAGATCGCAATTCTCTGCAAAATTACTAGAAGTCTCAAAAAATGGAAGATTTGCTTTAATGAAAAGAGCCCCCTTGTTAAGCGACCTTCTCAAAGAACCCTGGAAAACCAAGAGCAATCCGAACAATGCAATCGATGGGGACGATCGCCCTTTGGCTAAGGCGATCGCTGCACTTATCAAGAAATGCCTAACGATCGATAAGATTCCCAATAATTTAAAAACACTTCCGTGGTTGGTAATCGACACTAAGGTCGATATCGAAGATGAAACGGGAGCATCTTTTACATCAGTTCTTAAATCTCTCTCTCCCGTGAAGTTAGCGGCTTCCCCTCAAGTGACTGTAAAACGCCTTATTTCCATGGATCCTACGACGTGTAAACCGTTTAGTACAGTTGAGATACATGCGTTCATCTCCGCCTGTGCAGCTGGCAACGGAATAATTAGACTATTTCTCGTTAAAGAATCGACATTGGAAGCACGGGAAATGGTTTCGTAGTAGATGCAATTATAAATGCGATCAAGGACACTGCAATTGCTCTGTTTGCCACACCAAATTCGGTCTAAATAAGCCACTGTAGCTGCCGTGAAAATCGCCTTTTAAAATGCCGTCGTCATGCATTTCAAAAGCAATCACCCGTTCAATTGAAAAAAGTTCTTCCCAATGGATCCCAAAGGCTTGAACCGTAGCAAAGAAGTGTCCATTGTTCAGCGTATGGCCCGGCACAGAGCAGCGCGTGACATACGTCCCTTTCGCTAACGCCTTTCCATGAAAATAGGGTTCTCGATTGCTCAACGAACTAAACGCACAAACGCTCTCATCGGTGTACAACTGAAACGCAAAGGCCACCTGCGTCCCTTCTTGGAGAACTTCATATGTTAATTCGATGGAGACCTCTTCCGATAGATTGCCGATTTTTAGATCGTGCCCTTCTCGGTCGTGGAGGCGCACCTTAAGGAACCGGCATGCCGCATTGCCAGGCCCTTCACCTGGCTCCCAAGTCTGTGCCGAAGAGGTAGCGCAATACTGTTGCAAGTAGTGGCTTGCCACGCTCTCAATCGGGCCATCCATTTCCATTTTGCCTCGATTCAACAAAATGCCGCGCACGCATAAGCTACGCAATGCAGCAATATTATGGCTGACGAATAAGACCGTTTTTCCGGAGGAGGCTGCCGATTTCATCTTGTCCAGGCACTTTTTCTGAAAACGCAAATCCCCAACGGCTAATACCTCATCGACGATGAGAATTTCAGGCTCTAAGTGAGCGGCAACGGAAAAAGCAAGTCGCACGTACATCCCACTCGAATAGTATTTAACAGGTGTATCGATGAACGCCTCGATCTCGGCAAACGCGACAATTTCGTCGAATTTCGCTTTGATCTCTTGATAGGACATTCCTAAGACAGAACCACTCAAAAAGGTGTTTTCTCGCCCGGTCAGCTCGGGGTGGAACCCTGTTCCCACCTCTAAGAGAGAGGCAACGCGTCCAGTAATCCGGACAAATCCCTTCGATGGATAGGTGATGCGGGAAATGATCTTAAGCATGGTGCTCTTCCCAGAACCATTATTACCAACAAGTGCAACAGCTTCACCTGGTTTGACTTGGAAGGAGACATCATCTAAAGCCAAAAACGACTCGGCGGAATCGGAACGCTCTCGCTTCCAGAAAGAAGCCAAGGTATCGCGCAGCGTTTGGTAAGACGCCCGGCGGCCTAGTGAATACTGTTTGGTCACATGGGAAACTTCTATCGTCATAAAGAATCGACAAATCCCCTTTCCATCTTATGGAAGAAGCGAACGCCTCCGATAAAAATCAATGCTGTTGAAACAAAAGAGATCGCGATTGGCACAAGACTCTGTTCTATCGAGTACTCAGGGGTAAACATGGCCCACCGAAACGTCTCGATCACACCTACCAAAGGGTTGCAGGCATAGAGAAATTGATAAGAGGATTGAATCAGACTCAATGGGTAAACAATCGGCGACACAAACAGCCCTATTTGAATGAGAAAGGGGATGGTGTGGCGCACATCGCGATAACGGACATTTAAGGCCGACAACCAAAACGAAATGCCTGCGGTTGCCAGGACGAGCCAAACCAGGCTCAACAACCCAAACAACATTTCCCAGTGCCATCCATACCCATACAACAAGCGGATGCACAAAAACGCCCCCAAGACAATTCCGACATCGACAATCCCTGCCGTCACACTTGCAAGGGGGATAATGATCCGCGGACAATATACTTTCTTAATCAAGTTACTATCGGTGATCAAACTGTTCGAAGAATAGGAAATGATCATCGAAAAATAGGACCAAGGTACAAGTCCCGCCAGTGCAAAAAGGGGATAGGGGATGTCTCCCGTCGCAAATGTGCCGATTTTGCCAAAAATAAAGCTAAAAATCGCCATGGTCAACAAAGGCTGCAGCAAAATCCACAACACTCCTAGCGCAGTTTGCTTGTATTTCACCGTCAAATCGCGCCACGCTAAAAATCCCAGCAGTTCTCGGTATTTCCACAGCTCAGTCCAATAGCCAGTTCCAATGACCTTATCTGATCGAATTTCAACGGTATGAGGTTCCATAAGTGGACACAAAAATACAGTGTTCTAGAGATGCTGTCAACTTGATGGTAACAACGCACAGACTGTCGCCTGGCGGCCACAACGCCTATTCTCCCGTCTGAAGGAAAAATAGTTGTCATTTGCATACGTATCGATGCCAGCGATTTGGATGTGATGGGGAAGCACCCCTGCTTCTTGGAGCTGTGCTTGGCTAATCGCCCACAAGTCGAAGTAATTTGATTTAAACTGAAATTGTGCAAAAGAAGCAAGCTCTGTGCGCCAATTGATAAACTCAGAAGACTCAGGCCCTAAACTTGGACTGATGCATACCAATAGGTTCTCGGGCTTGCTGCCAAACCGCTCGTGCATGTATTTCACTGTATTGGCATAGATATTGCACACATTTCCGCGCCAGCCGCAGTGAATATTCCCAAGCACATGTTTAATCGGGTCGTAAAAAATAGCGCCTTGGCAATCGGCTTGGGTCACAATCAATGCCAAATTGGGGAGTTGTGTTGTGATCCCATCTGCAAGGGGTTGATTCTCTTGATTGAACGCGTCAATTGAAATGACGTCCGCCCCTTGGGCACACAGCGCAACAACTCCATGGGTTTGTCCCAAAGTATCAAGAATGATTCTCCTGTTTTGAAATACCTTTGAGGGTTCATCTCCACATGTAACCCCCGTATTCAATGTGGCAAATGGTGGCTCGCTCACACCCCCATGCCGGTCAAAACACCCATGTGCAAGGGGTAGCCCAGCCAACAGCTCAAACTCTAACCAGGTTACGTTCCCTTTGTGTCGTGTGATCATACGCGCCTCATCAATGCACAAAATCCGCCATCCCACCCCTCGAAATTCGGAAGAATCGTACGGCTATAAACAACAGAAAAATGGTGATCCTTGCAGAACTGTTCTACAACGCGTTCGTTCTCTTCTTGAAGAATGCTACAAGTCATATACCAGATCACTCCCTCTTTAGACAACAAAAGAGCCGCCCTCTCGAGCAGTTTCTGTTGCGTTTGGAACAGCCCCTGCAACACCGTAGACTCAAGTCGCCACCGCGCTTCTGGGCGCTTATTCAACACGCCGCTGTTGCTGCAGGGTACGTCCAAGATAATGAGATCCCCTTTATTTTCCAATGGAAATGCCTCCCCTTTTCCACAATGGAAGGTCGCTAAGACTCCATATTTTTTTAGATTCTCCGTCAATCGCGACAATTTGGCATCAGAAACATCATTCGCCAACAATTTAGCCTGTGGAAAGGCGTCGTGAGCCGCCAGCAACTTACCCCCTGGCGAGGCACACAGATCGATGATCGTACGGGGAACAGGCGTCCGTTTTGCCAGCTCGGCAACGAGAACTGTGGGGGTCACATTTTGAATGTAAATCTCCGTTGAAGAACCAAGTTGTGCCATAGGGACCTCCCCCACAACTACTGCTACGTTTTCCTCTGAACCGGGGAGAATTTGCAAATAGGAGGGGAGATGAGAGCGGTTGCGCACCCGCACCATCAAGCGAGGGGGAGCATTTTGCGCCTCTAAAACCTCTTCCGCCTGCATTGCGATTACCTTCCTAACAAATTCAATGGGATAGGAGTAGCGGATGCTCAACGCTTGGGGATCTTTCCCCTTGGGCAAGACAGGGCGCTTTGTTTCCAATTGGCGCAACAAGGCATTCAAAAATCCGCAAAAGTGTGCGTGGCAATGCTGTTTGGCGATCTTGAGCGTTTCATCTACAATGGCATATAAGGGAACGCGATCGAGAAAAAAGTGTTGATAAAGGGCTGTGCGCAACAACACTTTTTCTTTGAGCTTCAAGGAGAGCGTCTGCCGCTCAGCTAGCTTTTCACCCAAATAGTCCAAGGCGCGCGCCATCCGGACAGACCCTGAAGCAATTTCCTGTGCAAAGGCAAAATCTAAAGAAGAAGGTTGTTCAGCAGCTCTCCATTGATCCAGGGCATCGGCAACGAAGACTTCCCCTTTTGCCGCACCTAAAGCAGCTAAATAGGCAACCTCTCGTGGGTTCATGCTCATTACCCAGGAGTGAGCCAATCGCGCGCTGTCCACTCTTCAAACCACTTTTGCAAATGGTCAGCCGCTTCCTGATAAACAGCCATGCTTTGCTTTTCTAACCACTCACACACCTGTTCGATCGAAGCTCCCTGTTGAAACTGGAGGAGAAGAGAGTATTCGATCTCCCCAATTTCCTTCCACGAGATATCCAAGCGCGGGTTTCGATAGACAACAAAATAATGGTGTTTATCGCAAATCAGTTCGGGAAGAGGATTAGCCTCCCAATAATCGGGGTCGTGCTCCAGGCAATCTTGCCGATATTTAAGTAAATCAGCACCAAATTGAAACAGATGCAGATGGGGCTGACAATACAACATACGCGTCGTGATCTCTTCTCCTGCGTTTTGTGGCATCTCTGGCCACTGTTCCGCCGTAAAACTCGCCACAAACGCCCAGTCGAGCCGCGCTGCATCAGCAACCAACTGCTGATTGGGAGCTTCGTACTCTTCGGCAACCCATTGCACTAAACGATCTCCTAAAGGAGCCAGCGCCCAGTGGCGCGGCGGGTATTTGACAAGATAGGGCACAGCAATCAAGCGATTAAAGTTGCGATAGCCAAAAAGCCTTGTAACCAAGGGAAAAGACTCTTGCAACGCCCGTAACAAACGCCACCAATACTGTTGGTTGTAAATCTGGATCCGTTGTTCGGGCCGCATGGTAGGGCTCGGAACAAGATGGCGACTCGCCTCGACCTCCATTGGCAGCCCCGAAGGGGAGAGGGACATCATTTGGCTATGTTCATCGATGGGCCTGCCAATGATGCTGCCAAACCATTGCTGTTCCCTTTTGAGAGCCGATGGGACCCGCAGATCGTATGTCATACAATTATTTCCTGAGGAGTCTCTAACTGGCGATTGGACAAGAGTTTTTGAAACTTCTTCGCCTTCAGCGCTTCTTTCCACGTCTCTTCAAATGTGACAAACTTATCATCCCATTCTAGCAACGTCGACACGCCACCTGTGCGTGCGTAGACTTCAGCGTAAATGGCCCACACCTCATCCCGCACGTAATAGTCGTGTGTATCCAAGACGTAATCCCCAAAATCGCTGTGTCCCGCAAGATGGATTTGGATCACCCGATCCAAAGGAATATTATTGTAGTAATCGCGCGGATCAAAGCCATGATTGCGGCTCGAGACATAGATATTATTGACGTCGAGCATCATAAAAATGTCTGCCTTTTCCACAACTGCGCTATAAAACTCCCACTCGGACATTTGGTCTTGTTTAAAAGCGACATAGGAAGACAAATTCTCTAAAGCAAAGGGAAGTTCTAGATAATCTTGCACAATTCTAGCACGCTCTGCCACGTAATCGATCACTTCTTGCGTATAGGGAAGGGGCAAAAGATCGTGGTAGTGGGCGCCAGGAAGGCGTCCCCAACACAAATGATCAGACACCCAAGGCGTTTTGGTGAGCTTCGTCAGCTCTTTTAACTTTTTGAGGTAATCAAAATCGAGAGGATCCGGGCTGCCGATCGCCAAAGAGACCCCATGCTGCACGACAGGATAAAATTCCAAGATTCGACGCAAAGTGTCTAGAGGTTTTCCCCCCTCGATCATAAAGTTTTCGCTGATGATCTCAAACCAATCGATATCTGGCTTGTGAGCGAAAATATCATCGTAGTGGGGAATTCTTAACCCTAGGCCAATCCCTAAATTGGGAATGGACTTCCGGTCGACGCCCACAATTAACCTTGTCGGCGCATTAATGGGGTCTTTTGCTCTTTCTCTTCGAGATCCCCATTTTCTTCTGTATCGCTATCATCGTCTTTATTTTCGAGATCCCCTTCTTCGTGGGTATATCTGCGAGGTTGATCTGACAACGCGGTCAATCCTCCTCCACAACTTTCACCGCACTTTTTCAACTTAGCGAAGATCTCGCTTGAATCTATAGCACCTTGATCCGCATAGAGTGCTTGAGCACCCATGATCAGCCCTGAAGCGATCCCTAAAGCCGCGAGTTGACTCAATTTTCCCTTTTTCATTGTCCCTACTCCTGATTTCGTGTTGAACTATACCCCTTGAGTATAAAACTCAAGGGGTTTTTCGTCTTCTTAATACTTAGGAGCAGGAGCATTTCCGTTTGCGCGTTTAGCTGACATTTCGCTAGCAGCCATTTTAACGGCTTGATTCTTATCGCTCATCTCACCAGCCAATTTCAAAGCGCGTGCCTTACCAGCCGCATCGAGGGTTTGGTAAGTGGCTTTGCCTTGATCATTCAAATGCATCATGAGATCTTTTTCTGTCATCATCATGCCATTCTTTTGTGGAGGTACTGTTGCTTCAGCCACATATCCACCTTGCTGCTGATTCCAGTAAGAGGATTGAGGATTTTGATTCTGATAATTGTTTTGACCTTGGTTTTGGCCTTGGTTTTGGTAGTATTGATTTTGATACTGTTGCTGCGGCTGATTATATCCACCACATCCCATTTGAGGTTGTGGATTACGTTGCGGCATATATCCGCTGTCAGCGACGTTCCCACGGTTGTTTGGATTATACCCACGTCCTTGCGCTGCGCCACCGCAAGAAGCTTGGTATTGAGGTTGCATCTGCTGTTGTTGCATTTGCTGCTGTTGCATTTGCTGTGGCGTTTGTTGTTGTGTTTGCCCACGTGCTGGCCCAGATGCGCTGCAACCATTTTTGTTTGCCTGATTGTAGTATTCAGCAGGACCAGGTCCTGTGACTGTCGATGTAGTGCCTGCACCACATCCTTGTTGGGACGGACTACCGCCGCATGCAGCAGCTAAATAGGTCCCAGATACCCCTGGAGAACCAGCTTCCACCTGTCCTGTCAAAGCAGCGCCGCTCACAACACCCAGCACAGCTAACTTCTTGAAATCTAATTTTTTCATCTTCGTCTCCTTTTGTGCCTGCCGCTGTCCCTATTTTGGCCTGCCAGACGAGGCGAGCAAAATAGGAGAAACGGCAAACCGATTATGTTCATTTTCTGTGTCTCCGCTACTTCTCACCAAGAAGAAATACTCATCAGACACGCTAAAATTCCGTGATTGAACATCTATCAGATCAAAGAAAATTTTACAATAGAACTTTCAAGATTTTGCTTTGTGGTCGACATACATGATCAAAGCAGCGGTGAGAGGAACGATCGTAGAGAAAAAAAGAGTGGTTGAGATAGCTACCTTGTTAGGCGAACTACCCGTTATCCTGCTCATGTGTAACGCAAAACCCGCAAAATCGTTACCACCCTTATCTTCCCTCTCCAGTTCTTTTGGAGTCATGAATGCAGCGCTCGCCGGATAGAGCGCATATCTTGTGCTATCATAGATTGCAAACACCATTAACGCTAATGCAAATGCAGTATTTCGCTTGAGCAAGAGAGCCCCAGTTGCCGTGGCGAGCACATCAACTCCAAGACAGGGAAGCGACCCTGCGAGATCAAACCATGCTCCCCTCCCTTCTTTTCCCATGAGACGCCCAATTGCGTTTGGCGGCGGCAACTTTTCTGGAGTCATACTAATCGACCCGCCTCTATTCCCCATAAGGATTCGACTTAAGAGCTCTACCTTATCTTGCGGTTTTTCAGACCTCACCAACAACTGGAAATCTTCCCACGCGTGAATGCTATAACGGGTATCTGCTGGCATCTTAGTCGAGGTAAGACCCATCCCTAACTTTTCATGCCCTACAACCTCATGGAGATAAGTATTCAGACCTGAAATTGCGAAAATATGACCGAGCAAAAAACCCAAAGCCATCGCTGGATCATTTTCTCTCTTTTTTAAGCCCTGTTTGTTGATAAGAAGAGCACTTAAGCAGGCGCCGCTGCAAACTAAGCACAAGGTTGCCAGCTGAGTCATCCCCCCTTCGAGCTCCCTGATTTGGCGCGCATTCAATCCCAGAACGCGCCCTGATTTGTCGGCAGCACCGCGAAAAAATGACTTCTCTTCGCTCTTTCCATAATCTAAATTACTTAGAAAAGACATATTAACACCATTACTTTAAGCGCTTTTTAAGTTCGGCGAGTTCTTTGCAAAAGACGTGATCCTTTGCATAAAGCTTAGGGTCAACGGTTTTGAGGAATTCGTGGTAGACTTTCTTGGCGATTGGGGTTTTGCCCATGGCAATCAAGCACTTCATGAATTGGGGATACACCTTCGTGTAGCTCGGATCTGTTGCGATCGCTTGGTGGTACGAAGCAAGAGCCTCTTCGTATTGTTTGAGGTGCTCTTCGGTCAAGCCCCTCAAAAACCACATTTCGGGGTTTGTCGCATCGGATGAGCAGAGCCAACTGAAATAAAGGAAAGCTTTTTCATATTCTGCCTCTTTAAAATGGCGCTTTGCAATGAGGAAGACTTGGTGCTTCGCTTGCTCATCTACAGGGTGTTTATTCGCCAGCTCAATCAGTTCGTGAAAACTCATGTTATCCTTCAATAGCTCACTTGTCGCAGCCAGTTCTTCTGTAATGGTCTCAAACAGTTTGGGGTTATCCTGTTTTAGAACTTGGTAAAAACGGATAAACGTCTCTAAAAGCATGGCAAGGGCTCCTTGCGTCTCGTCAAACGTCTGTTCGCAGCACTCTTTTTCGATCTCTTTTTTGCTCTTTTTTGGATGGTGCTTATCGTGGACCTCTTTCTTCTGCAACTCCATCCGATCGTGCACTTTCACATCGACGACCTCTTTGATCGCTTGACAAAACGTCTTTTCTTCTTCACTTAGTTTGATTTTATCTCCCATAAAACCTCCATCTACAATATTAATTATATATGTAATAGTATATGTTTGTAATAATATGAATGTATTTTGTTGTATCTAACTGATATTCAGATAGTTAAATTATGAGAGAGAGACTAAAAGCCGTTTTTCCTCTTTATAGTCTCTGTGGTAGATTTAAATCAATGTATTGAAAATCAACGACTTAATCTGATTATTACGATGGTTTCAGAAGCTTGTCGACGACTGTGCTCTCTTGGGAAGCTCTAGCCGCTTCTTGGTCAGCAATCTCTTTTGCTTCTTTATACGATTCTGAACGCAAGATATTGGGAGTGTACGATTTTGGATTGATCGTCTCGTAGTAAAGACGCCCATCCAAAAGAAAAATAGCCGAGACGTTTTCTAGAGTAGGATACACGAAAAGCTTGGTCTTGTTCCTGTGACGAATTTTTGCGGTAAAATCTTCGAAATCAAAGGGGTGTTCCTTGTAATAATCCGCGATAGCCTGATCTTCGGGTTTTGCAAAACGACCCAGGCGCTCGATTTTAGCAAGAAAATCGGCGACGACGTTGATCAAGAGCGTTCGCGCTTTGGCAATGTCCCATTCCCCCGAGTAATCAAATAAAAGGTACAGTGGTTCGCTACTAAATAGGTCGAAGTCTTCACTTGTTTCGGGAACGTAAGTAAGATCGTATTTTTTCGCTTCCTCTTCGCCAAATTGGCGGAGGAATGGCTCCATTTGAGGCATTGGGATTGAAACCATCTCAATTTGAGGAAAGTTAAAAAACTCATCTCCAAACAGGGAGGCAGCGCCAAATACGGCCAAAACGACAAAAAATCGATAGAGATGCCCCGCACTCTGTAGCATAGAATAAACCTCGTCTTTCCGAACTATAGCGACTCCTCCCAATTCTTTGCAAAGCGGAAGTAAAAATTTGGTTTTTCTCTGAATAATACGCAAATGCGCAAAAGAGGATTGACGCAAAAGAGGGATTGTGTTATCATGAAAAGTAGGAGGAGGTTATATGGATAAGCAACAACATAAAAAACTAAGCGTCGAATTTCCTGCTGAAGAATACGTTTACTTAAAAATGGCCTGTGCAAAAAAAGGAGTCTCTCTCAAAGATTTCGTCAATCAGGCAGTCATTCGTAGCATTCATGAATATGAAGACGAATTAGATTTGAAAGCCATCGAGCAAATTACAGAAGAAGACATAAAAAATGCCCAGCCTTGGGAGGATGTCAAAAGAGAGCTTGGATGGAATAAATTGTCATGAAATACCGAGTCGAAGTGCTCCAACCGGCTAAAAAATCTTTAAAAAACATCGAATCACACTATGTGAAGAAAATCATCGAAAGGATTGATTTGCTCCAAGTAAATCCTCGCCATCCGGGATGTCTTAAGCTATCCGGGAAAGAAAATACGTATAGAACACGTGTAGGGAAATATCGCATTCTTTATGAGATTTACGACGCAAAAGTGCTTGTTTTAGTCGTCAATGTCGACCATCGAAAAGATGTTTATCGATAAACCCTGTAACGATAGGAAATTCAAGCTTTGCTAGATAAACTCTCTCACGCCAACAACTACCAAAAGACTCTCTTTAACGATCCTGCGATCAAAGAAACTGTAAAAATTTACGTCAAAGCCTTCTCACAAGTAGCTCTAGCATCGATTGCCTTAGTCGCACTTGCCATTTTTGCTTTTGTTGCTCGTGATAAGCTCACACAGTACAGAGCCTTTAGGGAAACTCAAAAGGATAGAAAATTTGTCTCAATAAAAGAGTACGACACGATTCAAAACGACCGCCCTACAAAAGTCCCCCTAAATTACATTCAACGCTTGATCCGTTCTATTGGCCTTTATTCGCAGACTCACTTGAATGTGGCAGGTGAACTGGCGCATCGGATCTATTTTAAACCCCTCCCAACTCCTGATTTCACTGGAGAAGAAGTTCAGACCATTCACGGTCTTGTGAAAAAACGAGATGTTCTCAGATGGTATGAAACCAACTCTTTTAATTTCGCCCCTTCTCTTCACAGTCCTAAAATGGGCGATTATTATCCCCGCGGGTGCGAACTTGGAAGCGAAAAACTCCCCTCCGGTGACACCATAAAATATCGGGGATTTTCGGGAGAATTTCCTCAAACACATACCTTTGCAATAGAAATCCACACCCCTCCAAAAACGTTTCAAGACTGTGTGATGCTCGGGGTATCGGGAAAGCTGATTAAAAACCAGTCAATGATTAGGGTCATTCACAGTGAAGATAATCAATGCACTGTCCTTGTTGTAAAAGGGGAAAGACTCTCTACTAGCCCTCTTACCAGCAAGGATGGGGAACTTGCGCGCCTATCTTTCCTATTTTTGTCTAAAATTCTTGTAGATTCTCAATCAATCCATTGTTTTAATTTACAAACTGAGCAACCAGAAGTAGCGGCCTTAGCCAAGTCGTATGGGTTTAAAGAGGTTGGAAATTATCTTCGGCTGGGTAAAAACGACGCGTACCCCTTTGCACAGCAATGCGGCCTCACAAAAAAGGTAGTGCTTGACTTTCTCATAAAGCACCCACCGCCAGCTCACCGTTCTTAAAATTGCCGATTTGCCGGTATTTCGAAATTCATAGTCGTTAAGGGGGCGCTCTGGTATAATAAGTGCTCCTATAAAATTGATTTCAAAACAATAGAGCAGCATGGCAACAGAATCAGCAATCCCAAAGCCGCGGGAAGAGTACAAATACGGCTTCGTCACAGAAGTGGAAATGGATAGCATCCCGAAGGGGTTGAACGAATCGGTAGTCCGCACCATTTCGGCTAAAAAGGAGGAGCCTCAATTCCTTCTCGATTTCCGTTTGAAAGCGTACAAACGGTGGCTAGAGATGAAAGAGCCCCACTGGGCCAACATCACCTACCCGGTGATCGACTACCAAAACATGTGCTACTACACAGCACCCAAGAACAAACCAAAATTAAATTCTCTCGAAGAAGTCGATCCCGCCATCCTAAAGACATTTGAACGCCTAGGAATCCCTCTCGATGAGCAAAAGCGTTTGACAAATGTTGCTGTTGACATGGTCTTCGACTCCGTCTCGATCGGAACTACCTTTAAGAAGAAGCTCGACGACGCAGGCGTCGTCCTCTGTTCGATTTCCGAGGCGATCAAAACCCATCCAGAGCTCGTTGAAAAATATCTCGGCAGCGTCGTTCCGATCGGAGATAACTTCTACGCCACTCTCAATTCAGCTGTTTTCTCCGACGGCTCATTCGTCTACGTTCCAAAAGGGGTGATCAGCCCGATGGAACTCTCCACCTACTTCCGGATCAACGATAAAGAAACGGGGCAGTTTGAACGGACGCTGATCATCGCCGAAGAAGACTCGTTTGTCAGTTACCTCGAGGGGTGCACAGCACCGGCTTTCACAACGAATCAACTCCATGCCGCAGTCGTCGAACTGATCGCCCTCGACAATGCTCAAATCAAGTACGCCACTGTCCAAAACTGGTACTCGGGAAACCCTGAGACAGGTGAAGGGGGTGTTTTCAACTTTGTGACCAAACGAGGACGCTGTGCAGGGGTGAACTCAAAAATTTCGTGGACGCAGGTCGAGGTAGGCGCTGCCATTACCTGGAAATACCCAAGCTGCATTCTCCAAGGGGATAACTCCGTTGGGGAGTTCTACTCAGTCGCCCTCACAAACGGGCAAATGCAGGCCGACACAGGCACCAAAATGATCCACATTGGGAAAAATACGAAATCGACCGTCGTCTCAAAAGGGATTGCAGCAGACACCTCTCACAATAGCTACCGCGGATTGATTAAAATCGGGCCCAAAGCAACTGGCGCGAGAAACTACACGCAATGCGATTCGATGTTAGTTGGCGCACGCTGCTCTGCAAATACGTTTCCCTATATCGAAGTGGGCAATGCCACGAGCCAAGTGGAACACGAAGCTTCTACTTCCAAGCTAAACGAAGACCAACTGTTCTATTTCATGACGCGAGGGATCTCGCAAGAAAACGCCGTTAACATGATCGTCAACGGCTTTTGTAAAGAGGTCATCCGAGAGCTGCCGTTAGAATTCGCTGTAGAAACCCAAAAATTATTATCGATCAAGTTAGAAAATTCCGTAGGTTAACCCATTATGTTAGACATCAAAGATCTCTACTGTTCCATCGAAGGCAAAGCCATTCTCAAGGGACTCAAACTAAAAGTAAAAGCCGGGGAAATCCACGCGATCATGGGCCCTAATGGCGCTGGAAAGTCGACCCTTGCAAAGGTACTTGCCGGACACCCCGCCTACACCATCACACGCGGCGAAGTGACTTTCAAAGGGCAAAATCTGCTAGAGTTAGAGCCAGAAGAGCGCGCCCATGCAGGCCTTTTCATGAGTTTCCAATACCCGGTCGAAATCCCCGGAGTCAGCAATTTCCTTTTCCTCCACACCGCCTACAATGTCAATCGGAAAGCCAGAGGGGAGAAGGAACTCACCGCTGAAGAATTTGCCAAATACCTCAACGAAAAAATGGCCCTCGTCGATATCAAAACCGAATTCAAAGACCGCAACCTCAACGAAGGCTTCTCCGGTGGAGAAAAGAAACGCAATGAGATCTTACAACTTGCCGTACTGCAGCCCTCTTTAGCGATTCTCGACGAAACCGATTCTGGGCTAGACATCGATGCGATGCGCGTCGTGGCTTCTGGCGTTAACCACATCATGAATAAAGAGATGGGCTTGATCTTGATTACCCACTACCAACGCCTTCTCGACTACATTAAACCCGATTTTGTCCACGTGATGATCGATGGAAAAATCGTTCAATCGGGTGGGCCAGAAATGGCTCTCCAACTCGAAGAGAAGGGGTACGATTGGCTAGAGAAAAGTCCTGATGCAGAGGTTGTGAAATGACCACAACGGAGCAAAATTCCGAAATCGAGACATTTCAAAAGTGTCTGTGGAATCTCTATGGCCAACTGCCTAAGGAAGACCCTTTAGCCAAGGCCCGCGCCAAAGCGTGGGACTTTTTCCTGACCGAAGGGGCTCCCGACCGAAACAATGAGGTGTATCGCTACATCCGTTTACGCAATTTTTATGCACACGGCTTTGTTCTCCCTTCGCCTATACAAGATCCAAAAGAACTTCCAATTGTTCCCGAATGCGCTGAATCTGTTTTGGTCTATCTCAACGGCGTTTTCTCTCCGACCCTCTCTCGAACGAAACACCTTCCTCAGAAAATCGTCATTGCTCCGATCAGCGAGGCAATCAATACCTATGGATCCTTCCTTAACAACCAATGGACGAAAGCATTAAAAGATGAAGCCGATCCTTTTGCACGGCTCAATCTCGCCCTGCAGCAAGAGGGCGCATTTCTCTATGTTCCTCCTAAAACCGTTGTCGAGCACCCCATTCAAATCCTCCAACTGATCGATGCAAAATCATCCCCTTACCTAATGAATCCTCGCCTACAGATCTTTGTGGGGGCGCAATCGGAGATCTCTCTCCTCCAAACGTGGCATGTCATGAGCGGCACTACTTTTGGCATCAATAGTGCAACCGATCTTGCGATTGAAGAAAACGCCCACGTCAAATTCGACCAAATCGCTTACGACCTACCCGATACGCTGTGGCAATTTGATGCGCTGAGAGCAACGCTTAAACGAGACAGTACCCTCAAAACCGTTTGCCTCACCAATGGAGCGGCGACGATCCGCCAAGATTACAGAGTCTCTTTGGCAGGTGAAGGCGCAGAAGCCTCTCTCAATGGTTTGCTTGCTCTGAACGCAAAGAGAGAAGCACACATCCACATTTTGATGGACCATCAAGCACCTAACTGCCGCTCGATGCAGCTCTTTAAATCTGCTCTCGATGGTGCCAGCCGCTCGAGCTTTGAAGGGAAGATCTACGTCCATCAAGCCGCGCAAAAGACTGAGGCGTTTCAATTGAACAACAACCTCCTCCTCAGCGATCAGGCACATGCGGACAGCAAACCAAACCTCGAAATCTTCGCCGACGATGTCAAAGCCTCGCACGGCGCTACGATTGGACAGCTCGACAAAGAGCAAATTTTTTACATGAAGACCCGTGGATACAACGAGAAGCAAGCGACATCTCTCTTGGTGAAAGGGTTTTGCAAAGAGGTGATCGACATGGCCGCGACAGAGACGATCCGCCATCGCATCGAAAAGAAAATCGAGGGGCTCTAAATGGCACCCACAACCGCTCTTTCTTCCTTCCGAAACGATTTTCCCATGCTAACCCGCACGATGCATGGAAAGCCTCTCATCTACCTAGATTCAGCCGCCACGGCGCAAAAACCGCAAGTGGTGATCGACGCAATTCAAACATTTTATCAAAAGCAATACGGTACCGTTCATCGAGCGATCTACGAACTGGCCATTTTTGCTACCCAGCGCTACCAAGAGATCCGAAAAGAGATTGCTGAGTTCGTCAATGCCAAATATCCCGAAGAGATCATCTACACCCGCGGCACGACCGAATCGATCAATATGATCGCCTACTCCTTTGGCAAGGCGTTCATTTCTCCCGGCGATGAGATTTTGATCACTGAAATGGAACACCACTCCAATATCGTCCCGTGGCAAATTGCCTGTGAAGACAGAGGAGCTATCTTAAAAGTGGTTCCGATGAATGGAAGGGGAGAGCTTGAGACCGAGGAATTGAAAAAGTTGCTCACTAAACGCACAAAAATTGTGGCTCTTGCCCATGTGGCCAACTCTTTGGGAACGATCAATCCGATCAAAGAGATCGCAGCTCTCGTCCATGGGAACAGCGATGCAAAAGTGCTTGTAGACGGGGCACAAGGCGCTCCTCATCTTCCTCTCGATATGCAAGACCTCGATATCGATTTCTACGTCTTTTCGGGACATAAGCTTTATGGCCCCACGGGGATTGGCATTCTGTATGGAAAAAAAGAGCTTCTGGAAGCGATGCCGCCGTATCAAGGTGGCGGAGACATGATCCACACCGTTACCTTTGAAAAAACGACCTATGCCGCTCTTCCCATGAAATTTGAAGCAGGAACGCCAATGACCGCGGAAGTGATGGGGCTTGGAGCAGCTGTCGAATACGTCAAAAAGGTCGGAGTAGCAAATATCGCACGCTGGGAAAAAGAGCTCCTCCTCTATGCCACACCTAAGATGGAGCAGATCCCCGGACTCAAGATCATTGGAACTGCCAAAGAGAAGGGAGGGATCATCAGCTTTGTGATCGACGGGATCCACTCTCTCGATATTGGCACGATGTTAGATCTTAAAGGAATTGCCGTTCGAACAGGGCATCATTGCGCTCAACCCACCATGCACCACTTTGGCGTTACAGCGACAACACGTGCCTCTTTTGGCCTCTACACCACCAAACAAGAGATTGACGCGTTCGTTGAGGCGCTCCACGAGATCATCAAGTTATTCCACTGATTATGGACGTGACATTACAACAAGCTGCATCACTCTTAAAAACGGGACATGTCGTCGCCGTTCCCACAGAGACGGTGTATGGGTTAGCTGCCTCGATCAATCATCCAGGAGCGATTGAGAAAATTTTCGATCTGAAAAAAAGACCCAGAAACAACCCCTTAATTGTCCATCTCGCCTCGGGGAATGCCTTGCAAGAGTATGCGCGCAATTTGCCAGCCAGCGCCTTAAAACTTGCGCTTGCGTTTTGGCCGGGGCCTTTGACGCTGCTCTTGCCAGCCAATTTGGAAAAAATTGATCCAACGATCAGGGCCCATCTCCCAACAGCTGCTTTTCGCGTTCCCAATCATCCCCTTGCAATTGCGCTCCTGGAACTGACAGGTCCTCTCGTGATGCCTTCTGCCAACCCCTCTGGTAAGCCCTCAGCCACCTGCGCAGCCCATGTCACTCTCGATTTTGGTCACGATCTTCCGGTGCTCGATGGGGGCGCCTGCCAGCAGGGAGTGGAATCGACGATTTTGCATTTTACAAACGACCATTGGGAAATTGTGAGGCTAGGCGCCCTTCCCCCAGAGGCATTTGAAACCGTGCTTGGCTATGTTCCAGGGATCCACATGCCCGGGCAAACCGAACAGCCCATTTGCCCCGGACAACACTACCGCCACTACGCTCCCCAAACAGAATTGACCTTATGCAATCCGATTCCCAAAAACACCACAGATCCAATCGTAGGCTTTTCGGACAGACACTATTCCACTACAAGCCGCATCTACGCGCTAGGGCATTCCGATCGCCCTGAAGAGGTAGCTGCAAATCTTTACGGGTTATTGCGCACACTAGACAAAGAGAACGTGCCGCGCGCTCTAGTCGACATAGACATACCAAACGAAGGCCTCTGGCTCACAATCAAGGAACGCATCTCCAAAGCCGCCTCCAAAGATCGCAACAGGATGTAATATGAATCATCTTTTGAGCCTTAGCGTCTTTGCGTTTAAATCCGATTGGGAACAATGATGGGCAGGATCGCAAGCGGCAAGATAAGCAAGATAGCGCATCCCTGCCATTTCTTATCGAAAATGAATGCGATATTGCTGGGATCCTGTTTATCTTGCCGCTTGCGATCCTGCACATCCTGTTTGACACTAAATTTATCATTGTGACGGTTCGTTAAGCCTTTCCCTCTAGCAGAAAAAATCCCATCTATGCCATTCTGGGAGCATGACGGCTACTACTTTAACACAGGCAACTGCCTCTTGCGAAATTCACGAAAAGCCGGGACGCACGCTAGACCCATTTTTCGAGGAATTCGACGCGACAATTAGAAGGACTGCCGCCTTCCATGCGATCTTTTTTCTCCTCGGCATCGCGGAAATCGTCCTCTTTTTCTCTTTCTTTTTCTTTTTGGCCACTTCGATGCTGCTGGCACTGAGTTTAGCAGGGATCTTCTTTACGTTTTTTACCTACTTCACATTGCGCACCTATTTTCAAGCGAAAAAGCCACACCAGATGCGCGAACTGAAGGAAACATTTGCGCAAGGGTACCGCACCCAGTGCGGCTATCATGCAGGGACGCCAGCGCACCACGTCTCCCTCGCCAATGCGTACTGCAAACTCGCCAACAAGCTCCATTGCCGCGAGTACCAATACTACCCTCCGCCTCCCGGATTTAAGACCTTGGCGCCTCTTGCAGAGCGTTTTAGTTGCTGGTGCCACTGGCAAGATATCCATTTCATGCGCGAACTTCTCCTTCAAGGAGCGGTAGACGAGCACATTCAACTCGTCAAATACCACCCCATCAGTTTAGAGGCGCACGCAGCGCTTGCCAACGCGTATGTGATGCTCTCTGGCATTTACATCGACCCCAGAAAAATTGAAGGGTATGACGACGACCGCTGGATTCCACCGGAAAAGTATGGATCACATTGTGAAGTCACTTTCCGAGACGTTGCAGAACGGGCCATCGAAGAGTTTAAAATCTTAAGCGACTACGCGCCTGACGACCCTTGGGTGCATACGCAGTTGGCTTACAGCTTCCACGATCTGCAGATGCCTTTAGAAGAGATTGAAGAGTATGAAATTATCCGTAGACTTGCTCCCGATGACCTCGACACCCTCTACAAGCTCGGTGTGCTCTATTTTCAACAGGGATTGAACGGCAGGGGGCTACGCGTCTACGAAGAACTCAAGCGGCGCCATTACGCCAGAGCCGATCATCTCATCGCCCATTACGGAGCTTTAAAAGCATGAACTTTCTCAAATTCATAGTGCTTGTGGTGTGTGTAACCACATTTTTAGAGTCAAAAATTGAAGCAAAGGAAAACGTTATGAAAATCGGCCTTGTACAGATGCACTGTACAGAAAACCCTAAAGACAACCTGCAAAAGGCTATCTCTTCGATCACTGAGCTCGCTGAAAAAGGCGCCCAAATTGTCTGTTTGCCAGAATTATTTGGTTCCATCTACTTTTGCCAAACGCGCGATGATGTGTTTTTCGATCTTGCAGAAACAATTCCAGGGCCCACGACTGAAAAATTAGGTGCTCTTGCCAAAAAATTCAACATCGTCATTCTAGCCTCTCTCTTCGAAGATGCAGGTAACGAGCAATATTTCAATACGGTTGCTGTGATCGATGGGGAAGGTAAAATCATCGGCAAGTACCGCAAAATGCATATTCCAGATGATCCCGCAAATGGTTATGACGAAGCACACTACTTTCAACAGGGAGATTTAGGTTTTCGCGCTTTTCAAACCCCTCATGCTAAAATTGCTCCCATGGTATGCTGGGATCAGTGGTTTCCAGAAGGCGCTCGCCTCTGCGCGGTCCAAGGCGCTCAAATTCTTTTTTATCCTACAGCCATTGGATGGCCGCTTAAAGACCGTGTAGAACTCAATCGAGCAGAACACGAAGCGTGGCAGATCATCCAGCGCAGCCATGCAATAGGCAACAACCTCTTTGTCGTCGCCGTCAACCGAGTTGGCATTCAAGACCAACTCAATTTCTGGGGCACTTCGTTCGTCGCAGACCCTTATGGAAGGGTGATCGCGAAGGCCAGCTCAGATAAAGAAGAGAATCTACTCGTCACTTGTGATCTAAATATCATCGAGGAGATGCGTAAAGATTGGCCGTTTTTAGACTATAGACGGGTGAAATGTGAAGAAAAATAAATATCGGATGCCAGCTGAGTGGGAACCCCATGAGGCGACTTGGATTGGATGGCCCCACAACAAAGGGCACTGGCCTGGCAAATACGATTTTATTCCTGCTACATTTGCAGCAATCATCGCTGCTCTGGCAATGAGCGAAAAGGTGTATCTGACTGTCAATGACCAACAGATGGAGGAGGAGGCGCGCTTGATGCTTTCTATGCTCCCTGTTCAAGTTCTCAATCAGCTCACTTTTTTCCACATCCCCACAGATGCCTCATGGTCGCGCGATCACGGGCCTATTTTCGTCTACGACGAAAAACAAAAACTCACCCTCCTCAATTTCACCTTCAATGCGTGGGGGGAAAAATATCACCCATTCGACCGTGATAACGCCGTTCCCGAACAGATTGCAAAAAAGCTGCGTCTTCCCCTCGTGACGCCTCACATGGTGCTAGAGGGGGGATCCATCGATGTCAATGGAGCCGGTTCTCTCCTCACAACAGAACAGTGCCTCCTCAATCCAAACCGCAATCCCTCCATGAGCAAAGAACAAATTGAAGAGCACCTCAAGAACTACCTAGGCATCTCTCAGGTCCTTTGGTTGAATGAGGGGATCGTTGGGGATGATACAGATGGGCACGTCGACGATCTTGCACGCTTTGTTTCCACTAATACCATTGTCACCGTATTGGAATCGAATCCCAACGATGAGAACTACGCGATTCTTCAAGAAAATTATGCCCGTCTTAAACAGATGAAAAACTTAAACGGAGAGCCCTTTGAACTGATCACTCTCCCCATGCCAGAGCCTGTCTACTTCAACAATCAGCGCCTCCCAGCAAGCTATGCCAACTTTTACATCGCCAATAGCGTCGTTCTCGTTCCCATATTTAATTGTTCACAAGATGCAGAAGCTCTCCGTACGCTCAGAACTCTCTTTCCTCAACACCGCGTTGTTAGCATCGACTGCGTCGACCTCGTTTGGGGTTTAGGCACCATCCACTGCTCCACACAGCAACAGCCGATCCAAAGGTGATATGATCGACTGGGAAGCGCAGTGGGCTCTGCATAGTCCTGGCTATCAGGACGGGTATTTGCCACTCAAACTACCCTCTGCCAAGCAAACACTCCGCTTAAAAGCAGGTCCTGGATTTGGAGACCTCTCCCACCCCACCACAAACCTGGTCATACAACTCATGCCTCCTTTCATCAAGGGAGCCGACGTCCTCGATATCGGATGTGGCAGCGGCATTCTTTCGTTGGCAGCAGCGGCGCTAGGAGCCGCTTCTGTCTACGGCGTCGACATCGAAATCGATGCGATTGTCCACTCCCAACGCAATGCCGAGCTCAACAACCTGCAAGTCCACTTTGCCTTGCCTGCAGACTATCTAAAGGAAAAAAAGCCCTCTCCCACAGTCGTGCTCATGAACATGATCGAATCGGAACAGATCATCGCTTGGAACTCCCTCAAGCCAATCCACAGCGCAGTCAAAACAGCCATCATCTCAGGGATATTAGCTAAAGACAAAGAAAAGTACCTGACCTTAGTTTCTAGCTGGGATTGGTCGCTCGCCAAGGAGCTTCAAGAAGGGGAGTGGTTCGGGGGAGTTTTTCTCAACCGCTCCCACCTTTTGTCATCTAAGTCCTGATAGAACACCTTGTTGTGAGAGACCATCACCTTCCCAGGCGCCTTGAGGGGACGGATCCACTTCACTTGTGTGAACGTGACTTCCCCCGATTGCTTCAATTGGCTCATCCGCAGGGCGATCTCTGCGGCATCTTTGAGCGTTGCCGAATCGGGCTCTTCCCCTTTGTGCAGTTTGATCACGACGTGGGAACCGGAGCAATTGTGAGCATGGAGCCACCAATCCGAGCCATTGGCATGATGAAACGTCAGCAAGTCGTTATCCTTCGCCGATTTTCCCGCTAAAATGGCGTGACCTGTTTCGCTCATAAAAGTTTTATAAGGAATCTTCGGAGGAGGGGTTTTCGATTTTACCTTAGGGAGCGGCTGCTTTTTGAACAGAAGATGGTATCTGGTGCAAAACTCTTCTACTGCCTCAACCGTTTTGCACGCTTCTAGTTCAGCTTTCTTCTGGGCATGCGACGCAAGAGCCTGTTCGGCCTTTTCCAGCATGCGTTGCGCATGGGGAATAGCAGATTCCAGCTTGGAGCTCTTGCGAAAGCGCCATTCGATCTGTTCATGGGGTGATAGACGGGGATCTAAGGGGATAAATCGCATCGGAGCGTTGGCATCTAGATTCCAATCTACTACCTCGACCCGGTCCATCCCCTTTTTCACTTTAAATAGATTGGCTTGAATCAAGAGCCCTTCGTGGTGGAGCGTTTTCCAGTTTAAGGCCTCTTCCAAAGTTGCCTTTCTCTGTTCGACCCACTTCGTTAATTTCTCTTCTTCTCTGTGTAGACGCCTCTTCACCGCCAAAAGATCGTGCGCATGTTGCGCCTCGAGATCGGGGTGTTGTTGAGGAGCCTCACGATTCACAGGTAAAGGCCCCTTGCTTAGCAGCTTCTAAGAGCGCTTCGACGCGGTCAGTGCGCTCCCACGTAAACTCGGGATCCGTGCGCCCAAAATGTCCCCCAAAGGCGGTTTTTTGGTAGATCGGACGCTTGAGGTTCAGCATCTCAATGATCCCTTTAGGCGATAACGAAAAAACAAGCGGAATGATGTGGCTCAACAACTCTTCTTTTACTGTGCCGGTGCCAAAGGTGTCTACTTTGACAGAAATCGGATAAGGAACGCCAATCGCATAAGAGACTTGCACTTCGCACCGCTTAGCCAGTTTGGCGGCAACGATATTTTTGGCGACATAACGAGCCGCGTAAGCCGCCGAACGATCGACTTTAGAAGGGTCCTTCCCTGAGAAAGCTCCACCGCCATGGCGCCCCATTCCTCCATATGAATCGACGATGATTTTGCGCCCCGTTAACCCACAGTCTCCGACAGGGCCGCCGATGACAAACCGCCCTGTTGGATTAATGTAAAAGAGGGTATTTTCATCGATAAAATGGGCCGGAGCAATCCGCTCCACTAGCGCCTTCATATCATTGCAAATCGTCTCGTAGGAGACATCTGCTGTGTGTTGAGTAGAAATCACCACCGTATGGAGACGCACGGGAGTGTGATTTTGGTCGTATTCGATTGTGACCTGCGTTTTGGCATCTGGGCACAGGTAAGGCAAAATCTTTTTGTGGCGCAGCCGTTGCAACTCGCGCATGATCTGATGAGCCATCATAATCGGCAATGGCATCAATTCGGGCGTTTCATCGCAGGCAAACCCAAACATCAACCCTTGATCGCCAGCCCCTTGCTCTTTAAACAATCCTTCCCCTTCGTTGACGCCCATCGCAATATCGGGAGACTGTTTATTGATCGATGTCAAAACCCCGCATGACTGATAATCAAATCCCAACGCGCTATTGTTGTAGCCAATTTGTCGAATGGTGTCCCGCGCGACTTGTTGGTAATTGACTTGGGCTTCCGTCGTGATTTCTCCACAGATGACGACTAGCCCAGAACCCACCATCGTTTCGCAAGCGACCTTTGAGTTGGAGTCTTCTTTTAAGCAAGCATCGAGGATCGCATCTGAGATTTGATCCGCAATCTTGTCGGGGTGCCCTTCTGAAACTGATTCTGATGTAAACAAAAAATGTGACATACGCTATCTTTTAGTAAATGAGTTTTTTGGTGTATTATCATGGATTTTCTCGTAAATTTCAACTTAAAACCACTTATCTGGCTCTTCTTAGGCATTTGCCTCTTTGGTAAGAGCGAAGCAAGCCCGACACCCGCCCCAGTATCCTTTGAGCAACTAAAAACCACTGAAATCCGTGTGCCGCAGCCCGTCTTGGTGCGAGGATTCCTCTATCAACGAGAATCAGGGGAGTGGGTGCTTCTCAATACCCCCAACCTCAAAAGCTGTTGCCTCGATACACAGCCTCTCAAAATCCATGTCGAAGGGGAGTTCACGCCCCCTCCAACAGAGGGTGTTGCCGTGCTTTTGGAAGGGGAATTACACAAGCATCGGGAGGAACTCACTCTAAAAAATGCTCAATTGGTCTTAGAGAAGAAAAATGGCGTTCTGCCATACATCTTCCTTGCTGCCATTGCAGGGTTCAGCGCGGCTCTTTTCAGGATCATGGGAAAGAGAGGGGCGCCTTCTCCTCGAGGTCCTGAGGAAAACAAGAATTTGTCCTCGCATCAGCCAGTTCCACCCAACCACCGCCCATTGCACGGTAAATATTCACCAAAGAAGTGAAGAGAGAGGCGCGCGTCTGCGCCAAGGAGAGTTCCGCAGGGAAGTATTGCTCTTGCGCTTGGATCACCACAAAATAGGGAGCATATCCCCCCTTATACTGCAACATCGCCAACCGTTGGTAGTCGCCAGCGGCCTCAACTAAGCGCTCTTGAGAGGCAAGCTCCTCTTTCAACATCGAATGGGCGACGAGAGAATCTTCCACATCGGCAAATGCTTTTTGGATCGTCAACTGGTAGTTAAACAGAGTGGCCTGTTCAGCCTCTTCAGCTTGCATCACCTGCCCATAAATCGCACCCGCAGTAAAAATCGGCCCTGTGACGCTCCCAACAAAATTCCACGTGTTAGAAGGACCAGAAAACAATTGGCTCAAATGGGCGCTCGCGCCTCCATAATATCCCGTCAAAGAGACCGAAGGGAAATAGAGGGCAATCGCAGCTCCAATGTTAGCGTTAGCAGCGATCAAATTCTGTTCTGCCTGCATGATATCGGGGCGCTGTCTCAACAGCTCCGAAGGAAGGCCTGCTGGCACGTCAGGCATGTGTAGATCGTAAATCGATTTTCCACGCGCAATCGGTCCTGGGTTTCTTCCGAGCAAAACGCAAAGCGCATTTTCCGTTTGGACAATCGATATCTTTATTTGGGGAATTTGAGAGGCTGCAATTTCGTATTGCGTTTTGGCTTGTGCCACCTCGATCTGTGAAACCTGTCCATATTTGTGCTGAAGCTCGAAATACTTGACTGCGTCTCCATATGAATTCATCGTGCGAATGGCGATTTCCAACTGCTCATCTAAACCACGCAACTGGATATAGCTATCCGCAACAGACGTCACAACCGCAAGAATTGCGTTTTGTCGCGCTTCGTACGTCGCCTTCACATTGGCTTCTGCGGCCTCAACCAAGCGTCGGATGCGTCCCCACAAATCGATCTGCCAACTGGCCGTTCCCACCGCCTGCCAAACGGTTTGCGGATTGGGGAGAGCGATGGGCAAAGGAATTGCCGGGGTAAGAGTCTCGCTGGTACGCATACGGGAAACAGATGAGTTATAACCTAGCTGGGGAAAGAGCGGCGCTCGCGTCTGAATAAGAAGACCAATCGCGATGCCCACATTAGCGGCAGCAACCTTGATCTCTTGGTTATTGGCAAGAGCTTCGATGATCAACCCTTCGAGGATTGGGTCTTCAAATTGCTTCCACCACTCCAAATCTAACGAATCGACCGCATTGGCCTCTTCAAAGTGGTACTCTTCCGGCACATCGACATAAGGAGGGTGGTAATTGGGACCCACTTTACAACTCGTCAACAGAAGGACGAGAACCTGTAATGTCAACCACGCCTTTTTAACCATGCGTTTCCTTATCTTCCTTCTTCTTTTTGAATTTGCTCATGACACGGTCGAGAAGGTAGAAGAAAAGGGGCACATACAGAAGGGCTAATGTCGATGCACCGATCATCCCGCCAATAATCCCCGTTCCAATCGAGTGGCGGGCATTAGCCCCAGCGCCCATGGCAAAATACAAGGGCATAACCCCAAAGATAAAGGCCAAAGAGGTCATCACAATAGGGCGGAGACGCAATTCGCCAGCTTCTATAGCAGACTCGATCGCCGATTTTCCCTTTGCCTGTAAATCAACGGCGAATTCGATAATCAAAATGGCGTTTTTCGCAGCTAACCCCACAAGCACCAATAACCCGATCTGGAAATAGACATCGTTTTCGAGGCCCCTCCCCCACGTCGCCAACAAAGCCCCAATGATCCCAAAAGGAACTGCAGTCAACACCGTCATCGGCAAAGACCACGATTCGTATTGTGCAGCAAGGATCAAAAAGATTACTAAAAGACCAAAGGCAAACGCAATCGCAGAACTACCTCCAGACTCCTTTTCTTGCAATGCCATTCCGGACCAGCCAAAGCCATATCCTTGAGGGAGCATCTCGCGTGCAATCTCTTCCATGGCAGCAATTGCATCCCCTGAACTGTATCCTGGAGCCGCACTTCCCATGATTTGAGCCGCTGGAAACCCATTAAAATGGGGCACAATCGAAGGGCCTATTTTGTAATAGGTCGTCACAAGCGCTGACAAAGGGATCATGAGATTCTTTTTAGAGCGTGTATACAAACGCGTAATGTCAGCAGGCTGTTGTCTAAATTGCGCATCTGATTGCAAAATCACGTTCCAAATGCGGCTATATTCTTCGTATTGACTCACCTGAATCGAACCAAACTGTGCCTGCAGGGTACTGTACACATCTTCGATGGGCACATCGAGCAATACAGCGGTATCCCGATTGACGTCGGCCATCAACTGCAAAGAGGAAGCACGAAAGGTGCTGTTCACATTTGACAATTCAGGCCGCTCACGTGCCTTTGTCAATACGTTTTGTGTCATTTCATAAAGAGTGGCGGGTTCGCCAGCTCCCTTATCTTGCACCCAAAACTCAAATCCAGACGAGGTTCCCATCCCGGGAATAGCGGGAGGAGCAATTGGGATCATCGAACACGCTTCGATCTCTTTGGATTGCCCGTACACGGAAAGGAGAACAGCCTTTGCATTTTCCTTCAAGGCCGTTTCGATCGAATGGTAGCGATCCTTAAAATCCTTTAATGTGACAAAAAAAGTCGCCATGTTGGGCTGATACTGGCTGTCGATGAGGCTATACCCATTCACGATCGTCCGATTGACGACAGCTGGATTTGCCGCAAACAGCTTATCGATCTCCGTCGTCGCAGCAATTGTTCTATCCAGGCTGCTCGAATCGGGCAAAACAACCTGTGCTAATACATAACCTTGATCTTCATTTGGAACAAAACTGCTTGGGATTGTTCTGAAGAAATAGACAATTGCAGTACTCATGACCACAAACACCGCAAAAGCAATCCCCATGCGGTGCACAATCACGCTTAAAGACCCCCCATACGCCTTTGTCAACCATGCAAAAAAGCGGTTGAACCATGCAAAGAAACC
This sequence comes from Chlamydiota bacterium, assembly GCA_013287915.1. Classification (GTDB taxonomy): domain Bacteria; phylum Chlamydiota; class Chlamydiia; order Chlamydiales; family Parachlamydiaceae; genus JABDCX01. Next base: position 51,561 of record JABDCX010000011.1, read on the forward strand.
TTTTTTTGCCGGTTTTGTGTGTTCCAACATCACACCGCACATGGCTGGTGTCAGTGTCAATGCCACAAAACCGGAAATGACGACGGAGATCACAATCGTAATGGCAAACTGCTTGTACAACTGCCCCGTGGTGCCAGGTAAAAAAGCGGCTGGGATAAATACAGCTGCCAAAACGAGCACCACAGCCACAACGGGACCAGATACCTCTTGCATCGCCTTGATCGAAGCATCCAGAGAGGAAAGAGATTTTTCTGCCATGTTTCTCTCGACGTTTTCCACGACGACGATCGCGTCATCGACCACCATCCCGATCGCAAGCACAATGCCGAACAGGGTCAAGAGATTGATCGAAAAGCCGAAAGCCAGTAATCCCGTGAATGCCCCGATTAAAGAAACAAAAATAGCCGCAGTGCAAATGAGCGTGGCGCGGAAATTTTGGAGAAACAAATAAACCACAGCAATGACGAGGACGACCGCTTCGATCAAGGTTTTGATCACTTCTTCGATCGAAAGGCGAACAAAGTCTGTCGTATCGAGCGCAATCAGATAATCGATCCCTGCAGGCATCGTTGCCTTTAACTCTTCCATCGTTTTGCGCACCGCTTTCGAGACATCTAACCCATTTGCCCCGGCTTGCTGAAAAACCACTATGGGGGTCGCTAAAGCTCCATTTAAGATATTGTGGTCGATGTACTGCTTGCGCCCAAGCTCCGACCGTGCAACATCTCCGACGCGCACGATCGCGCCCCCTTGGTTATTCGCTCTTAAAATGATGTTATTGTACTGAGAAGCCTGTGTGAAGGGACGCTGCGTGACGACAGGAAAAGTGAGCTGCGTAGCACTAGACGTTGGCTGTTGCCCAATTTGACCCGTTCCAAACAGCGCATTTTGGTTCCCAATCGCTGCTTGAATATCCGTTGTGGTTATGCCTAAGGAAGCCATCCGGTCTGGATTCGTCCAAATGCGCATCGCTTGGTCGGGAACTCCAAAGATTTGAGCCCTTCCCGCTCCATTAATCCGCTTAATTGCATCTAACACGTACACGTTCGTATAAGTCGTCACATAATCGCTGCCATACCTTCCAGCCGCATCGTAGATGGCAATGATCATTAAGGTGCTCGACGATTGCTTTTGAACAGTCACGCCAAATTTTTGCACCGCATTGGGAAGCTGAGGGAGCGCCAAATTGACCCGGTTTTGCACCATCACCTGAGCCATGTCGGGATCGGTATCTAACGAGAAGTAGACGGTGATCGTCATTTGCCCTGTATTTGAGCTTGTGGAGGTCATGTACAGCATGTTTTCAACGCCATTGATCTGTGCCTCGATCGGAGCCGCTACTGAATCGCCGACCATTCTTGCATCGGCACCTGGATAAACGGTCGTCACCTGTACCTGCACGGGAGTAATCGTAGGATATTGCGAAACGGGGAGCATGACCATCGACACAAGTCCTGCGATGACGATGATCAACGAAATCACCGTTGTAAAAATGGGGTGTCGGATGAAAAACTCTGAAATCATCTGCAATCCTTAAGGAAGCACTTTTGTCACAGAGATAGGAGAACCGGGATGAAGAGACAGCGTTCCATCGACGACGACCTGTTCACCCGACCGCAACCCATCTGTGATAAACCAATTCTCCCCCTGCCAATCGCCCACAGTGACTGGACGATACTCTGCCTGATTATCCTTGTTGACGACCCAGACAAACTGCCCTTTGGCAGATTGAAGCACGGCGCGCTGAGGTATGAGAATCGCATGAGGCCTTAAAGCCCCTTCAAGACGAGCGCGCACATACTGATTTGGTCTCAAAATGCCATCGGGGTTGTCGACGCTCGCGCGGATAAGGAACGTTCCCGTTTGAGCATTGAAGAAAGGCTCTGCAAATGTAATCACCCCCTTGTAAGGGAAGATCTCTCCATTGACTTGGATGACGGAAACGACAAACTCGTGACTTGTTGGAGCATACAACTGCCTTTTTGCGACTTGATCGCGGTAGTTTTGCACCTGATTTTCAGAGAGGCTGAAATTGACCCAAATCGGCGAAAGAGCAGAAACGGTTGTCAATTGGCTGTCGGCAATGTTCAAGTAGGTCCCATCTTGTTGCAAAGCTGCGCTTGTGATGCCATCCAGAGGAGATGTTATCGTACAATACGACAAATTCAATAACGCTGTTTCCAGCTGCGCTTGCGCTTGTTCCACAGATGCACCCGCTGATTGAAACGCCCCAGTCGCATCGTCCAAATCTTTTTGGGAAAGAGCGTTTTGTTCCGCAAGCGGCTTTACCCGTTCAAAATTGCGCTTAGCATTTTCCAACGCTGCTTTTTGCTTCTCTACGGCTGCTTGCGCCGCATTGACTTGCGTTTGATACGGCTTTTTATCCATTTCAAAGAGCACCTGCCCCGCTTTGACCATCTCCCCTTCTTTATACACCCGTTTTTCCAAAAATCCGCTTACACGCGCTTGGATGTTCACCATATGGGAGCTTTGCGTCTGTGCCACATACTCAAAGCTCACAGGCACATCTTTCGCTTCCACGATCACCGTTGTCACGGGGACAGGGGCATTTTTGTCGGAAAGGGGATTTTCACTTTTTTCACACCCATTCAATAAAAAAAGGGAAAAGAGAACTAAAAAGAATCTAATTTCTCTCATGATTTTCCTTCCGAATACAGATCTGATTTTTTACTCCTTATGGCAAAACGCACGCATATCCGACAAGGGCAAATTCCGCATCCTCCTAAGATCGTGCATTAATTTCTCGGCAAAAAAGTCCTAAACCCTAGATAATGAGGGAATCCTTCTGATTAGGGTATTTCAACGATGAAAAAAAAAGGCCGCCTTTCTATTTACACAATCCTTGTGGCGCTGCTCTTTGGTTATTTAGTCCCTGTACTCTCTCTTTCCGTCTATAGCAATTACCTCGTCGGGCAACGGATCGGATGGAAACTATTTTCGATCGGAATCGGCATTGCCTTTTTAGGAACTTTGTTTTTTTTGTGGTTGTTATCCTATTGGCGATCCCAATCAGCTGCGCCTGTAGAACAAACGTACGCACAAGAAACTCCCTCTTCTCCTGAAGAAGAGGAAACGAAAAAACACCATCTTTTAGAGCACCAACAACTCGTTTCCCATACCCATGAGCTCGAAGAACAGATTGCTCAGATCCAAGCGGAACGGGAAACGTGGCGCACAGAGCAACAAGAGGTGTTACAAGCCTTGAATGCCCAAAAGCAAACCTCTGAAGAGCATCTCCAACAACAACAAGAACACATTCGAGAGCTGCAAGACACCATTGCTGACCAAAAAACAGATCTCGAGAAAAAACAGCATAAGGTGGCGCTTCTCGAAACAAAGGTCAACGACCTCACCTATGAAATCAAAACCCTCTTAAAACTTGCAGAATCACACGTCAGCACACTCACCAACGCAATCCAACATCCGACTACCTACACACCTGAACCGGCCCCCCAATTGACAGCGATCGATCCTCCAACAAAACCGCAAGACTTCCAAATCCAGACTCCTGAACAAGCGTCACACCAGTTGCGCAGATGCCTCGATATCGCACAAAAAATTACCGGCTCTCATCGATTCGGCAATCATTTCCATTCCATGATCGATTCTCCGATAGACAGCTTCACGTTAGACCTTCGCCGACTGTGCGATGCGCTGCGCAGCGAAAACAACTGTGGAGTCCTCCTTTACTCACCCAAAGACAACCAGCTCATTTTTTCCAATAATCAAGTGAAATCTCTCACGGGCTGGAGCCCAGAAAAATTCACCCAAAGCTTCTTTGAAATTCTGCAAAATCACGTCGATTGGAAGCAAAACATCTCCAATCTAGCCCTGCGCCGGGAGGTGCAGCTCAATCTAACCCTCAAAACCAAGTGGGGGCACGATATCGACGTTCACGGCCAAGTCGGCATGATCCCCACCGGCATTTTCCGACAACACGCGATCGCGGTGTTGTTCATTTAGCACGAAAACGGGCAGCTGTAAAGCGGCTTTACACCTCTACCATCCAGAAAGAATTTCGAAGAATTTTTCCTCTTTGCGTCTTTGCGTCTCTGCGTTGAATCGTTGAAAGGGTTTTAACGCAAAGACGCAAAGTCGCAAAGAAAGCCCTGACAATCCTTTTACCGGCAGCATTTTTCCAAAATATGCCTCAGGATGATCTGATAAGGGCGAACGACCCATGTGCTCCAAAAGTAATGGATCTTTCCCCAAAGCGTCAAACGCGAATCTTCTAGCTTTGCCAGCCAGCTATCTAATCTTTGATCCCCCTGATGAAGGACATCGACGTAATCACCTGCAAACCCATGTGTCCATGCATTGTAACGCTTCTGAAACGAGGGGAGTACGGCGTTAATTCGTGCACTCATTATAAAGGGTTTTGCAACGTCGACTGCGAAGGGAGGAAAGCGGAAGGAACGCCTCCCAGACTGTGTCACAGCATACTGATCGAAGATCGAGCCCTTTCCTTCTTCATCGATGTTTGTGAAGTAGTGGGCGCGCGTGCTGAGCACCTCTTCAGCCGACGTCATCCGCTTTTTGTTGTAGCGATCAGCATGCAAAATCCAGACGACATCATACCCAAGAGAAGCGTAGTCTCGATTGCGCTCCATCACTTCTGCAGCTGTAATAGGTGCACACTGAATCTCAAAGACGATTTTTTGTGGAACCCAAGCAATATCGGCAATCCTTCCAATCGACTCGAATCGGTGTTCCATTTCGGCTTCTCCTGCGGGCAACTGCTCTAAAACAGCATGTTGAACACTGAGGTGCACGGCACCTTTGCCCGATTGACGGCACGCTTGGTTGGGTTGTAAATGGAAAAAGTGGGGACGGCGCTGTGCTCCTTTTCTCAAGCGCACGACTTGACCGCACTCCAAGCAAACATAATCGCATTGCCGCAATGCAGATGATGCACGCATCAACTGCCCTTGATCATCAAATGCACAGCTTTGCACGATCGCCTCCTTGACTTTGGAATAGGAAGCACTATAAATTGGCGGCCAAACTCAAGCAAGGGTATTCACGATGTTTACAGGGATTATTACAAAGACATGCCCCGTCACGGCTGTCAAGATGGACAGATCGCTTTGCCGCTATGCAGTTGCCTTAGATGGGGAATTGCTCACAGGGCTCAAAACGGGGGCTAGTGTCTCAATCGATGGCACTTGCCTAACGGTGACGGCGATAGATTCTACAGGTGTTTGGTTTGATGCGATCTCTGAAACATTGAATAAGACCACTCTCAATAGCTTGAAAGTGGGCGACCTTGTAAATGTGGAAAGGGCAGCGCGTTTTGGCGATGAGATTGGTGGTCATCTTCTCTCCGGCCATATTTTTGGCACAGCGACTGTGGAAAAAATCGTTAATGAAAATGGCACCTACGTACTCTACTTCAAATGCCCACCCGCTTGGTGCAAGTACCTGCTACCAAAGGGCTACGTCGCGATTCACGGGGCAAGTTTAACTTTGGTCGATGTAGATGGTACAAAAGGCATCTTTTCCGTGCATCTGATCCCTGAAACCTTGAAATTGACCAATCTAGGACAAAAAAAAGTCGGTGATCGGGTCAATATCGAGCTCGACAGCTCTACACAAGCAATCGTTGACACAGTTGAACGTTACTTGTCTCAAACGATGATGTCGACGAGTTGATGAGAAGGGTTTTGCTTCATCGCATACTGCTTTTCCCAGGGTTCTCCAAAGAGCACCATCGGGCGTCCTAGCTTGTCTTTGACCATTTGTGAATTGGATGTCTTTGCAAATGTCTTTGGATCTCCAATCAACCATGCACTGCAGTGATAGGGGAGAGTGGTCAACAGAGTCTCACACCCGTATTCATCCCGCAGGCGGTATTGCAACACTTCAAACTGCAGTTGTCCGACTGCTCCAAAGATCAAATCGCCCTCAAACTCTAAAGAGCCCATGATTTGAATAGCCCCCTCTTCAGTGAGCTGTTGAATCCCTTTATCAAAAGTTTTTCGCTTTCCCACATCTTTCGGAGCGACTTTGGCAAAGATTGCGGGTTGGAATTGGGGCAGAGGTTTAAAATTGAATCCCCCTGTCGTCGAAATGGTATCGCCGACGGCAAAAACGCCGGGGTTAATCACACCGAGGATATCACCTGCATAAGCCGTGTCCACGGTCGATCTCTCACCCGCCACCATCCCATGAGGACGCGATAGGCGCACCTCTCGTCCCAGCCGGTGGTTTTTAACGACGAGATCTTTCTCAAATTTACCAGAACAGATCCGCAAAAAAGCCATACTGTCGCGGTGTCTTTTATCCATATTGGCTTGGATCTTGAAAACGTATGCACTAAAGGGATGCGTAATGGGTTCGATCGAAACTTCCCCGCCCCCTTTTACCATATCGGCGAGGCGTGCCTGGGGAGAAGGGGCTAAATCGACAAACGCATCAAAGAACGGTTCGACCCCAAAATTGGTCAATGCCGAAGCAAAAAACACAGGTGTTACGTGGCCTGCGAGAAACTCTTGCCGGTCAAAGGGGTTGCCTGCCAACTCTAATAACTCCAACTCCCCTTTAAGGGCATCTACCCGTTCTTGGCCAATCCATTTCACCGTTTCTTGGCTATCGAGGGGGCAACGTACCACATCTGCCTTTTGCGCGCCTCCCACTGAAGTTTTTGAGAAGAACAAACAGGCCTTGTTAAGGCGGTCATAAACGCCGACAAAATCGCGTCCAGAACCAATTGGCCAATTGACGGCACTCGAATGGATCCCCAACACGTTTTCCACTTCATGCATCAAGTCGAGTGGCTCTCGCCCGGGCATATCCATTTTATTCATAAAAGTAAGCACAGGGATCTTCCGGATGCGACACACTTC
>JABDCX010000012.1 GCA_013287915.1 Chlamydiota bacterium
AACATTTCTTTGACGAACTCGTTCCGACGGTGATCTATGGAATAGGCGGATGGAAATTTTCAATTGACAGGGTTCTTGTTATCGTTAATTCTGTTCAAGTAGGCTGGACAACCGATAAAATCGTCGCTGACGTTACTGGAAAGTTGCTTACTGAAGCCACAAAAACACTCCGGAAAGATCACACATTTTTAGTTGCCGAAGTGACCAAAGCCTTGAATCGCCTCTACCCAAATCGAGAATCGCTTCGTCCCCTCCTTTTGGAAGAGACTGTACCTCCGGCAATTCCGCCAAACTTCGCAAGCAAGAGGCGTGTGCAACTTGGGGTGACGGCGAAGCTGATGCACCAAATCATCATCTACCCCTTCTCACAACAACACTCGGTTTACAACCCGTGGTATTACGCCAACGGAGCCATGGCGCTATCGATCAAACAACTCGTTACAAATACTCCAGATGCCATCGATGGGTTAATCAGCAAGATCTACAGGACGCTATTTAGCCGAAAAGTTCTCAACATCAACCTAATCGCCCAGCTCTGGAATATCGTTTTTGAACGTCGCTAAACCTTTTCAGGAAGAGAGCTGTAAAGTTCGCTCTCCCCTTCTGTTGCGGCCACTAAAACAGCGCAGCAGCTGTCGCTAAAGACGTTTACCGTCGTACGGCACATGTCTAGTATCCGATCGACAGCAAATAGCAATCCCACTCCTTCCGCAGGCAAACCAATCGCTTTAAGGATGACGATAATCGCGACAATGCTTGCAGAGGGAATGCCAGCGATCCCGATCGATGTGACTAATGAAAGGACGACGATCATCAGCTGAATGGCAAACGTAAGTTCGACACCGTAAGCCTGAGCGATAAAAAGGGCAGCGACGCATTCGTAGAGGGCCGAACCCGACATGTTAATCGAGGTGCCCAAAGGAACGACCAAGCTGCAGATCCGGTTTGAAACCCCAGCTCCCTTTTCCACACACTCGATCGTAACAGGCAACGTCGCAGAAGAGGAACTCGTCGAGAACGCCGTGACCAACGCGGGAGCCATCGCCCTAAAATGATTCATCGGGTTTACTTTGGCTATAAACTTCAGGAGCAAGGGCAACCCGATAAACATAAAGATGGCAAGTCCGATGACAACCGTAATAAAGAATAGGGCGAGAGACTGGAGCGATCCAAGACCCGACTCTGCAAATGACTTGGCGACTAGGCAAAACACCCCTAAAGGGAGAAAGTGCATCACGATTTCGGTAATCGCAATTGTCGTTTGAAAAATCCCCTGCCAAAAACCCAACAAAATCGAAAGAGGTTGCGTCTCGATTTTGGACAAGGCGTACCCAAAGACGAGGCTAAAGACCACAAGACCTAGCGAGGGGCGTTGGAACACATCCAAAAAGCTGGCTGGCACCATCTGCAAAAGAAGGTGGGTCAGGCTGACGCTGCTCTGCTCAGTGATGTCCTTTTTGAGAAGGAGGATGTTGTCGGGTTGGGTAATCAGTTCGGTTGAAGAGAAAACAGAGCCGGGATTAAAGATATTCATACACGCAAGGCCGATCAGGATGGCAAGCAGGCTCGTCCCAATATAAAATCCAAAAATCTTGAAGCCAAGGCGTCCAAAGGCGCTATCATTCCCAATCCGCGCAATGCCTGTAATAATCGACGACGAAACCAAAGGGACCACAATCAACATCAGGGCATTGATGAACAGCTGTCCTAAGATATCGTAGAGGGAGAAAAAAGTAACGCCGAAAAGGGTTTGCGTCTTACCCGTCAGCATTCCAGCGGCAATTCCTAGGGCAATGGCGATGAATATCTTCCAAGGGGCTTTCTTCTTTTTCACTTTCTTTACTCCACAGGTGAGATTAAAAACTCCTTCATTATGGTGAGATTTCGAAAATTTGCAAGGAGAAATTCCCTTTGACATAACAACCACATAATCAGCGTATTAAGATTAATATTATCTCGATTTTTTATTAATATTTGATAAAATTATCGCAGATTTCTTACTAAAATAAATATTTTGCCGATAAATCGACTTATGTTAAAATGAGAGTAAGACAAAATGCAACTTGGTGCTTGGCCCTTAAAAAACATGCGGAATCGAGAAGCGTAAAGCTTCTTGAGGATGTATCTAATAAGGAGGTTGTATGTCTAAGAGTCTAGATCAACATAGAAACGATAGGAAGAAGGCAAAATTGACCCTCAAAGAAAAACGGCAACGCAAAAGGGAGAAGAGAGAACAAGCCCATAGAACTGCCATCACACCTGTAGACATCGTCGAACAGATGTAAGGTTATTTGCCTTTCGATGAGCGGTGCCTTGTCACCGCTTTTTTTTTGCCCACTCCCCGATCCTCAAAAGCATGAAGTAGCGCGTCGATGAAACGCGTAAATGGTCCTATATCCCCATCCACGCTTGCAGACTCAAGGGCTGCAAAGTATTTTGCTCTTTGCTCCACAGGAACGACAACCCACGGGTAACCACCAGAAGCGAACTGGGTATTCATCAGAAATCGTGCAATGCGGCCATTACCATCCATGTAAGGGTGAATATACACAAACACAAAATGTCCTAAGACAGCACGTACCCTGGGATCAGGCTCATTTTCCAAACATTGAAAAAAAACATTCATTGCTTCCGGCACATTGTGGTAACCAAGTGGTGTATGGCGAGAACCACGAATGTACACTTGATTTTTCCGCCAACCAAATAAATCCGATGCCCGGAGTAGACCTGTACGTACTGCAGGACCAAAAAGCTTCTGGTACCATGAAGACATGTCTTCGTGTACGACCCCACCTGGATTTGCCTTGTCTAAAATTGTGTTTATCGATTTTTTCACCTCTTGAAAAGCTTCATAATACCCCCTGGCTGCCAAGGCATTGATCTTCTCACTGTCCTCCATGGTTTTTTCTGGCGACCAATCGCCGTTTTGCACTCTCTCAATAAGCTCTTGAGTTACTTGATATCCTTCAATAGAAAGCGAGTTGTATGCATCACGTTCATATAATTCCTGAATTTTTTTAAGATAATCATGTTTACCAATTTTGGATGAGAGCATTGAAAAATTCGCAATCACAACACTTCGATATTCACCCCACATTGCCAGAATTCGCATGGCCGATGCAGATTTGACCCCTGCAACCTTAATAAGGGGGGCCTCGAGCTCAAACGGATTCTTTCCTTTTACCACAATACCGGCTGTCAAAAGCCCCTGTTCTAAATCTGTTGCCATCGCATTCATCCCAAGAAAACGATAGGCGCCAACCAGGCGTTCTGCCGCAGCCTTATGATTTGATGTGATGATAACATCTAAAAGACCTGAAACATCTCCTAATGATCTGAGGGCTGATTCAGCTTTCATGGGTGAATGGTGGAAGAAATTCGGATTGACACGACATAATGCCAGAGGCAACGCCATCACTTGAAGTCCATTGAGCTCTTGTTTTTCTTTAGGCAAACGAGTGGGATCTGGATAGATCAAAAGCGAGGTATTATAGGGTAGATTTAGTGGAACCCCACTCCCCTTTTTTGAAATTGCGATGACCTGCTTTGGAATCGTTAAATCACCAACATGGACGTCCAAGGAACATTCCGCTGAAAGGCAATATTCTTTTCCATGATTGAACTCTAGGAACTCGCTCACAAAATCCCAAAAACTCGCATACCATGGTGTCGAATCTCCTACAGCGACGTCTGGCCGCGTTAACAAATACCATCCTCTCATTATTTCTTGAAGCCAATGAGTTCTGAGCAGAAGCTCTCTGTCTTGTCGGGCAATTTTATCGGTATGAAGGACGTGGACTCCCCTCTTTTTGTCGATAACGGTGCGTACCCTTAAAAGAGCATCAGCAATATTTGCAGGCAGATTCATGTTTTACTCGTTTTTATTGCAATGATTTACTCTTTTTTCATGTTATCATTTACTCTTTTTTATTGCAATTGTTTACTCGTTTTTCCTGTTTCCACGAGGAGAAATTCTGAGCCAGACAGGGCTGCAGCTGAGCTGCGAAGCAGCCACGGCGCGTAAGCCCGTGGTTAGAGGAGTTAGATGATCTCAGCTGCGAAGCTGCGACAGAATAGATTCATGACAGCACTCAGGTCTGGGAGCCAGTGCTGTTATGGATTTGATTAAACGTATTCTTCAATGTAGTCAATGATCGCTTGCTGTTGATCAGCATTCAAGTGAATTTGTGGGCGTTTCTTTTGAAGAGTTGCAATGCACTCTTCGAGCGAACGCTCAATGTACTCGCCTGCTATCACTACGGAACGTTGTTCCGAACTAATCTTGTTAGCTAACATTTCAGCAACGACAATAGCGGCGCTACGGCCATTGCCAGTTTCGCAATGGATTAAGATCTTATGATTGTGATGTTTTTCTCGAGCGTCTCTTAAACGGCAAACGCCTTGATTGATTAACTTTGGAGTAACTGAAATCAAACCGGAAGCCAACATGGATTCAACAGACACTTGCTTTGCAGGCCATTCATAAGGCTGAATAACTCCGCTTTCCATCTCAAAGTCATCAAGCACTCTAATGACATGTCTAATCCCAAGTTGGCTCAATTCTGTGGCTTGGTGAGAGAGGGGGATGCCGCTTAAGTAGAGTTGATCATCCGCTTGGCTCCACCAATCCTGTTTGTGAAATACGCCTTGGACAACAGAAAGGATGAGTGAGATATCGTAATGAATGCGTTTTCTTGCCATGATTGCTAGGAATACGGGAATTGCAACTTTAGCAGCTGTAAAGGCCGTGGTCATTTGAGGTCCATCAGTCGAAACACTCGCCTTATTTATAAAGTCTGCTGCAATTTTTATGGCTCCATTAAAAACATAGGATGCTTTATCAACGACGCTCTCAAACAGCGCTGAGTGGAACCATCTACCCAGAACAGGAAAGTGATAGAGTGGATCAGCAATCGCCCAAGTAAGATGATCGATAAGAGCACATGTTGGCAACCATACGGCATAATAAGAGCCATTGCGAAAAAGCGTTGATGCACGGCCTGATGGGTCTTGAATAGTTGAAATCATGTCTAACGCAATCAATGATTTAGCGCCCCAAGAGGCAATATTTGAATTGAAAAATAGGTTGGTCAAACGGATGTCGCCTTTTGTGGTCAGATCAGTTTTTTCACTTTGAGTCTGTCCCAACCAATAACGATCATAAATACCACTGACTATTTGTACACCCGTTGCAATGCCCATTCCCCCTCCAATTTCGCTATAAACACGGATTAAAAGACGACATTTTACTAAAAAGCTACCCTCTCGTCAAGCGCTCAATGTAGCATTATGCAAAGAATTAAGAAATACGTTTTAACTAACTTGTTATCAATAACTTACGACGATAACACAGCTTCAAAGAACGGACCTGCCAATCATCGCGCTTGACCCGATTATTAGATTGTTATTATAATGAAGAACATGCGGTAATCTCAAATTATAATTAAGAGGTATTTTATGTCATCACCACCAAACAAAGCTGGCCAAGATTTAAATCCCTATCCAATTTCAAGTTATTTCTTGGAAAATGCCTTGAGTGCTCAAGCCTCGTTATCCGTGAAACCCAATGATCTAGTGTCGAAAATTAAAGTTTTTGTTTGCCAACTGGTGTTTTACATTTGTAATTATGGAAAAAGCGTCGATGATGCCGTCCTTGATTTGGATAAGCGCGTTACTGCCCTGCCCTTCGCCGAAAGAAGAAATACGGCAAATCTCTATTTGAAGAATATCATGACGATCTTGTATCTCTTTTGCAAGGCTCACGACAAAGATGTGCAACAGCCTAAATGCCTGGTCGACATCACTAACAAATTAAAAGATTTACCGCTTAAAGAACAATTCGACTTATTATTTAAAAAAGGATTTCCCGATTTTGAAAATGCCGCAAAAAGTTCTGAAGCTGAAACCCCTTATCTTGTTAATACAATCCCTGAAATTACTAAACTTGTGGATTATGCAATATCATTCAAAAATTACGAAGGGGTTTTTGGTGAAAAACTCGATTGGGCTAAGGTTTTTCAAGAACTCAATCCTGAAAATAATGAGATCGGAAGAGCAAAGCAGGTGCTCGTGGCCATCGCTCTTTGTAAGGCGGTTGGCAGTAGCAAAACCTCAAGCAGCGCACAATATAACGACGCAAGAACTCAATTCGGCAAGATTCTCTTAGATGACCCGCAATATGCTGAGCTCACAAAACGGCTCGCTCCTAAAGGTGATAAAGAATATGACAAGGGACTCCAGCCCCTATTGGAGCTATTGAAGCTCCAGAATCGCCCATTTCATGGAACGTACACGATTCCTTCCCAAGTCGAGAAAACCCTCAATGAGATCCTTTCGGAATCCAAATACAACGGAAAATCCCTTAACGCCCTTAACTTTTTTAATGTTAATGATAGTGGATGGAATGGAAATCACAGTGCTCTTGTAGTGATAGCACAAGGAATGCCAGAGCCAGTCATGAAAACAATCATTCTGGACAATCCATGTATTCTAATCCGAATAAAGGGTACTGGTATGATAGGAGATAGTCTTAGATCCGTCAACGATGTGATTGCTATTGGTCCTTCCTCCCATGACCAGCTTCGTTGGGTACAATTGAATTCTGACTACACTCAATGCGCAATACTTGAGAATAAGCCCGGCGAAATAAAAAATCCTGATATAGCTAACCATGTGGGTGACCTGAAAAAACTTCTCCGTGGCCTAGTCGAAGTAATGGATAGGAAACAAATTAGATGGTGGATCCATCCCACAACATAAACTCCATTAGAAGAGCACTGCGTTTTGATGGTAAAAAAATGGATCCCCTGCAGCACTCTATCCTAGATCTTGATTACCGCGGGCTGTACCACCCGCGGCTATCCACTGCAGCCTCTTCGAGGCTTAGCACATTCCAGACAATGCCATGATAGGCCCAAAACGCTCTGAACAGAGCCGCAGCTTAGAGCTGCGGATAGCCCCACCTGCGCGTAAGCCCGTGGATAAAGGTGTTAGATGATTTCAACTGCGAAGCTGCGACAGATTGCATCCATGACAGCACTCTATTGGGTAGGAATGGCTTTTGACCCCTCCTCTGAACCGTTTATAGCAGTAACAGCATAAATCCATTGCATTTATATAGCGCAAAAGGTATATATAAAGTAAGAAGTGAGGGCATAAAAGGTATATTTATCCAAGAAAAGGAAGGGCCATGAAGAAATCATCCAAATCTGAAAAGCTTATTCTCGAAGACATCACCGATGCAGCTTACCAAGTAAAATCTGCCAGCAAAGGGTTGTCGGTAGGAGAGATGATCGCATTAATTCGAAATCAGCTGGGAATGTCTCAGAAAGTGCTTGCAAAGTTAGCTAAAGTGCCTCAATCGACGATTTCTAGAGTAGAAGGTTCTAAAAGAGAACCCAATCTTTCTACCTTGAAAAAGATTCTGAAAGCATTATCTTGCGACATCTTGATTGTCCCTCTCTTAGTTAAGCCGATTGAAGTGCAGCTTCGGAATCAAGCCCGTTGTGTAGCTGAAAGTCATGCACGGTATCTTCAAGGCACGATGAGTTTAGAAAAACAAGAACCAGATAAGAGGTTTCTGGAAGAATTGATAAAAGAAGAAGAGCAAGCTTTGCTGCATGCGCATCGAAACAAACTTTGGAAACAATAGAGAGCCGTAATGATAGATGCTTTTGAACATCCAGAAGGTGCTACTCCTATCTCTGACTATAGTTTTCTGAAACTTCCTTGGATACACACACAACAAGATCTGAACCGTGCAGAAGCGGAAAACATTGCATTAGCGCAAAAAAAATACCTCAACCCCCCGATTCAGAATCCTTCCAAGTGGTTTGAACCTACGGTTCTTAAGAAAATCCATAAAGATATGTATGGGACAGTATGGGAGTGGGCCGGAAAATATCGAAAAGAAATCACAAGTATCGGCATCAAGCCTTACTTAATACCTACGCGCCTTGCCGAGTTATGCAAAGAGGTAAAATGTTGGTTGACTGAACCAGTGGAACTGACATTTGTAGAACAAGCAGCAAGAATTCATCACAAACTTGTTTTGATTCATCCATTTGAAAATGGAAATGGTCGTTTCTCTCGTTTGGTGGCAGACCGGTATCTAATGGTCAGGGGATGTTCATGCCCCATGTGGCCAGTTGAGATACATAAGAATGGGTCTTTAAGGGATAAATATATTTTGGCACTCAAGATTGCAGATCAGGGCGATTATCAATCGTTAACGAATTTTATGAGAAATTTGGGTGTAAAAGATATCTCGCTTACTTACATGCTCAATGGATCATTATTGAAAAATACATTTTCGCCTCTCCAACGGCTTGCATATGTTAAGGCATATTTACGTATGGGATACCCGATTAACGACTCTGACAATATGGAAAATCATCCGATGCAGTTAGCCCTCAAAAATGGATATCATGAGATTGCTTCTGTACTCAAAGACCATTTGGAATGCTGTCTGTCGCCTCAATGAGGTTTAGCACGTTCAGACAATGCAAAATTTGATAGAGCAAAGCAAAATTAGCTATAGCCATCAAGCCTTCAGAAGAAATTCAGCATATTGGAAGAGCAGGTCTAGTTGGTTTGGATTATTCACAAAACGGGGGCCGCCCCCCCTCGTTGCGCAAGTCTTTGACCAGTTTGCAGACAACTGCTTTGTAATTATTACGATTAACTTCAATTTTGTTTTGCCCTTGGATCTCCACTTTGAGGATCGCAGCCGCAGTAAGAACGCCTGTTCTACCATGACCTGAAACGCAATGGATCACAGGGCTCGCTCCATTTTGCATTGCTTTGAAAACCTCAGACGCTAATCTATCAAGGTCCGGGATCGAAATGATTCCTCCATCCTTCCAATCGAAATGGTGCATGAGTAGTATGTCTTTAGAGGAAGAAGCCGTCTTAGATACGTGGATGGAGTGGACAAAGAAGGGATTTCCCCCATAAAGAAAATCAGCGCTGTCTTTTACATTTACCGTACCATGCTTTCCTTTATATGTGTTGTCCGAATAATAGCATCCTGGTCTTACAATAGGGCGGCCATATTCACCATATCCCCTTTGGACTAGATTGAAGATGTATTGCGTGCGTTGCTCTGTAGTTCCCTTATCAAGCAACCACGAGAAAAAGTGCTTTGGATTTAAGTGTAATGACGCTCGGCATATTCCACTGTCAATTCGGGTATTCTGCGCATCGGTATAAAATAGTCGGTGTGCGTTCAGGTGTTTTGTTTTGCCATGAGTTGTTTTATACTCGCAAAGATTTTTTGCCGGTATATCAACTATTGGATAGGTGTGATTCTCGATAGTCGTATCTGTTGTTATCGATCCTGGATTCATATTTTTCTCAATCCAACCGAAACATTCTAGAGGTGTGTTTTTGTTATCAATGCTATTGAGAATAACAGATTGAGGAGAAACATCTCGTGGGAAACAACATGATAACATAACAAATCTGATATATTTTTATTAAAAATTGTTAATGTTCAAATACAATACTAACTTCAGCGTATAATTGTGCCAGAAAAGAATTTAGGATACAAGAAGAAAGGAAAAAGGATATTTTATCCCTGGGATTTTTCTAAATTTCATTGGATACACACACAACAAGATCTGAACCGTGCAGAGGCATAAGTTAGCTGCGGAGCAGCGACAGCGGATAGCCACGGCGCGGGCACGGGCACGAAAAGGTGTGTCCTCCACTGCGATCAGGGGCCGAGGAGGTCGAGGAGCTGGTCGGGATAGAGCGAGATGACCACGAGGACCAGGAGCGAGCAGCAGGCGATCACGAGAGCAGGTGCTGCCCTTTTCAAGGGGGTTGCCTCTTCGGGCAGCTCGGAGAACATCACGGCGACGATGCGCAAGTAGTAGAAGGCGGCGACGATCGTCATTAACAAGGCGACAATGACAAGGGCGTAATACCCTGCTTCAAAGGCGAGGGAAAGGACGAAGAACTTTGCCAAAAAGCCGGCTGTGGGGGGAATGCCTGCCAAGGTGAGTAGAGCAAAAGAGAAAGCCCCAGCTAAAAAGGGCGAGCGGTAAAAGAGCCCTTTGAGATCTTTCAACATGACCCCCTCTTGGGTCTCATCCAAAAACGCCAAGACGGCAAAAGCGACGAGCGTGGCGGCAACATAGACGATGAGATAAAAGGCTAGGGCATCGAATGCTTCCTCACCGCCAGCGACCAAAGGGATCAGCAAAAAGCCTGCATGGGAAATTCCTGAATAGGCAAAAAAGCGGCGGAGTTGTGTCTGCTTCAAGGCAACGAAATTGGCATACACCAGCGTCACCATCGATGCGAACGAGACCCATTGGTTCCATTGGGCATTAAAACCGGCAAGCGCGCCTATAAAAATCACAGCAAAGGCAGCAAACGCTCCAGCCTTTGTCCCGACTGCCATAAAAGCCGTCACGGGCGTGGTCGCTCCTTCGTAGACATCTGGAGCCCAGACGTGAAAGGGAACGACAGCCGCCTTAAATGCTAAGCCGATCGAAACGAGTGAAATCCCTGTCAAAAATAGGATGCGCGTTTCGACTAAATCCAACCCTTTATAAGCGGGTAACAAAGCGGCAAAACCGGTTGTGCCCACAGCTCCATACACCAAAGCAATGCCGTAGAGCAAAAAGGCAGCAGCAAGTGCTCCAGTCAAAAAGTACTTAATCGATGCCTCTTGCGAAATGCTCCATTTCTTCATGTACCCGCATAGGACGTAGAGCGCTAGCGAAAGAGTTTCAAGTCCGATAAACAAAGTTAAGAAATCAGCCGAATCTCCGACGAGAATCAACCCCATGACAGCAGCGATCAATAAAAAGTGGAATTCGCCACGAGATGATTCGAAACGTTGAAAGAACGGGATTGCCAATAAGGTCGTCGTAAAGCCGATAGCTAAAAAGAGGAGCGTAAAAAAACGGGCCATGAAATCGAAGCGAATCCATGGGGTTAACAATTCATTCGTGCTCGTTGGAGCTAAATAGGCAGCAACAAATGCGATCGCCATGACAGTAGCGGTGAACCACGCGGAATACTTGCGAGCTCCCTTTTCGTAAAAACTTTCCAACAAGAGGATCGCGAGGGACCCTAACAATAAAATGAGGAGCGGTGCAATTGCCGCGACATCACCTAAAGTTAATCTCAAACTAATCATGGCAATTCCTTGCTTAAGCTATGACCCTGACTTTGTACCAAATCGGATTGAAATGCAACTATTACTGGTTTAACAGCATTGATGAGCGGATTTGGATAGATCCCAACCCACAGAACCAGAGCAATTAAAGGAGCAGCTATCGCCATTTCTCTCCCTCCGATATCGACCCATTTCTCTTGAAAAAAGGTGGGGCCTTCAAAGTACATCTTCTGCATCCAGCGGAGCATGTAAATAACAGACAAAATCACGCTGAGCGCCAATCCCCCAGCCACCCAAGGATCAGTGACAAAAAGGCCGTAAAGGATCAACAGCTCCCCGACAAAATTATTGGTTCCGGGCAACGCGACAGAGGCCAACACAAAGAAGAGCGTGAGCCAACTTAAGTGAGGTAAGAACTGCGTTAATCCGCTGACGTTTAAGAGCGAGGTGGTTTGGAGGCGTTGCTCGAGCCAACCTGCTACGAGAAAGAGAGCGGTGATTGTGATCCCGTGGTTAAAGACTTGAAGGAGTGCCCCTGTCCTGGCTGTCGCGTCCCACACAAAAAGACCGACGAGTATAAAGTTGACGTGGGAAAAACTGGAGTAGGCGATTAAGCGCTTAAAATCGTGTTGCATCCATGCTGATAAGCCCCCGTAAAACACACCCGCAATTGACAAAGCGAGCAGCACAGGACTCCACTCTTTTAAGAGGAGAGGAAATAACTCAAATCCGATACGGAAAATCCCGTAAATCCCCGCTTTCGAGAGAATCCCGGCCAACAAAATGGTGGCGGGCGTCGAAGCTTGGCAATACGCATCGGGCAACCAGCCATGGAACGGAAACAGCGGCGTCTTCACGGCAAAGGCGAGGAGGAATATCGCACAGGCGATGGGAGCGAATGTGAGCGAGGAGGTGACGGCTGCCAGCTGATCGATGTCAAACGTCTTCCCGCCGGCGAGATAGAGCGTTAAAACAGCGAAGACGAGCAAAGCAGACCCCGCAATCATGTAGATCAAAAACTTCAACGAAGCAGCCTCTCGCTTGTGGCCTCCCCAGACGTTGATGAGGAAATAGAGCGGCAAGAGCATCGCCTCCCAAAAGATGGTGAAAAAGACGAGGTCGCGCATCGTAAAAAAGAGAAATAATAAACCCTCTAACAAAAACACGAGAAAGTAAAAAAACTTTGGAGCCGCAAGCACCTTGTCATCGACACTGCAGATGCTAAAAAACACAATCAACGCAGTCAAATAGAGAAACAACAGGGAAAGCGCGTCGACCTTGGCATGGAAGGCAATGGGAACCGCTGAAAACCAGGGGTAATTCAACTCCGCTCCGACAGCTTGGTCATGATTCATGATGAGGACTAACAGCGGAAGCAGGCTACATAGAAGAGCCATCCAACGAAACGCATGAGAGGATATCTTAGGGGCCAACCAAAAGATGCCTGCAAGGATAAAAGGTAAAATCAACAGTAATGGCAAAAAGTTCATGCATTCCTCAAGTCATAAAGTAAAATAGGGTCAAACACAACCCAATGGTCAACCAGGCCGCGTACGAGCGAATCTGTCCACTCTGCATCCTTTGCAGCCACGAAGCTCCTCCGGAGGCACTATGCGCAGCCAAATAGATCGACCCATCGATCACGGTTGGCTCCCAAAATCCGACAATCCACTTCGATAGTGCTCTTAAAGGGGCTATAAAGGCACTTTCGTAAAATGGATCGAAATAGAACGCTTCCGTGAGGATTTCAGGTTGCTTTTCGTGCTCATGGATTTGTAAGTAAACATAAGCGGCAGAACCAATTCCGACGAGAGCCCCGAGCGTCGACAACCACGTTTCCAGCGTCCAATGAAATCCGGTACCCAGTTCTTTGCTGTTAAAGGTGATATCCGCATGGGCTAAAAACCGCTCAAGCGGTGGTGGGCCATCGAGGGAAAAGCCGAGGAAACCGCCAACGGTCGCCAAAACAGCTAACAAGCACACGGGGATCAGCATGACGCGGGGGGCTTCCCGAATCACTTTTGCAATTTTGCTTTCGATGTGCGACTCGCCCCAGAAGGTCAAGCAATAGGCGCGCGTGAGATAGAAGGCAGTCAAAATAGAAGCGATCAAGCCAACGGCAAACAGCGTCTCTGCGCCGGCTAAGAACTCCTCTTCCAAAATCAAATCTTTGCTAAAGAATGCAGCTAACGGCGGAATTCCCGACATGGCGATCACTCCGACAAAAAACAAGATGTGCGTAAGATAAAATTTCTGATGCAAACCTCCCATTTTCTCCATATTGGTCGTCCCGTGCATCATGTGGACGACGTTGCCAGCAGCCAAGAACAGGAGCCCTTTCATAAAAGCGTGTGTGACCAAATGGAAAATGGCCGCATAAAAAGCGGCAACTCCACACGCTAAGAACATCAACCCAAGCTGGCTGACAGTGGAGTAGGCCAAGACGCGCTTGAGATCGTTTTGACCAACAGCGCACAGAGCTGCAAAAAGCGCCGTCGTTCCGCCCACTGCGCCAACAAAGTGCATGGTGGAAGGCGCCATCAAATAAAGGGGGTGCATCCTGACGACTAGGTAGACGCCCGCTGTCACCATAGTAGCGGCGTGGATGAGAGCAGACACGGGCGTTGGGCCTTCCATCGCATCGGGCAACCACACGTGGAGCGGAATCTGTGCCGATTTACCGACCGCTCCAATAAAATAGAGCAGCGTCAAGAGCATCAATGCTGGTGCACCGACAGCCATTTGAGTACTTGCTTTGGACAACACTTCGGAAATGTCCGCCGTCTGAAAGAGGAAAAAGGTAAGCAAGATTCCCACCAATAAACCGACATCTCCGATGCGGTTGACGACAAAAGCCTTGGTCGCTGCCGCAGCAGCTGCTTCACGGTTGTAGTAGTAGCCGATGAGGAGATACGAGGCCAAACCAACCCCTTCCCAGCCCACAAACAGCAGAGGCAAGTTTGCCGCCAAAACCAGCAAGAGCATCGAGAAAATAAAGAAATTCATGCAACCAAAGTAGCGTGCATAATCTTCATCGTGCTCCATATATCCCATCGAATAGACATGGATCAAAAACCCCACACCTGTGATGTTAAGCCCCATCACAATGGCAAGCGCATCGATATAAACGGTAAAGCTGGCGTGGACTGCATCTGTTGCAATCCAATCGAAAAGAGTGGCCCTCAAAGGTGGGTTGCCTCCCCCGCCGGAATGGTAGAGGAAAAAGAGGAAGCAGCAAAACGAAATGAACACCGAAGAGCAGGCTAAAAGGTGGACTAGACGGCGGCTGATCACCGAAGAAGTGGCGAGAATTGTCAAAAAGGAGACCAGAGGCGCAAACAACGCCAGCCAAATCCACTGCTCTATATCCATGCTAACCCCTCAACAAATTGAACTGATCGACGTCGACGACCTGTCTGGCGCGAAATAGGTTGATGATGATCGCCAAGCCAACAGCCGCCTCAGCTGCCGCCACGATCAGCACAAAAAAGACCCAGAGCAAACCAATCTGGTTCCCCCACTGCCACGCAAATGTCACAAACAATAAATTGGCAGAGTTCAACATCAACTCAACACAGAGGAAAAGAATGATCGTGTTGCGCTTAGCCAAAACGCCGATCAAACCCACCGCAAACATCAAAAAACTCGTCACAATCATCACAAATAAATCCATCTTAGATCTTTTCCTTTTTACCCATGTAAAGGGCTCCAATAATTGCTACCAAAAACAACAAAATCACCGCTTCAAACGGGAAGAAAAAGTCGACGTAGAGCGCTTTTCCGATCGGTTCGACGGCTCCAAAATCGGGCGGCAGCGAAGCCGGTTCTCCTGAAAAGCTCTTGATCTGCCCTGCAAATGACAAAATGGTCAACACTAAAACTGCCCCTGCGGCATAGAGCAATCGCGAAGTGCTTTGCGCTTTGAACAAGCGCAGCTGTTCATGTGCGTCTTGGAAGAGGATGATCACGAACATAAAAATGACCAAGATGGCGCCGGCGTAAACCAAGACTTGCATAATCGCGATAAACTCGGCCGACAGTTGCAAGTAGATCCCTGCTAACGACAACAACGTCAGGAGAAAACTCAAACACGCATGAACGGGTTTGCGATACAAAATGACTCCCAGTGCAGCCACAAAGGCCAAACCCGCTAAAAACCACAACATGGGATTGTAAGGTATCGGTACCATCTGCTTATATTTCCCTATTTGGATCTCGACCTGATTCACCAGGCACTTTTTCTGTTAACATCTCTTTGGTATAGATCAGCGACTCTCGGTTGTAACCCGATAATTCATACTCATTTCCCAAAATCAAAGCACCTGTTGGGCACGCCTCTTCGCAATAGCCGCAAAAAATGCAACGGAGCATATTGATCTGAAAATCGCTTGCATACCGCTCCCCATGGGAGTGGGGATCTTCTGGATCGTTTGCTGCAGGCTTCACATAGATCGCCTGCGAGGGACACACAATCGAGCACAACTCGCACCCGACGCACCGGTCAAGCCCGTCGTTCCACTTCGTCAGATAGTGGCGGCCGCGGGAGCGTTCTGGCAATTTCCGCTTCTCTTCGGGGTATTTTTCGGTGACAGGCTTTCTAAACATGTGTTTCAGGACGATAAACAGTCCCCAAAACATCGCCCCAACTTCTCTCAATTTTTCTTTCATAGATTACACCAAAATAAAATAAGCGGTTATGATGAGGTTTAGGGTCGCTAACGGGACAAGCACTTTCCAACCAAAGCTCATCAACTGGTCGTAGCGGAAACGGGGCATCGTCGCCCTGACCCACATGAATAAGAAAACGAGGCATGCCACTTTTGCTAAAAACCACACGACTGGAATATCCCACGGGCCATGCCAACCGCCTAAGAAAAGGGTCACGGCTAAGGCAGAAACAGCCAGAATGTTGACATACTCGGCTAGGAAGAAAATCGCAAACTTCATCCCCCCATATTCGGTGTGGTAGCCTCCCGTCAGTTCTTGCTCCGCTTCGGGCAAATCAAACGGCGCTCGGTTCGTTTCTGCAAAGGCTGTAATGAGATAAATGATAAATCCGATCGGGTTCACCAAAACGTACCAATACTGCTTTTGATCATCGACGATCTCTTGCAAATTCAACGTGCCTGCGTAGAGAGCCACTGTCAAAAGGGAAATGCCCATCGGGACTTCGTAACTGATCATTTGCGCCGTTCCACGCAAGCCTCCCAACAAAGAGTAGCGGTTATTTGAAGACCATCCCGAAAGAACGACACCATAAACGGCAAGCGAGCTAATCGCCAAAAAGAAAAGGATCCCTGCGTTGACATCCGAGATCGAGAGCGATACGGAACGGCCCCACATCTCCACCGTGCCGCCAATCGGAATGACGACAAAGATAAACAGCGCAATGAAGAGGGAAATGCCGGGCGCTAGCCAGTAAGTAAAAACTGCCGCTCCTACAGGTTGAAAGCGCTCTTTGCAGAGGAGCTTAATCCCATCGGCAATCGGTTGGAGCAGTCCCAAAGGGCCGACGCGATTCGGACCATAGCGCAACTGCATCCGCGCCATCAAAACCCTTTCGAGAAACGTCATGTAGGCCGCTGCCCCAAAAAGGATCAGGATCAAAACAAGTCCTTTGATCAATACTTCGATCGCTGTCTCTACGTGCATCGTTTCACCTCGACAGCAATCCCATTGTTCAGCTCCACGCCAAGCTCACGGACTGGTAACGCCTCATATCCAAGCGGAACCACGACAACCCCTTCTGCCACATCGCTGGAGAGGCGAACAGTCCCTTGAAATCCGTGACCGTTTGCAGACACCTGTGCCAGATCACCTGTTGATAACTGATACTTCTCGGCACTTTTCGGATGGATCCGGATCTCAGGGGCAGGAGACTCTTGCAACAAGTGGGGGTTATGCTTCATCCGGATGCCGCGGTCGAATAAAACAGGTGCAAAAGAAATCGTCAAACTCCCTGCTTGCTTTTTCTGCGGCTGCGCAGGAGCTGCTTTTGCTTCTATAGGTGAGCGGAGCAACTGATCGACTTCGAGCTGCTGCCTAAACGAGTGATCGATCCCGATCGGCATTCCCAAACCTTCTGCAATTTCTGCAAAAATTGTCCCATCGCTATGCACTTGCTTGGGAACAGGCTTACTCGGGTTAATGCGTTGCATGCGCCCTTCAATTGAGAGGAAACTCCCCTCTTTTTCGACATAAGAAAGGGTGGGCAAAACGACATCGGCCTGGCTCGCGGTCTCGGTCAAAAAGAGATCTTGGACAACTAAAAAGCGGAGATTGTCGCGGAAGGAATGCCACAGCTTTAAAGGCATTTTAGCCGCAGGATCCGCTCCTGCCACGTGGAGATAATCCCAGCCGCTCATCGCTCCCTTTTCAATCACTTCTGCGGCGCTCATTCCAGGCGATCCCGCTCGCACCGCTCCGGGTTCCAGTTCGGGATGCATGCCAGCAAAACGTGCACCGTAGGCATTGTTTGTTCCTTCCATCAGGTTGAGCGAAACATGCGGATATAGACGTTTCAAGGCAAGGAGCTCTTCTAAGATGGCACGTCGATCGAGCGTGTTTAAATAGCTGCTCCCGACAAAAATCGCTCCCTTTTGTTTCGGATCAGATGCCGCCAAAAATTCCTTAATTGGGCCGCGCAACAATTCCATCTCTTGCCCCGGCGCATGCAAAACCTGTTGTTTGAGGTGCTTGGCTACCTCTGGAGCGTAATGGCCAAAAAAGGCCGCTTTAGCCCCTTTGTCAATCGCTTGCTTGAGGCGCAGCCAAATGACAGGATACGTTTCGGTGATGTCGCAACCAATGAACAGAATCGAAGAAAGTTGATCGCAGGTGTTGATGGCACTTTCCATCCCTGGTGGAAGATATTCTTGCTCGAGTGTCAAGTTGGGAGAACCAATCCGGTGATCGACGTGGTTTACCCCTAAGCACCGACGCATCAAGCGTTGGAATAAGTAGTTCTCTTCAACCGTCAGCGGATTTCCGCCGAACCCAGCCAACTTCCCCTGTGGTTTAAAACGGGAGAGATGGTGGACAATATGCGCTATTGCTTCGTCCCATCCAGCAGGAACGAGTTCCCCATTTTTGCGGATCAGCGGCGTTTGTAACCGGCCGGGTTGGGAAGTGAATTCATATCCAAACCATCCCTTGTCGCATAACCACATATCGTTGACATCTCGATTTTCGCACGAGCGGGTGCGCATGATCTCCCCATCTCTCTCATCAAAGATAACGCTGCAACCCACAGGGCAAAGCGTACAGGTCGATTCGGTAGAGTGGTTGTCCCAAGGGCGCGCTTTAAAACGGTAGACATTGCTCGTCAAGGCTCCCACTGGGCATATTTCGATCGTGTTTCCAATAAATTTCGATCGCGCGGGCGTGCCGCCAGGAGTCGCCACTTCGATGCGATACCCTCTTTCGACAAGCTCCAGCGCATGATCGCCAGAGACAATATCGCAAAAACGGGTGCAACGGGCGCAGGCAATGCACCTTTCCCGATCGAGCATCAAAACAGGACCCAACGGGATCGGCTTTTTAAAATGGCGCTTCTCTTCGTAAAAGCGGCTTTTGCCAGGACCAAATTCCAGGGTTTGGTCTTGCAAAGGGCACTCCCCTGCCCTGTCGCAAATCGGACAATCGAGCGGGTGGTTGATCAAGAGAAACTCGAGGATCTGCTCCCGCGCTTCGACCGCCATCGTGCTTTGCGTTCTCACCACCATCCCTTCAGTGGCTTCGAGCGTGCAAGAGGTTTGCGGTTTTGGGCGTTTGTCCACCTCGACCATGCAGACGCGGCAAGCGCCGAATGGGGGCATCCGATCTTGGTAACAGAAGATGGGCAATTTGATCCCAAGCTGTGTGGAAGCCGTATAGACAGTCGTTCCTTTGGGGACAGAGACCGTCTGCCCATCGATTGTCAATGTGACCATTTCAGGATCTGGTTTACTTGACATAAGGATAATTCACCTTCATCTTGAGCGGTTCATTGGCATGGGGATTGCGCCGGATATGCGCCTCAAAATCCCCACGAAATTCTTCTATCGCACTCACAATCGGAAAAGAAGCTCCCACAGCTAAGGGACAGAACGAAGTTGCTTCCATGCTCTTGCACACACCTGTGATCACTTTCAAGTCTTCTGTCACTCCCCCGCCGTGCAAGATGCGCGCTAAGATTTGCACAGTCCAGCGGGTCCCTTCACGGCACGGCGTGCACTTGCCACACGATTCGTTTTGGTAAAACTCCATCAACCGGTGCGCCACCTGCACCATATCTGCGGTGTCGTCCATCACAATGATCGAAGCGGTTCCCAAAGCGGATCCTCTGGCTACTAATGTATCAAAGTCCATCGCGATGTCGAGGTCGCGGTCTGTCAAAATCACGGATGACGACCCGCCCGGATAACACGCCTTAAAGCGACGTCCGTGCAAACAGCCCCCAGCCGCGTCGAGCACTTCTCTGAGCGGCGTTGCTAAGGGAAATTCAAAACACCCGGGTTTTTGCACTTGGCCGCTCACTTGATAGATTTTTGTTCCTGTATTTTTCGCCCGTCCAATTGACACAAACCACTCTACACCTCTGTTGACGATGTGGACGACATTGCAAAGCGTTTCGACGTTATTGATGATCGTCGGCTTGCCGTAAAGCCCAACAGCGGCAGGAAAAGGCGGTTTTAAACGCGGTGTTGCGCGATACCCTTCTAACGAATTGAGCTGCGCGGTCTCTTCCCCGGCAATATAGGCGCCAGCTCCCGGGTGAACGATCACCTCGAGCGAAAACTCTGAACCCAAAATGCGAGACCCGATATACCCCTTCTGCTTTGCCTCTTGAACGGCTTTGCGCAGCTTGACAAGTCCTTCGTAAAACTCCCCTCTACAGTAGATGAACGCATAGTGAGCGCCGATCGCATAGCTTGCTAAGATGATCCCTTCGATCAATTGATGGGGATCATTCTCGATCAGATAACGATCCTTGAATGTTCCGGGTTCACTCTCGTCACAGTTGCAAACGAGATACCGTTCTTTGGCCTCTTTCGGAATAAAGGCCCACTTCATCCCAGTCAGAAAGCCGGCTCCCCCGCGCCCGCGCAGTTCGGAGCGCTGCACCATATCGATTACTACTTCAGGCTTCAACGACGTCAACGCCGTGCGCAAGGCGCGATACCCCCCATTTTTCTCATAGGTCTCGATTGCACACTGATTCGGTTGCCCAATGAATTCCGACAAGACGCGCATTTCAGGCATGAGATCCCTCCACAGCGTCAACTGGAGAGGGGTGCCCAGCTCCTTTTTTCGCTTCTTCGAGAATAGATCCAATCATCTCTTCCTTTACAGGTCCCACAACTTTGTCATCGACCAATAACATCGGAGCTTTGTCGCAAGCGGCTAGACACTCCGAAGCGATCACCGTAAATTGCCCATCCGCAGTTGTTTGGCCAGGTTGAATTTGGAGGCGCTGACAAAGCGTTTTCAAGACACCATCGGCCCCACGCAACATGCAAGAGACGTTTTTGCACACGTGGATCACATGCTTGCCAACAGGCTCTTCGTAAAACATATCATAGAATGTGACAACGGCATTCACCTCATTCGGATCGATCGCAAAAAGGGCCGCCACTTCGGCTTGCACAGCACGCGGCAAATATCCCACTTCACTTTGAGCCAGGTGAAGCGCTGGGAGCAGCGCAGAGCGTTTCTCCGGATATTTTTTCTGCAGCTCCAAAATGGCTTGTTTCGTTTTTTCACTCAACATCAGCGGTCCACATCTCCTAATATGGGGTCGACACTCGCAATCGCCACGACAACGTCGGATAATAAGTGGCCTGGCAACGCTTTTTTCAATACTTGAATATGGGGAAATGAAGGGGAACGGACACGAAGACGATACGGACGATTTGTCCCATCGCTCGTCAGATGATACCCCAGTTCTCCCCGTGCCGACTCAACGGCACAGTACAGATCGCCAGCAGGAGGATGGATCCCCTCGCTGACCAATTTAAAATGGTGGATCACCGCTTCCATGCTGCGCACGAGGTCTATGCGCGGCGGCAGAGCCACTTTTCGATTCGATGTCAAGACAGGCCCTGGCTTTAACTTGGCAAGCCCTTGGTAAATGAGAGAGATACTTTGATTCATCTCCTCCATCCGCACCAGGTAGCGCGCATAACAGTCCCCTTCTTTTTGAACTGGAACGTCAAACTGATAGTTTTCATACCCGAGGTACGGGTATGCCTTGCGAATATCGTACGAAACTCCCGCTGCGCGGATCAAGGGGCCTGTGCACATGTATTGTTTGCACATCTCCTGGTCGATCACCGCTATCCCTTTAAGACGGGTGCACCAAACGTAGTTATTCGTGAGCAAATTGTCGAGGTCCTTCCACGTGTCAGGAAAGGCTTTGAGGAACTGCTTGATATTCGCTTCAAATTCAGGATTCAAATCGCGCGAGAGGCCCCCAATCCGCCAAATCGAAGGAAACATCCGCGCTCCTGACATCTCCTCGAAAAGGTCTAGGATCTTTTCCCTTTCTGCCATGCAATACATGAAAACAGAAGACATGTTCAACTCAAGCGCGCTCGTTCCCGCCCAAAGCAAGTGGCTTGCAATACGTGACAACTCGAGCAAGATCAAGCGAATCGTCTGCGCACGCTCTGGCACTTCGACCTTCATCAACGTTTCCACGGTTGCGGCAAAAGCTTGTTCTTCCGCTGGCCCTGAGAGGTAATCGAGACGATCGATTAAGGTAAACACTTGATAATACGTGCGCGTTTCGCACTCTTTTTCCACTCCCGTATGGAGATAGCCAATAACCGGCTCGGCAGAAACGACCACTTCCCCTTCTAAACGAAGCTTCAAGCGCAGCACCCCGTGCGTCGAAGGGTGTTGTGGCCCCAAATTGAGCTCCATGATGTCATTGGGATCGCCCGTCATTAGATGTAGTTTGTTCTTTTGTCTAGACATGGGGGATGATCTGTGAAGGGATTTTCGGCATAACGCCATGTTTAAACTCGACCGACTCTTCTGTCAGCTGATAATCTTTTCTTAAAGGGTGTCCCACCCAGTCATCTGGCATCAAAATCCGCTTCATATCGGGATGCCCCTCTATCCGCACACCAAATAAATCAAACAGTTCACGCTCGTACCAATCGGCGCCTTCCCACAAATCAGTGACAGAGGGCAAGACTTCTTCACGAGGTACAAAAATAACAACCCGGATGCGGCTATAGTTGGTTGGGTTGTGGAGCCAGTAAACCACCTTTGTTTGCTTTGTAGGGAAGAGATAATCGATCCCTGTTAAATCCATCAACACTTCAAAACCAGGAACTGGCGCATTCTTGAGATAGGAAAGTACCTCTTTCAGCCCCTGCTTGTCGACCTCGACAGTGGTTTGGCCGCAACACTCTGCAACATCCACGATGCGGCTGCCAAATCGCGATTTTAGTTGTTCAATCGTGTCGTTCATCTTAACGGCCGCCTCGCACTTTTTTCTGCAGCATGATCAACCCATCTAAAAGGGCCTCAGGACGGGGCGGACAACCGGCGACATACACGTCGACAGGAACCAAGGTGTCGACCCCCTGAATGATCGCATAGTTGTTGTAAATGCCTCCTGTAGAAGCGCAGTCGCCCATAGCCACCACCCACTTGGGGTCTAACATCTGGTCGTACACCACTTTCAAAACGGGGGCCATCTTTTGGCTGACGCGCCCTGCAACAATCATCACATCGCTTTGCCGAGGAGAAGCGCGAAACACTTCCATCCCAAAGCGCGCCACGTCGTAGCGGCTAGCGGCCATCGACATCATCTCAATCGCACAGCAAGCCAACCCAAATTGCGCAGGCCACATCGAATTGCTCCGCGCCCACTCGATCAATTTTTCCAGAGGCGCCACTAAAAAGGGTGTCCGCTCCTTTGGATTCATTCCCATTCTAAGCCTCCTTTGCGCCATACGTAAGCAAGCCCAACCAAAAGCGCGACGAGAAAAAAGGACATTTCATAAAAGGCAAAACTGCCAAGCTCCTTTCCAATGACCGCCCAAGGAAACAAAAAGATCACCTCAATGTCAAAGACGAGAAACATCAACGCCACCAAATAGTGCCTTAACGGAAAGCGCTCCTTGAACAAATGTGTCTCTGTAATGTTCCCAGACTCGTAAGGCAAATACTTAATCGGCGCCCCATTTTTAGTCGGCGGAATGATCGCTGAAAGCCCTAAAACGACCAACGTCACAAAAAAAACCAACCCAAAATAGATGTACACAGGAAAAAACTCGCCCATCGCCACCTTCAAAATTTAAATTGTAGAGATAGCATGTATCGCTTTGCCCTGTCAACACAGATGAACAGGAAGTCCATTACCTTGACGGCAAGCTCTAAAAAACATATAATCAACGGAGTTCATGCCCAGGTGGTGAAATTGGTAGACACGCCAGATTTAGGTTCTGGTGCCGTAAGGTGTGTAGGTTCGAGTCCTATCCTGGGCATTTTCCCCGAGACATTTTCAGAGACGACAATGTTTCCGGTTTTTTAGAATTTTTCGAAGGAAAAGGCCCAGCCTTTAACAGCTGGGCCAGTAGTTAAGAGCGTTGATTTGTTTCTGCGCCTACGACGATAGAAGGCTTTCCGTCTTGTATGCTTAACGACGCCGATATATTTCCTGTGATGAACTCTAAAAAGGGTTTCCAATCTGTCAGGTTAGTGCTAAGGATCAATTCTTGGCCCACGCATCTTGCATAGAAAGTCTGCATGATTTCCACCGCTCCGAAGTTTCCTTCATTCTCTACTAAAGTGACTAAATCACCTGTTAGAAAGAAGCTAACAGGTAAAGTGGTTTGAGCTGAAAATTCAACAGCCATTTCTGGATGGTCTCCTTGCGTGATTTCATTTAAGTCATTGTTTGTCAAATTGCAGACATTGATCACTTTTAAATTTTGAGAAAGAGCTTCCCATGTTCTCGAATGGATTGGAAAATCAGCTGAAACTGAAAAAGCTGATCCACAAGCTACCATTAAGGCAAAAGACATCATCGTAAGTTTTTTCATCCTATTTCTCCTTACTACAGTTGTAGTATTTAAAGTTAAAAAAATTCAAACACTGAAAGAGGTCTTAGAACACCCAAAACCTCCCCAAAAGAATCACTAGGAAAGCGATTCCAAAAGCTAGGCAAGTAAAAGTAAAACGTATTTTTTTGAATCGAGTAGATGGGTTTTGTAAAATTATGTTCACACGTTTGAGGACTGTATGTTTAGCCAGCTGATGCGCAAAGATAAGATTAGGGGTATTTATTGAATATTTCGCGGACTTATAAATGGCAGAGGCCAAATCGGTTGAATCTATTCCATATTTTTTGCACTCAAGATCGCATCCCACTTCCTGTCCTTCTTCAATGCGGTCACACAACCACTTTGTGGGTATCCACCAAAAAACCGTCCCGATGAAATCGAGAGTTAAACGCACTAAGCCGTCCTTATAGCGAACATGCTCGATTTCATGGGCTAAAACTGCTTCATATTCTTTTCTGGATAGGTTTTCTAAAAAATGGCTAGGAATATAGACAACCGAAGAAATCAAGCCAGCAACAAAGGGAGACCCCGCGAGCGTTGGAGAAGTTAGAATCTTAACTCCACACTTTCTTATACAAGAGGACAGGGCTGAGTTGCGCATTTTTTTACATAAAGGCTGCGAACTTTTGGCCAAAGATTCGAGAGCTGAGAGGGAGTGATCATATAAAAATAATTTCCTGATCACAAAACCTCCTGTAATAGAGATCAACAGCACTGCAAAAACTTTCAAAACAAGGGGATTGATTGTATGGCCAATCAGATCCGCAAGCGTAAAGGTCAAGTCACCCCGAACATTGAACTGGATCCCTGAAGCTATGGGCAAAAAAAGCCAGTCTGTTGCTTCGTTGATCCAGCCAAGCATCACAGAAAATGTTCTTGTCCCTTCTTCGTAATTCAATGGATTAATCCCTTGAGCATATGACCATCTTGAGAAATCATATAAACACAAGTCAAAAGGAAGTTTAATGATCGGAATCATTCGCAAAGTCGCTGCAACTCGCCCTTGTCGAATTCTGAACAGAAAAATTACACTTTCAATCAAAAAAACAACCGTAAAAAATGCAAGAAAACTGTTTAGAAATACATTCAGAATGAAAAAGGAGGCTTTATCCACGTTTTTTCTCCGCTCTTCGCTTTCGAATCAGTTTTTCGATCTCTTCTAAGTCTTTGTCCGAGATTTCGCTGTCAACGTCCAATAAATAGCTGACCATTGCACTAGGCTTTCCCCCGAAAATTTTATCTTGAATCCGCTTTAAGATATTTTTAGAGGAAGATGCATTTTGTGAAACAATCCAATAGGTATATTGCTTTCCTTCTTTCTCCCTCATTAACTCGTCCTTATCAGCCATTCGACTCATGACTGTCATAATGGTTGTATAACTGCCCTCGCTCCCCAACTTTTCATAGACCTCGCGCACGGTCACCCGTCCCAATTCTCTAACAACCTTAAGAATCGATAATTCAAGTTCACCAAACCCAAGTTTCGCCACTGTTCAACTCCTCTTTTCGTCTCTTGTTTTGAGAACTTACTACATTTGTAGTATTTATGTCAAACATTTTGAGTTTTCGCGATCGTTGCCTCACAGCATTACATGTTAAACAAAGGACAAAACTTCACACATGATCGTCATGCTCTGCAAGCAAGGGGATATGTTTGCTATCATTCATAGCTTCCATTCGCCTTTCCATACTTGAACCGTCTTTACGGCCGCAGAGCCGGCCCATGCATGTACGCACTTTTCGATTGGTGCTGACATAGCAAGGCTTTATATTCTTATCGACCCAAGTATCAATCGGCTTTTGGAAGCTCTTATACACACACCCCAACACACTTGCAGCAATAGCAATTATTCCACCGATGAGGGTAATCAAGGGTGCATTAGAAGGCTGTGGAGGAGGTACAATTCGAAAATTTCCAACTGTCTGCGTGACTCCTCCATAACCATCATCACCTGTAAAGATTACCTGAAATGGTCCTTCATCTTGGGCCTCAGGGGTTCCGGAAAGAAGATCTCCTTTGAAGGAAACCCATTCTGGAAGCAGAGCTCCATTTGCCCCTCCTGCCGTATAAGTAGGTAGATCTCCATCAGGATCAACAAATGGAGGAAGGGTGAAAGTCATAGGCACGCCTGATACAAAATCTCTATGAGAAATGGATGGAGCAACTGGCGCCCTATTCAAAACTTTTAAGGTCATGGCTTTATCATCACTTCCCCCATAGCCATCAGCTACACGAACAGAAATGCTATGTGAGCCTTGTTGGCCTGAGATTGCGGTCCAACTAAACGCCCCTTGCGCTGCGAGAGTCGCTCGGCTAGGCAAATCGTTTGAAGAAAAGGTCAGAGGATCTCCATCTGGATCTGTGGCATACAGCTGGGTCGTATAAGGGACACTAATTGTTAGGTCATCGCTAGGAAGTGTTCCAAAAACAGGAGGGCGATTGACCACATTCACCTGAAAAAGCTTTGAAACAATACCATTTAAGAAGCCATCATCCGCTATCATCTGTAGCCTCAAAGAGCCTTGACTTCCCTGAGGAGGAGTCCCCGAAAAGGTTGCATTGCCTGGTATAAAACTAAGCCAGGTTGCTTCGAGGCTCTCACCATCTGCTTGCTGCGCGGAAAAGGTCATGCGATGTCCATTTGGATCCACCCAAGTTCCAGGTGGGACCTCGTACACAAAAGGAGTATTAACGGTTGCATTTGGAGGATTTAAAGGGTCCACAAGGACTGGAGGAACATTGAGCTCAAACGTTCTTCCAATTGGCATCCCTCCTCGTATGAAGGAAAAAACAGGGTTCCCATTAGGTAAAATGGCAGCCAAAGGCAAGGATACGCCAGGATTTTCATTAGACTGTATCGCAGAACCCTGCTGAACCCCATCTTGATCATATGTCTTAAAATAAGAATTCGTACCGTTGATATAGTGAGAGATCACCATTTTCCCATCTGGTGATACCGCAAGGTCATGAGAATCATGTCCATTTGTATTAGAAGAAATCGTGAACTGGGGAATCGCCTTCTGCTGAGCTTTATTTAATCCAAATCCTTGCAATCCCAATGAAGGATTAATGCATGTCACAAAAACAAGATCATTAGCCATACCAACCGCCTTAGGAGAATAGCACTGACCCAAGTTAAAGCCATACCCAATGCCCACTCCAATTGAATCCCAGTACCTACCGGCCAAATTTGTAGTTGCTAAGCTAGAGCTCAACTCATAGACTGCAAGCATTGAGCTGTCAGCAAAAGATCCAATAGCCATTGTGCGTGCACCATTCCCATCGTTAACTATGGGAATACTCGGCGTGCTAATTGTGCCATAAGTTGAATCAAAAACTCTACTATCGACGTTAGAAGCACCCACAGCGGAAGCTATCAAGTTGCCATTGGCCACACCGAGGGCAATGGGGTTTGTTAAACCATTACTTATGCTTTCGGCGGGGCTGATACGTTGCCCCGATGGCCCATAGACGAAGACATAGTTCTCACCATAGTAGCTATCATGCAAAGTCACAGCGAAATTCCCATTACTGTTCGCAATGCTTGGGCTGGCGCAGGCTCTACCATTAGTATAGCCACACACAGGATATTTATTGACACCACTCCCCCCAGTCTCATTTTTAATAACCACATTCACGTAATTTGCTTGTTGGAACACATAGGCCACATGCCCATCATTGAGAGCGGCAGAGTCATATCCCGCAGCTGTCAACGAAGCATCAATTGCTGCCCCATCAAGAGGATATTCTCCTCCTTTAGGAAACATCAACACCCTGTCTGATATGCCGGAAAGTCTTTTTCTGGGTGAACGTTCATTCTCCTGCGGATACTCCACAGCATCTTCAAAGACATCAGAAGCGACAGCGTGACTACCAAAAGAAGTGGCTGCCATTTTGAATCGAGCAGCCGCGTCTACTAAAAGTGCTTGCCCAGCAAGCAAAATACCAATAAGTGGAGCCATGCCTGTACCAGTCTGAGTTGATACCTGATCATCTCGATCATCAGAACGACTAAGGGCATATAGAGCAACTCCAGTGACGACAGCGGCTCCACTAAGGATAATCACCGGTAATTTAGAACAAGCCCCTCTCCAGTGGCTCCCTGAAGGACTCTCTTGTGTTGCAAAGCCATTTTCGCGCTGCTTTATCATACCAACAGCATGCATAACCTTCCCCCCAATCTTTATTAATATTTTAGCATTATTAGCTGTAGGCAAATGACGATATTACCTGCGTATGCAATAAGTCAATCGATTTCAAGTTGAGTAAACCGCCTTTGATTTTGAAACACGCGTCACTTGGACGATGATTTAAGAATGTCGTCAAAACGCCCCTCTCCAAAGGCCGTAATGTACATCTCTTTCTTCGGTTCACTCCAGGATGTAGCTTTGATGTCCCGTATCACCTTTCTTGCATCTCCCTAAATTCGATCTTGGCAATATATCTGCGTAAATAGTGCATATACCTTGCATTTTGGAGATCCTATTTCAATTCTGCAAGAACTTTGCTCTTAATAAACTCAAAAATCTTTTGTAGTCCAAGCTAAATTGGGTGCAAGGTCAAGGAGCGTCATGGTTACCGAGAGATGAGGCCTGATTTGTAGAGCCAGCGGCCTTCTATTGTCTCGAACGCGCTTTCTTCCGTAAAAGTTGCATCACGGCCTTGTTGGGACAAATAGGCTGTGAACTTGACGGTCGCATGGCTTTTCTTCTCTTTAAAATCTAAGATTTCTAGCCTGTGAAACGTTGTGTTTAAAGAAAATTGAGTCAGCGACTCTCGCCACGCTTCAGTGTTTTTGTTGTAGTTCGAATTTTGGGGATGCGTCGTTGCTATGAGGTAGTCGGGAAGGTTAAGGGCATAGGCGCTGTAACGGGAACGCATGAGTTGTAGCGCTGTTGTAGGCAGCGTTCCCTGGTGGAACGGCTTGCAACACTCCTCATACGGCTTTCCACTGGAACATGGACATTTCATGATTCACCAATTGTCAAGTTTCGCTCTGTCGTGTATTGTCTGTGTTTCTGAAAATTGGATCAAGAACTTCAGTTCGATTCCTAATGTTGTGTTGACGATTGAGCAAGAGATGCCCTCCAGCGGAGTAATGGTAAATTTTCAATTTTGGTTTGCATCTGAAGCTCTCTTGTCAAGAGAGAAGCCCGGATTTCCCCTTTTTCACTAAGATTTTTTAGAAATTCCTTTTCGTGGTCAGCAAAGGGAAGTAATTTATCCAAGGCTTGTTTGCATTCCTGAAGTTTCGCTACTTTCCAAGAATGATGATCTGCTTGTTTTTTGGTATTTCGTAAAACAGGCAAAAGCTGCTTCTGAAAATCACCTTCATCAAACAAAAGAACTTCCGGTGAGATTTTTTGGAAATCTTTAATTGAGCTCATGCCAAGATAGAGAACAAAGGCCAAGCGCAAATGTTCAGAGTTAAACTGCATCTTGGTTAATAAATGATGAGCATCAAAAAGATCACGGGACGCATTGCGAGCGAACAAAGCTGTCAATTTTCCTGCCGCGAGCTCATGAGGATCAAGAATTCGAATCTCATTTATTTGATGATGTCCAGCAAATTTTGAAGAACATTTTTGCACATCCCAAAGCGGGATTCTGAACATAAAATTTAGGTCAACTTCCAGATTTCCTTGATTGCCAAGGACGCTTTGATACTTAAGCTGCCACTTTCCTCCAGCATGTTTATCAGGAATGCGTCGTATCACGAGATTTTCTCTTTGAAAGACCGCTTCAAGAGATTTTTCAACTAAAGGACGTTCACTAAGCATTCCTTCGCGACTTTCCATTCCTACGTAATTCAGATCAATATCAACTGATAAGCGAGGAAGATCAAAAACAAAAAGGTTAAGGGCTGTACCACCCTTTAAAACAAGTCGTTCTTGCAAATACGGATGTGCGTTGATCCCCTCTAGAATGTTCATTAAAAGCCAAACTTTTTCCAATATTTCAGCACGAAAGCCCGTTTGATCGGATTCTCGGATAAGGAGGTCTTTAAAAATTTTCATGAGGTTCTTCCCAGGTTTTCTCGAGGAGTGATTTTGGAACAATGAGATTCCATCTGGCGATAAGATGATTCGGTTCTTTATTATGACGATCTAAGTAATGAGGACTTTTTGGTTTAAATGCGTCAAAGGATAAAAGCTCTTTTTCTCCGAGACCAAGCATTTCGCGATGTTGATCAAGAAAGAAAGCTATTCTAGCATAGGTTGTCACATTATTAAGCATTTGCGCATAGACTAATACCTGCTGCACATTGAGATATTCTATAGATTCCAAGGAACGCCAAATTTCCTCCCAGTTATTTATCAAAGATGGTCTATCTAGCACGTCAACAAAAGTGCGCTCTAAAGTTGTAATTCTGATCTTACATCCTTGATAATCTTCAGTTTCAACACCAAAATCTGGATTAACTAAAGTTCCTTTAGGAATAGAAATTCCTTTGAAAATGGTATCACGAAAGACAAAGGGTGGCTTCACTTTCCTTTGAGTAATGTAGACAAAGTCGTTCCGCATTGAATGCAGTTTTCCATGAAAACCTAATGATGTGTAGTAAGCCAAAATGGAATCAGGAGCTATTTTACCCGCAATTAGATAGGGGTCAACAGGATGCGTCTTTGGATCAGCTCCTCTCGGGATCGTATAATATAGACCTTTACGAATCCGGATAATATGTCCTTTTCGAAGATGATAGGCTAACAGGTTATCGAGGGTGCTACGATTGTGTTCGATTTCAAGAGCATTTCTTGCCTCTTCTATTGTAAACACTTGATTTTGAGCTAGAAATGTTTCCATGTCCATACACTTGCAGATACTCCCTGTAACTACTAATAATCTTAGTGGTTATGGGGATTTTCTGCAAGTTCATTTATAATAAACTCTACTAAATATCTCTTAACCGACTCATCTGCAATAGGTAAAAAACCGGAATGCAGTCGAGAAGGTTGAGGAAATAGTCGCTGTAGCGAAAGCCATAAGTTGAAGAGCTGTCGTAGGCAACGGCCCTACGTGGATCTATTTGCAATATTTTCACTCATTGTCAAGTTTCGCTCTGTCGTGTATTGTCGGTGTTTCTGTAAATTGGATCAAGATCTTTGGAGAACTGATGAAGGCAATTATTTTTGACTGCGATGGGACGTTGGTCGACAGCGAAAAGACTCACTATTTAGGATGGATGCAGGCGCTTAAGAAACATGGATTCGACTTTGCCTTAGAGGAATACTACGAATGTATAGGAACTCCAATCGAGAAGACCGCGCGCGCATTGGCGCAAAAATTCCGGAAGGACTTCGCTGAGGAATTGAGAAAGGATAAGCACGCCTTTTTTCAAGCTCAAATACAATTAGGAGTCGATCCAATTCACGACACTTTGGAGTTTCTGCAACGCCTCTTTAAAGAGCAAAAGAGATTCCACTACAAATTAGCTATTGCCTCTGGCGCTGCGCGAGAAGAAATTATGGTCTATTTGCGCCATTTGAAAATCGAAAACCTCTTTGAAGTCATCTTGTCGGGCAAAGACGATCTAGACGACTACCACGACCCAGAAGGAATCAACAAGCCCAAGCCCTACATTTACTTAGAAGCCGCCAAAAGGCTTGGGGTCGCTCCCTCTGAGTGCGTTGCCATCGAAGATAGCCGTCCTGGCGTCTTGGCCAGCCACCGTGCCGGGTGCGTCACAGTCGCCATTCCAGGAATCTACACGCAAAATCACGACTTCTCCGAAGCTGACTTGGTGATCCCCTCCTTAAAAGAGTACTCTGTCGAGCAGTTTTTGAAAGCCGTACAGAAGTGTCAACAGAGATAGGAATCCGACTAGAGTTCTGTGTCGGGAAGTTTGTCGAAATTGGGACGGTAAACATATGGCGGCATGGTATAGTAGTCTTGGCCGATGATCGCGACCAGGCGCCACTTCAGGTGAAGGGCCAGTGCTGGGTACTGTTCCTCAAGCCATTCTTGAAAGCGAAAAGTCTTATTAAACAGCCCTTTGACATATCCTGAGCGCGTTTTGACGCTCTCGTTGCGCACAAACTGCCCCACGTCGATATGAATAGGG
The DNA here is from genome assembly GCA_013287915.1 of Chlamydiota bacterium. GTDB lineage: Bacteria > Chlamydiota > Chlamydiia > Chlamydiales > Parachlamydiaceae > JABDCX01. Next base: position 32,256 of record JABDCX010000012.1, read on the forward strand.
CGGTCATCGATGATGCCGGTATTTTGCATGAGGGCATGGTCGTTATCCGCAAGGCCGCGGGCATACTCGTCTAATACCATCACAACGATAGCATCGATTACCTCTTTTGCTTTTTTCTGATTCCCCTCTTCCATCCACGTGTTTAAGGCCGACTCCAACATCACAGCGCGCTTTTGCAGCATAAATTCATGGTTGGCAAGGTCAATGGTATGGGCAATCCCCAACTTGTCGTAGAAGGTGAACGGTTGTGGTTGGTCGGGAGTCTTGTTTAAATGGACGTAGATGACGCCCGTTTCAGGGCCTAAAGCATCAAACCCAAGCAACCAGCCTCGGAACATCTTCTTCATCTGCAAGCCGCGCTCGATGGCTTTTTGTTCCTGATACTCTTTGACAGAAGGAATCCAGGTAAAGAAATCGATCCACTCTTGAGGACGAAACCGGTGATATTTGGGAAATTTGATCACCGTTTTCCCATCCTGGCTTAAGAAAACGTACGACTGGCACCCCTTGCCAAGGTAGTAATAGGGCTGATCTAGCACCCCCTTCACATAGGCCTGTTCATGTGGTGTGAGCACCCTCCCCTCCCACATTGGGTTATAAGCCAACTCTTCATGAGTAATTCTTGCCTCTGTAAATCCCCCCGTCAAAGCAAAATAGAGTCTTACTGCTCCATAGCAAGAGACCGCCAAAAAAAACGCAATAGAAACGATTTTAATAAGACGCATGCCGGAATCCTTTAGCCGACCCAACAGGATATCCTAGCGGGGGTTTACAGTCAAGAGCTTCGGAGAAGCAATAAACCGTTGACATTAATATCAATAAAATTGTATAGTAACAGTTCATTTTAAATAAGGAGTTATTATGAGCATTAATTCAACTACTTTAACCCATTACGGATACACAACCCTGAATCGTTTATTGCCTTTCATCCCCGGACGCCTTGAAAAGATCGCCACCAGCGGCTACGTAAAAAATGTATTCGCTACTCTACCGGCGAATGTTAGTTTCTCAAAGTTGCTCGACCCCAAGCGAATTCAATTTGCTAGAATCGGGTTTATCGTGGGAGCAGTGGCCGCCATTTTTGCTGTTGGCAGAATCGTCACACAAAAAGATTTCGTCCTCAATCCTGAGAGAAATGACCCCTACTTTCCTAGAACACTATTTTGGCTCTCAGCCCCGACAGCATGTCTTTGTTACTCTGTTTTGCAGCAATCGAATGAATATCTCTTTAACTTGACTAATCTGGTTGCAAAAAGATAACCCATGTTTGACGCAATTCAAAAAACGAGTTTAACTTTATACACCGATCTTCATCAACAGTACCTCCTTCCCTTATTGGACGGGCGTTAATTGATTTTGAGCCTTTCCCATTTCTCTTGTTTTTTGACAGCTTGCCCCGCAATATGTGTGAAAACCATTGTGGGGAGAAATGCAACAAAAAGCGCGCGCATTTTTAGCATTTGCTGCATCTGAAGAGTATCCTCACAAACTCCCTGAGGGGCGAGAAATTGCACCAAGCATGCGCCATCTGACTCTTGTCTTTTTTCCTGAAGTCGACTTAAAAGGGCTCATTGGAGCCCTCGACAAGCTCTCGCCTTTGCCACAGCTCGGATTTGGGGGCATTGCGAAAGAATTTGTGTTGCTCCCCCCTCGCCACCCGCGTGTCTTAGCCTGGAACGTGAACTTAGGGCCCTCTTTGCCTGTTATTGCCAGGTTAGCTGAAACTTATGGGATTTGGGCAGAACGGGAAGGCTTTCTTCAACAGCGGGAAACGCGCGCCTATTTGCCTCATGTTTCGTTGATGCGCTCCCCCTTCTCCCATCTAGACCGGATCAAAACAGTCTATCCCCACCCGATCCTTTTCCCTTCGCTGCACCTCTACGAAAGTGTTGGGAACTTGGAATACGAAAAGAGATGGTCCAAAGAACTCATCGTACCTTACCGGGAAATCCCGCACACCGCTGATGTGGCATTTGAGATTGTTGGCCGCTCGTTAGAAGAACTCTATTGGAACGCTTCGTTGGCTTTAGCTACGCGCTGGGAGCAGTTACTCCCCAGTGAAATCCCTGTTCTAGAATCTCATCCAGATTTAATCCGCATGCTCAACAAGCGGATCGCCGAGATCGATAGCGCGGAGGGAATTTCCCTCAAAGCGGTCAGCTATCATAGCACTCTGACAAAAAGAGAAGACGTAACGTACTGGGAGATGATCGTCGATGTCTAAATCCTCTAAAGAACCGACCGTGCCGACGGATTTTAAACTGATCGCACCGGCGACTTATGAAATTGCAAAACAAGGTGGCATGCGCGTGCCAGGCTTATTGATCGCAACCCCAGAGCTGTTGCAAAGCGAAGATCTTTCGATGGCTATCGACCAGGTGAAAAACGTCGCTCATCTGCCTGGTATCGTCGGGCATAGCATCGCAATGCCCGACATCCACTGGGGATACGGTTTTCCGATCGGAGGTGTAGCCGCCGTCGATGCAGAAACGGGTGTGATTAGTCCTGGTGGAGTGGGATACGACATCAATTGCGGCGTCCGCCTTGCCATTCTCTCGCAACCCTTCGATGGGTTCAGCCAAAAGCAAAAAAAGGCTCTGCTCGAAACGATCTATCGCTATGTCCCCTCTGGTATAGGAGAGGGGCGCAGCGAAGATCGGGAACTCTCCAAAAAGGATTACGATGCGCTCGCCCGGAAGGGAGCTCGCTGGTCTGTTGAACAGGGTTTTGGCTTTGAAAGCGATCTAGACTTTTGCGAAAGCAGAGGCGTCTTGCCCAACGCGTCGATGGAGCACGTCTCTCAAGAAGCCCAAAACCGCGGCAAACGGCAGCTGGGCACAATTGGATCTGGCAATCACTTTGTCGAAATTGGAAAAGTCGAAACGCTTTTTTTAGAAGAGCTTGCCCACCAGTGGGGCGTACGCGCCGGCGATACGTATATTCTGATCCACTCGGGCTCAAGGGGCTTTGGACATCAGGTGTGTCAAGACTCTCTCGACCTCTTCTTTAGCGAAGGGTGCGATAAAAACCTGCCCGATAAACAACTCGTCGCTGCGCCACTCCGCAGCTACCTGGGGCAACACTATTTCACCAGCATGTGCGCAGCGGCTAACTACGCCTTCAACAATCGGCAACGGATTTTGCATTACGTCAGGAAAGCCTTCCACGATGCCTTGGGAACTGATCCAGAAGCGATCCGCCTCATCTACGACGTGTGCCACAACATCGCAAAAATGGAACGGTATCTCGTTAACGGAAAAGAACGGGAACTCTGCGTCCACCGAAAAGGGGCGACGCGTGCTTATGGACCTAGTGCCTCAGAACTTCCGCCCCTCTACAAACTAACCGGGCAACCCGTTCTCGTTCCTGGGGACATGGGAAGAGCCAGCCACCTCATGGTGGGCTCTGGCAATCCCCTCACCTGGTGCAGCGCCTGCCACGGGGCTGGACGCGCGCGCAGCCGCCACAAATCGGCCGCAGCGTGGCGCCACGAAGACCCGCAAGCCTATATGAAGACGCAAGGGGTTCAAGTCCTTGCCAAATCGATCCGTACGATCACCGAAGAAATGCCTGACGCTTACAAAAATGTCGACACCGTCGTCCACGCTGTCGAGAAAGCGGGCCTGGCCCGGATGGTCGCCCGCCTCTGCCCCAAACTCGTCATCAAGGGATAAATCTGGCTTAAAACATGTGTGCAGGAATAAGCTCAGAACCGTTATACTTAAAAGAAGCTAACCTGGGAAAGCTTTTCCTGACGTCTGGAAGATAATCGCCCAAGTCTTTACCGCTTTCAAATTCAATTGTGCCGTCAATCCTGAGGGTCGTTAAATTCTCATTGGAAATTGAGGCAAGTTTTTCAAAGGAAGCTCCACTAAACTTGCAATAAAAAAAGGTGATTGTTGAAAAGGGGTTGTTTTGCATCAGGGTTGAAATAAATTCCAGACTTTTAGGAGTACTGTCTAAGGGCATTTGCCTCAAAATGAGATGGTCAATTCCGCTCTGATTCAACGTGGACATAAACAATTTAAGATGTCGTGCGCTGTGGCTTAAGTCTTGCGACATTTTGATCATAAAAGAGATTGGTTTCTGAGGATTTTCTACTGAGTATTCGATGGTAGATTTACCCAAATCGCTTTGATCTTGACCGTTCTTCAACATCAACGATTTAACTTTGCAAATAAACTGCTCATCTTCTTCAAATGTTGTGTTGTGGCACAGAACATTGTTAGATTCTTGCAAGGCTCTTTTTCCTAATGAGGATTTTATAGAATCTGCTCTCATAACTGAATTTGCAGGTACTCTTGGCGGTAGGGGCGGCAAGTGAGGACGAGCGGCAGAAGAAGTTACCGAAGAGATTGGTTTTCGTTGTGGCAACGGCGGAACGGTAAAAAGGTGGATTTTTACAGCTGCTTTCAGCTGAGGATCTATTTCAGATAATAGCTTTCTCATTTCAGGTTCTTTGCTTATTTCAACGGAAATCATCAGATCAACAGGAGAGCAATTAGGTGAACTTCTCACTTGTTGGCCAATTTGCTCGATGAGATTTTTCCACGTATTTTTCCCACAATTGAATTGGATGAGGTCAAAGTTGACACACCCTTTGGCATAAAGCTGTGTGATCAGCGTTGCAACATTTGATAAATTTTCAGTCTGGTGATTTTGAAGGTTAATGCGGTAGCTTTTTTTACGACTTGCTTTATTTTCAGTAACAATGGGGGTAAGACAGCCTTGAATTTGATCAGGCCAATAAACAGATTCACGGCTTGGTGATCCAATAATAAAATCTTTTAATGACAACATAATATCTCTCCTGTGTACTAAACTATTTTTTTGCGAATCATTATAACATGTTTGTTATTTATTTATAACAATAAAAACACACATGATTGATTAAACAAATGTTTTGTATTGACAAGATCTCCTAAAATTAGGCAATAAATTTTCTTTAACTAGATAGCCAAATGCATGAAATACGAGCCCAGATCGAATCAGTTGCAAAAACCAGAGGCTTCCTCTTGACAAGATATCTCAAATTTAGCCATATTGTCTTTTTTAAATTCACTTAAAATTAAGGAAAAAACATGTTTACCCCTTACGCCTACGATAAATACCTATTTCCCCTGGATCCAGGTCAGCTAGAAGCGTTGATTACGGGCGAGACTTTTCAAAAAGCTCTTCAGGTCTCCGGACCAGAGTTCTTAAACCACTTCAAACAGACCAAATGCTGTGAAAAATGTGCCATCAGTGTATTTAATACATTGACTGACGCAACGAAAATCACAAGCATTCGACTCTCGTTTTTTTATTCTGCGGTCATCACTTCAGTACTTGTTCAGATCAGTGGACTCTGTTTTCTGAAAAGTCGTTCAGCTAGTCGAGAAGCTGCACAAAGTGGAAATGGTGAATTAGCCTCATTTGCAGACTATTTGAAAATTGCCGGAGTCTTTTCTCTTTCAGCTTCTATTATCGCAGCAACCTTTGCATACAAGAACTATAATCTCTTAACAACCTCTCACACGATCGTTAAGGCAATTACCAACGGCACTCTTTAACCCGTGATATTGTCGCTAACATCTTGACGATATATCTAAAGTCTTGTTAAGCTTCTCCTGTCCATGCAGAACTAGACAGGAAAGACATGAAAATGAAGCACACTTCGTTCCCCGCCCTTTTAACAGCGGTCGTTTTAACGGGCTGCTGTCCACACGGTTTTGATCAACCTCTGACGCAGCTAGAGGTAAGAGAAATCCAAACAAAAGATTTCGACACTGACAACACAAAGCTCGTCATGAAATCGATGATGAATGTCCTCCAAGATGAAGGATATATCATTAAGAATGCCGTCGTTGATTTGGGGCTGTTAAGCGCAGAAAAAACCATCAATGTAGAAAACCTTGGGCTCGCCATTCTCTTAGCGTTAAGTGGAGGAGAAAATGCTCGGTGGGACAAGCAACAAACTCTTGAAGCCTCCGCCAACGTCAGCGAATTTGGGTCTAAAACACGTGTGCGCATGAACTTCCAGAAAAAAACGCTGGATAATTTCGGTCGCCCGAGCAATGTTTCAACAATTCGGGACCCTCTCTTTTACCAAACTTTTTTCGAAAAAGTCAGTAAAGGCATTTTCATTCAAGAACAACAAATTTAGGAGTCCTCATGAAACCGCACAAAACTCTACTCGCTATCGCTGCTTTGACCATTCTCGCAACCACCTCGTGTAATGCACGCCGCTTCTATAATGAAACGTACAGCGACGCTCCCCGTCTTGAGTTAGGCAACGTACAGCGCGAAATCTACCAAGGAATGGGCCAAGACCAGGTTGCAATGGCGCTTGGATCACCTAATATCGTCACAAATGACGCCGATCGGAAAGAGACCTGGATCTACGACAAAATCGCAACAGAAGTGCGCCAGTCCGGCAGCTCCGGCCTCATCCTCTTCTGCCAAACAGGAGCTGACTACGTCGATAGAAGAGACGTCTCCCAAAAGACCCTCACTGTTGTGATCAAATTCAACGAGAACAAGTTGGTCGAGAGCGTTTCTTACCACTCCTCCAAGTTCTAATCCTAAAAATTCGAATGAGGACCTTCTATGACTGCAGCTTCGGCTACAGCAAGTTCTGCTATGTCTGCACAAACTCAAGGAAATCTTGGGGAAAATAAAACAGAAAGCACAAGTCAGATTTGCGCAGTCGTTAAGGAACGTTTTTGCGATAATTGCGGTAAAGTAAGTACAGCGATTTGCAGAGGGTGCAAGAGGATTTATTACTGTAGTGTTGTGTGTCAAAAAGGCGCCTGGAAGACACATCAAACTATTTGTAAAAATACATGCCTCATTCCGGCGGACAGCGAAATTGTCTGCAAGTTCAAAGATCCAAAAGAAGGAGTGATTGACATTTCCCAAAAAGTATTTCAAGAGAAAATGAAGGCCACGTACGTGTGCGCCCCCATCTTCTCCCAGATTGCCTTGAAAGAAGCAAAAGAAACCCCAGAGAAAACACCCGTTCATAAATCCCATTTAGTGTCGGATTTAATTGCACTTGAATATTTGGGGGAGAAAATCGGATATGGCCTTGTTGCAATAAAAAACATTCCTAAAAAGACAATTCTATGCAGTTTTGGGGGCATGGCATATCCAGGGAAGCTTTGGGATTCGGAAAAAAGGTCTCAACGCGCACAGCTCTATGGTATTTTTGTCAAGGACAGAACATGGATATTTGATCCCTCTCAATACATGTCCCTTGGTGCAATTATTAATGAGGGACCGCCTAATACGGATTTTATCAATATTTCAGAACCCTTTATTTTCTCAGATTCTGTAAAGGTTCCAGCTGACAAAGTTGCCATAACGACCAGAGACATAAAAGAAGGCGAATGCATTCACGCTGAATACCATCCTGAGCATGCCGTACGCGGCGCTTTATACAGCGTAGAGGAAAAAACTCTGCGCCGATTAATGCAAACATACTCAAACTCTCTGGATATTTCCCTTTTAAACCAAACAGGATGGATTTTTAAATCAGTTAACCACTCAATCCCTGAAACCATCGATGTCGTCAAACTTCAAGAGATACAATATATCCTCACTACGCACTATCTTTTAGCGGTTTTGCATTTGCGCACAAACCTAGATCCAGCTAAAACTTTGGAAAATTTAAATAAGCTATCTCCAAAGATATATGCGGAATATCCGACTCCCCTTGACCGCTCAAAGACAATTCTCATGTGCCTTACAACAATTCCTAAGGAAAAGAAAGAAGCTTTTCTAGAAATTGTCGAACAAATTACACAAACAGCATTGGTTGTCCTATGCACAGCCATCTTCCATCTCCCCGATCATTCGTTGAAAGATTATAAAAGGCTTGGAAAATTCTTTGATAGATTGTTACTCCTAATTTCTGGAACCTTGCTTGGTTCATACTGGAATTTTAGCGAAGGGATAGAATTCAAAAAAATATTTCTTACTCCTGAACATCAACAAAAGGTCTTCGACGATACTGAAATTCAAAATCTGCCAGATGACCTGAAGGTATTGGCTAATACCTTTAGAGCAAAGATGTTTAAGGAACTTTCAAAACACTTATCACCTGATGAACTAGCCCAGCTCAAATCTTACAAAGGCACCGGTGTTTTAGTGCAATCTGCTGAAGAAATGGCTACCAAATAAAGCGTCTGGTATAAAATTCTAACCTATTTTTAACGCCAGTTCTCTGTTTTAAGAGACGAGACGCGTTGAAACTCTCTTAGATTTGCCGTCACGACAACAAGACCATTCGCTATGGCTGTTCCAGCAATTAAAGTGTCGTAAGGGCCAATTGGAAGACCCTCTTGTTTTAGCTGCGATCGGACGGCGGCAGCTGCGATGGCGCAAGCACTTGAAAACGGAATGACTTGCACATGTTTAAGGAGTTGATCCCAAAGGGGTCGTATTTTCTTAGCTCTTTCTGCATTCAAATTCAAACCGAATTCCACTTCCATAACGGTTATGGACGAGAGATGTATTTGTCGTGGAGAGGTTTTCCGAAAGCCTTCAACAACAGTAGGGACTTTCTTAAAAAAATCAGAAACAATACAGGTATCGATCAAATAGTTCATTCCAATGGATCCTCAGGTGGTGAGAGTAAGTCCCGTCGCAATTGCTGAAAATCTGGAACATCCTTTACAGCATCGAAATCGAAAAAATTGGATGGCCAGGAGGATTGTGTATGTGTCTGAAGCCACTCCTCTAATGCCTCATTGATAATGGCATTGCGACTGCGGTGCAGCGCCTTAGCCTTCTTAGTAATCTTCTGGCCAATCTCTTTTTTCAAATAAACGTTGAAATTCATACCAGCACCTCCTCTATAACATAACAATAACATAACCTGTTATATTTTGTCAAAGCGGTATTTTGGGTATTTATGGGTACTTTTTTGGGTCTACCCTTTACGTTGACGTTGGAAGAATGAACCTACTTGAGAACAACCAAATTTTTTTCTGCAACGAGATCACCGATCTTGCCCTTTTTAAGTAAGTCTTTAAACTTTTCATACTCAAGAGTCAGGGGCTCTGTCGTATTCTGGCTAAGATTTTTAAGTGCAAATGTAAACTTTGAGGGTGTGCTGAGGGGGTTATGACTTTTTTGCTCGGACTCTAAGCTTGCCTCAATAATTAGAAAATAGTCGGGTTCGATTTTCTTATACTTTCCCTTTTTACCTGGATCGGGTGGTATTTTTAATTCATCTGTGAGCGCCATAACCACATAAGGATTCCCATTCTCTAATGAACCCCTTACACACTCAGCTTTCAACTCATTCGCTGTCATTTCGTAAGGATTTTTTGCTCCACATCTTGCAATGCTTTTAAACACAAACTTTGTATGATCAAATTCTTGTGCAAAAAAGTTTATAAAAATCGTTTGGAGCTGTTGTTGGGTAAGCACGGGCTTTACAGCTTCGCTCGGTTTTTTGGGTTTTTCTGATTTCTTTGACTGAGAGCTCGGGGTCTTTTTTTCCTCTTCCTTTTTAGTTATTGCACTAACTTCTGAAAAAATCTTCAATACCGCTTGTTCGGAACGTTCTTTTGCCAAGCGCTCGTATTCACTCACATCCTTGGGTGTTACTGTTCTGATGTTCTTAACTTGATAAGTCCCACCCGATGAAGCTTTGACTTGTTCACCGTTGAGTAAACGCGCAATCGTTGTTGTGCTAAACGGATCGGTGGTCAGTAAAAAAGTATTCATTTTGAACATGGCTTGTGATGAAGAGGAGCTGAGTAAACCGAGTAAAGGCTCCGCGATGGCATTTTTCATCGTATCATGGTGATTTAAAGTTATTTTAATAATTAACAATGAATTAGTAGAGTCTGTATCAGTTTGATGAATTATGGAAATGAAAAGATATTGATGGTAGTTGTCTATATTTGACTTCATGACAGAATGTTCACCTAGATCTTCAATTGTTGTCTTTTCCGGCTCTTTACACGAGAGGATAGGGAGCTCATCATAATCAAATTGTGGTTTGCCTAAAAAGAGGGAGCCAACGCTAAAGTTAAAGTAAAATCGAATGATATCGGATGCAGATTCTGCTCCTTGCTCTAATTGATCTTCTGAATTGTTTGGCAAGGCTGGGGCTTGGTGTTCACCCTCTTCTGCTCTTTCTTCCTTTTTTTCTTCTTGATGCCTTGCTAGCGGCAGCATCTCAGGAGAGTCAGACATTGGTTTAGCCTCTTTAGAGGCTCGATTAAGGTAGAAAGCAACCAGACAGGCCGCCGCGAGAAAGACTCCAATCCCAAGATAACCGGCCTTTTGGCTCTGTTCCCTAAAGCAATCGTATTCGTAACGAGAAAGGTTTGATAAAAGTTTGTCTCTCGAAATGAATTTTATTGTATTTGCAGCCATCCAACTAAAAAAATGAAAGACAGACCGTGCCGCACAAAACACTTTCGAAACTAAAGTCAGCTGTTCACTTGTGCTGATTTTGTTTAAAGCTGCAATCCCAACGGCTGCTCTGTTAGATTGCGCAAACACTGTAGAAACATCCAAGTTCATAGTTCCCAATCCCTAATTTGTATTATTTTTTAATAAAATAGTTACATACAGATTATAAGTCAACAGGGATTTTATACAACAACGGACTTCAAATCGTCTCACAAGCAGCTCCCCCTTTCTCGCCTGTCGTATTTGGGTATTTATGGGTACTTTTTTGGGTATATCCTTGACGTTTACCCTGGATTTGGGTATATTTGGGTATAAATATGGGTATCATCAATACAGACGGACTCGTCATCACATCTGAAATCCTTAAACTCATCGCTGAAATCGATGAGTTCAAAGGCGCTTGGCTCCAAGCGGGCCGCCTTTCCCCTGATCGCCTCTCGTCTCTGAAAAGAGTTGCGACGATCGAAAGCATTGGTTCTTCGACGCGGATTGAGGGAGCCAAACTCTCCGACAAAGAGATCGAAGCTCTTCTCAAGCATGCTGACACAAAAAACTTTGCTACGCGGGATGAACAAGAGGTTGCAGGTTACGCCGACGTGTGTGAGCTCATCTGCGAGCATTTCCAAGCCATTCCCCTAACCGAAAGTCAAATCAAGGACCTACACGCTCGGCTGCTACATTACAGCAACAAAGATGATGGGCATCGAGGGCACTACAAAAAAATCCCCATCCGGATCGAAGCGTTTGATCCCAACGGAAAAAGCATCGGGATCCTCTTTGAAACGGTCTCCCCATTTGAGACGCCAATTCGGATGCAAGAATTGCTCGCTTGGATAAATGACGCTCTAGAAACCAAAGAACTGCATCCTCTGATCATCATCGCACTCTTTGTCGTCATTTTTCTGGCGATCCACCCTTTCCAAGATGGCAACGGCCGGCTATCGCGACTCTTGACCACCCTGCTCATGCTAAAGTGTGGGTACAATTATTGCCCCTACAGCTCTTTGGAGAGTGTAATCGAGGCAAACAAAGAGGGATACTACTTGAGCCTACAACGCAGTCAAAAGAGTTGGCAAAATAAAATGCCTGACTGGAACAGCTGGCTGCTCTTTTTTCTCCAATGTCTACAAAGGCAAAAACAGCACCTCGCCGTCAAGCTAGAGAAAGAGCAGATCTTGGCTAAAACATTGCCGCCACTGAGCCAACAGATCGTCGCGCTCATCAGGGAGCACAGCAGACTGACCATCACCGAAATAGCCACTTTAACAGGATCAAACCGAAACACCCTTAAGAAAGTGCTTACGACTCTTGTAAAAGGGAACTATCTTACCCAAAATGGGAAGGGAAAAGGGACCTGGTATACGGCCTAAAACTTCTTGCGAACAGCCCTAAACTGCTTGGGGTAGCCGATCCCCAATCTGGCCAAACAGCCGATCAACACTTAAGGAAAGCTAAAAACCTGAGTTCAAAAATAAAAGATATACTTTCGTCGACAAGGTCTGACTTAGAGATCGCATGGTAAGCTGATTTTAGATGGGCAAGTCGGGATTTCTTGCAATTTTCTCTTAAAACAGGCATGCTAAACGGCTATGTTAAAGATGTACAAGGAATCTTCAGATTCACCCCAGAAGCCACCGCTGCCCAAGGCAAAAGCGGAAAATGCAGGGAAAATTCAGTTTGATTTGGGTGGAAATAAGATCCACTTTGTCAGCTTGGGATGCCCGCGGAACCTCGTCGACAGCGAGGTGATGTTGGGGATTTTGCTAAAAGCGGGATATGAATCCACGCCAGAGCAACAGGAAGCCGACTTTGTCATCATCAACACCTGCGGCTTTCTAGAAGCTTCCCGAAAAGAATCGACAGATACGATTGCACAAGCTTTAGCCACGCGAAAGAAAGGGGCAAAAGTGATTGCCACTGGTTGCATGGTGCAAAAGCACAGCGAAGAGCTGCAAAAGAAAATCCCAAACATCGACTACCTGCTTGGATCGGGCGATCTAGAAGGGATCCTCAAGGCAGTCGAATCGACGCAACAGGGACAAACGATTACGACGGCCCGTAGCTACTTGGAAGCGGGCGATATTCCCCGTCAAGTCTCTACGCCGCGCCATTACGCCTACTTGAAAATCGCAGAAGGGTGCCGGAAGCGCTGCGCCTACTGCATCATCCCAGCGATCAAAGGACCGTTAAAAAGCAAAAGCAAAGAACAAATCCTCAAAGAGTTCAATAAGCTGTTGGAAATGGGCACGCACGAGATTGTGCTGATCGCTCAGGACCTTGGCGACTACGGAAAAGATCAGGGGTCAAAGCGGCAAGCCGCTCTCATCGACCTGATCAAGAGCATGCTTGCTGTCAAAAAAGACTTTTGGCTAAGGCTGCTGTATCTCTATCCCGATGAAATCAATGATGAACTGATTGCATTGATGAAAAGCGACAAACGGATTTGCCGCTACCTCGATATGCCGATCCAACACATCAATGACCAGATGCTCAAAAGCATGCACCGCGCGACATCAAAAGCCGATATCATTTCGACGATCGAAAAGCTGCGCGCTGAGATGCCGGATGTCGTGATCCGCACAAGCCTCATCGTCGGCTTCCCTGGCGAAACCGAAGAGCAATTTAAAGAGCTGATGGCTTTCATCCAAAAATACCCGCTGGACAACATTGGGATTTTCAAATTTTCTCGCGAGCCGGGCTCGACTGCCTACGATTACCCAGACCAGATTAGCGAGGAGATCAAAGAAGATCGCTACCACCGTCTGATGCAGACCCAACAAAAAGTCTTAGCCAAGCTGAACAAGAAATGGCTAGGAAAAAAAATCCCGGTCATGATCGAGGGGTACCATCCCGAAACAAAGTTGTTGATGCGCGGCAGATCGCACGGACAATGCCCAGAAATCGACGGCCAAATTTTGATCAACGATGGACGCAAAGTGAAAGGATTTGGCCAAGTGTACACGGTCGAAATCACCGATATTGCCGATTACGATTTAGTAGGACGCGCGGTCTAAAGTTTACAAAAAAACCCAGACGGTTCATGATAGCAGTATGACAAACTGGCTAGAAGACTATAACGAATCGACACCGAAGACAAAATCTTTTGTGTTGAACTGGGTTGTTTACACACTGGTGCTCATCATCACAACGGTTTACTGCTATGCCCGCCTTGATTATGTCAGAAGCTACAAATCGGAAGCCGCCATCCGTGCGGACAATCACATACCGACACAAAACTAAAACCATTTTATCTTAAGACAAATCACTATGACAACACCTGAATACCACTCTCACGAAGAGTTTCAGCTGCGCACAAAAAAACTCGGCGAACTCAGACAACTGGGCGTGGAACCCTATCCCCACACCTTCAATCCCACTCACAAAGCAGAGGCCCTTCACGCTGCTTTCGATACAGCAGAGATTGGGCACAGCGACGACGCTGCCACTAAAAAAACACCGGTAGCAGCCATTGCAGGACGCCTCGTCCTCTTCCGCTCAATGGGTAAAAATGCCTTTGGCCAAATCCAAGATGAGACCGGGCGCATCCAGGTGATGTTTAATCGCGATACAACGGCTGTTGAAGGGTACGACCATGCGGCTGGTGCTGCGGGTGCAGAAGCGCTGACGCCTCTTAAGCTCGTCGAAAAAAAAATAGATTTAGGCGATATCGTGGGGATCGAAGGAAACCTCTTTAAAACCAATACGGGAGAACTCACCCTGTATGCCCACCGCGTGACGCTCCTGTGCAAAACATTGCTTCCCCTTGCCGACAAGCACAGCGGTCTTGCCGATAAAGAGCTTCGCTATCGCAAAAGATGGCTCGACCTGATCACCCACTCCGAAGTTGCCCACACCTTTCGCTTGCGCAGCCAGATCTTGCGCTTGATTCGCAACTACTTTGAAAAGGAAGCGTTCATCGAAGTGGAAACGCCCGTTCTCCAAAGTATCTACGGCGGTGCTGAGGCGCGGCCCTTTGTGACCAAGCTCCATGCGCTTGACCAAGAGATGTTCTTACGCATCTCTCTGGAAATTCCTCTGAAAAAACTGATCGTCGGCGGGATGAACCGGATCTTTGAAATGGGGCGTGTGTTCCGCAATGAAGGGATCGACCGTAGCCATAACCCCGAATTTACCCTCCTCGAAGCGTATGCAGCCTACTGGGACTACAACGACATGATGCGCCTGACGGAGAATCTCTTTGAGCACCTCGCCTTGTCCCTTTATGGAAAGACAGCGATTCCCATTCAGCTCGATCCTGAGAAACCAGACGTGGTTGAAATCGAGCTAAAAGCACCATGGAAACGGATGACGATGAAAGAGGCAGTTCAAACATTTGGAAAGCTCAATGTCGAAAACCTCTCAGATGAAGAGATGAGAAAGATTTTAAAAGAGAGCGGACACATCGATGTGAAAAAGATTAGTGGCCTCTCACGCGGCCTTCTCATCGCTGCCCTCTTCGAGGTCTATGCAGAGCCTCACTTAATCCAGCCTCATCACATCATCGACCACCCCATCGAAACGACGCCCCTTTGCAAGCCCCATCGCCGCGCAAAAGAGAAGCAAGAAGGACTTGTCGAGCGCTTCGAGACCTTCATTTTAGGTCGCGAAATGTGCAACGCCTACACAGAACTCAACGACCCCGAGATCCAGCGCCACCTCCTCGTCAAACAAGCCAAACGGCGCGAAGCCGGCGATGAAGAGGCAAGCCCCCTCGACGAAGAATTCCTCGAAGCGATCTGCCAAGGGATGCCTCCCACAGGCGGCCTTGGCATCGGCATCGACCGCCTCGTCATGCTCCTTACAAACTCCCACTCCATCCGCGACGTAATCTTCTTCCCCTGGATGAAATAAGAGCCGTTCCCGCTTTGAATTCTTCGAGGAGACTCGAAGAGACACAACGGGAATGGCTCAATAAATCCCTTTCTTGACAAATTTTGGGTGGCCCCTTAGGGTGAAAGAACACAAAAAGGGGGAATCAATGGCAGCACCAATTTTATCAAAGCGGCGCACAGAGGCAATTGCAAACGGTTGCTTCTTGATGGCGATGGGCGTTTTAATCTACACCTGGGCTTGGTGGCCCGGAATTCTACTTGCAATTTGGTTGTATCTAGCCGTCCGGCAATTCTTTTCTGGACGCACCTACGACCTCGTTATCTCATCCATCATCCTGTTGGGATTATATGCGATCGTCTACTTTAAATTTACTTGGGATTTCTTAATCCCTGTTCTGTTCATTGTGGGAGGTATTTACATCATTTTCCGCGAATATTTCTTCTCTGAAGACACCGATGGAGAAGAGAAATCTCAAGAGATCCGCGATGACACCGACGACAGAAGCAAAAACAAGTAAAATTATCCACATCGCACGCATCATCGCCGACGGTGGACGCGTGCGATTTATTTTTTTGCGAAAAAGGGAACCTGCTGGTTTTGAGTGGTTCGAAGAGGTAGCTCTAGGCAAAGAAAATCCAACGGGAGTCGTAGGAAATACGATCGAAGAAACAATCCGTTTGGGTGTCAGACAATGGAGGCAGCGCGCCTACCGCAATATTAACTGCGGCTTTCGCTACACCCTTCCAGAACGCGACGAGCATGGAACCAATGCCCTTTTCCACCAAATGGCAGCCTCACAAAGCTCGATGAACGGGGTGTACTACGACGAAGAGCTTGGCAACAATTGCTTTGTCCAAAATGCATCCCAAGAAGCCCTCGATTTGTGGAAGCGTTTGAAAACATGAATGAAAAGATCACATGCTCTTTTTGCCACGCAGAATTTCGAATCGAATCGACTCGTCCTGAACACAAGTTGCAATTTTGTCCTTTTTGTAGAAGCACTCTCAGCGAAGGTAAGGGGTCAATTTCGCAGGAGGAAGAAAGCTCTGCATCCTCTTTGGCAGGATCAGCTTCCTTTATCCAAGAACACGTTCCTGCAACTGAACACATTCAATATTCTCTGGGCAACTATCAAATTCTCAAAAGCATTGGCAAGGGAGGCATGGGAGAAGTGTTTCTTGCCTACGACACTGTCTGTGGAAGGCAGCTTGCAATCAAACAAATCCGCCCTGATTTAGTCGAACACAAGCAGTTGCATAACCGTTTCTTAAAAGAAGCGCGCATCACAAGCCAGCTCACGCACCCCGCAATCATTCCGATCTACACAATCAATAATGAAGACGGCTCTACGTATTACACGATGCCCTATATTCAGGGAAAAACGCTGCGCGAAATCATCAAGAACGAGAGGGTGCTTGAAAAGAAAGGAAGAAGCCCTACAAGCTCCTCAGAATCGATCCCCACTCTGATCCGCATCTTTTTAAGCGTTTGCCAAGCCGTTGCCTATGCGCACTCCAAGAAGGTGCTGCACCGCGACCTCAAACCAGAAAACATCATCGTCGGGCACTATGGGCAGATCGTCATTTTAGATTGGGGCCTTGCTAAACTCTCCAAAGAAAGCGCCGAAAACCCGATTGAAGCTTCTCTACTCGAACATGGCGATGACGATGACGCCACCGCCCTGCATCATCTGACGCGCATTGGAAAAGTAGTCGGCACCGTCGGCTACATGGCGCCAGAACGGGCATTGGGGATGCCAGCAGATTTTCGTACAGATATCTATTCCCTTGGAGCAATCCTCTACCAATTGCTCACCCTCAAGCACCCTTTTCAAAGGGCTTCCCTTAAGTGGTTCCGCGAACACATGCACCAAGAAAAAGTTGCAGAACCTCTTGAGATTGCTCCCTACCGCGATGTACCCCGCTCCCTCTCAATGGTCGTGATGAAATGCCTTTCCTACCAGCCTGAGCAACGATACCAGTCAGTTGACGCTCTAATCCGCGACCTTGAGAACTACATCGAAGGAAAATCGGAGTGGTTCCAAATCGCTGACTTGAACGTCGCCAAAAAAAGCGATTGGGAGTTTCAAGAAAACGTCTTTTTAGCCGAACATGCGGCCCTCACTCAAGGCCCCGACATTTCAGACTGGGTCAGTCTGATGATCAGCAAAGAACCGTTTCAAGAGAACATCAAAATCGAAGCGAGCGTCAAACTCGGTGCAGATGGATTTGGCGTTGGGCTGCTCTTCAACATCCCAGAGACTAGCGAGCGGCACCATCTTAACGATGGGTATTGCCTCTGGTTAGCATCCGATAGAACAAAAGCAACAAAGCTCATGCGATCAACAGTGGAAGTGATGCAAGCCCCCGAGGTCTTTCTCCAAAGGGACAAATGGCACAGAATCCGCCTCGAAAAAGTCGACAACAACATCCATTTTTACCTCGATGATGAGCTGCAAATCTCCTACATCAGCCATCTGCCTATTACGGGAACTCACGTAGGAATTCTCACACGCGATGCCAATTACATGCTCAAAGATTTCAAGGTCTATGTGAGAAGCCCCAACGTCACAGTCAATTGCCTGGCCGTCCCCGATGCCTTTTTAACGCACCAAGATTACGAAATCGCCCTCAGCGAATACCGTCGTATCTCCTCCGCCTTCCGCGGAAGAGCTGAAGGGCGCGAAGCGATGTTCCGTGCGGGGATCACCTTGTTGGAACAGGGCAATAACGCACAAGACCCAAAGCACAAGCAAAAGCTGTACGACCAGGCTTTAGATGAGTTTTACAAGCTGCACGAAACCCCAGGAGCCCCCCTTGAGTATCTTGGCAAAGCTCTTGTCTACCGCGCTCTTGAAGATCTCGACGAAGAGACGAAATGTTATGAGTTGGCTTTCCGCCGTTATAAAAAGCATCCCCTTCTACCCATTCTCTATGAGCACGTGCTCTATCGCATGCACGAAAGTTCCCGTTTCAATCGACGCGCGACCTATAAATTTCTCCTGCTTGCTTTACGCTTCTTACCCGAAGCTGCCACGGAGCCCAACACTCAAAAGCTTCTCAACAGCTTGGAAAGGCACTGGGAGCCTTTGCCATTTTTCATCAAATCCCCCGGCAACCCCCTGACGCTGCGCGATTTTGCCTATAATCTCTCTTTCTGGCTCGACCGCCCTTACGTCATTCTCGAGCTTATCGACCAAGCCATTCAATCCCCCCCTTTCGACCTAGAGGAACTTGGAAATGCCTTTTGGTTGCTCTTAAAACTAGGCAACGCCGATCTTATCCCCTCCATGCTTGATTTTGTAACCGAACGAGCCGACAAAGAGTGGAACCAAGAAAAGCAATGGATTGACCTCGCGCTGCAAGCCAACACTTCGTTAGAGGCGGCAGTCACCAGCTTCGTTGCAACGGCGCAGAACCCGCCCACGCCACAACAAAACCGCCTCCTCTTCTATCTCATGAGCCAATGTCTTCTTCAACAAAAGCACGCACTGATCGAAAAATTAGCTCAGAAATCGGCTCAATTCACCTTAACACCTCAAGAAAAGCAGAAAAAAGACAGCTACCTCATTTGGAACTATCTCCAAAAAAAGGCGTGGAAAGAGGCTGGAGATCTGCTCAACACCTACCCGATCGAGTTGTTGAGCCAAGACAATTCCATCGTGCACTTTCTACAAGGGTGTTGGCTTGTTGCCAAGGAAGGAAAGGAGAGCGCTTCGATCCATTTTGCAGGGTTGCTCGATACCCCTTATCCCCGCTCTTGGTCATTAGTGGGCTATTATCTTAAAGAAAGGCTCGAAAGCACAAAATGGTTTGAGCAGGCGTTCCTTTGGGAGAAGCGACAGCTCTATCGCCAACTAGCCCTATATGCTCACTGTGAAGGAAATGAAAAGGAAGCTAAGAAATACCAACAGCTTGCGCAAAACCCCGATTCGCTTACTTCGTAATTTGATCTTCTGCGTTGTTATCGTGAGGATTCACACTGCCCGATGCTAAAGCAACTGGGATCGCCGTTTTCTCTGAATACGTCATGTAGAGCGAAGCGCTCGACGAAGCCACGATCAGTAAAGATCCTATTGGAGCCGCAACTGGAACCAATCCGAACAAGATCAATGTTCCAATTATCGAGGTCGCTTGGACCAAGGCATCCATCTGAGACGAGTGTTGCTTTGGTTCTGGGTTGATTCTTTCTCCAAGGCTTTCCTCTTTCTCGTTGAGCATCTCATACCCTTTCTTGCTATAAATCCCCAAAGTTTCCACAACGAAAGAACTCACTGTGATACAGAACAGGACGCTTTTGACTTGAGGAGGAAGAGGAAGCCCTAACTTATCACATCCCATAAGGATGCTAACAGTCGAAGAGGAAATGCGACTCATCACAATCGTGATATCGATGGCTCTCAGACCTAAACCATAGCCAACGTTACTTTCGCTGATCGCATTAGCAAGTTCAGCCACCAACCCTGGCAACAGAACGACGCGCAAAACGCCTAATTGTGGGATATAAAGGGTGCTTGGGTCTATGTCTACGAGGGGCTTTAAGGCGCCAAGTGCGTGGCGCACAAGAAAAGCCGATTTTAAGGTCAGCTTAACAGAGTCCTCTACCGAAGGGAGGCTGACCCAGTTAACTGTCTTATCTTTTATTGTGTCTATCATATTCATATAATCTCTTTTATTTATACTTCTATTATAGACTATAAATATTAGTTTTATATTAAGAAATTATTATGTTTATATTAATTTTTTGAATTATTTTCCTTTACCGAGAGAGAAGCGTGTGCTAATATCTCCCAAAACTAAGGAAAAATCGCATGTCGGAAGAGCTCGCCAAGGCTTACGAAGCCAAAACAGTCGATGGGAAGTGGTATAGCTTCTGGGAAGAGGAAGGCTTTTTTAGGGCGGATCCCAAGAGCAAAAAGCCCCCCTACTGCATCGTGATCCCCCCTCCGAATGTGACAGGCTCCCTCCACATGGGACATGCCCTGGTCAACACCCTCCAAGATGCCCTGATCCGCTGGAAACGGATGTCCGGTTACGAAACGATCTGGGTCCCGGGCACAGACCACGCGGGGATCTCCACCCAAACAGTCGTGGAAAAACACCTCATGCGCACGGAGGGAAAAAAGCGAAAAGATTATTCCCGTGAACACTTCCTCGAGCGCGTTTGGCAGTGGAAAGAGGAAAAACAGGACAATATTCTCAACCAGCTAAGAAAAATGGGGTGCTCGTGCGATTGGTCACGCCTGCGCTTTACGATGGATGCCGACAATAACCGCGCCGTCCGCGTTATGTTTAAAAAGCTGTACGATGCAGGGTTGATCTACCGTGGCGATTACCTCGTTAACTGGGACCCTGTCACGCAGACAGCGATTGCCGACGACGAGGTGGAGTACGAAGAGAGGGAAAGCTTCTTGTGGTACATCAAGTACCCGATCAAAGGAGAATCGGGCCACCTCACCATTGCTACAACACGCCCAGAAACCCTCCTTGGAGACACTGCTGTGGCCGTCTCGTCCAAAGACCCCCGCTACAGCCACCTGGTCGGCCGAACGGTTATTCTACCCCTCCAAAACAGAGAAATTCCTGTGATCGCCGACCGGCATGTCGATCCCCAATTCGGAACAGGCGTCGTCAAAGTCACCCCGTCGCACGATCCCAACGACTACCAGATGGGACTTGCCCACAATCTTCCCTTCATCAACATCATGACGCCAGATGGCAAAATCAACGAAAACGGAGGTAATTTTGCGGGCCTGCCCATGGAAGAGGCCCGCCAAGCCGTTGTCAAGGCTCTCCAAGCAGAAGGGCTCTTAGAAAAGATTCAACCCCACACCAATCGCGTGGGGATCTCTTACCGCTCAAAAGCCGTTGTGGAGCCCTACATGTCGACCCAGTGGTTTGTCCGGATGACTCCCTTTGCGGAAAAACTCCGTTCTGCCGTTGCCGATGGCAAAGTGAAGCTCATCCCCAAAAACTGGGAAAACACCTACTTCCATTGGATCGACAACTTAAGAGATTGGTGCATCAGCCGTCAGCTCTGGTGGGGCCACAGGATCCCGATTTGGTACCGCCGCGATGACCCTTCCTCGATGATCTGCCACGACGGCCCAGACGTACCAGAAGCCGTGCAAGCAGACCCCGATGGGTGGGTCCAAGATGATGACGTCCTCGACACATGGTTCTCGTCAGGTTTATGGCCCTTTGCAACACTTGGCTGGCCGGAACAAACTCCCGAGCTCAAGAAATTTTATCCCAACGCCGTCCTTGTGACAGGTCACGACATTCTCTTCTTCTGGGTCGCGCGGATGATCCTCATGGGAGAATACGCCATGGGGCAAGTGCCCTTTCCAGAGACTTTCTTGCACGGTCTTATCTATGGGAAGTCGTACTGGAGAAATGCTCCCAGCGGTGGAATCTCTTACGTCAGCGAGGAAGAGAGAAAAGCGTATGAACTTGGAAAACCCGTCCCCAAAGAGGTGCAGAGCAAGTGGGAGAAAATGTCGAAATCCAAAGGCAACATCATCGACCCACTCGAGATCATTGAGTCCTATGGGACCGACGCCATGCGCATGGCTCTTTGCGCCAGCGCTACACAAGCGCGAGAAATCGACCTCGACTTGCGCCGTTTTGAAGAGTTTAAGAACTTCGCTAACAAGGTCTGGAATGGTGCGCGCTTTGTTCTCATGAACCTTGCCGGGGAAAAACCTCTGACCCTTGAAGCGTTTCAAACGGGACTCTCCTTAGAGCAATTGAAGCTCGAAGATAAATGGATCCTTTTAAAGCTCAATCAAGTGATCAAAGGGGTCAATGAAGCCTTTGCAACTTACCAATTCGATCAGGCCGCTTTACAAGCGTACGACTTTTTCTGGAAAGATTTTTGCGCCTACTACGTGGAGATTGCAAAGCCCGCCCTCTTTGGAAAAACGACTTCAGAGGACCACCTCACTAAGCAAAAACTCTTGGCCATCATCCTCACAGCAGCTGTCAGGCTCCTTCACCCCGTCGCTCCCTTTATTACGGAAGAGCTTTTCCACATTCTCAAAGAGCGCCTGCCTGCCCAAGAAGC
>JABDCX010000013.1 GCA_013287915.1 Chlamydiota bacterium
TCGCGGCATTTTTTCCTGTGCTAAGTTTGTCTGAGTGCCACTCTTCGAGCAGGTCGATTGCGAATCCTGCTGCGTTGAGCCATTGTGCATATGAGGCCAAGGGGTGATGGAAGGACCAAGTCGTGGAGGAGTCAGAGCCTTTGCTTGGGTTTGTGTGGATCGGGATTTTCATCGTCGTTGAGTAGCGGTCAACCCGGCGGAACTGCAGTTTTTGCGCCTCATCCACTTTCCAAGACGACTGGCGCGGAATGCGAAAGCACGGGTGGTTCATGGCAATCACCAACTTACCGCCCATTTGCAGATGTTTTGCGGCATTGAGGAACGCCCGGTTTGGATGTTCGAGATTTTGAACGGCAAGTACAATCGCAGCGTGAGTGAAATCCGTTTGTTTTACCGAGAGCGGTTGCGTGATATCTCCGACGAGGTACGTGTGATGTTTGACTACATCGTTATTGCGCGCGGCTTTGATGAGCGAAGGAGCCGCATCTATCCCTGTGTATTGCGCACGCGCTGGGATACGGTTTGCCAACACCCCGTTGCCGCACGCCAAATCGAGGAGGTGAATGCTTGCATCCTCTTTCGGCAATTCTAAAAGTTTAAGGACTCCAGGAAGAACGACATGCTGATGGTAATAGTGCCCATCATCGCCAACGCTTTTATCGTACCAAGCGTGCACCTTTTCCCACGAAGTTTTTGATTTTGATCTTTCCATAACGGCCTTATAAAAAAACAGCTGCATTGTAACAACAATTCTAGATAAAATGCAATTTAATTATTGCAAAAATTGGAATTTTGTTATAAAGAAATTTCTTAGGGGGCCACGATGTCTATTTTAGCTCATTTAGCCGTCGCTTTGGCACTTGTGGGGGTTCCACAAGCCACTTATTCAAAGGAGAACACCATGAAAATCGAAAGTTCCGTCTTCACCAACGGGAAACCCATCCCTCCCAAGCACACTTGTCAGGGCAAGGACGTGTCGCCCCCGCTCACGTTTTCAAACATTCCCAAAGAGGCGCGCTCCCTCGCTTTGATCATGGATGACCCAGATGCTCCGCACGGAACATTTGACCACTGGATCGCATGGAATATCCCAGCTAATACGACAGCCCTTTCTGAAGGAGTCACCCTTGCCCATCAAGGAACCAACCATTTCCAAGAGGCGCGCTACCGAGGCCCCTGTCCGCCTCCAGGAAAGCCCCACCGCTACTTTTTCAAGCTCTACGCCCTCGATACAACCCTCAACCTACCCAACGGTTCCACGAAGGAAGCCGTTGAAGCAGCGATGGAGGGGCACATCCTTGCCAAAGCTGAACTCGTCGGCCTCTTTCAACGCTAAGCCTAGGGAGCCTTTCCCGCTGTGAATTCTTCGAGGAGACTCGAAAGATTTTCGAGCGAGTTTACCCCATCCGCCCCGAAACTCATATCGGTTTTGATATGGGTGAGGGGCGGTGGGGTAAAATCGCCGAAAAGATTTCAGAGGATCGTCGAAGAGGCACAGCGGGAAAGGCTCCTAGAGCATTTTTCTTGACAAAATAACCCCAAACATGATAAGATTCTCTTTAACTTTATAATACATAATCTGTTAAGGAGTCAAAATGTCGGTTTCCTCTAGTTCATGGTTCGTCAATGCACCAAAAAGCTTAACCATTTCTGAAATTGCAGCAGATATTGCCCAGTCTAGGATATCTCTTGTTATTGGCGCCCTTGTAGAGGCGTATATGCAGGAGGGACGAAGAGATTTGGGGCTAGTAGATGGTGCGAAGCATCTCTTTCCCCGTTTTACCGCGGAAGTGGTCCTCGATGCTGTCGGCCAAGTGACCTATGGCGCTTTGCGTTGGAGTGGCTTTGATTTAGGTAAAATAGGTTTTGTTCCAGTTGCAAATATCACGCGATTATTCGCTCCTCGTTACATTTTTGCGCAGTTCGTAATAGCGGCTTTACGAACCGTTTCTCCCCGCTATTTGATTGCGTTGAACGTTGTTGTTTTTGTTGCTCCCTTTTTCTTCCCGCAGCCAAAAGCTGAGAAGATTAGTCAGGAGTTTCAGGACAAGATCGATGCTGTATGTAAAATAAAGGAGCATGATGGATTGATTGATGCCGTGAAGGAAATCATCACCCAAAACCGTTGTTCTACCGTTGAGTTGATTGCTCTTGAGAAGGCATTAATGAGTATTACAGTAGAGGCAGGGGGAGTACAGGAGCGCTTACAGCACGAGTTAGATTACTACATTGCCTTTAGCAAACTTCCCGAAATGCGGGCTCAGGAATTAAGAGTGAAAATCGACAGTGCGGTTGAGTTGACTCAAGCCCTTCAAGACGAGGTCGAGTCAAAAGGGGATTCATTCGATTTTGTTACCCAAATTCCGGATTTTTGTGTAGAACTAGAAACAATCCTTAATCCGGTGTCACTCACGGCTGATGAGTTCAAGTTGGCGCAAACAGCTTTGGCTGACAAGTTTCAATTGGTGGAAACAGCCTTAGAGAGAAATAGGTTAGGAAGTCTACGTCAGGTAATTGATCAAGGGTTTGGAGCTATCATTCAGCTAAAACAAGTTAAGGAATCGTTCCTTCCTCAAATAATTTCAAATATGTTTGTATTAAACTATGGGAACCGCTTTTCAAACCAACAATGGATTATCGGTAACGTGGCTGCCGCTGCCCTTAGCTTTCTAGCTGGCGTCAAGCTCGTTGTTAACCCCGTTTAGGAGTAAATTTGATATGTTAGTTTCCGGTTCATGGCTTGTCAATACACAAAAAAGCTTAACCATTCCTGAAATTGCGACAGATGTTGCGAATTCAAGGGGCACGTTTGTTTTCAGTGCTTTTCTTCAGTCTTATATAGATGAGGGGCAAAGAGGTTTGGGGCTAGCTGGCAATGCGAAGCATCTCCTTCCCTATTTTACTGCGGAAGTGGTCATCGGCTCTGCCTGTCAGGTGACCTACGGCGTGTTGCGTTGGAATGGTTTTGATTTAGGTGAAATAGGTTTCGTTCCAGTTGCAAGTATCACGGACCTATTTGCACCTCGCTACATTTTTGCAAAATTGGTGACAGCTGCTTTACTAACCGTATCTCCCCGCTATTTGATCGCGTTGAACGTTGTTGCGCTTGTTATTCCATTCTTTCTTCGGGAGCAAGGAGCTAAGAAGAATAGTTCGGCTTCTGAGGGCATTACACTCGGGGGAATTGGCCCTTCAATGCTTTCAGCTGTGTTTGTACGGAGATGCGGCAACCGCTTTTCCTACCAGCAATGGATCATCGGTAACTGTGTTGCCGCTGCCCTCGGCTATTTAGCTGGCGTGAAGCTTGTTGCTAACCTCATTCAGGAATAAGTCTAAAAGTGTAGACCTTCTTTCGCCAGTGCACTTACAGTGCGCTTGAAGAACTGCCAAATGGTATCGGTTGCGTTTAGGGTGTTCATCTCCTTGCCTGTCAACTTTTCTGGCAAAGCGCGCTCACCACCGGGCCATTCGTGGCCTTGGCCAGCAACGACAATATACTCCACTTCCTGTCCTTTCCCATTAGGTCCATAGCGAGTGAACGTCACCCCTCCCTTTTTTTCGACAGTTTTTTGGGTGGGAGCAATATTGAGAAGTTTAAGCCAATCTAAGACGGAAGCAATCATTGGCGGCTTATTCACCAGATGTGGGGTCCATGGATTTTTGGCAGGCCCACCGTCAATGGGATTCAGGGGATCTGCGTCGCCTACAATGAGCATCATGGACATTGTTCTTTTGGGTTTGGGATGTTCAACCATCAGGTGCCCCGAAACGGGAGCAATGGCAGTTAAAATATCGGACAGTTCAATACCGGCACGGAAAGTCATTGACGCCCCACTGGAAAAGCCGGTCATATAGACGCGTCTCGGATCGACTTTATATCTTTTAGACACATCTTCGATGACTTTGCGCAGATAGGCAATATCATCTACCGATTTTTTAACATGTGGAAGACCAGAATTCCAGACATTTGGGTTTGTGCGGAAGTGTGAAGGCTTTGTCAGATCAAGTGGAGTGGCTTCAGGGAATACAACAATAAAGGATTCCTCATCGGCTTTTCGAGTCCATCCATACTTTTTGGCGGCCCCCTCGGAATTGCCTCCCGCTCCATGCAAGAAAAGGACAAGTGGGATTTCTTCCCCTTTGTAGGAGTGTGGAACATGGATGAGATACTTTCTTGACATCCCCTGAAGTTCCAAGACGACGTGTTGTTCTTGCGGCGGCAGCGCATTTAAGAAAGCTCCACTCACGATAAAAGCAATGGCCATTATGATGGTTAAATTCATTATCCACGAGCCTCCCGGATTACGTATCTGAATGAAGACGCTTTTTTCCAACTTTTATGCCACTGCCTGAAACGTCATTTGGTTCATTTTTATGATCGGGCTTGAATTGACTCCAATCTGTGTTAAACCAGTATGTTGTGCAATCTTCAGCACACCGCGTTTTAACGCGCGCTGCAATGAGATCAAAGTTACTTATTCCCAGTTGATTTACCGCATTGTAAAGTGCGGTCTTTTCGACCGTGGACCAATTGCCCTGTTTAAAAAGTGGATTTATTGTTTTCCATCTTTTTTTGATCTGAATGGTGGTCCTGTCTGGAAATTGTTTAAAAACCGCAGGCCAGTCTATAACATCATCAGACTGGATTGCTTTTGTAAGCTTACGGTCCTCTTTTCTAGTCCATTCTCCACGCTTTATATTTGGATTTATTTGGCTCCACCTAGAGGAACAATCCAGATTTGTCCTACCTGGAATGAGTGATGAGATCGTCATCCAATCGATATTTCCGTATTTTAGATTAATATTTGTAACAGCCCATAGGAGAAATTCATCCTCTTTCTTAGTCCAGTCCGGTTCCTCTATTGTATTTCTTGTTAGCTGGGCGTTGGTGTGTGAGGGCAAAACAGCAGGTTGCGGGGAGATGGGATAATTGGAATCGAAGCATTTTTGAGCTGTATCGGCTACGTTTGCAACGGTTTGAGCTGAGGGCAAAGGAGGAACAGGAAGGGTTTTAGAATTATCTACAAGGCTATCCGTGTTTAACATGAATGATAGTCTTAAAGGACTATGATGCATATTTATTCTATTGCCTGAAGTTGGTGCTGAGGCCATAAAAATGCTCCTATAATCGTAAAAAAAACGTATTATAGCGGTTAAGGCCGAAGGCAATCTACTGAAAAAATTTTCAATATAAAAACGTTGTAGAGGAAGGCGGCATGTGATAAGGAAGTTCTTAAGATCTTTTGGAGTGGCAATGAAAGAATCAACTAATTCCGGGAAACCACATCACATGCTATATCGCTCCCACCCTTGGCACGGGATGTCTTTGGGGGAGAAGGCGCCAGAAGTTGTGAACTGCTATATCGAAATGGTGCCGACAGACACCGTCAAATACGAATTGGACAAAGAGACTGGCATCCTTAAAGTCGATCGCCCGCAAAAATTTTCTAGTCTTTGTTCTAGTTTGTATGGATTGTTGCCCCAGACTTACTGTGGGCCGAAAGTTGCCAAGTATTGCATTGAGAAAACAGGCCGCACACAGGTTGTAGGGGATGAAGACCCGTTGGATATTTGTGTGTTAACAGAAAAGGTTATCCCCCGAGGCGACATCATGCTGCGCGCCTATCCGATAGGGGGATTTCGCTTGATTGACGGGGAACAAGCCGATGACAAGATCATTGCCGTGCTCATGGGCGATTTTATCTATGAAAAGTTCAAGGATATTAGTGAATGCCCGGAAAACGTCATTGAAAGGCTAAGGCACTACTTCCTAACCTATAAGGATGATCCAGATAGAGTCAAAGCCCACGTCCAAATTACCCACACCTATGGCGTTAAAGAAGCCCACCAAGTCATTCGTCTCTCACAGCAAGACTATAAAGATAAATTTCTGCTGTCGAGTGAGTCTCGTCTAGATAAATAAATCTTCAAAATCAACTATTTGATGCTGATTTTTTGTTTTGTCGCTTCCTTAGAATCCCATTGACAAAATATTCGTAGATATGATACAATGCTTTTTTTAATAAACTAATTGGAGGCTATGATGATTACGAGTTATAACGACGGTGGTATCTGCCATATATATTCTGATAAAATGAGTGATAGTTATCCAAAGATGGAAATAGAAGATAGATATATTTGTTATGGATTTGCAGATGATGGGAAAGATCTCTCAATGGGAGCCAGATGTAAGGATTTGGTGAATCTGGCACTTAATAGATGTACATGCGTTGATGTGCATACAGTCAACTATGCTCAGGCCATCAGCGTCCCGAATACTGAATTTCAAAAACATCCAAAAAGTCTTTTAGAGAGAATGTCAACAGCAGCAAATAGCATTTTCGTTTGTTCCCGTGATGCAATTCAAAAATGTACACATCAGACGGGAAAAGATTTGCTATGGATCGCTGGAATCATTGCAGGCACTGTTGCAGCGGTCTACATATACAATTTACTGGCAAAGGATAGCTTGAGTAAAATTGCAGATTGGAAAGATCATCTGGGCAAAGAAATGCCGGTTAGTCCTTTAAAATGGGATGCAAGCACAAAGCATTGGAAGATGGAAATATTAACCGAGAGCCGTTTATTGAAGGTCACGCACAGTTATGAAGTACAAGCGATGATTATGAGAGCTGGTGCTGTTATGTCTGTTCTCTTGGGAACTGCTTTTGCTCTTGTGAACACTCAGCAAAGCGAACTTGTCACCAACTATCGAGACCGCTATGTCTCATATTTTAACGAACATAGCCCAAAACAATTCTGTAAACTCGTTCCTATAATTACAACTGAAAGGATTTAACTATGGATGCTGCTGATAGAGTAGGTGTTCCTGATTCATTATTTGTTTACACGGGTCAAAGGCCAAGTTTTGGTCAAGTGGCGGGTGAGTGCGCAAGGGCAATACTTAGCCAGAACAGTATCGTTGTGGCATCGTCTGCCTTGATCGCGTTTTCTATTCAGCTTCCAAAATTGTTAGAGGGTAATAAGTTAGACAAGTGGAACTGGTCGAGTTTTATGAATGATCATATGCTCAATCTTACTGCAAGTGTGTTTGTTCAATTGGTCTCAGAAGCGGCTTATGGAGCTTTCCGTTTAGCGGGTTTTGATTTTGGTCGCATTGGGACAAGACAGCTCAAAGATAGGCCTCATTTTTTTGCTCCAAGGTACATTATGGGTTGCGCTGCGACCGCATATTTAAAAACGCTTTCCTCTTCCGATCTAAAGACTCATAGTTATTCCTTGTTAGGGTTGACCATGGCTATGCTCGTTGCGAGTAATCTAATGCCAGTGGCCGAAAATAAGAGAGAAAACTTTAGTGAGAAAGTTGACCGATTCATTGCTCTTGATCAGCAATTCTCAGAAAGGACGCAACCAGAGGAATCTGATAACCAGCCACGAGGAGAGATCCAATCCACTCTCCCTGATTATAAGAAAATGGCTTATGCTATCATTAATATCCAGAAATGCACGCTGGACGAGATTCGGCAACTTATGGATGCAATTGAAGAGCGTACAAGTACGCCATTCCAAGCTCTATTTAATACTGATTTGAACGCACAGTTGCTCAAATATAAAGGTAACAACACAGAACCCAGTTTGTCTGAACGATTTATTCTTCAATATACTCAAGATCTCTCAAGGTATTTAGGAGCAACTCTCGAGCGTTCGTTTGTTGGGCCTGCTATCTTTATGGATGTGGCGCTTGTCGCTATGAAGTTGTTATTTGGTGTCAAGTTTCTATCTGTCGTCCCTGCGAAAGCGGGCTAACCTTGTCACGAACGATGTGATTTTTGATGAAAAAGCGGGAAGTGGTGTTAAAGCCGGGAAAAGAGAAGGCGGTGCGGCAACGGCACCACTGGATCTTTTCGGGGGCGATTCAACAGCTGCCGCAGTTTCAGGCCGGGGAGTGCTTGCCAGTGGCAAGCGCTTCGGGGGAGCCGCTGGGATGGGGGTATTTTAATCCCGGTTCTTCTCTTGCGGGACGCATGGTTTCTTTCGGTACAATTCCCTTCCAAGAGGCAATCCTAGAACATTTGAACCAGGCGTTATGCTTGCGTAAGGCGCTGCTCGATCCAGTAGAGACGACAGTTTACCGACTTGTCAATGGGGAAGGGGACTTGTTGCCAGGTCTTGTGGTCGATTGCTATGGCCCCGTTGTGGTTGTGCAAATGGCAACAGCTGGCGTGGTGGCGTTGCGTTCGCTGATTGTCGATTGGATAGTCGCCACGCTCAAACCGATTTGCATCTACGAAAAATCGACTGGCCCCGCGAGGCGGGAAGAGGGCCTTGAGGATGCGGAAGGTGTATTATACGGATCTCTGCCAGAAGAACTCGTCGTCAAAGAGAACGGTCTTCTCTTTACCGTACCTGTTGTCTCAGGGCAAAAAACAGGGCTCTTTCTCGACCATCGCGCGATGCGGCAACGGGTGAGGGAGCTGGCGAGAGGCAAGCGGGTGCTCAATTGCTTTGGTTATACCGGCGGATTTAGCGTCTATGCAGCCGCTGGCGGCGCTTCTTGCGTCGATACAGTCGACATTTCGGCCGAAGCGATTGCTGGTGCCAGGCGCAACATGGAGCTCAACGGCTTCTCAACCGATCCAGAACAGTACATCACCGAAGATGTCTTCACCTTTCTGCGCCGCTCTTCCCTTGAGTACGATTTGGTGATTTTAGATCCGCCGGCTTTTGCGAAGAGAAAAAAGGATGTCATCCCGGGCTGCCGAGGCTACAAGGACATCAACCGGATCGCATTGCAAAAAATGCCGCCGGGATCCCTTCTGCTCACGAGCTCCTGCTCCTACTACGTCGATCCAATCCTCTTCCAAAAAGTAGTTTTCCAAGCGGCCCTTGAAGCAAAGCGAGTCGTCAAGATCATCGGCCGTCATGAACTGGCGGTCGACCACCCCATCAACCTGTGCCACCCCGAAGGGGAGTACCTCAAGAGCCTCCTCCTTTTTGTCGAGTAAGCCTAGGTTAGAGGAATAAATCAGCTGGGGTGCTTCCCGATATGAGACCATCAATGAAACTAAAATGTTTGTCGTGAGTGCAGACAACACATCCATGCTCCAGGGCCTGTGATGCAATCCATAGATCATTTGTTGGGATGGGCTTTCCCTTGCTTTTAAGAGAGCAGAAAACTTGGGAAAAAAAATGGGAGGTATCAAGCGTAATGGGGTAAATCATGATTCTGGAAGATTCCAAAAACTTTTGTAACTCAATTTTATTTTGGTGCGCTTTATTTCCACCATCAAAACCAGCGAGGAGCTCTCCAATCACAATGGGGCTAATGACAATCCGTTCGGCATGTTGAACAATTTCAATGATTGGAGCATCGTTTTTTTTAAAGGACGCATATGCATTTGTATCAAAAAGTACAGGCCTCATGACCAAAGTTCCTTATCCACTTTCTCAAAAGATTTTATGTTTTGTTCAAAGGTTTTTTTGTCTTTGTCGCTCCACGTTCCAGCTAAGTAATCTAGATCATGAAAGACGTTTTTTCTAGTTTGGCAAACAATTCCAAGATCGCGTTCAACAATCTGCAAAATCAACGAATTGACACTGATTTTTTGTTTTGCGGCTTTCTTTTTCAATGATGACATAACATTGGGAGACACATTTCTCAGGTTGAAATTCGACATTGACATGCAATACCTCCTTGCGATACCACCATGATACCAATTATAATACCACATAGATATTAATGTCAACATTGGAGGAGCCTCCTCCTTTTTTCGAGTAAGCCTAAAAAAATTCAATAAATGTAACGCAGAGACGGGGAGACAGAGAGACGCAGAGGGGGCGAGCAGCCTTTTCTTCGCGTCATCGCGTCTCCCCGTCTCTGCGTTGAAAATTAGACCTTATTGATCGCACCATTTTTTTTGGTTAGGGGGAAGCCTCCTCCTTTTTGTCGAGTAAGAAAACGGGGGGATCGGGTATACTTTTGGGCACTATGGAATCGCAGCAAAAGACATTTCAGATCGTCACTTTGGGGTGCCGGACGAACCAGTACGAGTCGCAGGCGTACAAGGATCAGCTCGAGGCGATGGGGTACAGTCAGGCCAAGGATGGGGAGGAAGCGGCTCTTTGCATCGTCAATACTTGTACTGTCACAGAATCGGCGGATAGCTCGAGCCGCCACGAGATTCGGCAGCTGGCGAAGCGGAACCCGCAAGCCAAGTTGGTGGTGACGGGGTGCTTTGCGGAGCGGGATCCGGGGGCAATTCATGCGATTGAAGGGGTGTCCCATGTGGTCCCAAATAAGGATAAGGAAAATCTCCTTTCTGTGATTTTTCCAGAAACGGAACTGCCCGAATTTTCGATTAAACAGTTTGAGTCGCACACGCGCGCTTTTGTCAAAGTGCAAGATGGGTGCAACTCGTTTTGTACCTACTGCATCATTCCGTATGTGCGGGGTCGCTCCCGCTCAAGGACAATTGAGTCGGTTGTGCAAGAGGTGAGGGACCTGGTTGCAAACGGATTTAAAGAGGTTGTCCTCACAGGGATCAACATCGGCGATTTTGATGGGGACCAACCGGAAGGGGCCCCACCCCACCGCTTGGTTGACCTGGTGCGCGCAGTCGATGCGATTGAAGGGGTCGAGCGGCTACGGATTTCGTCGATCGATCCGGACGAGGTGGATGATGAGCTAATGGAGGCGGTCATCCATGGGAAAAACACTTGCCATTCGATGCATGTGGTGCTGCAAGCAGGTTCGAATGTGGTATTGAAGCGGATGAACCGGAAATACACGCGTCAAGTTTTCTTCAACACGATCGAAAGGCTACAAGCGGCTTCTCCCCGTTTTACGTTCACAACCGATATCATCGTGGGTTTTCCGGGCGAAACGGATGCCGATTTTCAAGAGACGCTCGAGGTGATGCGAGAGGTGAAGTTTGCCAAGGTGCACATGTTCCCTTATAGCGATCGTCCGCGCACGCGTGCCAATTTAATGCCGAACAAAGTGCCTCCTCAGATGATTCGGGAGAGAAAGCAACAGGTTTTGCAAGTGTCTGAAGAGATCTCCTTTGTTTTGCGCGAACAATACGTCGGCAAGACGATGGCGATTTTGACTGAATCGATAGATGAGCGTCGCCCGAACGAGATTTGTGGCCACACAGAGAATTTTTTGTTTGCCTGGGTTCCGCGGGGTAATCTGCAACCCAATGAATTGGTGACAGTTGACTTTGTAGCGAATACCCCAGAAGGGTTGATCGGAAAGGTGAGGCAGTAACCATGCGGATTGCGATTGCAGAACGGCTACATCCCTTTTCCCATCGTCCAGGATCAGCGGTGATTCTTCCCGGTTCTCCCTACTGCGTCGACGTGTTTCCAACAAAGATCTCGATTTCCGATCTGTCACAGGTCGATGCATCATTCTGTTTTGAAGCTGTGTGGGGGTGGGAAGGGCCAGTTGCCGATTTTACGGTTGTGCAAGATCTTGAGCGGGGCGAGGTGGTTGTTTTTGGAAAAGCTGTGCAAGGGTATTTCCGATACCGGATCGGGGCTTTAGTCGGCTCACCGGGCGTTGCGGTCACGCTCGACAAAACTCCAACCGGCTTGGCGTTCGTGACAAAGGGTTGGCCTTGTTCTTCGACGGTCGGAACCGTCCATTTATTTGGAGATGGATCCCTACCCGTTTACAAGCCTCCCCACTTGGAGCGGCTTTCCCTCGGCTCGCACAAGGCTCAAGAGTGGGAGCGAATGGGAAACCATCTCGATTTTGCTACCTTGTTGCCCATTTGGCATCGTCTGGGGCAAATGGTCCCAGCTTTTGAACACCAACCGATTTTTGATCGCTTGCAGCAGACTGTTGCTCAAAAAGAAAGGCTTCAGGTGCTCCATCGCTTGAAAGAGATTTATCTAGTGGCTTTTGATCCTTGCCTGACACCAAGAAGACACGATCCCTTTTTTCAAGGGATTGATCTTCCCAAGGTCACAGGCTCGCCTCTTGCGGTTTTGTCGGAAGGTGCGGTGTTAATTCGTTCGCTGTTCTTTCAACATAGCGACAACCAAATTTCATTGATGTCGGTAGTTCCGCCCGATTTTCATTCAGGTCGCATGTTAGATGTGGCTTGCGGCGATTGGGGGACAATGAGTTTTGAGTGGACGAAGAAGGAGGCGCGTCGCGCTCTTCTCCACGTTCACCAAGACAAGCAAATCGCGCTGACGGCAACAGCCGATCAGCATGCTTGCCGAGTCCGTACCTCGACCAAAGACCGCGGCACTCCTTACCGCTTGGGCTCGCCGCTCAATTTAGAAGCGGGTCGCGTCTATTGGTTCGACTGCTTCACCCACTGACGAATAAACATGTGAGGCGCTTTCTTATTTTGTGCCACTCTGGTACAACGGAGTGTAAATAGAGTGAGACAGATGCGCGGACATTCAGCACATAAATTGCAGGGGGAGTTTGCCAAGATTGCGGCGGGGGAACACCACGATCCCCACACGGTTTTGGGGCTGCACGAGGGGCCTTCTGGGAAGAAGGTGGTCCGTTTGTGGCGTCCTGGTGCCTCTCAAGTCTATTTAGAGG
Source organism: Chlamydiota bacterium (assembly GCA_013287915.1). Taxonomy (GTDB): domain Bacteria; phylum Chlamydiota; class Chlamydiia; order Chlamydiales; family Parachlamydiaceae; genus JABDCX01. The sequence goes on from JABDCX010000013.1 coordinate 12,530, forward strand.
TATTTGGGGAGATCGTCGAAGCAAAACAGGTCCACCCGGCAGGGTTTTTCGAATACTCGGTGTCTGGCGATGTGGGGGTGAACGATTACCGCGTCTACCACTATCAGGGAGCGCTTGGCTACGATCCCTACTCTTTCTTGCCTACCTTTGGAGAGCTCGATCAGTACTTGTATGGAAAAGGGGTGCATTACCAGCTTTACCGCGCCTTAGGAGGGCGGTTGGGGATGCAACAGGGGATTTATGGGGTAAAATTCTCTGTTTGGGCGCCTGGGGCCAAGTCCGTTTCTCTCGTTGCCGATTTCAACCATTGGGATCAGCGGATCAATCCGATGCGCAGCTTGGGCTCCTCGGGGATTTGGGAGATTTTTGTTCCGGGACTGACAGAAGGGGAAAAGTATAAATTTGCGGTAAAATCGCAAACGGGCGAGATGGTATTGAAGTCGGACCCACTTGCTTTGTCGAGTGAGCTAAGGCCTTTAACTGCCTCTGTCATTGCGAATGTCGACCGGTTTTCTTGGGAAGACCGGGAGTGGATGGAAGAGCGGGTAAAGAGGAAAGATCGGCCAAAACCGGTTTCGATTTATGAGATCCACTTGGGTTCGTGGAGAAAAAGAGATGGCTATTTTCTTAACTATAGAGAGATTGCTAAAGAGCTTGCTGCGTACTGCGTTCAGATGGGGTATACGGATGTAGAGCTCTTGCCCATTCAGGAGCATCCGCTCGATGAGTCTTGGGGCTATCAAGTATCTGGCTTTTATGCTGTGACGAGCCGTTTTGGAACGCCGGAAGATTTTCAATGGTTTGTGAATCACATGCATCTAAACGGGATCGGAGTGATTCTGGATTGGGTGCCAGGCCATTTTCCAACAGACAATTTTTCCTTAGGGAAATTTGACGGGACCAGCCTTTACGAGCATGAAGACCCGCGGCAAGGGTTTCATCCCCATTGGGGAACGTATATCTTTAATTTTGGCCGTTTTGAAGTCGCGAATTTTCTGCTTGCTAACGCTCTTTATTGGTTTGACCAGATGCATGTCGATGGGCTCCGGGTCGATGCTGTTGCGTCGATGCTCTACTTGGATTATGGGCGGGAAGAGGGGGGCTGGGTTCCGAATCAGTACGGTTCCAAAGACAACATTGAAGCGATTGAATTTTTCAAGCACCTCAATTCAATCGTCCACCAACATTTTCCTGGAATTTTGATGATTGCCGAAGAGTCGACAGCTTTTCCAGGGGTCACCCATTCGGTGCATCATGGTGGGCTTGGTTTTGATTTAAAGTGGAACATGGGGTGGATGAACGACACGTTGCGTTACGTCAAAACCGATATGATCTTTCGACGCTACCACCACAACGATTTAACTTTTGGCTTGCTCTACGCATTTTCAGAGCGGTTTGTGTTGGTCTTTTCCCACGATGAAGTGGTGCATGGAAAGGGGTCTTTGCTCGCCAAAATGTCAGGAGACTATTGGCAAAAATTTGCCAACTTGCGTGTTTTGATTGGCTACATGATGTGCCAACCGGGAAAGAAATTGCTCTTTATGGGAGCCGAAATTGGTCAATGGAACGAGTGGTATTCGAAAGGGGAAATGGAGTGGGGATTGCTTCAATTCCCGCAACACCAGGGCATTAGCCTGATGGTGCGAGAGCTCAACCACTTTTATAAAGGGCACGATGCATTGTGGGAGCGCGATTTTGATCACACGGGCTTTGAGTGGGTCGACTTTTCCGACGAAACGAACAGTGTGATCAGCTATTTGAGAAAATCGTCCCACGAAATTTTGTTGTGCGTGCACAATTTTACCCCGAGCTACTATCATGAGTATTTTATCAAACTTCACAACGTAGAATCTGTCGAAGAGGTATTTAACACAGACGATGGGCGGTACGGAGGTTCAGGCAAGCGCAATGTTTCTCCCCATATCGTCTTCCATGGAAACCAGAGGACAGGTTTAGCTATTCAATTAGCCCCTTTAGCAACGATGATCTTTAGAGTAGTTTTTGTATGACGACGCATGCCGAATATGAAAAATTATGTCAGGAAATTTGGGAGCACAACCGTCGTTACTACGTCGATGCGCGCCCCACCATCAGCGACCACGCGTTTGATCATCTTTTGAAATCATTAGAGGAGATGGAGAAGAAACACCCCGAGTGGGTGACGCCGGCCTCTCCGACACAACGGGTCAATGAAGCGCTGACAAGCGGCTTTAAAACGGTCGTGCACCAAGTCCCCATGTTGTCACTAGCCAATACGTACAGCAAAGAGGAGATCGTCGATTTTGTTGCGCGGATGCACAAGTTGATCGGCCATGAGAAGGTCGACTTTTCGTGCGAGCTAAAAATGGATGGGATTGCGATTACGGCTCTTTATGAGGAGGGGCTTTTTGTGAGGGGAGTGACGCGGGGCGACGGGACAGCTGGCGACGACATTACGAGCAACATGAGGACGATCGCTTCGCTTCCCCTTCAAATTTACGGGAAGGATGTCCCCAAGCGCCTAGAAGTGCGTGGGGAAGTGTTCATGCTACATAGCGTTTTTTCAAAACAGAATGAAAAAAAGCAGGAAACAGGAGAGCCCTTGTGGGCCAATCCGCGGAATGCGGCAGCGGGATCCTTAAAATTGCTCGATCCGAAGGAAGTTGCTGAAAGGCACCTCTCAATCGTTTTTTATGGCATTGCAGAAGATTCGTCCCATGAGGTGAAGTTACAGACGGAGAGTCACGATTTTCTTCAACAGTTGGGATTGCCCATTTTGCAGATGCATGCGCGCTGCTCATCCATTGACCAAATTTGGACCTTCGCAGAGAAAGTGCACTCTGCGAGACCAAAGCTTCCTTATGATATCGACGGGGTTGTGATCAAGGTCGATGATTTGAAACAACAGGTGCGTTTGGGGAACACGGCAAAAAATCCGCGCTGGGCCGTTGCTTACAAATTTGCTGCGGAGCAAGCGACGACGCGGATTACAGCGATCACGGTGCAAGTCGGACGAACGGGAACGTTAACTCCCGTAGCGGAATTGGTCCCGGTTTCAGTTGCAGGGAGCACGATCGCGCGCGCGACGCTACACAACGAAGAAGAGGTGAAGCGGAAAGATATCCGGGTGGGCGATCTCGTCACGATTGAAAAAGGGGGCGACGTGATCCCCAAGGTGGTCTCGGTTGATTTAAGCAGTCGCCCTGCCCATACACATGCATGGAAGATGCCTACGCATTGCCCTAGCTGCGGCTCCCACGTCGTTCGAGAGGCGGGAGAAGTGGCTTGGCGCTGTCCAAATGGGCGCAAGTGCAGCGAACAGGCGCTCCGTCGGATTGTTCATTTCACGAGCAAAGTGGCGATGGATATCGACAACATGGGGGAGAAAGTCGTGGAGCAGCTCGTCACCCGTGGCATGGTGAAGAACCCTTCTGATATCTACCGGTTAACAGAAGCGGATTTGTATCAGCTCGACGGATTCAAAGAAAAATCGGTGCATAATCTCTTGACCAGCATCGACAAGTCGCGAGAAGTTTCTCTTGCCCGTTTTATCATGGCGCTAGGAATTAAACACGTTGGAGAGGAGACGGCGGCTCTTCTGGCTGCGAAATCGGGCAGTATTGAGGCTTTGTCCGCGATGGGTATTGAAGAGTTGGAGGCGATTGCGGGCATTGGCTCAGTCGTAGCAAATGCCATAGTTGCCTTTTTCCAAGAAGAGGAGAGCAGGAAAGAGATTTCCGCATTGCTTGAGCTGGGAGTGAAACCCAAACAGCACGAGGTCGTCACCCACAAAGGGCACGCATTTAATGGTAAACATTTTGTTATAACAGGAACATTAGAAAACTACACCCGGACCGGTGCCGCAGCCTTGATCAAGGAGCGGGGCGGGAGCGTTTCTGACTCCGTGACGAAAAAGACCGATTACCTCGTCGTCGGTGAGTCGCCAGGCTCTAAGCTGGAGAAGGCTCAAAAATTAGGCATTAAAATTTTAGATGAGAAGGCCTTTGTCCATCTTTTGTAAGCGATTGACTTTTTCCCCGGTTTAGGGTAAAAAGGATGGAGAAAAGAAACCGACGTAAGTGACAAAATTTGATGGCAAAACACCACCCCGCAGTGCGAATAGCACCATCCATTCTTTCGTGTGATTTTGCTCATTTAGCAGACGAGGTTAAGCGTGTGGAAGCAGCGGGAGCGGACCGGATCCACGTCGATATCATGGACGGGCATTTTGTCCCCAATCTGACCATGGGACCTCAAATCGTCTCAGCGATCAACCGTTCGACCAATTTATTTCTTGACGTCCACCTGATGATCTACAACCCTTTTGATTACATCGAGCCCTTTGTGAAAGCGGGTGCCGATCTCTTGACGATCCATTTTGAGGCGACAGAAGAGGTGGAAGAAACCCTCCGGTACATCCGCCGTTGCAACATCAAAGCGGGTTTGTCATTCCGGCCTGAGACGTCGGAAACGATGATGCTCCGCTACTTCGACAAATGCGACCAAATTTTGATCATGAGCGTCAACCCGGGGTTTGGGGGGCAAGAGTTTATGCCGCAAGCCTTAGAGAAGATCCGCTTTGCTCGAGAGACTTGCGATCGGCTCGGCATCCGTCAAGGGGGTATCACGCAGAAAGAGGGGAAAGAGAAGCTGCCTCCGTTTGATATCGAAGTTGACGGAGGGATCGACCCGGAAACGGGAAAATTATGTGTGGAAGCGGGAGCCAACATCCTCGTTTCCGGTTCTTATTTGTTCAAACACGAAGATATGGCCAAGGCAATAAAAGCTTTACGAGGATAATCCAACATGGTTCAAAGCAATAACATTACACCTGGAATGGTCCTTTCGATCTCAGGGAAACTGTACCGCGTTGAGTCGAGCGTGAAGGTATCAGTTCCCAAAGGGACGCCTTTTATCAAGACGAAGCTGCGCGATTTAGGTACGCAGGCTGTAACGGAGAAGAGTTTCAAGCTCAACCAAGACATCAAAGACGTTTCTCTCGAAGACCGCCGCCTTGAATATCTCTATCTCGAAGGGAAAGAGTATCTCTTTCTCGATATCGCCACTTTAGAAAAAGTGTCGATCCCTGCCAGTGTTGTGGCAGAACAGGCAAATTATTTGAAAGAAGGGGTGGAAGTGAAAGCCTCTTTGCATGGAAATAAAATTTTTGCGGTGGAGTTGCCGCAGTTTCTCGAATTGATGATCACGCGTACAGATACCCCTTCCAAAGGTGGTCCAAACGCGGCTCGCATCGCTTTGCTCGAAACGGGAGCGAAGGTCGAAGTTCCTCCTTTCATCGAAGTGGGGGATATCATCAAAATCGATACGAAAAGCGGCGAATACATCCAGAGAGTTTAAAACAGTGAGGAAGATGTGGAAATTAAGCAAATTAAGGAATTGATGGCAGCTATGGGGCGCACGGGAATGAAGCGCCTGATGCTCAAACGAGAGGGCTTTGAAATTCAACTGGAGCGTCAAGAGGGAAAAGTGGTCGACCCTGCGATCGATAGCCTTGATGATATGTTGACCAGGCAGGAAGTCATGACGCAAAGACTTTCCGCTCCGTTAGGAAAACCCAAAGAATTCGCCTCTTCTTCGCAACGCGTGGAAGAGATGCCAGAGGATGTTGCAGGCATCTATATCACCTCTCCGATGGTTGGCACATTTTATACCTCATCTTCGCCAGAAGATCCCGCTTTTATCAAAGTGGGCGACAAAGTGGAAAAACACACTGTTGTTTGCATCATCGAAGCCATGAAGGTGATGAACGAAGTGAAATCGGGAGTGGCCGGAACGATCGTCGAAGTGCTCGTTGAAAGTGGGCACCCCGTCGAGTTTGGCACTAAACTTTTTAGGATTAACTAAGGTTTCATGAAAAAAGTTCTCATTGCAAATAGAGGGGAGATCGCTGTTCGAGTGATCCGCGCTTGTCACGATTTAGGCATCGAAACAGTGGCGGTTTACTCGCAGGCCGATGCAGAGGCTCTTCACGTGCTCCATGCCGACGAAGCGATTTGCATTGGAGAAGCCCCATCGCAAAAATCGTATCTCAAAATCCCCAATATCCTTTCTGCTTGCGAAGTGACTGGTGCCGATGCAATCCACCCTGGCTATGGCTTTTTAAGCGAGAATGCGAACTTTGCTTCGATCTGCGAAAGCTGCGGTTTGAATTTTATCGGTCCTTCTCCGGCTGCCATTTCTCTCTTGGGCGATAAGTCAAAAGCAAAAACGACAGCCAAGAAATCCGGGTGCCCCGTGATTCCTGGATCGGATGGGATCGTTGCCGATATCAAAGAAGCTCTTGTCGAAGTAAAAAAAATTGGATACCCCGTCTTTATCAAAGCCGTGGCAGGAGGCGGAGGCAAGGGGATTCGGATCGCACAAGATGAAGCCGACTTTATGAAATTGTTCCCTGCAGCAAGGGCAGAAGCGGAAGCGAGTTTTGGAAATCCCGATGTGTATCTCGAAAAAATGATTGTAAATCCTCGACATATCGAAGTGCAGGTGTTTGGCGATAAAAAAGGAAATTACATCCATCTTGGAGAAAGAGACTGCACCATCCAGCGACGCCGCCAAAAGCTGATTGAAGAGACTTTAAGCCCTGTCTTGACGCCAAAGCTCCGGCAAAAGATTTGCCAGGCGGCTGTCAACGTCGTTAAGGAAGCTAAGTATTTCTCTGCAGGGACAGTAGAGTTTTTGCTCGATAAAGACCACAACTTTTACTTCATGGAAGTCAACACCCGTATCCAGGTAGAGCACACCGTTTCCGAAGAGATCACAGGTGTTGATCTTGTGCGTGAGCAGCTCCGGATTGCGCGTGGCGAGCGCTTGCTCCATAAGCAAGACGATATCAAATTTGAGGGCCATGTGATCCAGTTTCGGATCAACGCGGAAAATCCTTCGTTGAATTTTGCCCCCTCTCCAGGGCGCCTCGAGTATTATTTGCCTCCTGGTGGACCTCACGTCCGCGTTGACAGCGCGTGCTACTCAGGATACACCATTCCTCCAAACTACGATTCGATGATTGCCAAGTTGATTGTAAAAGGGAAAGACCGCACAGAAGCCATTGCGATCGGCAAACGCGCTTTAAAAGAGTTTCACATCGGGGGTGTCCAGTCGACGATTCCTTTCCACCTCTACATGCTAGAGGACAAGAATTTCATCAACTCCACTTACGACCTCACCTATATCGACCGGCTCATTGCTTCCGGTGCGACCTTCACGAAGGAATAAAAGAACTTTTCCAACCAATAAAACAGGGGAAATTTATGTGGAAACCATTGCTTGTTATTTGCTTAGCTTTTTCTTTACCAGTGGCTGCACAGGTAAAGGTGCTGGCGTTGTCGGGAAGCACCCGTCAAGATTCGTATAACCAAAAGCTGGTGACAGAAGCGGCGCAGATCGCATCACAAATGGGTGCCGCTGTTACGGTCATCAACTTAAGGGACTATCCGCTCCCATTTTTTGATGAAGATGTGGAAGCAAAAGAGGGGATCCCTGCAAAAGGGAAAGAGTTGCGTCAGTTGATGGCACAAAGCCAATTGATCATCATCGCTTCTCCCGAATACAATGCTTCCTTATCGGCTGTGCTGAAGAACACGATCGACTGGGCGTCGAGGGATGATGCGCAAGGAAATCCAAGCCCTGCATTTAAGGGAAAGAAATTCTTAATCATGAGCGCTTCACCAGGCGGTGGCGGCGGTAAGCGCGGGATCGTGCATCTCAGAGCAATCTTAACAGGAATAGGCGGCAATGTCCTTCCCAATGAGTTGACCGTCCCAAATGCTTTCAACGCATTTGACGCGCAAGGGCACTTGAAAGACCCCGCTATGAAGCAACAGCTTCAAAAGCTGGTCCAATCCGCTCTGCAATAACCCCACACGGGCTTCGGCCCGTGTCCCTTTTCTTCACATCATTGGAATTGTTCGAGAGTCCGGAGCCCAAGCGAAGGACGATTGTGGATAGCCCAGTCTCCTAAAGATGAGGAAATTATTTGACTATCTTTATTAAGTCAGAATATCCCTCTAATGTACGATCTGCAGTGACAAACATCAAAGGTTCACAGACGGCTTGTGCGATCAAAATGCGATCGAAAGGATCTTTATGAAGATCAGGAAGAAGCGAAACGGCAGCAGCATGTTCTGCTGTGATGGGCAATTCAATAAAACCGCTTGCACTAATGGCTTTTACTAGTTGTTTGACGTTTGCATCAAGCTTCTTCAGTTTTATTTTGATACTCGCTTCCCAAATGGAGGCGCTGCTGACGTAAACTTCATCGGCTTCTAAAATCAGGGCTTTGTCCGATTCTGACAGTCGCCGATCTCCGTTTACGCACCAGAGGAAAATGTGTGTATCAAGTAGCAAATGCATGTATTAATTCTCAAATTCGGCTATTAGATCATCAGGTAGAGGAGCATCAAAATCCAAGGAGATCTTTAATTTTCCCTTGAGAATGCCTAATTTTCGTTTTGGCTTTGTTTCGATCGGGCCGAGTTTAGCAACGGGTTTTCCAGCCATAGCAATCAGGATTTCATCACCTTGCATGACCATGTTGACAAGCTTGGAGAAATGAGTTTTTGCTTCGTGCATATTGAAGGTGTGCATAAATGCCTCTTTGTAACTAAACTTAGTCTAGTCTACTTTGGATTTATATTCAAGAGCTAATTTTTGTCCTCGGTGTCCTGCTTGGGCCTAAGGAGATTCAAGCTAGACTACGTCTAGGGAAAGCCCTATCGAAATGACAGAAATTAGCACGAGGGAAAAGCGAAACATCCGCTGTCCCCAGAGCTGGTTGTTTGCGGTTGAAAATCCCGCCAAGCAGAGGGCGAGCCAGGCGAGCCCACCGGCTGTGGTGGTGGCCAGATAGGAGATTCCGGTATATCCGAAATAGGTGAAGAGCGCTGAAACGACGATAAAGGCAGCGATGTACAAAACCATGTGGATTTTGGTTCTTAGGGCTCCTTTCATGATGGGAAGCACAGGGATTTTGGCGGCGGCATAGTCGTCGAAGTGGTAAAGCGCGATGGCAAAAAAATGGGGCATTTGCCACAAAACGAGCATCAAAAATAAAAGGAGAGCTCCAAGATCAAACCGATTGGTTACGGCGCAATATCCCACAACTGGGGGGACCGCGCCCGCAATACTGCCAATGGCTGTCCCGTAAATCGTCCGCCCTTTCCAGAGGCTATAGAGCACGACATAGACAAAGAAGCCAACGTTAGCGACAAAGACGGTGAGCGCATTTGTATTGAAGTACAAAATGCCATTGCCAATGAGTGCTAAGAGTGTGCCAAAAACAAGGGCGTGCTTGCCCTCGATCAAGCCAGAAGCGAGCGGGCGTTTTTTGGTGCGGTTCATTTTCTGGTCTACGTTCCGGTCGATGTAATTATTAAAGACACAGGCAGACGCCATGATGAAGCCCAAACCAAGCAGAGTGGCTAAAAAGAGCCAGGGGTAGAAAATCCCTTTCGAAGCGAGCAAAAAGCCGGCCGCCACAGTGATGAGGTTGCCTAGGACAATGCCGGGTTTAGTGATGAGATAATAATTAATCATGATGCCTCATTTCGTTCATTTTGTCTTTTGGCATGGTCATCACGCGCTGATCGAGATCGTACATGATCCAAAGAGAGCCAACGACGATGATCAAGACGACGAGAATCATAAAATAGAAGATGATCGTTTCCCAACGGGGCTTGGCTTCCTCTCCGACATGCAGGAAAAAGAGGAGCTGCACAACCGCCTGCACGACAGCAAGCGCGATCAGAATGTGAACGAGGTAGTGTTCTGGAACTCCTTTGAAAACGACAAGAGAAAAGGAAAGAAGTGTTAAGAGAAGGGAGGCGAAAAACCCGAGCAGATACGATTTGAATGTTCCATGGTACTCTTTCTGAATTTCTTTCAAACTCAACTCTGTGCTCATACGACTCCTATGAGGTAAACAAATGTGAAGATGAAGATCCAAATCAAATCGAGGAAGTGCCAAAACATGCTAAAGACGACGAGCCTGCGGAACGTTTCTGTCGTGATGCCAAAGGTGAACAACTGTCCGATCATGACGAGGATCCAAAGCAACCCGACAGAGACGTGAAAACCGTGTGTGCCGACGAGTGTGAAAAACGAGGAGAGAAACGCGCTTCTGCTCCAGCTGTTTCCCTCGACGAAAAAGGCATGGAACTCGGTCAGTTCTATCGCGACAAATGAGGCGCCAAGTAAAAACGAAATGGCCAGCCAGCCGATGACGCGATCCGTTTTCATTTTTAATGAAGAAATCATCGCAAACCCGCAGGTGACACTGCTGCAAAGTAGAATCATGGTTTCTGTAAACGCGGTGGGCAAGTCGAAGAGGTCTCGTGTAGAGGGGCCTCCAAAGGTGTTGTTGTGCAAAATGGCATAGGTGGCAAAAAGGGTTGTAAAGACGAGGCAGTCGGTCATGATGTACATCCAAAAGCCCAAAATCGTGCGCGAATAGGTGTCTTGGTGGGGATCGGGAACGCTCGTGTCGGGATTCGCCTCTGGCGTGTGGTGGATGGTTAGTAGCTGTGCCATACGTGTTTGTGTTTCCTTTGGAATTCTTGATCGTGTTTTTCCACTTCAGCTGCAGGGATAACCTCGTGTTCATCGGGGCTCGAGAGGCGGACGATGATGCAAATGAGGATGACAATCAGCGAGAGCAGTGCAAGCCAATAGATGTGCCATGTGACGGCAAAACCAAAGATCAAACTCGCTGCGCCAATGTAAAGGCCCATTGGGGTGTTTTTTGGCATGAGAATGTCTTCATATTTTTGTTTCACTTTGGGTGCTGTTCCACGTTTGATTGCCCACAAAGGATCGAGCTGATCGACAACGGGGATAATCGCAAAATTGTAGTGGGGTGGAGGGGAGGGGATGGCCCATTCTAGGGTTCTTCCATTCCAAGGATCTCCTCCGGTATGGTCCCAGTTTTTCTTCCGATGCAGGTAACTCCACACCATTCCCACAGCCTGGATTGTGACTCCGCATAAGATGATCAAGGCGCCAATGCCAACGGTAATGAACAGGGGATGCCAACCCGTCGAGGCGTCATACCTGTCTAAACGGCGAGTGGCTCCCATGAAACCCAGCATGTAGAGCGGCATGAAGGCGAGTAAAAACCCGGTAAACCAGCACCAAAAAGCGGCTTGGTTCCACTTTTCATCTAAGAAAAAGCCGGTGAATTTCGGAAACCAATAAGTGAAGGCGGCAAAAAAACCAAATAAGAATCCACCGATGACCATTCCGTGAAAGTGGGCGATCAAGAAAAGGCTATTGTGCACCTGGTAATCGACAGGCGGGGAAGAGAGCAAAATCCCGGTCATGCCGCCGATCGTGAAGTTGAGGACAAAGGCAAAAAACCAAAGCATAGGCGAGGTAAAATGGACTCTGCCTCTAAATTTTGTGAAAAGCCAGTTGAAAATCTTTACCCCTGTTGGGATGGCGATCAACATGGTCATGATCCCAAAGAAGGAGTTAACAGAGGCGCTGGCGCCCATCGTAAAGAAGTGGTGGAGCCAAACGACAAAGGCGAGGAAAGTAATGAGGATCAGCGCCCACACCATTGAGACGTAACCAAACAAACGCTTTTCCGAGAAAGTGGGGACAACTTCTGAGAATACGCCAAAAATGGGCAAAATCAAGATGTACACTTCCGGGTGCCCCCACGCCCAAATCAAGTTAATGTAGAGCATGGGATTGCCACCACCGCCAGGAGTAAAAAAGTGCATCCCTAAGTAGCGATCGAGCGTTAGAAGAGCGAGTGTTGCGGTCAAAATGGGAAAGGCAAAAATCACCAGAGTCATGGCGCAAAGTGCGCTCCACGTGAAGATGGGCATTTTCATGAGGGTCATTCCAGGGCAGCGCATCTTGAGAATCGTGACGAAGAAATTAATTCCAGAAAGGGTACTCCCAATACCTGATATTTGCACCATCCAGATCCAATAATCGACCCCCTCATTTGGACTATATTCGATCCCGGAGAGAGGGGGGTAGGCCAACCAACCAGAGGTGGAGAAACTGCCAATCGCAAGTGAGACAAGCGATAAGAGCGAACCCGCGGCATAAAGCCAAAAACCGAGCGCATTCAAGAAAGGGTAAGCGACGTCGCGCGCGCCAATCTGCAAGGGGATAATCAGATTGAGAAGACCAAATAGGATTCCCATCCCCGCAAAGAAAATCATGGTCGTTCCATGCGCGGAGAACACTTCTTGAAAATGGCTGGCAGAGATAAATCCGGCGGCATCGCCGACGGCCATCGCTTGCTGCAAACGCATCATGAGAGCGTCTGCGAATCCCTTCATGAACATGGTAAGAGCAACAATGACGTACATGATCCCGATGTGTTTTGGATCAACGGTGGTGAGCCAATCGTTCCAGAGCCACTTCCACCGTTTGAAGTAGGTGAGGAGTGCAATCACGCCCACCATGCAAAGGAGCATCATGACGACAGCGCCGGTTTGGCTAGCTTCGTGTTTAAAGGCTTCTAAGGTTAAAGTGCCAAACATGTGTTACTCTTTTGGGTGCATAAATTGTTCGATGATTTGATAAAACAGTTTATCATCTGTTAGCTGAAACGTTTCCACACGATTGTTTTGACTCGGGGCTGCCAGCTGCTTGTACCTTTTAAAATCGAGCGATTGGGCTGTTTTTTGAGCCGTTTCCACCCACTTTTTATACTCCTCTTCTGTCGAAGCGCGTGTAATAAAATGCATCCCTGCAAACCCTTCGCCGCTGATGTTTGCAGAAGAACCGCGAAAATCGCCCGTGTCGGTCGCGATCAGGTTGAGTTCAGTCTTCATGCTGGGCATCGCGTAGATTTGTCCACCCAAATGGGGGATCCAAAAGGAGTTCATCGGCGCATCTGCTGTGATTTCAAAGTGGATTGGAGTATCTTTCGGAATTTGCATGAAATTGATCGTCGCAATTTTTTCTTCGGGATAGATAAACAACCATTTCCATTGCAAGGCCACAACCTGGATCGTCAACGGCTTATTTTTCGACTCGATCGGCTTGTAGGGGTCTAATTCGTACGTCTTCACGACAGTCAAGACACACACAATCGCGGTCATGACGAGGGGAAGACCCCACCAAATGACTTCTGCGAGCTTGTTGTCGACGAGATCTGGGTCGTAAGTTCCTTTTTTGTTATGCGCGCGATACCGCCACGAAAAGATAAAGGTCAGGGCGTAGACGGGCAGAATCACAAGTAACATCAGCGCTTGCAAAATTAACAGGAGGTTTCGCTCTTCCAATGCGATTGTCCCCTTGGGAAAGAGAATGGCAATCGAGTTGCGGAAGTGCAAGACGGAAAGGGGCTGCATGATGAGGAAAATGAACAGAATAATCCCAGTAAAAATCAGGAGAAAAAAGACCGGTTTTTTTGCCATAGTTCCCATCTCAAGTTTTTCAGTAGAGAACTATTACCATAGATGATCGATGCGAAATGTCAAGTTGAATTTTAAACCTAGAAACGGGTGGGTGGCTCTGGGTTTCGAGAAGAGGCTAGGAAGATTTTTTAAATAGCTACAAGGTCAGTGGCAATATCAAATTCCAGTGGGCGAATAGCAGCACTGTATCCAATCAGGTGAATAATCTTAAAGGCTTTGCGAAAATCATCGTCCTTGGTCAATAGTTGATCCAATAACCAAAGCCTCAAATCCCTTTGAGTTGTGAGATTCATTTTAGAGCCCTTATTCTTCATTTTTTCCCATTTAACAATTGCAGGATGAGTAAGCCCAAACAATTTCGCAAATTCTGTTTGGGTGAGTCCCAACCAAGTTCTAATGAAATGAACTTGATTCCCCGTGAGATCCGATGGATGATGGGCAAGGGCAAGAAGAACAACATTCATAAGAACGTTCAAGTTAACATCAAGAGTCCAGATCCCTCTTACTTTGATCATTGGTACATTTCTAAGTACAATGGGAAATCCTAGCCCCTCATAAACCATCTCTTTTTCAACTTTTTTTTGTTTCACGGTTTATCTCCTTTTTTCAACATAAAATACCGTTATAATCAGTAGATCGATTTCATCATCAAATGAGACAATAACTCGTAGATCCATGCCATCTAATGTCCAACCCCGAATAGAATAATTCCAAGCGTTAAAAACTTCGTCAAAATGATCCTTAGCTTTTTCATGCTTACCTGTATTTAGTACATGTAAAATTTCAGGCAAAAAAATAGCGCGCTCTTTTTTTCTTATAATAGCGTGGACCGTCTCCCGATATTTACCAGCAGAAATGCACTTCCTAATTTTGTCGATCAGATTATCGATTTTTTTCGGTTTAGGCTTTGGCAAAGTTGCTCCCCTTTTTCCTAAAAGTAACTGAGTGACATTTAAATGTCAACTGAAATCGCTCTCAAATGTCAAGTTGAATTTTAAAGACAGAATTTCTATGTTCCGGATGATGGAACTGAAATTCAAAAGACCGGGTAATGTACCGCAGGTCACAAAAAGTGCGATCGCCGGGCGTCACCGCTTCTTCATTGCGATTTTCTGTTGACTTTCGGTTTCCTTCTGGTCGCACCTCTCTCATTCATAAGTTCCTCTCATAAGAATATTTTCATGATCACTGCTTCATAATTTTTTTGTATTTTAATAAATCTATATCCTATAATCTGCCTGAAAACTTTTTGTGGTAATCGAAACTCAAAAAGTTTATTGAATCAAAAATTAAAACAAGAATCAGGAGATCGCGAAACATGTTTAGTACAAAAACATATGGAAATGTTGCAGAATTCACCAGAGGGTACACCTTCTTACCCCAAGAGCCCTCTATTTCACCTCAAAAAGAAGAGTTAATAAGTAATGAAAATGACTGTAGGTTAGACACATATGTTGAAGTTAATTCTAAGCCAGCACGAACGGCCGAAGAACAAATGCTTGCAATTGGGCGTATAAGGAGAAATTCACTAGAAAATGATGCAAAGCCAGAAGAGCCTGTCTTCACATTATCTGGTTCAGCAATTGTAGTACACCTGACATCTCAGGAGAATCCGATTCAGAAAGTTCAATTTTATGCTTACAATAAGGTTATGCTTACATTAGCGGACGGCCAAGAAGTTGCTGTATCTTCCGCTTTTCTGAAGTTTCCAAAATTAAATGCTGTAAAATTTGCAGAATACCTTAGACAAACTCACTTTGTCTTCAGCAAGCTTTCTGATGGCAATTATAGTGTAACCGAAAGTCAGAAATTGGTCGGAGGCGGATTAGGGACTAGGGAAATACATGATGCAGCATTGAAGGGAAATACCGAAGCATTGAGACAGGTGCTAGAGACCAAAGTCAAAAAGGAAAAGCGCTATTTAGTCGATGTTGAAACAGGCACTCTCAGTGACTACGCTTCCCCTCGTACTGCTTTATTTATTGCTTGCAGTGAAGGAACTTTTGATAATGTTAAATTGTTGGTCGAAGCCGGGGCTAATGTTAATTTTCGAGTAAGGGATGGGACTAGCTGTTTACACCAGGCTGCATATAAGGGAAATCTGAAAGTAGTCGAATATCTTCTTAGCACAGGACGTATTGACAATATTGATAATGGTTATGGATCGGATAATATGACACCACTCGCATTGGCCTGTCAATTTAATCGCATACCAGTTATCAAATGTTTACTTAAAAATGGTGCAGATCCAGATTGTATTTTAAGCAAAGTTTCTGCAAAATTCTCGCCTGATGTTAATAACATACTCCGGGCTCACCGGGAACAAAGTAGGCCAGCTCCTGCGGCATCTTCTAGCTCTACATATACAAACACAAATGCAAATTTGGCTAGCTCATCTTCCTCTTCCGAGCCAAGACAAAGTCAGGGCAGTCAATTACTTAACACTGCTGTCAAGTCGTTTGCAACAGCAGCAGGCAAAGAGTTTGCGAATGACATGTTCAATAACTTTCAATGAGAGATTAACACACAAATTGCTCAACAAGGCGGGCAGGTTGTTACTTGCCTGCCTTGATACCAGTAAATCTATACGATCGCTTTATCTTAAACATCTAATAGCGCGGTGTGAGTGACATTTGAATGTCAACTGAAATCGCTCTCAAATGTCAAGTTGAATTTTAAATAGATACAGGCCTATGTTCCGAATTATGGAACTGCGATTCAAAAAGCCTGACCAGATGCCGCACGTATCAAAAAGTGCAATTGCGGGGAGCCACCGCTTCTTTATCGCGATTTTTATGCTGACGTTGGGTTTTCTCCTGATCGCGCCTCTTCTGTTTAGCGGAAGCATTGCCAATTTTATTTGGCTGAGCGGCTTTAATGCCGTGATCCTTTTCACGATCTGGATGATGAGCAAAGATATCGGGTTATTAGCGGTTGGCCTTGTGGTGGCCTTGCCCAACATTGTTTTTAATTTTTTGAGCATGATCTATGCATCCATGTTTTTGTTGGCGATGAGTAAAATTCTCTTGTGCCTTTTCATTCTGTATGCAGCTATTTTGATTGCGAAAAAGGTCTTAGAAGAACCAGTAATCGATACGAATTTGATCTTTGGATCAATCATGGTGTATCTATTAGCGGGGATTTTTTGGTCCAGATTGTATTGGCTTGGCGATATGTTTTCGCCAGAAGCCACTTTCAAAGGGCTGATTCCGATCGATTATGAGAACGGTTCTTTGCCCGATGCAATCGAAAATCAGTTTAATCTCTTGTACTATAGTTTTACGACGCTTGCGACACTGGGAATAGGCGATATCGTGGCGTTCAAACCGATTGGACGGGTGCTCTCTATTACGGAAGCGGTTTTCGGACAGCTATTCATTGCAACAGTGATTTCCAAGCTGGTCAGTGTATGGCGCCATATTAACGAACCTTTGCTCAAAGGTTTTGCCGAAGACGTTGTCCGCCACATCAAAGAGCCAAGATCACATATTGGTTTTAAGCAGCGAGGCAGCTTTGTTCCCCTTTTTGTCCTGGTGCTCGCGATCGTTCTTGTGGCTCCACTCATTTTTAAGGGGTATTACTCGAATCTGTTCTTGCAAGGGTGCTTTAATTTGTTCATTTTATTGAGCATTTATACATTTGGAGATCGACGTCTTGCGCTTGTTGTCGGAGTAGCGATCGCCATCCCTTTTTTGGTCTTTGATTGGTTGAGCATCTTTAACGATTCGCTCTATGACATGGCGATCAGCTTGTTGTTTTTGTGCCTATTTCTCGTTTATGCCATTCTCTGCATCGCAAAAAAGGTCCTCAAAGAACCCGTTATCGACACAAACCTCATTTTTGGGGTGATCATGATTTATTTTTTGGGCGGGATTTTATGGTCCAAGCTGTATTGGTTAACGAATGTGACCGTACCGGGGAGTTTTGAGGGGGTGGCTAAGTTTGACCTTCACAGCAACGACTTGACAACAGCCCTCCAGGCTCAATTCGATTTCTTTTATTATAGCTTCACAACAGCGGCGACTGTGGGGTTTGGAGACATCTCTCCCATTACCCACGTCGCGAAGTCATTAACCGTCCTAGAAGCTGTCTTCGGACAGCTTTTCGTCGCCACAACCGTAGCCAAGATGGTCTCCGTCTGGCGCGTCAATTGAGCCAAGGGTTATAAACCCTTGCGCCCGTTTCGATGAAATCTTTGATATTCTCTGTGACTACGGTAAGATTGTGGACGATGGCAGTTGCAGCAATTAACCCGTCAACGGTCGGGATGACAATGCCGCGTTGTCTTCCTTCGCCTGACAAACTTCCCCAGGACATTGATATTTCGTCATTAATTGCTAGGATTCGCTTATTGAATCTAGGGATAAGGTCTTCTCGAAACCAATTTTCCAAAATTAATCGCTTTTTTCTCTCTTCATTGTTTTTAAGATTTAATTTACTGATTCCCGACTGGATTTCGCCCAAGGTTAGAGTGCATATGAAATATGAACTTTCGTCATGGCGTTGAAACCAATTTTCCAATTTTTTATCCGGCTGCTTTTCTATTTTCCTCAGTTTGGAGATAATACAGGTATCTAGAAGATAACTCATAAATCGATGTCCTGTGGTAAATCTTTTTGTCGTTCGATATCTAAATCAACATCTTGGCAAGGTGCGGATTTGAAAAACTCGAGTAGTGAAGTTTTGGATCTGGAAATTTTATCAAATTCAGCTTTAGACAGCATGACAGCAATAGGTTTGCCTTGTTTTGTGATGGTTTGGTGCCCCTTTATGTTTGCGTCTTCGACAAGCTGAGAAAATTTTGCTTTGGCTTCCTGTATCTGCCAAATATTATTGTGATCTTTGTTTTGCTGTGTATGATGCTTTTTCATGGAGACTCCTTGTGACTAGTCTGACTAGTTTTATTCTAGCATAGAATGGAATTTATGTAAATAGGGGGCCTAGTTATCTAAGGGAAGGTGGTGGAGTCGCCGAACATCAGCTCTTGGAGGATGGGGTTGACGACGACTTCTGGGAAGGGGGCTGGCATGGGCAGCAGCCAGACGAGATCGAATCGATTTGGGTAAGTGGGAACGATTCCGGCGGGTGGGAGGTAGCCGAATGCTGTAATGAGAGCGGCGATGTACGTGTGGTGCCAACAGATGAGGACGTATTTGCCGTCGTAGCGGGGGTCTGACAGGATGAAGTTAGCAAACTCCACTTCTTGCCCAGGACCGTAGGGAGAGTGGATGGGCAGTTGTTGCTTAACCGCTGTTGGAATGAGGGTTTGGATGCAGCGAACAGTCTGGTCGTCAGAAGTGTTTGTCGGTCTTGCCGCATAAAATGCCTGCGGCGGTCCAAAAGTAAAAAGGGGGGGATTTGTGCTTGTGGTGTCACGTATCGTTAAGTAAGATGCTAGGGCGCCAGCGCGGCTTTGCCCTTTGGGCAAGAGTTGTGCGTTTGCTGGATTTTTTTCCCCGTGGCGGATAATGACTACCTGTGTAGGCAGGGCCTCTAGTTGGGAAACCGATAGAGCGACTAGAAGCGTTAACACGTTAAATAGATATTTCATACACATTTCCTCTTCTTCGTTATCAGTAACCGAAACTAAACGATAGCGTCACGCCTTGAACGGATAGGTTATTATTCGAGGGGACTAAATCAAATGCATCTCTTTGGAATTTCATTTGGCTAAAAAATACGTGGTATTCCCAGCTCAACTGGCATCTAAAGTGCAGTTTATCGTCGCAGAAACTTTTGTCCCAAGCAAGCCCAGCAGCAAGGTCGCTAATTGCACGGATGCAGCTCGTCGTTTTATCGTAATCAAATCGTTCTTCATTGATAAATCTCTCGTTTTGGTCGATGTAGAAAACACCGCCAAGCCCGGAAATAGCGGCATCGCCAAACAAGCTTAATCCGTAGCACAAAGAGACGCGCGGTGCGATCCCAATGCGAGGACCAAGTCCGATAAAGTCGCTCTCCATCCGGACTTTATCAATACCGTTGCGACTAATCCCCCCGTTGAGAATGTTGTAGAGAAAAATCCCCCCGGCATAGTCGATATGCACATTTTGGTTAATATAGGCAAACCTTAAGCCAGCATAGGGGTGAAGATCAAACGTATCGCAAAGAAACCATGTCTTAGCAAACGTCCAATCGAAGACGGTAAGGAAGATTTGCCAATCTAAATGTGCTTCAGCGACATAATCGCCAGCAATGATATCTTCTGAGAGTGCCCAAATCGGAAACATCCCTTCTTGGCCATTCACATTTGTCAGGTCATTGCTATCTGTATGACGCGCTTGATGCGCTTCTGTATAATAGAAAATCCAATCGTAAATAACCTCGAAATCAGAACAGGGTGGCGAAATGCCGGCTGCTATACGGAAGCCAACATCCCAATTGAACTTAGGATGGAGGACCGGTGTTTGAGTAAAATCGGTTGTGGTAAAGAGAGGAGAGGTCTCATTTGTTAAGACAACGGCGTCTTCGTTAGCCTTCCAAAATAAAAAATCAAATTTCGACCAACGACGCCCTTCTTGCGTGTCATCCCAAAATGACACTTCTCGATCCGCAAAGGCAATCGTCGTATGTGCTAGGGCAATAAAAGCGAGCAAAACTTTCCATTTCATTTTCGACCTCTTGAAAACACGTTGGCAAAGGTACAGCGATGAAGGATCTTACGAAATTTCCATTAATCTGATCAAGTTTTATTTATTGAGTGGAGTCGATGAAAATTTCGATGAGTTGCGAGAAACGCTCATATTCTTGGAATAAGAAAGCATGGCCGTTTCCAGCAAAGTAAGCTGTCCAGGCGTAGGGGAGGCGTTGTGCAACTGTTTGCATGTTTTCAGCCGGATCGAGCGCATCTTCTAAGCCGCCAGCCAAAAGTGTGGGCGTTTTAATTTCTGGAAGTCTATCGAGGATGGCATTGCTATCACCCCAACGTCTTAAGGCATCTGCCTGGCGTTCGACGATCTCCTCTTTATGTTCTCGATCATTAGGGACAGAACCCATGGCGATGGCGTACGCCACGCGGAAGACAAATCCTCCTGCTGCTTGAATGCCTTGGATTGTGCTGGGGAAGAGGAGAGCAAGCCCTTCTTTTTTGGGAACTTCTTTTTGCAACAGCACTGCGTAAACCTTTGGATCCTTTTGGACCTGGTTGGGGCCGCCGGCATTTGGGGAACACAAGATCAGGTGATCGATGACTTCAGGGTGTTCGAGAGCCATTGTCAAGCCAATCCGTGCGCCCATCGACCAGCCTAAGACATGTGCCCTAGAATATCCAAGTGTTTTAATCAGTTGTGCAGTGTCTTGTGCCATTTGGGCGATGGTCAGAGGTGCTTCTGTATCGGTCGAGAGGCCGATTCCTCGGTTGTCAAAGAGGATCAGAGTAAATCTCTTCTCAAGCGCTTCGAGGAAGGCCGGGTCCCAGCTTGCAAGCGTTCCTCGAAAGCCCATGATCATCACTAAAGGGTCTCCATGTCCACGCGTATAGTAGGCGAGCTCGACATCCCCAATCTTTAGCTTCTTAACTTCTGCTTTCTCATGGCGCTCGCAGCTGGTGAAGAGCAAAAGAGTCATCCAGATAAAAAGTGTGCGTGTAACGCAATGGATCATTTATCGACCATGGCCATCTGTGTGGGACTATAGCGAGGCCCAGCCGTCGCGCCTTCATGAAATGTTTGCCCTAGCTTTTCCATCTCGGAAGGGGATAAGGCAATTTGTGTTGCCTTCACATTCTCCTCGAGATAGAGGCGCTTTTTAGTGCCGGGTATCGGAACGCAATTGGGTTCTTTGTGTAGAAGCCAAGCAATCGCGATTTGGGCTGGTGTGGCTTTTTTGCTTTGCGCGATTTCTCGAATAATCGCAGTGATTCTCACATTATCATCGTAGTTTTTTCCCTGAAAACGGGGATCGGTGCGTCTATAATCTGTTTCTGGGTACTCTTCAGCGCGGTTGACAACTCCCGTTAAAAAACCTCGGCCCAAAGGGCTAAAGGGAACAAGTCCGATCTTCAGTTGGTGTAGAAGGGGAATGATGTTCTTCTCCAGACCTCTTTCCCAGAGGGAGTATTCGCTTTGCAGAGCAGAAATTGGATGGATGCGGTGTGCTTTTCGAATCGTCTCAACGCTAGCCTCTGACAAACCTAGATAACGCACCTTGCCCTCTTTTACTAACTGCGCCATCGTTTCGATGACCTCTTCGATCGGGACCTTCGGGTCGACGCGGTGTTGGTAGAGGAGGTCGATGTGGTCTGTTTGCAATCTTTTTAGGGACCCTTCAACAGCTTGTCGGATATGATCCGGTTTGCTGGTGACCCCTTGCATTTTTCCTTTTTCGATCAAAAAGCCAAATTTTGTGGCAAGGACGACCTGGTCGCGTTTCCCTTTAAGGGCCATTCCAAGCAGCTCTTCGTTCGTGTAAGGGCCATACACCTCTGCTGTGTCAAAAAAGGTGACTCCCAGTTCGATAGCGTGGTGGATTGTCGCGATCGATTCAGCCTGGTCGGGCGCGCCATACGATTGGCTCATGCCCATACAACCTAAGCCGAGTTGTGAAACTTCGAGTCCTTGTGTTCCCAGTTTTTTCTTCTTGAGCATGGTTAACCTTTTAGTCTGTTAAGTGTGGATTGATCAAATCTTTTGCCAACTTGCCATCGACAGCACTATTCAACTTCATCAAGGCCTTCATGACCAGTCCAAAGTCTTTTTTTGTCTTAGCGCCCGATTCTGCAATGGCCTGTGCGATCAGCTTTTTCGTTTCTTCAATGGAGAGGGCTTTCGGCAAGAATTCCTGAACGATTTCGATTTCACTTTTCAGTTTTTGTGCAATCTCGCTGCGATTGACAGCAAGCGCCTGGTCTAACGCTTCTTGCAGGTTGCCCAGGTATGTTTTGAAGAGCTTGTGTACGTCTGGATCGGGGAGATTACCACGCGCGTCTACAGCTAGAATTTTCGACTTGAGCATTCGCAACGTATCGAGCCGCAGCTGGTTCCTGCTCTTCATCGCCTCTTTGATTCCCTCATTGATTTGTTCTGTTAGCATGGTTGAGTTCTCCCTTAAAATTTGTAGCTATTTTTTTAGAGTATTTTGCGAGGCCGTGATCTCCCATTTCCCATTGTGGTTGACGAAAACGTGAGTATAGACGCCTTGCAGCGTTGAGCCGAGATGGAAATTGTCTTCCGTGGGGACGTGAGTGACAGTCCAGTCCATAAGAACGATCGCAATGCCTGGTTGCACTTCTCTTAACGAAAGAGCGTCAACCTGAAACTTCGAGCCCTTTAAAAAAGAATCGAGAACGGCAACATGACGCTTTTCGATCTCCTCTTTTCCAAAAAACGCCATTCCGAATATGTTTACAAAGCTCGCATTTTGCGCATAGCTGTCGGCAAATCCATTCCCAGCCTGATGATTCCAGGTTTCGCTCATGCGTTCGATAATGGCATCTATTGCCACCTTATCGCTCCGATCTAGGGCATACGCCGCTGTTGTCAGTGTCAAAAAAACCAACAAAAAATTGAATTTCATCTTCATCATTACCTCCGCATAATAAATGATGGAACATATAACATCGCCTCAATCTGCGCAAGAGGATGGTAAAAATCCTTCTTGAAAAAACCCAACCTGTGTATTCTCCGTTCTCGATCAAAATATTTTTGTCGGAGGCAAGGAGAGATGAAAAATATCCATTGGGCGTTAATTTTAGGTATCGGATTATTGGGTAGAATCGAAGCTGTTCCTGATATTGCTCCACACCACATTCAAGAAATCCCGCCAGAAGGAATTCTCATCAACGAACCGGGAACGTATGTTTTCGAAAACGACATCTCTTGGAGCCCGAATTCCGATGGCGTGGCAATTGCCATAGAAGCCAACGGCGTGACCCTCGACATGAAAGGCTATACCCTTTCTTCTGCAACGGAGATTTACAAATCCACCGGCATTGCGGCGACTGAATGTGTACAATTAAAAATCCAAAACGGGATCGTTCAAAATATGGGGTTAGCCGGAATCACATGTAGTGGCTGCCTCTCTGTTTGCATCAAAGATGTGACGGTGGATGGCCTTTATGTACAAGATATCATCAAATACACTGTCCCGACGGGGATTTTAGCAACGGGTTGCATTGATGTCTCGATCGACAGATGCACCATCGAAAATATCAACGTCCGCACGGGATCTTTAGCTGCCATCCAAATGACGAGCACTTTCGGTTCAGCAGTGACCCATTGCAAGGTTAAAAACTTGTTGAACCAAGATGGCGCCTGTACAGGGATCGGCCACCTCAATTGCGATGTGGCGCTGGTAAAGTCGTGCAAACTCGAATGGCTCCAAAGCAAATTTGTCAATAACCTGAACACAGAAGGGCACACGGCGATTGGGCTCGTTCCCGTATTCACGACAAACATCAAGATCGAGGAGTGCACGGTTTCCAATGTGATCGGCTGTTGCGACGATGCCCATGGGATGAGTATCTTTTTGTGCGAAGGGGCGCAAGTGTCAAAGTGTAAAGTTGCCCACGTTTTAGATGGGTTAGGAGACGCTCAAAAAGGCGCAAAGGCAACCGGTATCGAAGTCTACGGAACGAATGTCGTCGTGAGCGATTGCCACGTGAAAGACATTTCCGCCATCAACCCCGAAGATAAGCAGGCAACAGGGTTTAGTTGTGCACAAGCGCTTGGCGTTTCCTTCTTGCGCTGCAAGGCCGAAAACGTCCAAGTCTACGATGAAAGCGGACAACAGCGCCCAGAGCTCGGCTACGGCACCGGATTTGGCTGGGCGCCAGACCCTCGCCCTGAGTTCATCTTCCCATCTATCGCGATTCTCTACCAAGACTGCGTCGCCAAAAACTGCCAAGTCGGCTTCGATTCTTGGTATCACATCGACTCCGTCTGGGACCACATTGTCTCCAAAGACAACGACATCCCTCTCCTGAACCAGCTTAACTCCGAACGCACGCTCTCTTGCGGCCCCTGTTCAGAGTGCGGCTGCCAGCAAGCGACTTGCTTTCCCAAACCGATCGTCGTCACCCTCACCAACGTCGCCGACAACAACATATTTTATAACGTAACAATCAAATAACCAAACCAAGAGAGGTATACCATGAACGCAAACTTAGCTGTTGCTTTCCCTAGAAACTTCCCATTTGACACCAGCGCTGATATTGACAGTGCTCTACAAATAGCGGGTGTATCGAACATTGTTAATGCTAAAATGGCAGAGTCGAGAGAAATAAATGTCAGTTCAGCAATGAGGAACCTGGTTCAGGTTGGAAGCCTCTTGCAACTGGCTTATGCAGGAAGCCTTGGTTTTTCTTGCCGTAGGTCTATTGCAGAGATCCTTACCAATTACCAAACATTGATTAAAGATTCGAGGCATACTTCTGGCGTATTTGTCGACAGCTCATTAGCCGCGCTTAAACTCCATCTGGCTGCATTGAAATGGGCCGAAAATGGTAACCTCAAAATGGGATTAAAGCAGATGAAAAGGTGTGGAGAGCAGGCAACAATAATGGCGCAGGTTTCTAAAACATTAGTTGATCAATCTACTGCATTATCAAATTTATCAAAATCTGCTCTTCTTGCTGCAATTGATGATAGCAATGCTTCCGAGGATAGAAAAAAAGAAGTTCAAAAAATGATTGACGTTCTTGAAGCCTCGAAAGCAAGTCTTACGGCAAAAGCGGCTGGGCTACAAGAAGTAATTGAAGAATCGCGCAAAAAAGAGGCGGAGGCTTTAAAGGAAGCGAGAGAAGCGAGAAAAAATGCATTTGTTATTTCGTTGGTTTCGTCAATTGCTCAACCACTTATTTCAATAGGGGGATCGGCTGTTAGAGCGGGAATGGCCTTAAGCAATCCAGTTTCCACTGCTGCAGCTATAGTCACAGGTGTCAACGATCTCATATCTGCAACCGTGAACAAAATTACGGAAGAAAAGGTTTCCGTACAGCAGAAGTATGATGAAGCTAAAAAGCAGCTTGCGATGAAGGAAGCAGACTTGAAAAACTCAAAAGAGGAAAATAAGGCGCCAATCGAAAGGGAAATCGCCGGGCTAAGATCTCAAGTGCAAGCGATGGAGGCCGATCTACAGCAAAAGAAAGATGCGCTTGCAAAAGCCCAAGAGCAACTTAATCAGCAGAGTAAAATTGCTCAGGATCAGGCTGCGGGTTATGCGAAGATAAGCAGTGACTTGCAAAGAGAGAAAATAGATGCAAATGCAAGTTTAGCTGAGTCAGTTGTGAAGTTAAAAAATTTAGACGTCAACAATAAGGACTTAAGTCGAGCGATCCATTCCTTGGAGCTCACCATCAAAACAATGGGCAAAGTAAGAACGGTTTTTGAGAACACTCGCCTTTTCTGGGAAGGTGTAAAAAGGCGTTGCGATGCATTAACGAATGAAGGCGTTGATGCAGCGATTATGGAAGATTTTGTAGAAGGTGAAATGAAAGAAGATTTCATCGATTCCGTAAAGAAATCAGGTTTTAATTGGTTGGCTCTTGGGAAGATCAACCTCGTAGCCGCCCTTGCAGTGGAAGCGGTTGATAAAAAGGTAGATGGAATCATGAATGACCTGCCTAATGCAAGCGAAGCGATCAAGTTAATCCAGAATCTTTCAACTACTATGTTAGCCGAGATCGAGCAAGAGAGAGTACTCCTCGAAGGCAGCAACAACAACAATAACAATAATAATAAATAAAACCGAGTCATCATGAATGCTACACAACATTCGACCCAGACAGGAAATCAAGCAGGAATTGCCACTAGCGTTGGGGGCAATTCCTCTCGAGCAAATGAAGTTGTCAGGGTTGTTGAAACTTTATCACCAGCTCAAGCCCAGGTGAGATTTAATGCCGTTGTTGTTCATGCGAAAGATTTACTCAATTCAAATAGTGAAGCTCGCTTAGAGATTTGCAGAGCCATTCGTAGCAATATTGACTCTCTGATCATTTTCACGGATACCATCATTAGGCAAAAGGAATCGAGCGAAATTCAATTGACAAAAGAATTTCTTCTAGCCCAAGATAACTCTGTGCAAGTTGCAAAGCAAATCAGTAATTGTAAGAGTAGTCTAGGTAATATAAACGCTCAATTGGAAAACACAAAGAGTCGTTTGAAAGATTTAAATGAGGAATGTAAAAATATAGATAAAGACATTGAGAATGCTCGTAGACAAATAGAAGAAGAAAAGCAGATTCGTAAAAATGCAGCTCTTGATTTGATTCCTGGTTATGGACTTATAGATGGCATTATTAAAAAACAACCCAAACGTGGAATACCTGGTTACTCGTCTGTTAAAGGGATTATTTCCGCTGTGCATAAGGATAAAGAGGCATATGAAAGCAGGCTTTCTGAAAAGCAAAAAGAAATGAATGATGCCAAGACTCGTATTGAGCAGATTTCAACGCAAAAAGAAAAAGAAAACGGTAAAAAATCTCGTGATGAGGGCGAACTATTATGGCTGCAGTCTCGAGAAAAATCATTGGATCAAGAAATTAAAAAATCAGGCAAAGAGCTAACCGAATTGCGAAATATTCTACTTTCTTTGAAAGGGGTAATAGCAAAATATCACTTTTTGAAAATGGACGTAGACACCCTAGAAGATTTTTCTGAGGCTAATCTGTTGGATGCTGCAACAATTTCCTCTTTCATAAGCCAGATAACTCAAGCAAAGACCGCTTTCCTCCAAATCACTAACTTTTAAACGCGAATACAAGGAATCAAGATGAAGAAATTCAATAAAATAGTGCCGTGTTTGTTGCTGATCAGTTCAAGCTATTTTTTAGGGGCAGTAGTCACTGCTCCTGGTACATGGGAGGGAACAAATTGTGAGGATCTGAATTTATGTGCTAAGTCGAGCAAGAGAGGGTCCTTCTCGAAAGCAACAACAATAACTACAACGAAGGCATCATGAATGCGATACATCAATCAACCCAGTTAAAAAATCAAGCTGGAATTGCCTCTACTTTTGGAGGCAATTCCGCTAGAGAAAATGAAGTGGTTAGGGTTATAGAAACTTTAACACCAGCTCAAGCCCAGGTGAAATTCAATGCAATCGTTGTTCATGCGAATGGTTTACCCAATTCAAATAGAGAAGCGTGTTTAGCGATTTGCAGGGCTATTCGCAGCAACATTGACTCTTTGATTATTTTTACAGATGCCACCATTGAACAAAAGGAATCGAGCGAAGCTCAATTGACAAAAGAATTTCTTCAAGCCCAGAGCAACTCTGTGGAAGTTGCAAAGCAGGTTAGTAATTGTAAGAACAGTCTAGATAATATAAATGCTCAGTTGGAAAAAACAAAAAGTTATTTGAATGATTTAAATGAAGAATGTAAAAATATAGATAAAGACATTGAAAATGCTCGTAGGAAAATAAAAGAAGAAAAGCAGACAGAAAAAAATGCAGTTCTTGATACTCTTATTCCCCTTCATGGATTAATTGACGGTTTAATCAAAAAACAGCCCAAGCGCGCAATACCTGGTTACTCTGCTGTCAAAGGAATCTTTTCTGCTGTTACTGAAGAACAGGAGAGATATGAAAATCTTCTTTCTAAGAAACAACGTGAAATGAGAGGAGCTAAGGTTCACATCGGGCAGATTTCAAGCCAAAAAAAACAAGAAAATGGTAGGAGATCGCGCGATGAGGGCGAGCTATTGTGGCTGAAGTTTCGAGAAAATTCATTAGAGCAAGAAATTAAAAAATACGGCAAAGAGTTAACCTCTTTACGAAATATTTTACTTTCTCTAAAAGGGGTATTAGCACAACATCATTTTTTGAAAATGGACGTAGACATCATGGAGGATTTTTCTGAGGCTAATCTGTTGGATACTGCCACAATTTCCTCATTTGTGAGCCAGATTACTCAAGCAAAGACCGCTTTCCTCCAAATCACTAACTTTTAAACATCAATTTAAGGAACCAAGATGAAGAAGTTCAATAAAATCATGCCGTATTTGTTGCTGATCAGTTCACACCACTTCCTAGGGGCGGTAGTTCCAGCTCCTCATACATGGCAGGCAACGAGTAGCAGTGATCTGAATTTAGGGGGTAACTGGTATGGTGGTGCGCCCGGCACTACAGACCAGGCTATTTTTGATAGCAACTTTGAGATTGGCACTCTCAATTTAAATCCTGCAACACTTCTTGGTGCGAGCTTTACAGTCGATAGCTTTGATTTTCCTAATTCCGCGAGTGCGTTTTCTTTCACCATTCCTAGCGGAAGCCTTACTTTTACAGGTGCTGGGATAACGGGAGCAACAAACACCAACACGACAATCAAAATTACAAATACCGATAACTCAGCCCTTTTTACCCCGAATCCGCAGCTTTGGTTTCAGGGTACGGTTTCTCAGGCAGAAACGGCGACACTTAACATCAACAATAGTGGAACGGGTGTTAATGCCTCCTCCAGCGTTATAGACTATAGCCAATTTATTTTTAGTATCATGACATAGGTAACACTTTTTGATACTCTTCTTTTGAAAATAGGGGGGTATATGCCTTGGGATGAAAAAAAACAAAATGAATCTAAGGAACGAATTTATACAAAAGGCCTTAAATAAGAAATCTTCTATCAGCCAGTTATGCATTGAATACGGCATTAGTAGAAAATCAGCTACACACAGTTGGCGGAGCTTGGCGATTTCTTTAATATTCACAATGACGATTTAGGAAGGGATGGTCTTTGGGGAAACATCAACCTGAACACAGCCATTGACGCCCAGACGGACCTCTACCTCTCCTTTTCAGGTGAATGTTGGAGCCGTTGGGCAACCTGATCGTGCGCAGCAGGAGTTAACTACCGGTGGTAAAGAAGCTTCTTAATGAAGCTTTTGCATCTTTTTAGAGATAAAAATATTTTATTAACCATCTATTTTGATTTCATTAAAATTCTGTTTGTGTTACGCTGTTATTTTGAACAAATTAATAAGGAGTATGTTATGTCATTTTCACTTTCTCAAGCAACCTTGTCACCACGTTCGGCTGCCCTTACAGGAACACTACAACTAATCAATGGATCTAAAATAAGAGACGAGATGGTTAAATCAACTGGCCCTTCGGGGGATGCAAAAACCACAGTTCCGTTCATTGAAGTTGTCGAACTTGCTGTAAGGACTTTGAAAAGCAATACAGCGATGTCAATTTCGGTTTGTGCTACGGATGCTCGTTGGTATTGTGCTGAGACAATGAGCAATTATACTGTCAGTAAGGATTTCATTGCAGCTGTCAAAAATGCCGCTAAACTCGCTGGTCTAAACGTTGCACAAAACGAGGACAGACGCGATGGGAGATTAGAAAGCACGGTTAGGGATGTGAATCTCTTCGTCGTTAAAGGTTAAAACACTACGAAATAGCGGACAGCGTTGCTCTTTTGCGCGCTGTCTTCTTAAACCCCTTCTTTGCCAACCGTTTTAGCTGAGTTCGGAGCGATAAACTCTGAACTGGATTGGGCTTACGCACCGTGGCTACCCGCCGTCACTGCTCCGCAGTTTTCTATCCTTCCTTTGACAGAAAATTAGGTTTATGATATACATACGTATATCAATACATGAAAATGATACAGGATAATATATCATGAAGTATTCAATAGCGCACTTAGGCGAAAGCTTAAAAAAAGCACGACAAACTAAAAAATTGAGCCAAAGGGATCTGAGTCATAAGACAGGCATCACACAAAGCCAGATTTCCAAATTTGAAAATGGAGCCGTTGACCTTCAAGTCTCCAGCCTCATCGAGCTGGCGCGGGGTCTAGATTTGGAACCCATGCTTGTCCCTCGAGCGCTGGTACCCGTTATAGAAGGATTGCAAAGGAAGAATCCTCATTCGATCCCGATGTATCGCCTGGATGATGAAGAGGAGAATACCGATGACTGATGTTCCCACACTTAAAGTTTATTTAAATGATCACCAAATTGGTGTGCTTGTTCATTTACCCGGTGATAAGAACCTGTTTACATTCGATCAGGCCTATATTGACAATCCTAATAGGCCGATCCTTAGTCTTTCTTTTAAAGATGCAGCGGGAGAGCTTGCAACGGCTGTGAAGACGACCAGAACGCGACTACCCCCATTTTTTGCCAACCTGTTGCCGGAAGGTCAGATGAGTGAATATCTTGCTCGTAGGGCTAATGTGAGTGCAAAAAGGGAGTATTTTCTCTTGGCGGCATTGGGATATGATTTGCCCGGAGCCATCACCGTTCACCCTGCAGAAGAAATCAAGCATTTGAAAGATGTTCTGCCCCTTAATAGCAAGAAATTAAAAAATGTCGAAGGGCCACTCCGGTTTTCGCTGGCAGGAGTTCAGTTGAAGTTTTCCGCAATTAAAAATTCCAATAGCGGATTAATCATTCCTGCTAATGGAATTGGTGGCTCATGGATTGTAAAATTGCCCTCACATCAATTTAAGGGTGTACCTGAAAATGAATATACCATGATGGAACTTGCAAGAAGAGTAGGTATTGATGTGCCGGAAACGATGCTAGTGCCTCTGAAAGAGATTGAAAGCCTTCCCAAGGAAGTTGATCAATTGGGTGAATATGCATTTGTTATCAAAAGATTTGATCGAACAGCGAAAGGTAAAAGGCTTCATATTGAAGATTTTGCTCAAGTCTTTGGAGTGTATCCGGAAGAAAAGTATCAACGAGCCACTTATCGCAATATTGCAGAGGTCATTAATAATGAGATTGGTCAAGAAGGGATTGTTGAGTTCATTCGACGATTTGTTTACAACGCCCTTATTGGAAACGGCGACATGCATCTAAAAAATTGGTCACTCCTTTACACGGATAAGCAAAAAGTAGAATTAGCACCCGCTTATGACTTTGTTTCGACCCTTCCTTACATCCCAAATGAAACGCTCGCTTTGAATTTTGTCGATTCGAAAGAGTTTCACTCACTCAGTATTGAACAGTTTAAACGATTTTCAGCAAAAGCACGCCTGGAGTCGCATCTTGTTCTTGAAACAATTGAGGAAACCGTCGCCAAGTTTGCCGAAATCTGGAAAAATTCGGAAGATCTTCCTCTTGAAAAAGCTTATAGGGATCTTATTTCTGTACATCTGAAAAGCATCCCCATCTTTAAAAAATAAACCTAAAAACAGCCTCTGTTCTACCACGCCTTACTAACGCCTATACGGAGCAAAGAGTTCTAAACTTGGTTGGGATTGTGCCATAGCAGCATTCTGTCAGTGTTCTGCAGTTTTTTAGCTTTCGTTAAGAGAATGTTCGAATGATATCAATTAATATGCAAACGAGTAACAATGCCCCCATGCGTTTCAAAGGTAACATTTCTTGGTTGCATTGTTCCCTGAGAAGATTCTAATTCACGCATGATCGAATCTTGTGAATAGGGATCAAGCAGTGTCAGAGAAGTGGTCTGAAAAACATTCTTACGGACTAGGATATTTTCTCCAGGGACTATCGAAAGCAAATCGCCAAGTCCCTGTCCGGTTAAGCGGAAAATCTGCGCTTGAACGGAAAAAGGAGCTCCTGGTCGAACAAAACGAATCTGTTTTTTGACTCCATCTAGTTGATCTACATAACTATAGCTACCAATTTGAGTCATTGCCAGTGCGGCGTTGCGATTGGATACAAGCTGATAAACCTCATTGCCAGTCTGAGCTGTTTTCTGATAGTGGCTTGCCGCGGCGTCCGACATGTACGGAGGAATTGCCATGATACGACCTCTTTAGTTTTATTGTTAATCAACTTAAGCTACTCGTTTTTATCACACAACATTGGATAGATTTTCACCCTCTGCTTATTTTGTGGGAGCCATAATAATAGCCAAAATTGCACCCAACGTCAAACAGCCACAACAACACGGAAAAGAAAAAATATGGTTGGAAGGATCCGGTGCTTGTTGCGAGGGTGTAGCGGGTTTCCTTAAATCAACACCGACGTCTGTCCAAGCCTTTGCAACAATGTTAGAGATGTTATCCCCACGTAGAGATTGAGCTATAGATATCGATCGATTAGCAAAATCTGAAAAATCATCGGTCTTCTTTGAGGCAATAAGAGTGTTAAACCAAATCTGTCCTGCACCAGTGCTCGATCCACCAATATTTTTTGCTGCCAAGTAAAAAGCACGGTTTGGAATTCCTGAATTATAATGGACTCCTCCGTTATCTGTAGCCATCTTCACGTAGTCATTCATATGCGCTGGCTGTGGATCACTTCCCATAATTGGGTGGTTTTTATAAGCAGACCCTGGGTTGCTCATTGAGCGCAAAGCACCCCCTCCTACAACAACTTCGCCAACAAGCCAATTCGTATTGGCATCATCTGCCTTTTGCTTAAGAAAGTCTTGTTTTGCAATAATAGCAAATACGTCGGAAATAGACTCATTCAGCGCCCCACTTTGGTCCTGATACTGAAGGTTAGATGTGTAGTGCGTTACTGCATGTCCATATTCATGAACACAAATGTCTAGATTACCAACTAAAGGTTTGAAAAGATTAGGGTCAACTTCCCCATAGTAGATGGACTCTGTTGAGGGCATCCAATAAGCGTTGTTAAATGCATTCGGATCATGCACAAAAGCTTTCATCAATTTTGTTCTAGTATCAACAGGTGGTTTTTGAAAGACTCGGCGGTAAAATTCATCAACTTCACCTAAATTTTTATAGCACGACAAAGCTGCTGTATCGGTTGTTTTTAAGGAAGTCACTGAAGAAGACAAAACCAGCCGCTTTAAACTGCCATCCCAAACCTCCTTAGGTGAGGTCGAAACTGAAGAAGAAGCCTGATTTGGAGATGAAGCTCCACCAACCGCTCCCAAAGAGGACGAAGGAGGAATTGAAGGTGGCCCTGCATGGATTATATTTGCAGAAAAAGAGGTATATTTCTCATATCTTACTTTTAAAGCAAACTCGATTGAAGTTTTCTGTAAAAGCACATACGAACGAGAACTATGTATTGAGCCCTGTACAGCTTGGAGAGTCCCAGACGATTGTTTTTCATAATGGCTGAGAACTACTTGCTCTACGTATGGGGGAACGAACTGATATATCCCAATTGCATCGCTCATCTTATTTCACCTCTCTAGTCAGTTTTGGAAGTCATTACAAAATCTATTACCGCAAATTTTAGCCGCAGTTGAGGCTACTTACCTCACCTTTTACGAAACGAGAATAGCATATTGTTGAAATTTCTGAACACAAAAAATAGTACTTGGCTACTAAGCGAAGGTTGACAAAATTTCCCGTGCAAATGAACAGAGGCGGTTGGAGATGGCTACCCGCCGTCGCAGCCCCTTAGCCTTCAATTCTTCTGAGGAAAATATTGATGACTGAGTTCTCCAGCCCTTATGTATATTTATATGCACATCAAAGGGGATGGATTATTTACAATGAAAAATGGAAGTAACATCACCAAATTTCATGGAAGGTGCCGTTTTTGAGATAATTTCATCCAGGCACGGAAATTCAATTCGATCACATCTCACGGATATCGGTTGATTAAAACTATAAACTTTAAGTCGTTCGATTGCTGAAATAGTTAAAGGCCAAAAGGCTTGCCCAGGATGATGCAGAGCATTATCGCCTTGTTTGATGCCACAAAAAATACAGTGATTCATCCAATAGGATTTTTCTGCGGCCTTAGAATAATCCTTAAAATACACTAAGTGAATCATAGTTTCGACTGGTTGAGACGGATATGCTGAAAATTCAGTCACGTACGTAAGAACACCCGGATATTTTTCCTTTATCCATTTATATTCACTCTCTGAGCCCCACCAAGTAAAAGATTCGGGTGGTAAGACGATTGCATAAACAGGTGTTGTCTTGTTACATTTCCAGCATTTGGTTTTTGATTCGCAGACAAAATAATAATCCGCTTTTACACTCCATTCTTGCGGGTTTTCTTGGCTTATTTTTATAGCATGCAGTTTCTCTGAACAATGGTATAAACAGTTTTGTAACCACTCTAGCATAGTTTTAGGGTTAAGCAAATCGCTTGGCATTATGCAGAAAGAGGTTAGCTCAGATAATTTTTGAAACAATTCGTTGTATCTTTCAAACGGACGGTCAGCCAGCAGTTTTGCAATCGTAAACCACGCGTTAACCAGCTTGCGTGAATTCAACATCTTAAATACAACATTTGGTGAACAGGTGCCCAGTTTTTCGGTAAGAGCGTAAACAAATGCTTTTTGTCTACCTGTAAGCCGAATAATATTGAAAGTCGCCTCTTTTGCGTAGAGATTTTGAAACCAAGACAGAAATTCGGTACCGGGTCCAATAGAAGCTGAGTCAATAGCTACTGACGTACGTTTCTCTAAAACACGAACATGATATTTCAGTCTAGCTCTAGGATAAGCAGCTATTAGAAAAGCTAATTTAATCCAAAGCGTTAGAGCTTTGGATTCCCATAAAATGAGAATTTCACCCTCTGAGGCCTTAATCCCAACCTTATAGCAAAGTAGTCGGAAGAAGGTTTTACAAATGGTAAATTTAACATGTTCGAAGATTTTTTTAAAAAATAACAGTAGTTTTAGCATGTTTGCATTGGCCTCAGCGTGGATGAATGCAACTGTAAATTCCTATTTTAGAAAGCTAGGTTAACATTTGCTGGATAAAAAACACAGTCGTGAATGCATTCTGCCGCAGCTTCGCAGTTGACACTGCTAATAACATATTCACCACGGGCTTACGCGCCGTGGCTACCCGCCGTCACTGCTTCGCAGCTTTTTTTGAGTTGGATGATGAGTTCGACGTGATCTAGCGAGTTGTTTGCGCTTCTATGTAGCTCATCTTGCAGGCCGCTCCGTCCGTTTGACTACTGCGGGCAAAAATGCTCACTCTTTAATTTCTTTCGTGTCTGCCTTTTCGGCCTTCTCTGCAGTTGTTAGAAGTTTTGGATTATTTCCAAGGGCTTTTGCTTTAATGTGGTCGATATAGGCTTGAGGAAGCCTTACCTCATTTGCTCCGACAATTATTGTGGTTAAATAAGTATCTGATGGGAAGAGGTTATTCGCAATGATTCGGAATTTATTTGAAGCTACATAAACGATCACTTTTAAAGTTGTCATTCTCGTTAGTAGAGTCACGTTTACTTCTTGCCTGTCGTAGTGATTGTTGGGGTTTCCTTCCGAGAGAAAACCCTCGTAGCGATCCATTTGGTTTAGTTGTTCTACTGTTATTCTATAAACGACTCCATACACAGTTTCATTTTCCTGAGGTTCTATATTAGCGTAACCTTGATTAGGTATTTTGGATTGCTTATTAAATTTAAAGATATAATTTGATAAATATGCAATATCAACAAATTCATTTTTTCCGAGACGGGATTCCATTTGGGTCTTGTTTAAGTTCGAACCATAAGCAAAATAATGGCTAAATGAGAGTGCACTCGCTGACGACATAAAGATACCTACTGTGACAAAAACGTAATTTATGGTTTATAAATATTCAAACAGTAAAGATACACTAGTATTTATTTATATTCAAGCTTTTTGTTTTGGACACTGTGTGACAATTGAAAAAATGACAATAAATATTTATCTGCAATTTGGAAGATCCTACAGTGATATGCCGCCCTTTCAGGGCTCGTATTTGTGGGTGTGTCTGACCCAGGCCTTCATTCGCTTGCGCTCACTCCGACCTGGGCTATGTTATATGTTTAGTGTCAAGACATGGGTTACAACTTCTATTAGGACATAGGTAACACTTTTTCTCGTTTAAGGTTATTTCTTTAAATTTACTTTGTTTATCCGATTCTTTGCGTAAAATACATTAAACACACCATCTGTTTCTGTAGGCCTAACACCTACCATTTCTCCGTATAAATGCTCTCCAATGAATAATGCCTTGCCTTTAAACTCTATAGCACCATTTTTTTGCACTTTCCTTACCTCATCGCTCTTTTCGTAAACAATCTCAGGAAGTTTTTCAGGGAATTTTACATGACTAGTCTTGTAACGATCTATCGGCCTTTTCATGCCTATCCCTTCATGTGGCCTCTGATGATTATATAGGTGCCGCCATTCATCAAAAACCTCTTGAGTCTCTGCAAGCCCTTTGAATTGATAATATTTCAAAACTTCATCCTTTAAACTCCTATGAAATCTCTCGTCCTTTCCTTGGGTTTGAGGGTGTCTGGTCGAGAATGACTCACTTTGATTCCTAGGCGCATTAACCAAATGGTAAGTCGTGAAAATCGCCACGGATAAGATCCTTTCCAAGGTGATCCATTATCCATTGTCATGACCTCTGGAAGGCCATGTTCTCGAAATGCCTCGGTCAGAGCTGTTTTGACGCTAGCTTCCTTTTCACTCTCATAAGCCTTTAAGCAAATTGCAAATCTGGAATGATCATCTAGGACTGTTAGCGGATGACAACGACCTTCTTCTAATTGAAAATGTCCCTTAAAATCCATTTGCCATAGCTCATTAGGCTTCTCCCTTTCAAATCTGATATAAGCCTGTCTCTTTGAGGAGGCTTCCTTAGTTATTAAAGCGTGACGTTTTAGTGTGCGATTAAATGTAGCCTCACTGGGGACTTCTTCGTGGCCTTGATTAAGAAGGTAATATCTAAGTTTTCTGCCTCCCCACGCTGGAAACTTATTCCTAGCCTCTAAAATTAGCTCTACTGATGTACAAGACGTTATTTCCACTCTTGTGGGCCTCTTGGATCTATCTTCCAGGCCACCAATACCCTCGTCTTTAAAGCGGTTAAGCCATTTATAAGCTGATTTTCTACTAATGCCGTATTCAATGCATAGCTGGCTGATAGAAGAGTTCTTATTTAAGGCCTTTTGTATAAATTCGTTCCTTAGATTCATTTTGTCTTTTTCATCCCAAGGCATATACCCTCGTATTTTCAAAAGAAGAGTATCAAAAAGTGTTACCTATGTCCTGATAGAAACTGTTACCTATGTCATGATACTAAACATTATAACGGCCCGTTGGGCCTTTAGCGGCAAATGCCTAATAACATAGCTAGGATGAACTAATCGTGCTGTAAGGCCAGCGGAGGGTCGGCATCTCAAAAGCCCAGGTCAGGGCGAAGCGGAGGCCTGGGTTTATCCATAGCAAATCAAGCGAGCCCTGAAAGGGCGCCATATCATTTGGGCAATTTTCTTATCTGGACTAGAACAGTTTAGATAGGGGAAAAAACTCCGGTGCTAAATTCGAACTAGCGACAAATGGATTAACAGTTCACTGCTTTACCATGCATTTTACTAACTTTTATACGGAAAAATGAGTTGTCTTGTGCTATAGCTGCGGAGCACAGTGGCTATCGGCCGTCGCTGCTTCGCAGTTTTAGCTTTTATTGAAGTGAGTGGTCGATTAAATAGATGAGGGCCTCTGCGAGGGTTCTTTTATACGGAGAAACGAATATTCGTAGGTTTTTGTCCATCTTTCAGTGACGGGGCCGTGTCCCTCATCGGGCCCCCATCAATTTATCAATTCTAGATCATAGAGAATTTCATTTTTTGTAATTGTTCCAATTTTCTCTTCTTTGACCTTGTCGACATTCAATAAACACAAGCACTTGCTATTCCCAAACGCAAGGATTGTTACGCCCTCTTTCCAATTATCGAACATGGATTTTTTCCATTTATTTTTTGAAGGTTTTGTTGAGAGTATTTTGCCATTGTCAAGCTCTATAAGATAGATATAATTGTTTTCATTATAAAACCAGTGAGGGATTGGTTCAACATTCTCAGTCACAGAGACGATTTTGGGATTACTCGTAAAATCGTAATCATTATCGATTGAGAGTGTTGTATAAGTAGAATAATCACTGTTTTCTAGAAACAATATAAATAACAGATTGTAATGAGTACTGTTTCTCTCCATAAACGAAAAGTTGGTTTTTTGATAATTGTCGGTAGGAAGAATGTTTGCAAATCCAGACGGAAGATGGGTGAATTCTAATTTCTGTTTCGCTTGAGACTCATAATTCCACTCGGTTGTAGATGATCCTTTCAAGCCGTTATCAAAATGAACATAGGTGTTTGCTTTCCAGAAGTTACTGAAAATTGAAGGGGGGGAAACATAGCTATCTGATCGTCTAATGC
The DNA here is from genome assembly GCA_013287915.1 of Chlamydiota bacterium. Lineage (GTDB taxonomy): Bacteria > Chlamydiota > Chlamydiia > Chlamydiales > Parachlamydiaceae > JABDCX01. Next base: position 50,913 of record JABDCX010000013.1, read on the forward strand.
CAACCCGATATTCCGATTCAAATCTTTGATTTGCGTTTAACTGACTTGACCCTATGAGGGTTGGGATTAGCATGAGTGTCGAAAGAAAATAAGGAAAAATTGATTTTAACATTTAATTTGCCTTTATGTTAGAAAATGCCGTTTCTGGGTTAATGCTTTATGTGAAGATGTCACATTCGAAAAAATAACTCCGGATGCTAGATTCGAACTAGCGACCAATGGATTAACAGTCCACTGCTCTACCGCTGAGCTAATCCGGAATAGAGAAGCTAAATGTTATGCGAAGGGGTCATTTTCGCGCAAGAATTTGTAGAGGCTGTTAAAAATAGGTGGAGAGGGGGTTGACATCTAGGAGGGTGTGGACGGCTCTGGGTAGCTTGAGGGTGGCTTTTGTGTTTTGCCAGGCCTCGCAGACTTGGTAGATGGAACGTGTGCGCAAAAGGAGTTGGAATTGGTAGTGATCTTTCACTTTGGCGTGGCCTGAGGGCACGATGGGGTGCAGATGGCAGGTGTTGGCTAGGGAGGCTGAGAGGTGTTCACGGACGGCTTCAGCTGTCTGTCGGGTTTGTCTCAAGTCTTTTCCTGAAAAGGAAATTTTGACAAGGGAGGAGAAGGGGGGATAGCCAAAGAGTTTTCGGCTTTCAATTTCTGAGTTGTAAAAGGCTTCGTAGTTTTGCGCAGCTGCAAAGGCGATGGTGGGGTTGTCAGGCATGCAGGTTTGGATGATCACTTCACCGGGTGTTGTGCCACGTCCGGTGCGTCCCGCCACTTGTGTGATGATTTGAAAAGCGGTTTCTGAAGCGCGAAAATCGGGAATGTTCAAAGCTGTATCGCTATTGAGAATTCCAACAAGCGTGACTTCAGGAAAGTGAAGCCCTTTTGCAATCATCTGAGTGCCGATGAGCACATCGGCTTTTCCTGAGCCAAATTGTCTTAAGAGTAGGTTGTGGCTTCCTTTGTGTTTAGTCGTATCGGCATCGACTCGGATGGAGCGGATATTGGGCAGAATGGCGTGGAGTGCTTTTTCAACGAGTTCTGTGCCGACGCCTCTGTATTTCATGGTCTCGTGGCTTTTGCAGGTGGGGCAGCAAGAGGGTGGGGGATTCATTGAAAAACCGCACAAGTGGCAGGCAAGGGTATTTTCACCGAGGTGGAACGTCAAAGAGATGTCGCAGTGTTTGCACCGAACGGGGTTATTGCAGCCTTTGCAAAAGAGTGTGGAATGGTAGCCACGCCGATTTAGAAAAAGAATCGTTTGTTCGCCGCTCTCTTGCCTTTTGGCGATGCTGGAGATCAGCTGTTCGGAAAAAAGTGTCGATCTTTTTGCTTTTTCAAACTCCCGATTCATATCGACAATTGTATAGCGAGGCATTTGCGCTTCTGCTGCCCTGTTCTTAAGTGTGCAAAGCGTGTATTTGCCCGTGGAGGCGTTGTAGTAGCTTTCAAGGCTTGGGGTGGCTGTTCCTAAAATGACGGTTCCAGAGTTGAGTTTGCCGCGCATGACAGCGACATCGCGCGCGTGGTAGCAAGGGGAGCCCTCACTTTGTTTGTACGAGGCTTCATGTTCTTCGTCGACGATGATCAACCCTAGGTTTTGAATAGGGCTAAAGACGGCGGAACGGGCTCCGATCACAATCTTAGCTTCGCCTCGGTGGATTTTATGCCACTCGTCAAAGCGCTCTCCCTGGCTTAAGCGGTGATGAAGGATAGCGATCTGGTTTTCGAAACGGGAGCGAAAGCGGTCGATGGTTTGAGCGGTCAATGAGATCTCTGGAACGAGCATCAAAGAGCCACGTCCTTGATCTAAGGCAGTCTTGATCGCTTGGAGATAGATCTCGGTTTTTCCACTTCCGGTTACACCGTGGAGCAAAAAGGTTTGGAATGACTTTTCTTGGAGCGCGTTTTGGATAGAGTCAAAAGCAGTTTGTTGTTCAGGATTGAGGGTTTTAGGTTTTGAAATGAAGTACTCTTCGTCAATGAGAGGGGAGCGGTCGATCCGAATGTTGTCGAGTCGAAGATACCCTTGCTTGGCCAAGGTATCGATTGGGCTGCGGGAGACACTCGCTTCTTCCATGAGTTCAGAAAGGAGCAATCCTTTAGTGACTTTTAACATGGTGTCGAGCACATCGGCTTGTGCGGGGTGTTTTTCTCGGATTTTTTTGCAGTGGTCGATTAAGGCTTCGCGCGTTTTACCACGCATCACAAATAATTGCTCCTTGTGCTTGCCATCTTTTCGCACGGAGGAGGGTACCATGATCTGCAAGACAGAAGAGAGCGGGGTGCAGTAGTATTTGCTCATCCAAAGAGCGAGCTCAAATAGATCTTTGGTAATTAAGCTTTGCTCAGACAGGATGCGACTAATCGGTTGCACGCGAGGGAAACTAGCTTCCGTTTTGATCGAATGGACATACCCTCCACAGGCTCGGCCACGGAGCGAGACTTCGACGCGCGTGCCAGGGAAGAGTTGGGGGAGTTGTTCTGGCAAAACGCCATAGTCGAGCAGTTTGTCGATCGATAAGTCTGTAATGACAGAAGCGTAGGCTGCAAATGGGGGCGTGGTCATGTGGGAACAGAGAGAAGGGGTTTTAGTTTATGCCATAGCGCAGTTTTCTGAGCAGGATCGGTTAAATAGAGATCGAGCCGCGGAAGGACGAACGTGGTTGCCCTTTGATCAGCAGGTTCTGCGAGAGGGTGGATCACAGGCGTGCCTCCATATGTCTTGATTGCTGCTGCCACGCGTTCGAGAAAATGGTGTTCTTCTGGCGTCTGGGGAGAGGCGTACAAATCAATTGTAGGCTTAGAGGAGAACTCAATCGGCAGGGGAGTCTTGTCTCTGATTTTAATTTGAGGAAACCGTTTGGTTAAGACTTCGCGAACGTGGTTGAAATCGGTTTGAGTTTTCTTTTCTGGTGGTTCGACGATCGGTTCAGGGAGAGGAGGTTTTAGCGGATGAGGGGGTGCTTCAACTCGTTTTGGCGGTAATGTGGGCTTTGCA
>JABDCX010000014.1 GCA_013287915.1 Chlamydiota bacterium
TTTTCCTGCAGGAATTCCCCATTCCATCCAAGGGATTGGCAAAGATGGGTGTGAATTTTTACTTGCTTTTGACAGCGGCTCTTTTTCTGAAGATTCCACTTTCTTGCTCACCGAGTGGCTTGCTCACACACCAAAAGAGGTATTAGCTAAGAACTTCGGCGTGCCCGAAAGAGCATTTGCCCACATTCCAAAAGAACAGCTCTACATATTCCCAGCAAAAATGCCCCCTCCCCTAGCTAAAGACCGCGTGGTTGGAAATGGGCCTCTGCCCACCCCCTTCAGCTACCGCATGCTCGAGCAAACTCCGATCCAGACAAAAAGCGGACGCGCCTGGATCGTCGATTCTTCCGTTTTCCCAGCCTCAAAAACAATTGCCGCAGCCCTCGTAGAAATCAAACCAGGCGGAATGCGCGAACTCCACTGGCACCCCAATGGCGACGAATGGCAATACTACATTTCCGGACAAGCGCGCATGACCGTTTTCGGATCTCAGGGGCTTGCCCGCACGTTCAATTACCAAGCCGGCGACGTCGGGGTCGTCCCCTTCCCCATGGGGCACTACGTCGAAAACATCGGCAAGACACCGCTGCGCTTCTTAGAAATTTTCCGCAGCAGCTATTTTGCCGATATTTCCCTTGCGAAGTGGCTCGCCTTTACCCCACACGAGCTCGTCAAAGCCCACCTCAAGATCGACGAATCCGTCCTGAAAAAAATCCCCAAGCAAAAAACACCTATTGTGCCCGCATGAAGGGACAATATAAACCTTGACCACTTAAAACACAAAAGTTCAAGCTCAACAACTCAATTGCCGCGGCAGCAATCCAAAAATCGAGAACTAATTCTCTTAAAGGCTTCTTTTGCTGCCGATGGATTTTCCACCCAAATCATATGCCCTGCATCCTCTATAAAAAGCAATTCCACATTGGGACGTTTAAACCTACTATCATTCTTAAATAGTGAAAAAGGGCAAATGCAATCATATTTGGAACCTATAATCAAAGTAGGCACTTTTTGTGGCACCCATTTTGCAGAAAAATTTGATTCTAATGCCTTTCTTTGCCACCAAACCGCAGGCTGATACTGTAAGGAAACTTGAGAAAGTAACTCTTTTCCTTTTTCCAAAGTTTGTTTTGGGAAATAATATGGCATACAAGCATCCAATGCAGTTTTGAAAGTTTCATTGTTAGGAGATAAAGTAAACTCTTTCATTTCTTTACTAAGATCCGGTAGATCGAATTGTTTTGAGTAGGCAACAGCTTCTTCTAACCATAAGACAGGGGCTGCATTAAGAATTACAAATCCTTTTAGATAATTTTCAAGTTCTGGGAAAAGCAAGGGAAACATGCCTCCAAATGAGTGTCCAACTAAAATAGGATTATCAAACTGCTGGATAATTCCAGGAAAAAGTTCAATCCAGTGATCGAAATCTTTCGAATAAGCTTCAGAAATATTGCTTCCATTTCCTGGTAAATCAATTAACCAAACATTACCCTGTAATTCCAACCCGTCAACCAGACTTCGAAGATAGCTTGAATCAGCACCGGGTCCACCAGGAAAAAATAACCAATTGTAAGGTTTGCCACCATTTGTTTGATAAAGTTCATATCTAACATGATTAGAGTCATATAAATAGTTTTTCATTTAGCTCCTTTTATACAAGCCTGTAATGTATGTAAGTCATTCCTTCTTTCCTCTCTAGGGGCAAAATGGAAATTTGTCCAACTTCAGATGTTTTATTCACCTGAGTCCCCCCATCTGCTACACTACCAACTCCATTCAAGGTTAGCAGCCTCAGAGGTTTATTTTTCGGCAATCCCAATTGAAGATAAATAGCTTCCCGTTCAAGCTCTTCATGAGCAACCAAGCGAACAGAAAAAGCTAGATCCTGTGAAACTAAGTCGTTAGCTTTTTTTTCGAGATCTTCTCTTATATCCTTTTCAACTATCCCTTGATAGCAAATGACTGGCTTTTTTCCATGATCTCCTTTTAAAGGCATGAGAGGAGCAGGAGAGTAGCCCAAAAGATATAAAGCAAAGTCCACCACATGCCCAGCAGAATGGAGCCGCATATTGAGATAACGTCTGCCCCAATCAAGAATTTCTTTTAACTCAGTTCCAACAGGGGGAGGTTGACTACTTTCAACATAATGAATGATCTTATCGTCTTTTTGTAACGCTTGAGTGACTTTTCCCTTCCAGCTATCTGTAAATATAATTCCTTGGTCTGTTGATTGCCCTCCGCCTCGCGGGTAGAAAATCGTTTGATCAAGAATAATTTGCCATCGCTGATCATTCTCTTTTATTACTTCAATGATCGTCCCTGCGGCCTCTTTAAGATAAGCATTATGAAGATATATAGGAATAGTCATATAAATACCTTAGCCGATTATAACAGGACTGTGCATTTTCTGGCGAAAAATTGGATCGATAAAAGCGTCTGTAAAGGCCGTGCGAAATCTCATAACTTATTTCCTTTGTTAAAACTCGATCCTAGAGGCATCATGAATTTATATAAAGCTGTTGGATTTTAGGCAAGCTGATCCTCAAAATAGTTAGAAAAAAATCCCCAAGCAAAATACGCCCATTGTCCCTGCTTAAAGGATATCTACAATTCCTGAGTCTTCGATAGGAACAGGAGGATATTCTTCAATGATTCTTCCATATTTTTCGGTTATACACTTAACACCCAATTTATCGTTATCAAATGGAATAATATTGATTTGTTTCAGTGTTAAATCACCCCAACTTGTTTGCTTATTAATACATGTTGTAATTTCATTTTCAAAATATTGCTTTACGTTTCGAAGTCCAGTCCCATCCCCATAGAGTTTTGTCTCCAAAAGGCCAAGCACCTTGGGTAAATCTACCTCAGAAATGATAACCTTTGAAGATCTCACTGAAGCTTGCAAAGTATCCAGAAAACTGGGCAACTTGCTTTGAATGAGGCTGCGATAAATTTCCCCTCTAGGAACAGGACCAAATGGAACGGGCGTCATACGCGCAAGTAACTCAGGGGAATAACTATCCTTTTGCGGCTTTTCGATGTTCAAGGTTTTAAAGTGGGTGGCAATGTCTTTTGGTGCAACTCCTTGGCGGAAATCTTCCAAGATCTCTTGTTTATATAAGTTAGAAGTTGCTATAAAAATGCATCTTTTAAATTTGTATAACACTACACAGTTTTTCTTTTCAGATGTGTATTGTATTTTACAGTAGTTTTCATCAAACAACGTAAGAAAAGATTGTTTAACTTCGGAATGCGCTTTTTCAAATTCATCGAACAACACAATGGTATCCGTTACTACACGGGTGAAAGTAGAATCCGCATTTTTGGTTAACGGAGATGCATAGGGGTTCAATGCTGTAGCAAATAGAGGCAAGTCCGTAGACCCAACATGCCCAGCTGGCGCACCAAACAGCTTATAGAAATCTACTTCGCCCTTAAACTGATCCATGTCAAATTTCACAAATCGATTTTGTTTCAATGAAGCCCCTACTTTGGCAAGTTCGGTTTTCCCAACACCACTCGGTCCAACAAACAAAAAGACCGTGTTTTTATCTGTGTTCTTTTGGGTGTTTAACGCGCTTGCCAAAAGCTCTGTCGCGGTATTTTGACCCTTCACACCCTTATTGAGAGTGGCTAATATGGACTCATATTCACTTTCAGATTTATCAAGACTCCTTAAGTGGCTCCTAAGTTCTTCTAAAAGAGTCGGAAAAATCGTTGGGTATTGCTTCTCTAAGTTTTTAAATATGCTTTGCTGCTTCTCTTCTGGTTGTTTGTCTAACTGTAGCATCAGAGTGCGAAAGTACGCCCACTCAACATCCGTGCAATAGCTGGCAATTTGTTCTGGTGCCAATCCCAATTGCCTTAGAACTTGCAGAGATGCTTGCTCACAAAGAGATAAATAATTCATTAAGGCACCAGGACAAGATCGTCCACCAGATTCATACCACGACCGTTGGTATTTTAGTGAAATCTTTTCGATAGAGTCATCGTAAGGGTTATTATATGATGAACTTAAGGCTTCCCACAAGGGCAGGAGAAGGCGGCTCATAAAGTCGTTACTCTCCACCATCTCGCGGTAAGAGGATGCAAAATCATTTTCCTTTACCATTACGCTAAATCGTTTGGTATAGGCGGACATTTCTTCAAGGTTCCGCATACTTTCGGCGGGAGCCCAACGTATGTATTCCCTGGTGCAATCGTCCTCCACATCCAAAGCTTGATTGCTTTCTAAGACATGGTAAAAGACTCCCCATCGCAGCCCTTTGAGCACTCCAGGTTTATCTCCATCCTGGGGTGCCACGCGGCCAAAGAGGGCAATCTGAGCTATTTTGCCAATTCCATAATGGGAATTCCGTGGTGATCGCTCAATTCCAGCATCAACACAAAATAGGGGAATAAAACAAGAAGGATTGAGATCATCGTCTTTTATGTTGGCGCCAATCGTATTTTGGAACATCGCAATGAGGTTAGCTGCATAGTAAATATTATAGGGCGAGGGATCAAAAGGATGCTTAGTACCAGAACGCCCTTCAGTGGAAAATGCCAAACGATTTTCTTCTTGAAAAAGACTCACTTTTCTTGCTCCCTCCCACTCGGCAATAGGCGGGTTTGCATTGAGGCAGAGACTTCCAGAAGAATTGCTTTCCATCGGTGCTGTGGTAGTTTGATCAGTCGTAGGTTCTCCCAGATTAATTTCTTTTTGCTTCCCAGCCAACAGCATTTGAATACGGGCATCATCAAATTTTGGCTCACCATTAAATGCCCTTGCTATAAAATTCTGTGTGCTTGGAACGCTGTCGGGAATTTTTTTGGCTCGGTCTGCAGCTCTACGTTCCGTTGCATGGTGTATAGCACGTTGAATGTTTTCTCGATCTTCTTCAAAGAATGATACCCTTGCTCTGAACATTTCATCCTCTAGTCTGACTAATACCACTAAAGCTTTGTTTATCAGCATATTTGGAACTAAATTTTTGAAAGGCGCTTTACATAATGGACAGGTAGGCACTCCGCCTGGAGTCACGTTTTTTTGGCTCCATCCATTCAATTGCTTCCTCTCGAAAGTATGACCGCACTCGATGATCACAGAATCTTGCATTCTCTGGTGAGAAATCGGATCGGTAAAAGTATACATAAGGGCCGTTCGCAAACTCATCATTCATCTCCCTTGTCGATACACGATTCCAGAGGCATCACACGATTATGTAAATCTGTTTGATTTTGGACAAGCTGATTGTCATTCAATTATAGAAAACAAATGGATCACAGGAGAAAGATGTTTAGTGAGATTCGATTGAACGAGTAATGCTAAAAGACAACCTTCTGGCTGCAAGCACCAGGAATTCCAATTGACGGTAATTATGTAAGTAAAGTACATTCTTTTGGAAATATAGAAGAATTTTATGAGCTTAATTGAGAGTCTGTCAAACAAAATAAAGGAAAGTACGATGTTTTCGGATAACAATGACCCTGTCGGGTTTCGCAATAACGCCACGCATCAACAGAAATTAACCGCTTCGAATCTCGAGGCGCTCATTCATCCGCGCGAAAAGCTCTGGTTTGGCGTTTCTCTGGTTTGGAGCATTCTGATCTACATTTGTCTACTCGTTACCCTAATGCTGTTTCTTTTCGCGCCCATCTTCGCTATTCTCGGATTATTCACCCAGGGACTGTGGCTGGGATACCTACGCGGAAATTCGATAAGAGTGAGCGAAACGCAATTCTCAGAAGTGTATGCGGCGGCTCAAAAAAATTGCGAAAAGCTGAATATGCCGATACCAGCCATGTATATCATCCAATCTGGCGGCGTGTTGAACGCCTTTGCCACCCGTTTTCTGATGCGCGATTATGTAGTGCTGTATTCCGAAATCGTTGAAATGGCTTATGAACAGGGCGCTGAAGCCCTCGAATTCGTGATGGCGCATGAATTGGCGCATGTGAAACGGGGACACCTGAAAAAACGGGTCTGGATTTTACCGGCCCTATTAACCCCTTTTCTCGGAAAAGCATACCGCCGGGCCTGTGAATATACCTGCGATCGTTTCGGAGCGCATTGCGTGCCGGAAGGTGCTGTTTCCGGCTTAATCTCCCTGTCCGCGGGAAAACACCTTTATAAACAGGTTAAAGTGAATCAGTTCGCCGCCCAAGTCTATCATGAGACTGGCTTCTGGGTCTGGTTCTCGGAAGTGCTTTCCACACATCCGCGTCTGCCCAAGCGCTTGGCAACCCTGCTCTCCTTGGAGTCCGTCTCCCGCAGCGTGGCGACCCATCCAGCGCCGGAAGCCGTTTACGGCCCCACCAAAGGGCAACCCAATAAGCACCAGGCCTCAGCAGCAGTCAATCTTGGATCTTCAAAAGAGATTGGGCGGATTGGGCAAAAATTGGTTTGAATAATAAAGCGGCTTAAGTCGGTTAAGACTTAAGCCCTTTAAAAAAGAAGGTAACTAAGTCTTGTTCAAGGACTCACCTTCTTGCGGTTTGGCAAACTTGGAACTGGACTCCGGGTTTCCCGCCGGTTCGCTGCTTTGCAGCTCACTTCTCGTCCAGACGAAAGCCAATACTTTGGCTTTCTTTCTCGCTAAATGCTCGGAACTGGACTCCGGGTTTCCCGCCGGTTCGCTGCTTTGCAGCTCACTTCTCGTCCAGACGAAAGCCAATACTTTGGCTTTCTCGCTAAATGCTCGGAACTGGACTCGAACCAGCACGCCCTTGCGAGCAAGGGATTTTAAGTCCCTAGTGTCTACCATTTCACCATCCGAGCGGAGAGATTAAAAAAGATAAAGCTTCTTGACTTTAGAGTCAAGAAGCTTTGTTCAAGGGGCGTTAGAGAGGCTGTTGATGATCTGGAGGGGTCTCTGTAGGCTCAGTTGCATGCGAGAGCGATTCGTTGTCGAAAAACCCTTGCTTCTTGCGTTGTTGGTAGATGGTCTCCTCTTCTTCTGGAGTCATCTCATAGCTGCCATACTCAGGTTGGTTCAAAGGCACTGAGGGTGGCGCTTCGGCTCCTTCGGGTGCGGATGGACGTTTATCTTCTTTTGAATAAAACGCATCTTTGTAGGTGTCTCTGTACTGTGCAATGGTCTCGGAGATGAGGCGAGGAGGTGGCGGTAACAGGGCGTTCAAGATGGATGTCGTGACGACTTGTTGTGCCAGAGAAGATGATTCTTGCCCGGCGCCTTCTTCTGTGCCTGCGCCCTCTTTTGATTCCGGCTCAGCTCCACCTGTTGTTTCTACACCGTCTTCACGCCCGCGTCTTCTGCGCACATTGCGACGTCGATCGCGCCGTTTATCGCCGCGATCTCCTTCGGCTGATGATGCACCGGCCTCGGTTGAAGCTGGTTCTGGCTCGGCTCTTTGACGCACTGGCTCGGGGTGTGGTTCGCGGTGGGATGAGCGCATCGATCCTTCCCTTCCGCCAGCAATCTTGATGGAGCGATCGATTCCCACATTTTTTAGCACCATGCGAGGCTCTCTCACTTCGACGATTTCGTAATCGCTTACGGGAACGAGAAAGGTCTTTGGCCTTTCTAGCGATCGAAAGAAAAGGGCGCTTCCAAACGAAACGACCTGAACAGCATCGACAAAGAATTCCTCTTGGCCCGATGTGTTGCTGCTTCTTACGACTAATTTACAACCCTCTTTTGGGGTGATTACTGTTTCTATAATTGGTTCTCGAGTAAAATCCACTGGTATCTTCCATTGTTAAAAGTTCAAAAACTGTAACGTGGATCTTAGCGAATTGGAGACGAACTTTTCCCTTTACCGGTGCATGGCAACAGCTGCATTCTCATGCGCTGCCATATACTCGAGTAGGTCGATAACCCGACAGGCGTAGCCCATCTCGTTGTCGTACCAGGCAATGATCTTATAAAACCTATCGTTTAAAGCAATACCGGCATCTTTATCAAAGATGGCGGAATAGGTGCTGCTGATAAAGTCTGAAGATACAAGTTGTTCGTCGCAATAAGCCAAGATTCCCTTCATTGGGCCATTAGCGGCCCGTTCCATCATTTGGCAAATCTCTTCATAAGTAGTTGGTTTACTTAACCGCACGGTCAAATCGACAACTGACACGTCGGCTGTTGGCACGCGAAGCGCCATACCCGTTAATTTTCCTTTCACTTCGGGAATACACATCCCGACTGCTTTAGCGGCACCTGTAGATGCCGGAATAATGTTTTGACTTGCGCCTCGCCCGCCCCTCCAGTCTTTCTTGGAAGGACCATCGACTATGGGTTGTGTAGCTGTCACTGAATGAACTGTTGTCATCAATCCCTCTTCGATCCCAAAATTGTCTAGCAATATCTTGGTGATGGGCGCCAGACAATTGGTCGTACAAGAGGCATTAGAGACGATAAAATCTTTCGAGGGATCGTATTTTTCGTGGTTCACGCCCATGACAAATGTAGGAATTTCCCCTTTGGCAGGTGCTGAAATGAGCACCCGCTTAGCTCCAGCTGTGAGGTGTTTGGAGGCCTCTTCAACTGAAGTAAAAAGTCCTGTCGACTCGATGACATAGTCAACTTTCAATTGTTTCCACGGAAGCTTTCCTGGATCCTTCTCACACAAAACGTGGGTACTTTTTCCATTGACGACGAGCGTCTGCCCTTCAGCTCTGATATCCGCTGAGCACGTTCCATGCGTAGAGTCGTATTTTAAGAGATAAGCCAAGTTATCTGCAGGAACGACGTCATTGATCGCAACGATGTTGAGGCGTGGATTGCCGATTGCATGGCGAAATGCCAATCTGCCAATCCTTCCAAAACCGTTAATTGCGACGTTGATCATAAAAGTCCCTACAAAAATGGATTTTAATCCTAAGCCAAGTTTAAGTAAAGAAAAAAAAAGAGTTGAGTGTTAACAAATGCCAACCCTCAACTCTTTGAATTTATACAGGTTATAACTAAGCACTTAGGTATTCAATCACACAGGTCTGTGCGTTGTCGCCTTGGCGTTTCTTGCTCCGGATAATGCGCGTGTAACCGCCATTGCGGGTCCCAAATCGCTTACCAAGCGTTTCAAAAAGTTTATCAACCACTTGGCGGTCGGTATTGTATGCAGACGTATCCCCTGCTTTGACGGCGCGCTTCTCTTTATCTGTCAATGCATTGAATTGAATCATCAAAGAGGCGATCGCTTGTCTTCTAGCTGCTAAAGTATTTTTCTTTGCCAGCGTGATCATCCGCTCAGCATAGCCTCTTAGCGCTTTTGCTTTAGGAAGCGTCGTCGTGATGCGCTCGTGCTCGATCAATGCTTTTAGCATATTTGCAAACAAGCATCTGCGGTGCGATGACGTCCGGTTGAGTTTAACTGTTTTATTTAAATGTCTCATATGACGCCCCTTCTATTCCTCATCTTCAATTTGATTTTCTTTTTGCTCTTTCTCGCGGTTATCTCTTTCCTTGCGGCTCTTCTTCAATTCGCTGTACTCTCTGACCCGCTCCTTAGCATTGTCGCCATCGATCCCATAGCGGCTAAGATCCATCCCTAGGTGGAGTCCCATTTCTTGAAGCTTCGCTTTGATTTCGTTGAGAGATTTCTTTCCAAAATTGCGGAATTCGAGCATGCGGCGCTCAGGGATCGAAACGAGTTCAGCGATTGTTTCGATATTTGCCCCGCTTAAGCAATTGGTCGAACGCACAGAAAGTTCGATCTCATCGATGCGGAGGCAGAGTTTTTCCATCATCTCATCTTCGTTCTCATCGCCTTCCATGGCCTCTTCGTCGAAATTGATATTTTCAGCATCGAGTTTATTGAACACATCGAAGTGCTTAAGTCCGATCTGAGCTGCAAACTTCATCGCTTCAACTGGAGTGACTCGTCCATCGGTTGTCACTTCGAAAATGAGTTTGTCAAAGTCGGTGTCTTGGCCAACGCGTGTATTTTCAACGTAGTAATTCACAATGCGCACGGGCGAGTAAGAGGAGTCGATCAAGATCTCGTCCGATGTTTTATCGCGCACGACGTGTCTTTCAGAAGGAACATATCCTCTTCCAATCGACACTCTTAAGTCGATCTGTTTCTTCATCGGCTTTGTTACCGTGAAGAGGTGCAGATCGGGGTTCACCACTTCGAAATTCGAGTCTTTAATCACGTCGCCTAAAGTCACTTCACACTGCCCTTTGCCCTTGTCGATATCTTCTCGCGTGACATTCAAGTTCGTCGTAATGGTGCGGAGTTCTTTTGTAGAGAAAGAATCATCGCTGACCAATTTACGCAAAAGAGCGCCTTTAAAGTTCAAGATGATGTTAGTCATGTCTTCCACGACGCCATCAATCCCCATGTATTCGTGTGGAACGCCTTCGATGCGAACTGAAACAATCGCAGGGGCTTCCAGAGTAGACAACATCATACGACGCATCGAATTCCCTAAGGTGTGCCCAAACCCTCTTTCGAATGCCTCGACGATAAAACGGGAAAACGTTTGTGTCGCCGAATCTTTGTCGATCACAATTTTGCTCGGCATTTCAAATTTGCCATATCTGAGAGTCATTGATGTTTCTCCTACACTTGTGAAAGGTTTATTGCGTTACACGCGGCGTCGCTTGCGCGGTCTGCATCCATTGTGCGGAACAGGTGTTGTGTCGCGGATCGCCAAAATATTGAGCCCTGCGCTTTGTAAGCCACGCACTGCTGATTCTCTGCCTGCACCAGGCCCACGCAAATTCACTTCGATCTCTCGCATGCCTGCACCCATTGCTACTTTTCCGGCATCTTGCGCAGCCATTGTAGCAGCATAAGCGGACGATTTGCGGGAACCTGAAAAGTTCACTTTCCCTGCGGATGACCACGAAATGACTCGCCCTGCTGGATCGGTAATCGCGATGATTGTGTTATTGAAGGTTGCCTTTACATGCGCGATTCCTGAGTGGACCGCTTGGCTCGCCTTCTTCTTTACTTTAACGACTTTTTTTGCTGGCTCTGGTTGTTTAGTAGTCAAGGTTTAGTACTCCTAAGGTTATTTCTTCTTATTCGCAATCGTTTTTCTTCGCCCTTTTCTGGTGCGGGAATTCGTACGGGTACGTTGTCCGCGTACGGGCAGTCCGCTGCGATGGCGCAATCCACGATAGCAGTGAATGTTGACCATACGTTTAATATTGTTCTGAACTTGACGTCTTAAGTCCCCTTCAACGACATATTCATCCTGAAGCAATGCGTTGATACGCGCAATGTCGTCTTGGGTCAGTTTGACAGCTCTCATGTCGGGATTCAATCCAAGTCTTGCAATGATCTGGTTGGACAAATGGCGTCCAACTCCAAAGATATAAGTCAGGCTGATTTCCAACCGTTTGTTGTCGGGTATGTCGATACCGATTATTCGTGGCATTCTATGACTCCTACATTATTCGTCAGGTTATTCTACCAAAAGTTATCATTACTTTTCAAGAGCCTTGTGAGGCTGTTGCAAAATTCTTTTAACGGCCTCGCACCTTGCCGCTTTTCATGAACCCATCATACCTTTTCATCAAAAGGTGGGATTCGACTTGTTTCATCGTGTCCAAAACAACACCCACGAGGATCAACAACGCTGTTCCCCCGAAAAAGTAACTAATTGTTTGAGGCACACCTAAAAAATGTCCTACCATGGTCGGCAAGATGGCCAACAAGGCCAAAAACACGGCACCGATCAAGGTAATGCTATTCATGGAGTGCTCCAGATAGTCTTGCGTGGGCTTGCCCTGGCGGACTCCTGGGATAAAAGCCCCATTCTTTTTCATGTCGGAAGCGATCTGATCAGGACGGAACTGGGTGGCTGTCCAGAAATAGGTAAAGAGAATGATCAAAACGACGTAAAACACTAAATGCAGCGAGCTTCCAGGCGAAAGCCACAACGCAATGTCGCCAAGCCAGTTTCCACGGCCTACAAAGGTCCCTAAAGTCGCTGGGAACATCAACAAGGCTGAGGCAAAAATGACCGGAACAACCCCCGCATAGTTCACTTTAAGCGGTATATAGGAGGTCCCCCCTTGCGTTTCTCGCATCCCAACGACGCGGCGGGCATGCTGAAGCGGAATCCGTCGGTATCCTTGAATGATCATAATGGTGGCAATCGTCACAGCGACAAATAGCGCGGCCAACACCAAAATCGACGTAAAGGCCATTTGTCCAGGTTCTTGAGAGTCGAGGTTCAGCTGCTGGAAAATCAAGCCAAAAGCAGTAGGAATCTGTGAGAGAATGCCTATGGTGATGATCAAGCTCATCCCATTTCCAATCCCTTTGTCGGTAATTTGCTCCCCAATCCACATCAAAAACATCGTTCCGGTCGTCATCGTTGAAACGATAATCATGTAAAAGAGCCAAGGAAAACCGGCAATCTGTACATCGAGCAATTCGCCTGCGACAATTCCAGGGTGCGAAATATTGATCTGAAGGGCGTACTTAGCAAAGAGTGCGGCTTGGATAATGGAGAGTCCAACGGTCAGGTAGCGCGTGTACTTGTTCATTTTGCGCCGGCCTTGCTCACTGTTCTCTTTAATCTCGCGTTGGAAAGAGGGCCAAATCGCCACGACGAGCTGCATGATGATCGAGGCAGAGATGTAAGGGACAACCCCGAGTGCGATCACTGTCATCTGGGAAAATGCACCGCCAGAGAAAATGTCGACCATCTGAAACAAGTTTTGCCCGCCGCCTGTCGCATGTCTGAAAAAGCTGACGGCAATTTCACCATTAATGCCGGGTACAGGAATGAATCCGCCAACGCGGCACACGATCAACATGAGCAGCGTGAAGACGATTTTCGACCAAAGCTCAGGTACTTGAGCAATCCGCGCAATTTGCTTCAGCATAATGAGTGTGAGCTCCTTTCCCTAACGTAAGTTACTTTTGGATCACTTCAAAGTGGATTTTTGCTTGCTGGAGTTTTTCTTCTGCAGACTTCGTAAACGCGTTCGCTTGGATCTTCACCTTTTTTGTGAGCTCGCCATTGCCAAGGATCTTCACGCGTGCGTGGCAATCATCGGTATACCCTTTTTCAAAAAGAGTTTTGGCGTTCACGGTTTCATGATCAGCAAACATGTCATGGATCTGATCGAGATTGATCGTTTCGTAGCGTTCAGTAAATACTTTGTTGTTAAATCCTCTGAAAGGGATCTTCATAAACATTCTGAACTGACCGCCTTCATAGGTATGACGGCGCTTATAACCAGAACGCGATCCGGCTCCCTTCTCGCCTCTGCCACATGTTTTTCCCAAGCCAGAACCAAGTCCACGCCCAACGCGCTTCACATTCTTTTTTGGTCTGGATGTATTTTTTAGAGTTGCAAGTGTGGTCACCATGATTATGCGCCCCTCATTTGTTTAATCTGATCTCTGCTCAACAACATTTCCAGAGCTTTAAAAACGGCCTTGACGATGTTGATTGGATTGCTCGCTCCGAGACTCTTGGCCATCACGTCTTTTATACCTGCCATTTCCAAAACAGCGCGCACCTTGGAACCCGCAACCACACCAGCGCCTGGAGGGGCTGGCTTAATCAATACGTGGGCGCCATCCCAATGCGCTTCAACTTCATGAGGCACTGTGTTGCCATTTAGTGGGTAAGAATTTACGTTTTTTCGAGCGGCTTCTCCCCCCTTTCTGATGGCATCGGTGAGCTCATTTGCCTTGGCAAACCCATACCCAACGCGGCCTTTCCCATCGCCCACTAAAATCAGCGCTGAAAAGCTAAACTTTCGTCCACCGCTTACAACTTTAGAGCAACGGTTGACAAACAGCACCTTTTCAACCATTTCTTGGTCGACTTTGTCTTTTTTGGAATTTTTAGACTTATTCATTTGATCCCTATGTTTATTTAAAACTTCAACCCAGCAGATCGCGCGCTATCTGCGAGTGCAGCTAATATTCCGTGGTACTTAAATGGCCCGCGGTCGAAAACGACTTCGCGTACATTCTTTTCGATCGCAAGGGCTGCAATCTTTTCGCCTAACTTAGCAGCAGATTCTTTATTTCTTTTGTTGAACTCTGTATTGCGAAATTCTTTGGCAAAAGTCGCTGTCGAAGCCAATGTTTTTCCTTCATCATCATTGATCAGCTGCACGTGGATGTGCTTATTGCTTTTCACGACCGAAAGCCTTGGCTTTGCCATAGTTCCGCGTAGCTTCTTTCGCGTGCGGAAAGCACGCTTTTCTCTACGTTCATTCATCTTTGTAATTTCTGCTCTCATGATCTCACCTTTAAATTTTACTTCTTAGCGGCAGCTGCCTTACCTGCTTTCTTACGGACGTATTCGCCAACATAGCGAATCCCTTTCCCTTGGTATGGCTCTGGTGGCTTTACAGCGCGGACAGAAGCTGCAAACTGACCAACCATCTGCTTGTCACTGCCATTGATGGTGATCGTCGTGTTCTTGTCTACTTTCACGTGGACACCATCTGGAATGCGCAAACGAGTTGGATGGGAAAAGCCTACCTGCAAATCGATCTCATGTCCTTGTACTGATGCTCGGTATCCAACCCCAATCATCTCCAACGTCCTTTCAAACCCTGTCGTTACGCCTAAAATCAAATTTTGGATGATCGAGCGATACAACCCATGGTAGTTCCCTTCCTCTTTGTGCCCTTCTTCCAACGAAACGAGAATCTCGTTATCTTTGTGAGCGACCGCAATCCCCGGAATGAGCTCATGCTTCAGTGAACCCTTTGGGCCTTTCACTGAAATCTCTTTCGCAGCGATTTTAACCTCCACTCCTTTAGGAACGGGAATCGGTAATTTTCCTTTGCGAGACATGTCAATTTCTCCTCATTAAATCATCAATTTATCAAACTACCATACCAAACACAGGAGTTCTCCACCGAGCTGATTTGCAGTGGCTTCTACGCCAGCTTTAATCCCTTTCGATGTGGATAGGATAGACAAACCAAAACCACCATAAAACTTCGGAATATCTTGGTGCCCAACATACATGCGCCGTCCTGGAGTAGACATCCGCTTGATCCCCTTGATCACGGGACGTCGCGTTTCCGTATATTTTAGGAATACACGCATTGTTCCGCGCTGATTGCTATCTTGTTTTACGAGAAAATTCTCGACAAAACCATATGCCTTCAGTATTTCCGCAATGTTTTCTTTGATACGGCTCCAGGGCACATCGACATAGCGCAGTTGTGCTTGGGTGGCATTTCGAATCCGGGTAAGGAAATCGGCGATTGGATCGCTAACTACTGCCATAAAATCATCTCCTTAATTACGCTGCTACCATTATCGGTAAATTCTTAAACGGAAGGCCTAATAATCTAAGCAATTCAACACACTCTTCATCAGTTGCTGCTGTGGTGACAAACGAGATGTGCATCCCTTGTGCTTTTTTCACCGCATCCAAATTGATATCGGGGAAAACCTGTTGGTCATCGATTCCTAATGTGTAATTGCCACGTCCATCACACTTGGATGGGAAACCTCTAAAGTCGCGAATTCTTGGACAGGCTAAATTAAAAAAGCGGTCCATAAACTCGTACATACGCGTGCCTCGCAAAGTCACCTTCAAACCGATTGCTTGCCCTTCTCTCAGCTTAAAGTTAGAAATGGCCTTCTTCGCTTTGGTCACAATGGGTTTTTGACCAGATAGTTGAGCCAGTTCATTAATGCAATCTTGCATCGCGTTTTTATCCTTTGAAGCTTCAGCAATGCCCATATTGATGACAATCTTCAAGAGCTTTGGCACTCTCATCGGATTTGGGTAATTGAACTTCTTTTGAAGCTCAGGCTTTACTTCTCCAAGATAGCGTTTTTTTAACCTAGACATGTGTTACCCTACTGCTTTATGGGTTCTTATTGTTCTGTAAATAACGTCTTTGCCGTGCTCGTGGTAAACGAGGTTTTTCTTCTTATGCTTATCGGTCACGTGCATTTTCAACTTCAGCGGTTGTCCCGACTCGTTACAAACGACCAAGTTTGAGATGTTGATCGGCCTTTCCATTTCAACGATCCCGCCATTTGGCGTGTTTTGGCTCTTTTTCACGTGCTTTTTCTTCACATTCAAGCCCTGAACAACAGCTCCACTCCCGTGGATCGCCAACACTGTTCCTGTTTGGCCACGATGGTTCCCTGTGATCGCGAGGACTTTGTCCCCTTTCTTAATCTTTTTTGTCTTGTTTTCGAATTTGTTCATCATAACTTTGGATCCTACTAGTTTAAATGACCTCAGGCGCTAAAGAGGCAATTTTAAGAAAATCGCGGTCGCGCACTTCGCGAGCAACTGGACCAAAAATACGGGTTCCACGCGGGTTATTCTTATCATCGATCAAAACGCAAGCGTTGGAATCGAAGCGAATCTTCGTCCCATCTGGGCGTCTGATGTAACTCTTCGTGCGGACGATCACAGCTTTCACTACATCGCCTTTCTTAGCACTTCCATCGGGATCAGCTTCTTGGACAGAACAGACGATAATATCGCCTACGTAGGCGTAACGTCTCCTGGACCCACCTAAAACTTTGAAGCACTTTACCCGTTTAGCGCCGGTATTATCAGCGACTTTCAGCTTGGTTTCTTGTTGAATCATATTAGTCTAACTCCGTGACTTCTTTCCGTCTTCCTGTAGCTTTTTCGTTACGCTTTCGCTACAACGCGCCATCTTTTTAATTTCGACAAGGGCCTTGTCTCTACAACGTCGACCACATCGCCAATGTTTAAATTGTTTTCGTCGGTGTGTGCATAAATCTTCTTTGCACGCTTAATGACTTTTCGGTATTGCGGGTGTTGCTGCGTTGTTTCCAGCTTTACAACAACCGTTTTATCCATTTTGTTAGAGACGACAACACCTTGTTGTCTCTTCCGCGTTAATGTTCGTGCGGTTTGATCCATCTAAATTACTCTCCAAGTTGTTTTTCTTGCAGGATCGTCAACATTCTCGCCTGCTCTTTCTTATACTGTTTCAGCAAATGGGGCTTTTCAGCTTTCTTCGTCTGTTTTTTCTCATTAACCGTCTGAAAAATACGACCGCGCATCTCTTTCAATGCCGACTCTATCTCTAAAACAGACATATCTCTATATTGCGTTGCTTTTGACATAACCTTATCCTCTATACTTGCTCGAGTCGTTCGACAAATCGCGTTTTTAAACCCAATTTAGCGGCCGCTCTTCTCAATGCGTTTTGCGCTTGTTCCTTAGGTACGTTCCCCACTTCGAAGAGCACGCGTCCGGGACGCACGACTGCCACCCAATGGTCCACAGCCCCCTTCCCTTTACCCATACGTACTTCAGCTGGCTTCTTCGTCACTGGCTTATCTGGGAAAATCCGAATCCACACTTTCCCCTTACGTTGGAAATAACGGTTAATCGACACGCGGCATGCTTCGATTTGTTGGTTCGAGATCCAGCCGCGCTCGAGAACTTGAATGCCGAAGTCTCCAAAATGGACAAACTGAGCACCTTTGCTATTTCCCGCACATGCCCCTTTCTGCATTTTTCTATGTTTTGTTCGTTTAGGCATCAGACCCATGGTTATGCAACCTCCTTCTTAGAGGAAATCATCTCACCCTTATTGATCCACACTTTTACGCCGATGCTTCCGTATGTCGTTTCCGCTCTTCCCATCGCAAAATCGATGTCCGCTCTCATTGTGTGCAAAGGAGTGCTTCCCTCTTTGTACCACTCTGTTCGGGCAATCTCGGCTCCACCGATACGGCCAGAGACTTGAACTTTAATCCCCAAAGCGCCGGCATCCATCGACGACTGAAGTGCTTTTTTCATCGCACGGCGGAAAGGAATCCGTCTTTCTAATTGCTTTGCGATCCCATCAGCGACGATCTGCGCATCGAGGTCTGGGCGCTTGATCTCTTCCACTTCGATCCACACTTGCTTGCCCGTCAACTTGAAGAGCTCTTGTTTCAATACGTCGATCTCCGCTCCTTTCTTGCCAATCACCAAACCTGGACGTGGCGTGCAAATGGTCACTTCCACTTTTTCGCTCATCCGTTTGATTTTAATTTGCGAAGCGCCTACACATGCTGGCTTTTTCATCAAATATTTGCGGATTTCGAAATCTTCTCTCAACAGATCGCCAAACTCTTGCTTGTTCGCAAACCACTTCGAACCCCAGTTGCGGTTGATAATGAGTCGGAAGCTTCTCGGATTTGTTTTTTGTCCCATATGTGATTATTCTCCTGCCACGACGACTTTAAAGTGGCTCGTCCTTTTCAAAATTGGATGTCTTCCGCCACGGTTTTTTGGTTTTGCTCTCTTCAGTACAGGCCCTTGGTCAATTCTCACCTCAGAAACAACCAGACGCTCGCGGCGCACATCAAATTCGCTTTCTGCGTTCGCAACAGCGCTCAATAGCGTCTTTAGCAAAATTCTTCCGCCCTTCATGCTGCAGAAGGTCAATTGAGCCACGGCAGCTGGCACTGTTTTGCCACGAATCAACCCGGCTGCGAGTCTTGCCTTTCTGGGGCATACGCGCTGCGTTTTTGTAATTGCATAAGCTTGGTTCATTCTTTTTCTCCTACGCTTGTGCCGGCGCGGCAGCAGTTGGTGTTGTGACCACTTTCTTTAATGGGTGGCCCTTAAATGTGCGCGTTGGCGAAAATTCACCTAACCGGTGACCAACCATGCTTTCCGAAACAAACACTGTGATAAATTTGCGGCCATTATGCACTTCAAATGTATGACCTACCATATCTGGTGTAATCATCGACCGTCTCGACCATGTTTTGATCGGCTTTCTTGCTGCTGTTGCGTTTTGTACATCTACCTTCTTTTGAAGATGGTGATCTACAAACGGACCTTTTTTTAGTGATCTTGTCATAGTTACTTCTTCCTTCGATCCTTAACGATAAACTTATTCGATTTCTTCTGAGAACGAGTTCTTAAGCCACGTGTGTACAAGCGCCAAGGCGTTTGCGGGATATTCCCCTTATGCTTACCTTCCCCCCCGCCGTGCGGGTGGTCGACCGGGTTCATCGCCGTACCACGCACTGTCGGTCTAATCCCCATCCAGCGACGGCGTCCTGCTTTTCCCTCAACGCGGAGGTTGTGCTCAGAATTGGACACTTGTCCAAACGTTGCTCTGCAATTTTCATTAATCATGCGCATTTCGCCAGAGGGCATTCTGAGCGTTGCAAAACCACCGCTTCGCGCCATCAATTGCGCAGAAAGTCCAGCGGATCGAACGAGCTTGCCCCCCTTCCCTGGGATGATCTCAATGTTGTAAATCATCGAACCAACGGGCATGAACTTCATTTTCATGCAATTGCCCACGCTAAATGGGGGCTCATCACTCGTTTGCACCACATCCCCAGCAGCGAGTCCTGCAGGAGCTAAAATATAGGCCTTCTCGCCATCGGCATAGTGAAGCAACGCAATGTAAGCAGACCGGTTTGGATCGTATTCGATCGAAGCCACTTTAGCAGGGATGTTCTCTTTATCGCGCTTGAAATCGACGACGCGATAGTGCCTTTTGTGACCTCCGCCTTTATGGCGGCAAGTGATATGCCCAACGTTGTTTCTTCCACATGTCCGTTTTTTCGGAAGAAGAAGACTCTTTTCTGGTTTAACAGTCGCGCGGGCCCCTTCGGACACACGTGTCAATGTCTCGTTCATCGGAAGAACAAGCTGTCTTGTTCCGGGAGTGATTGGACGAAATTTCTTTAACATGTCATAGCCTTTCTTGAGTCGTTATACTTTATCGATTGAGTCACCTTGCTCAAGTGAAACAACAGCCTTTTTAAATCCTTTCTTCATGCCTAAGCGGCCTCTAACGCGTCTAGCCTTCGGCTTCACGTTGATCGTGTTCACACCTGTGACTTTTACCTTCAAATCTCTGTAGATTTCTTCGACAGCCTCAGCAATCTCTCTCTTATTTGCGCGTGGATCGACGATGAAAACGTACTTTGGCGTTTTGCAACGTGCCAGACACGGATTGGATTTTGCATCCTTCAAGCTGCTCAACGTCTGCGATTTTTCAGTCACATGTAAATGTTTAACGATTTGGTAAGGGTCTTTTTTCATAAATAATCCTTGCTTCAGCACAACCATGCATTGATTTCGTTAAGAGCCTCTTCCGTCATGACGATCTCATGTGCAATGAGGACGTCGTAACCGCTGATATTTTTCGCCAACGAAAATTCTGTTTTAGGGAGGTTTCTGAGGCTTCTGACGAAATTATCGTGTTCTTCGCAGCCGATGCTCACCGTAGCTTTTTTTTCTTCTGGGCCAGGAACTTCTGCAAAGCGCCCTTCGCCTAAAAAGAGGAGGCGTCCTTTGATCCCTGCATTCTTCAGGAAGTTCGCAACGACTTTTGTCTTTGGCTCTCCCATTTGAGTTGTCTCGAGGATGTGCACCTTGTTATTTCTGATTTTTTCCCCGAGCAAGAAGCGGATAGCGCTTCTCTTTTCTTTCTTATTGATCCGTACGTGTTGGTCGAATTTAGGCTTAGGACCAAAGACGCGACCGCCCCCTTTATATTGAGGAGCAGAGAGCATCCCTTGACGTGAGCGGCCTCCCCCTTTTTGCGGGTGGGGCTTCTTCGTCGAATGGTTCACTTCTGAACGCCCTTTCGTATTCGCCGACCATTGTCTTGCATTTTCTCGGATAGCGATGATGTAATCTTTAACCATCTGGCCGTTCGCTTCAGCATTGACTAAGTCGTCGTTGAGTTTTACTTCCCCAACTTGCTTACCTTGAATATTGTATTTTTTCAGTGTTGCCACGATCAAAACTCCGTCAACGGTTATTTTTTCTTATGTTTTTTTGAGTGCGTTTTCTTTTCAGCTGGGCTCACATAAACTAAAGCATTTGTTGCTCCAGGAACTGCCCCTTCAACCAAAATCACATTGGATTCAGGACGCACAGATACAACGCGCAAGTTTTGGACTGTCACACGGTCATCACCCATGTGGCTCGCGCGCTTTCCGTTTGGCAAGCAGCGGCCTGGTGTCGAACGCATCCCTGTAGAACCTGCATGGCGGTGGAAACCAGAACCGTGGGAAGCCGGGCCGCCCGCGTAGTTAAACAGTTTCATCACCCCTTGGAACCCTTTACCCTTTGACATGCCACACACGTCGACAAAGGGAACATCTGCAAACGCATCGACGCCAATCTCTTGTCCGATTGTGTACCCATCCACTTTCTTAACGCGGGTTTCTGCAAGAAAGCGTCGAGGTGCAACAGCGGCTTTCTTATAATGTCCGCGCAAAGGCTTGCTCACTCTTTTTTCCAAAGTGCGCTCATCGTTGACAACAATTGTATCAAAACCCATTTGTATGGCTTGATACCCATCTGTGTCGCTATTCTTAATCTGGGTGATCACGTTTGGCTGCGCTTCGATGACTGTACAAACAATGGTATTTCCCTTGTCATCAAAATACTGCATCATGCCACGTTTTTTACCCATTAGCCTGATCGACTGAGTTGAGTCTTTGTCCATTTTAATCCTGCTTGTCTACCCTACTGGTGTTATTAAAAACGCTTTTTTTGTGCCGAATCAGCTAGTGCCAAGCTGCGCACGAAATGCGTTCTTAGCAGAGTTGACAAGGCGAACAACACTAAAACAACACGCCCTTTTGGCATGAATTTTAATGTGTGAAAGATGTAGCTTAGCAAAGAGGTGCTATTTTTCACAACACTTTTTGTTTTTGAGTAGAAAAAAAGACAAAGGAGGTGATGGAAACGGCAAGAACGATTAGGCGGATTTTGGGGAGGATTGGAGAGCAGAGACATAGCCCATCGCGTCGACAACGGCTCCTAGGGCCGTCAAACCGGCTCTGACCGATGCAGAATCGATCCCGGCTAGGGTGGAGGCAAAACTCAAGGACATCGTTGCTGACTTGGCCATTTTGGTGTAAAACGGCAATTTTGGTTTTTCAGAAGTTTTTTCTTGTTTGGACTTTCTTGCGCCAAAAACGATGGCAGCAGACATCGCAGTACCTAAAAGCCCCATCGTCAGTCCAACGACAGGCAACCTGCCGATCTTATAATGTGAAAAATTTAATTTGTAAAAGCCCAAGCTTTCGCCAAAACAGAGGGCGCTCAGCGCTTTCAATGCAAAGTAAGCAACTGTTCCGATCACCTCTGCACTCACTCCGGAGCTCAGTAGATACTTGTCATCTTTTGGCACGCAGATACTCATTGCGGGTCCAAAAACCGCAAACGTTTCATTTAACTTATCGGTCTGTTGAGCTTGAGCTGCCCAATCGGTCCAGGTAGCTGAAATAGAACCGTAGTATGCCGCTGTCAGAGCCGTGACTTTATGGACGAGCTTTACAATTTTCTCTTTGGCTTCGTAATTGGTCTCAGAAATTCGAACATAGTCGCAAAATTTTCCTACAAAGCTATCTAGAGGTGTTTTTCTTAAAGATTGCTGCTTAATTTCCTTTTGGTGTGCATGATCAAAAACAACAGAGTACACCTTAAAGCCCACGCAAGCCACGCTGACTGCCCCTAAGAGAGGGACGCTCTGCACTCCAGCTGCGACCAAGGCGCCTAGAGCAAAATCTGCCGTGTAGGAAACGGCTTTCCATTTGACACTTTCGATCTGGACCGGCGTTGCAACATCCGCTGGGGCATACCACTTAAAAAAAGCATCTAGAGCAAACAAGCCATTCGAGATGACCGAAGCGTGAGTCGCAACTTTAGAAAGGGCAGTCAGTCGAGAAAAGCCGCTGTAGCTGCTGGCAAACTCAATCCCTGTTTTGATGTCGGAAAGGAGTAGTGCCGCACGACCTGCTTGGTAAAGGTACGAGCTTTGATCATAGGTGCCATCGAAAAATTGTGTGATGGGAGCCAGCGTCAGCAACTTAGTCACATTTTCAAAGCGATCTAACGTGACAATCGAGGAGCCTGTATAGTTTTTGGCGATTTTGAAGAAGTCCGGTTTGTTGCAACCCCATTCAACAAGATCAAAAATTTGGTTGTGGAGCAAGGAGATCACGTAGCGATATGCGTCAGAATTTTTCCGTACGATATCGCAAGTTGTAATCGCGGATTGAAGTGATGTTATGATGTTGTTTGTTATCATAGTGTTTTTTTAGTTTTAGATCGTAATTATACAATTTATTATAATATTTTGTCAATATTTTTTCATGCTAAATGAGAATTAAACACAAAGGCACAAAGACACGCAGTCACTAAGAGTTGAAATCGACCTGAGAATAGGTTCAGAGCTAAGCTTTGCGTCTTTGCGCCTCTGCGTTGAATTTATCTCTTGAGAAGGGGGTTTTGGCGCGTTTGAGGGGGATGTGGAGGACGCGCCCCTTTTTGACGGGGTTGTCCAATTTAAAGCGGCTTAAGTTGGCCTGAGGCGAGACTCCGGCGAGGGTGAGAGCCTCTTGCAGGGGCATGTCTGAGGGGATTCTGTAGATTCCAGGATAGGCAACAGCCCCTTTGATGACGATTTCATGATGGTCGTGAGGTTGGGGAAAAGGAGAGGCTGTAGTCGAATCCGAAAAATGGGTGACGAGGGAAAGGGTGAAGATGGAGCTAATGAGGACAGCGACTGCTATCCATTCGTGGACTTTGAGGGAGGCCGTATGTGCAGATTGCAACATAAAGAAAAAGGCTGGCCCAGGATGGGCCAGCCATTGAACTAATCAACCTTTTTAAGGGCAACGGCATAACCCATCGCATCGACAACGGCGCCAGCAGCAACCATTCCAAGAGCAAGCTCCTTGGAAACATTACCCTGAACCGTCAGTCTCGTTCCAAAAAGCACCACAGCGAATTTGGCTATCTTCGTATAAAGTTCCAATCCCTCAGCACTCTTGTTAAAAGCATCTAATGCTTGCATGCTCGTCATGATGGACGCGACAACGCCCGTCAGAACCTTGAACGTCGGGATTGTGCCGATCTGATGTTTCAAAAGATCGAGTTTATAGAAACCCAAAGAGTCGCCAAAGGCGAGCACGGTGAGAGATTTCAGCGTAAATAGAGCCACTGTCCCTACAGTTGAAACGATATTTTTGGCGCTCAGACAGGCGTAACCGCTCTTTCCAAGATCTAAGGTCTTCTTCGCTGCACCACCAATCACGACGTTTTCCATCAGCTTCTCAGCATTTTGAGCCTGCTCAGCTAAAGACACCCAAGCATCAGAAACGGAACCGTTGTAAGCAGCAGCGAGTAGAGCAACTTTATGAGTCAGCTTCATGAGCTTCTCTTTGGCATCCCAACTGCTCATGCCATCCCAACCACCCTCGGAAATTTGAACCCACTTGTAAATCTTACTTAAGCAATCGCCTAAGAGATCTCGAGTTGGATCTTGAGCGGGGTCTCTCGCAATGTTTGGGAGTGACTGCTTCAACACGGCAGAGTATACCTTGAAGCCCAAGCAGGCAACGCTCATTGCCCCTAAAACGGGCACGCTCTTTTCACCCTTGGCAACAAATGAGGCTAAAGCAAAGTCAGCTGTGTACGATATGGCTTCCCACTTAGCGCTTTGAGCCTTATTATGAAACTCATCAATTTGCGCAGCAAAATGCTGCTGACGATCAGGGTTATTCGTGTGCAAAGCCTTCTCGAGTGCGATATATTTCTCCCATCTATCAAAGGCATCGGCAGCAAACAGGCCGTTGACGAGCAGAGAAGTACGGGACACAACAGCGAGGAATGCAGCTTGCGGAGTGATGCCATAAAAGCTCACTTTGTTAAGCAGTTCCGTTGCTCTTGAGAAATTGACTCCATAACCACTAAGGAAATCCACTCCAGTTTTGAGGTCGGAAGCTAAAACGACGCCGCATCCCAGCTTAAAGAATGGGGTTTTGCCAGCGTAAGAGCCGTTGAAAATCTTTACAACAGGAGAAAAACTAAGCAGTTTAGCACAGTTTTCCAAGCGTTGGAAAATGTCCTCTGTCGAGCCCGTATAATTCTTAGCAACTTTAAAAAAATCAGGCTTGTTTAAACCCCATTCGACAAAATCGAAGACGTGCTTATGGAGCAATCCAATCGCATAGCGATAGTCATCTGAATTGTTCCTGATCGCTTCATATGCATTGATTGCTGAATGAGCTCCGGTTACTAACATACCCATAAAACACCTCCAAATTGATCATTAATAAAGACAAAGAGTGTAAAGATACCATTAAGAAGCTTATCTGTCCAGTGGCTTTTTCTTCATGACCGCCCCGTAGAAGCCATCCATGCCCCCTTCGACGAGGGGAGACTTGAACTCGTGGACTAGTGTCAACGAGTAGGTTTTGAGGAAGTGGGCCACTTGTTCTTCGTTTTCCTCTTTGAGCAAGCTACAGGTTGCATAAACGATCTGCCCCTCGGGGTGAAGATAGCTGAGAGCCTTCTCAAAAATCACCCGCTGTTGCCCCACAAGGCGGGTCAACATCTCTTCGCTGTATTTCCATTTCATATCGGGATTGCGGCGCAAGGTTCCAGTGCCAGAGCAAGGTGCATCGACCAATACCCAATTCATTTTCTTTTTCAACCCTTTAAGCTTTTTCTCATCGGTGGAGTCGACCCCTTGAGCATTTTGAATCCCGGCGCGTTTGAGCCGTTTGCGCGCCTCTAAAAGAACGGATTTCCGAATGTCGTGGAGGTAAATTTGCCCCTTTCCTTCCATCTGAGGGGCAAAAGCGAGTGCCTTGCCTCCAGAACCAGAACAAAAATCGAAAACCAACTGCCCAGGCTTGGCATCGACCAGCACTGCGATCAACTGGCTCCCCTCGTCTTGTACCTCAAAAAATCCTGCGGTAAATTCGGGGAAGGCAAAAAAATTCTCCCGTTTTTTAAAGATAATAGCTTGGGGAGCTGAATCGCTCGGAACAACAGAATAACGCTCTTTCCACAGGTTGAGCAAGGCGTCGCGAGAAGTTTTGAGGGTATTGACCCGAACGGCAAGTGGAGCTCCCCCATTGCAGACGCGGCAAATCTCTTTCCCCTTCTCCAACCCATACGAACGGACAATCGCCTCAAAAAGAGCGGGCGGAAAACTGGCCCGTACGTGATCTGGAAGACTCATATCTTGCTGCGCTTTAGGAAAACGGTCGCTTGCAAAAAGTTCAAGCCGCTTTTCCCAGGTTTGAACCTCTCCACACAAGAAGTCTAAAAGCCCTTTCCACCGGACCATCCCATAAACGGTTTCTGCAATGAAAGCGCGGTCTTTCGATCCAATTGCCTTATGCTCTCTGAAATAATTCCTTAAGACAAGATCCATCGGAGCGTTTTGGTTGTCATACAACTCGAAAATTTGCAAGAGATGGTGATGGCGAAATGGTTTGTTATCCATAGGCTGATCATAGTAAACGATTTAGTCATTCTAATCTATCAAAAAGGGCTCGATGCGGGGGTTTCCATAAAATCAGGCTTAGGATATAAACATAACTTCACTTAAAAAGGAGATTCACAATGAAATTTATCAATGCTTTGGTGTTATTTGTAGCGCGTGTTTGTATTGCTGCGGTGTTCATTTGGGGGGCATCGGGGAAGGTGTTTGCGTACGATATGAATGTCCAATACATGGCTTCTAAGGGGTTCACGATGATCCCCTTCTTCCTGGTCAGCGCTGCGATCGTTGAGTTTTTGGGAGGTTTGTCTTTGATTTTCGGGTACAAATCCCGTTTAGGAGCCCTGATCCTGTTGCTTTTTTTGATCCCAACGACGATCATTTTCCACGACTTTTGGAATCTCGAAGCCGCAAAGCAGCTGCCTGAGCAAGTGAACTTCATGAAGAACTTGGCGATCTTTGGTGGTTTGCTCTACGTGCTCGTCTTCGGAACAGGTTGCTGCAACGACAAAAAAGACGAAGTTAGCGCAAAATAAGCGATCCACGCGTAGAATAAAACGAGTTCAACGCAGAGGCGGGGAGACGCAACAGTTGCTCTCTCGCCTCTTTGCGCCTTTGCGTCTTTGCGTTGAATCGTAGAGCACCGAAAATAAACGCAAAGGCGCAAAGACGCAAAGAAAAACACGTCATGGGTAATCGCAACGCGCTTCTTCTTTTTTTCTCTAGCCTGCTCATTGTTGCGTTTGGGCAACCGGCGCTACTTCCAACATTAGGGCTAGTATCAGCTACAATTGGGTTTGCGCTTATTTTTTACCTTTTGCTGCAGTATGAATCCGCACGGAAGCGCTTCTTCATCGGAACTGTCTGGTTTACTCTCGTGCAACTGGTGCAGCTGTACTGGTTCACCTCTCATCCTTATTCCTATATTTACTTACCCTATTTTCTCCTCTCCTTAGGTGCTGGAGCCCAATTTGGGATCTTGGCCCTCTTTGTCACACGTGAGCGGTTGAAACATTTAATCACGTGTTTTTTTCTGGCAGGGCTTTGGACGCTGATGGAGTGGTCGCGCCTCTTTGTGCTCTCGGGATTTTCGTGGAATCCCGTTGGACTGACGCTTGCCAGCAGTGAGTATGCACGGCAACTCGCCTCTGTCGGAGGGGTATTTGGGCTCTCCTTTTGGGTGATTTTAACCAATGCCGTTGGGGTCAGAGCCTACTTGCTCCGCGCCTTCCCCTCTTTGTGGATTGCCTTGTCTCTCGTTCCCTATCTCTTTGGGGTCTTCCATATCGCCGGCCACTCCCATTTTTCTTTTGGCAAACACACAGAGAAACAAGAGTTTCATGCCCTCTTGGTTCAAACAGCTTTTCCAACTGAAGAATCTGGCCCTCGGTTACTGCCAGAGCAACTCATCAGCTCTGTCATAGAGCAATGGCACCACATCGTCAAAACGATTCAACCGTTTCAGAACAAAAAACTCGACCTGATCGTCCTTCCCGAATTTGTCGTCCCCTTTGGAACTTATCCGTACGCCTTCCCCGCTTCAACGGCTGTGGAGACGTTGTTAGACGCATTTGGGCCTGTTGCACAAAAGAAGCTCCCCCCTTTGAATTACCCTTACGCCATCCTTGCGACAACAAAGCGGGGACAAAGAATAATGGTCAACAACGCCTTTTGGGCACAAGCCATTGCCAATCTCTTCGAAACTCCTTTGCTCGTCGGCCTTGAAGATGCAGAGGACGTCAATGGCAAACGGCACTACTTCAGCTCGGCAATGCTCTTTCAACCGCAAACGGGAAAAGAAGAAGCCGACATCAAAGACCCTCAAAGGTATGAAAAACGGGTGCTCGTTCCCATGGGGGAATACATCCCCTTCACCTTTTGTCAACAACTGGCCGCACAGTATGGCGTGATGAGTTCTTTCACCTGTGGTTCGTCGGCGAAAATCATGCACGCTCAAGGGATCCCCTTCTCCCCATCGATCTGCTACGAAGAAACCTTCGGCAATCTGACACGAGAAGGAAGAAAAAAGGGCGCAGAGATGATTGTCAACATCACGAGCGACGCTTGGTACCCCAATTCCACACTTCCCCTCCAACACTTAGAGCACGCCCGCTTGCGCACTGTAGAAAGTGGCGTTCCCCTCATTCGCGCCTGCAACAATGGGATTACCGGTGGGATCGACAGCTTTGGCAGGACCTTGAGCCTCTTAGGCGGCTCTCACCCCGAAGAGGTGGAATGGACCCGCGCTGGCCTGCTCGTCACGGTCCCCCTCACCACATACTGGACGCTCTACTCACAGCTAGGTGACGCCCTGATCGTCGGCATCAGCCTCCTGTGCGTTTTCTTAGGGCTCTTTACCAGAAGGATAGTCATTGAAACCTAAAGGCGATTGTGTTAAATTTGGGAAGTTATGGATGTAGCAACAATGACAAAGCGCAAGCAGCGCACACTGAAAGGGGAAGCGGCATTTACCGGCCTTGGTTTGCATACCGGTGAGAAGGTTGCGCTCCGCTTTTTGCCCGCCAAAGAGGGAACCGGCATCATCTTTAAACGGATAGATATCGCCGGCGAACCGATCGTTCCCGCTACGGTGGAATACGTCTCTTCCAATGCACGCAATACGACGTTAGGGATTGCCGACATCAAGATCCACACAGTTGAACACGTCATGGCAGCCTTGAAAGCCTACCAGATTGATAACGTCTGCATTGAGCTGGATGGGATTGAACCGCCGGTGGGTAACGGCAGCTCAGATGTGTTTGTCGAAATGATCGAGCAGGCCGGCTCCGTGGAACAAAAAGAAACGATTCCCGTATTTACACTCCACTCCCCTGTTTACTGGAGCGAAGGGGATATCCATATCGTTGCCTTGCCCTGCGATCGCTACAAAATCAGCTACACGCTCGACTACCCACAAACCAAGCTAATCAAAAGCCAATACTTCTCTATCGATATCTCTGCCGACTCATTTAAACGCGAGATCGCCCCTTGCCGCACGTTTTCGTTGTACGAAGAAGTTTCGATGCTGATCGATCGGGGATTGATTAAAGGAGCCAGTTTAGACAATGCCGTCGTGATCAAAGATGACACCATTTTAAGCAAGGGCGGCCTCTTCTTCCAAGATGAAATGGTGCGCCATAAAATCCTCGACATGATCGGCGATTTGGCATTAGTCGGCTACGATTTCAAAGCTCACATCATCGCGATCCGCGCGGGACATGCGTCGAATGTGGCTTTTGCGCGCAAACTATTTAACCATCTGATGACGGAGAATGTGCATGCCTGCTAGTGAATCCACGCAACACAAAATTTTAGATGTGAAAGAGGTCATCAAAATCTTGCCCCATCGCTACCCGTTTTTGCTCGTCGACAAAGTGTTGGATGTCGACCTGGAGAATGGCAATATCACCGCTCAAAAATGTGTAACAATCAATGAAGCCTTTTTCCAAGGCCATTTCCCCGGCGCCCCCATCATGCCAGGTGTGTTGATCCTCGAAGCATTGGCTCAAGCAGGCGGTGTCCTCCTCCATCTCAAAGGGAACGTCGATAAGATTGCTGTGCTGCTCAATGTCAATAACGCCAAGTTCCGGCAGCCTGTTCGCCCCGGCGACGTACTCACGCTGCATTGTCAAGGAATTTTGTTCACCTCAAAAGGGGGAAGGGTCAAGGCAGAAGCACGTGTGAATGACAAAATAGCAGTAGAAGCAGAAATCGGTTTTGCCCTGGTTGACAAGAGTTTAATATAATATTCAATATCATTAAAACAAGTAGTAGGCACATGAAACAGTCTCACATTCATCCCACAGCAATTGTAGAACCTGGCGCTAAAATCGGCAATAACGTGACGATCGAGCCGTACGCCATCGTCAAATCGACGGTAACTTTGGAAGACGATGTCGTGATCAAATCGCACGCCTACTTGGATGGGTACACTACCGTTGGACAGGGAACCGTTATCTACCCTTCCGCAAGCATCGGAACGCGCACACAAGATTTGAAGTACAACAACGAAAAGACCTTCGTCAAAATCGGGAAACATTGCCAAATCCGCGAGTTCGTTACCATCAACTCTTCATGTGGAGAAAATACCACCGTCTCAGTTGGCGATCATTGCCTCATCATGGCGTATTGCCACGTCGCCCACAACTGCACCGTCGGTAACCACGTGATCATGAGCAACTGTGCCACATTAGCCGGACACGTCATTGTAGAAGATTGCGCCATCATCGGCGGCTGCACACCAATCCACCAGTTTGTCCGGATTGGTCGATACGCCATGGTGGGTGGCATGAGCCGCGTGACCCACGACATCTCGCCCTACACGATCGGCGCGGGGATTCCTTTCAAATTTGGCGGTCTCAACATCATTGGGCTAAAACGGCATGGGTTTTCCTTACACGTGAGAAAAGAGCTTGCAAAGGTGTTTAAACTGCTCTACCGCTCTCAGCTCAGCTATGCAGAAGCGCTCAGGCGGATCGAAACGGATGTGGAACAAATCCCAGAAGTGATCCATTGGCTTAATTTCTGCCGCGAAACAAAGCGTGGACTGATGGGCTTGACTGCTGTCGAAGAGGAAAAAGAAAACGCCCAGGTGGAAGAAGAGGACGAGTGCCTCGCCTCACAAAAGTAGAAGTGCCTGATGAAAGTTGTCTATTTTGGAACGCCACAGTTTGCAGCCACGGTGTTACACTATCTTCTCGACAACGCAGTGAATGTGGTTGCAGTCATCACCAAACCCGACAAGCCGCAAGGGCGCTCCCAACAGCTGATCCCCACCCCCGTTAAGCAGGTCGCATTAGCCCACCACTTGCCGCTTTATCAACCCCCAATTGTGTCCGATCTCCCCTTTGCTCCGACTCTTGCTCAATATGAAGCCGATCTTTTTGTCGTCGTCGCTTATGGAGAAATCATCAAGCAACACCTCCTCGATATGCCAAAAGCGGCTTGCATCAATGTCCATGGCAGTCTGCTTCCCAAATACCGCGGAGCCGCCCCCATCCAACGGTGCCTGATCAATGGAGATGCTCAAACTGGCATCACGATCATGCACATGGTCAAAAAGATGGATGCAGGCCCCATGATTGCGCAACAAGCCATCCCCTTAGACGAAACGATCACCTATGGGGAGCTCGAACCCAAATTGTGCGAGATTGGCAAAGTGCTCCTTCTCCAAACGATCCGAGAGTTTGAGCAAAAACCTCCAGGAACACGCTTAAAAGAGGTTGAACAAGACCCCTCCGAAGTCACCTATGCCCCCAAAATCGAGCTAGAAGAGTGCCAAATCGATTGGCACAAACCCGCTCAAACAATCCACAATTTAGTGAGAGGCGTCTCCCCCTCCCCCGGAGCCTGGTGCTACCTCCCCATCAAAGGGCAACAAAAACGGCTGCGCGTCCTGCGCTCACTCCCGCTTATTTCTCACGAAACCGCCACCCCCGGCACCCTCTTAAAATGGGACCAATCGGGCATTGTGATCGCCTGCGGCACCGGCGCCCTGCAGATCACAGAGCTCCAGCTCGAAGGAAAAAAGGCCATGACCGTCGAGGAATTCGTTAGAGGGCTCCCAAAGAGCCCTGTCCCTTAAATTCGTAGCCTTTTAATCCCAAAATCGCTTATCATGAGAGCCATGAAAACAGCACGATACCTTGTAGCAGCTTTACTCGTTGGAATTGTCCCAGGGCTTTGCGCAGCGCCGCAGGCGTCTCTTTTGGGACCGGAGCCGGAGCAGCACATTGCGGTGAACAACAAAATCTTAGCCAAAGTGAATGGGAACGCCATCTCGATCATGGACGTGATGAAAAAGATGGACATGCTCTTTTTCAAGCAATTTCCTCAATACGCATCCTCTT
This sequence comes from Chlamydiota bacterium, assembly GCA_013287915.1. Lineage (GTDB taxonomy): Bacteria > Chlamydiota > Chlamydiia > Chlamydiales > Parachlamydiaceae > JABDCX01. Next base: position 32,009 of record JABDCX010000014.1, read on the forward strand.
CACAAGCACGCTACCAATTTTATATGGCCAACTGGAAGCACGTCTTGAACGAGCTCATCGACAAAGAGCTCATCTTAGCCGATGCGGCCGAAATGAAAATCACCGTCACTCAAGGCGATGTCAGGCAAGAAGTGGAAGCGCTTTTTGGCCCCAATATCATCATCAACCTCGACAAAGCGGGTTTGACGTTAGCCGAAGCATCGAAAATGGTCGAAGCCGACATCACCCTACGACGGATGATGTTCTTCCGCGTCCATGGTAAGGCACTCAACCAAATTACCCCTCAAGTCGTGCGCAAATACTACGACGAAGTTGCCAAAGACCACATCCGCGACAACGAATGGATCTACAGTTTTGTCACCATCCGCGATAAAAATGCCGAAAAAGCGGCTGAAAAAGCAAATGAAGCGTACCGTTTGCTCGTCGAACAGAAAATCTCTTTGGAAGAGTTAGCGGCAAAAATGTCGCCACAAGCCGGAGTGATCGATGCTTCTGCTGTGACCGTTTCCGAAGAGTTACATACCAAGGAAAAGGACCTTTCTGAATCGTTTAGAACCATCGTTTCGAATCTGCAGCCCAACAGCTTCACAGCACCGATCGCCCAAAAAAGCCGAAACGGCAGCGGCGCTCTTTTCCGCATCTTTTACCTGAACAAAATGATCCCAGGAGGAGCCGTTCCCTTTACTGAACTCGAAGGGAAGATCAAAGGGATGTTGTTAGACAAAGCAGTTGGGAAAGAATCTGATGCCTACCTCAAGCGCTTGCGACAACACTTTGATGTGCAAGAAGGGCAACTCAAAGAGATCCTCTCGTCTGATTTCCAACCGTTTTCTCTCCAGTAATCCTAGAAATGCCCATCTATCAGCCATCTGAGCTCCACCAATTTTTGAAGGAACAAGGGCTCTCTCCGCGCAAAGGGCTTTCCCAAAATTTTCTGATTGATGGGAATATTTTAAGAAAAATCGTGGCATCAGCCCATGTAGAAGCCGATGATTGGGTCGTCGAAATCGGCCCTGGACCCGGCGCTCTTACTGAACAACTCCTCAACACCGGCGCCCATGTGATCGCTATCGAAAAAGATAGCGGCATGGCGAAGACTCTTTCGAGGCTTCAACAAGATGACAGACTTGCAATCTTTTGCGATGACATCATGCAATTTCCCCTTGAGGAAACATTGAAGGCCCATCTTCCCGTTGGGAAAAAAGCGAAATTGATTGCGAATCTCCCCTACCACCTAACGACTCCCATCCTGATCCAATTTGTCAGACAATCAAACCGCTTTTCCTCTTTAACTGTCATGGTGCAAGACGAAGTCGCCAGACGGTTCACTGCAAAACCTAAAACGAGCGCCTACGGCTCAATTACCGTTTTCTTAAATGTGTACGCAACGGTCAGTTATGCCTTTCGGGTGAGCCGCAATTGCTTCTACCCGCAACCGAATGTCGATTCGGCGATCGTGACATTCCAACTCCACCCACCGCACCAACTAGAAGATCCAGACGATTTTTTCAAAATCACCCGTAGAGCATTTGAACAGAGACGCAAAATGATGAAAAGATCCTTAAGCGAAATGATCGAACCACAAAAAATAGAAACAGCCTTACAGGCGTGCTCGCTTCCCCCTAACTCGCGGCCAGAAGAGCTCTCTTTAGAACAGTGGCGGGCTTTTTATCATGAAATTAAGAAAATCTAGCTAAACGTTTTTTCCTAAAGACAAATAGGAGGACTGCAGCCGCAAGGGCTCCAACCACGCCTGCTTTACCCCAGGAGAGCTGCGAAAACCATTTCTCGAAAAACTGTGTAGTGCGGTATTGGAGCGTGGGAGAAATCTCCTCCCGTGCATAGAGAACGACCCCATGCACAATAGTTCCCTCACTCGTCTGGAGGAGGACTTCACCCACTCGCTGATCTTTCACAACCGGTAAGGCTAAATCTGGATCCCATTGCAGAAAACACTTCACACTTGGTTCTTCTGCAGGATAGTAGGTCAAACTCAACTCTTCTTGAGAATAGGTCTTCAGCGGTTGGTCTCCGCCTGCAATCTCGAGTTGGAATTTCTGCTCCCCTTGTTTTAAGAAGGTGCGTTGCATTTGAGGCTGAGAAAAAGCCGTTTCAAATAACTTGATCGCATCGAGAAACATCTCCTTCCTATCCTTGTTTTTCAAAAGAACGACGATTAAGGTGCGGTCCCCTTCCTTTGCTGCGCCTACAAGCGTACTGCCAGCCAAAGAATACCAACCCGTTTTGATCCCGATCGCTTTTGGATAATAACAAGGGCCTCTCCGCAACAGCCGATTGGTTTGAATCAAGGGAGTTGCTTCTTGCTTGTTTGTCTTCGGTCGGGTGTAGCGAGCTGTCGAAACGATTTCCCTAAAGATGGGGATTTTGAGCCCCTCGCGTGCAATCAGAGCCATGTCGTAAGCCGTTGTCAATTGCTTCGGGTGGTGCAAGCCGTGCGGATTGTAAAATGTCGTTTGGGTGCACCCAATCGACTTCACGTATCCGTTCATTTCTGCAACAAAATCAGGTATGGTCCCGCCCACGTATTTGGCAATGACGTTCGCTGCATCATCTCCCGAAGCCAACATCATGCCGTACATGAGATCTTTCAAAGAGAGCTCTTCTCCGCGTTTGATTCCAATGTGACTGCCATCGGGGATCAAATGGTAAGCCGGCAACGTGTAGTTCGATTTGCGAAACGCGTCTTCAGTGACCGTACCAACTGAATCTTGATCGGCTGTAATCATCACATCCATTTGATCAGAGGCTTTGAGAAGGGAATAAAGGAGCGTAGGAACTTTCGTGATGCTCGCAGGATATTGCGGCAGATAGGCTTCTTTTTCATATAGAATCGCCCCGGTATCTGCATTGATCATAATCGCAGATTCCGCTTGCACTTCTACAGCAAGCTGTTTAGCAACTGCCTGATGCGTGACAAAAAGAAAGAAACACAGGAGATGGGCCTTCACGCCTTTGAATCGAAACATAAAAAAACTCTTTCCTGAGAGATCTTACTCTCGGGAAAGAGTCTATAGCAAGTCCCACAAAAGTTCTAGATCTATTCTCTACTTAGTTGGCGTAGTAATAATCACCGTTTCTGGAACAGGTTGTGACGGAACGGGGATTGTTGTCGTATTGGGATAAACGACAGGGTTCACAACAGGGTTCACGACGGGATTGAGCACATCTGGATTCACAACCGCGCCATCTCCATTCCAACCCCCTCCATTCCAACCGCCGTTGGCACCATCATGTCGATGATGGCGGTGGTGGTGATGACCGTGATGCCCATGGTGGTGATGATGAGGATGGTGGTGGTGATGGTGGTGCCCATGATGGCCATGATGCCCTCCTTTCGCAATCGACCCTTCTTCGCTAGAAGGTGGGGGTGCCGTTTGGGAATCATCTTGATCTTGATAGCTTCCCCAAGCCAGTAGCAAGCACACGCAGAGTGTCAAACAGCACACGGCGGTAATGTGTTTCATCACATGCATACATCCTCCTTAAGTGTTAACCCGCCTCACCACGTAACCCCTGAGACAGTTAACGGATCTTTAAATTCATTATACAAGCATTGATTAATTTAATTCAAATTTGAAGTTGATAAAACAAAAGGAGAATTATTTTGGCTGGGTGGATTTTTCTATCTGCTGAAGCACAAGGCGTAGCTCTTGCTCTGCATTAACATTTTGATTATGAGCCTCTTGGACGATTTTCCATAAGGCAGCCCCAAGGGGAGAAAGTTTTTCTAAAGACTCTTGATCGGGTGCCTCTAGCGCGCTCTTGGCAATCTTCTTTGCCATCTTCTGCCCTCGCGCCAAGGAGGGCAAGGCGGCAGGGATCCCATCAAATACGTTGACTCGCTCGACCTTCCCCTTTTCGGTCTTTTTGATCCGCTCCCATTGGGAAATAACACCGTCGTAGGAGAGCTTATCCCCTTCACCAAAAACGTGAGGGTGGCGCCGAATCAGCTTATCGGCGAGCTCTTGGATAATCCCGTCAAATGTTCCAACACCTTCTTTTTCAGCAACTTTTGCAAAAAAGAGGGCATTAAAGAACAGATCGCCGATCTCTTCGCAGATGTGCTCTTTGTCGCCGCTGTTGATCGCGTCGATCAACTCACACGCCTCCTCGAGAACTGATTCACGCAATGATAGGAGCGTTTGCTCCCAATCCCAAGGGCAACCCTTTGGCCCCAAAAGGCGGTCGATGATCTCAATAACAGGGTCGCAGCTGTTTCGCTTTGTCATATATTGGGAAAAGTAAAGATCTGACGGAAAGCTGGCTTTCCGTCAGATAAAATTCATTATTCAGCCGTTCTTGTTGGAGGCAACAGAGCAACAATGTTGCGAACAATAGTAGCCCACGCCCCTTTGTCCTCTTCCTTAACTTGAAAATAAGGAGTGGCTGCAGTGATGATTTTTCGCGTTGCATCGTCGCACATTCTTGTGAGATCTGCTCGAACATCCCCCGTACGATATTCAGGATTTTTCACAACAGCTGCAACGCCTGCAGCTCCAATCCCCATAAACAGGTATCCAGCCACTCGCGACGTCACTAGATACGAAAGCCCTGAACAGAGCACAAGAGCTCCGCCTGTTTTTACCCCATTGATTTGAGCCTCAGTCAACTTATTCCAAATAGACGCCCCCGCTGGGCCATCCACGCCACCGTCACCTTTCATGATTCACTCCTATTGTAAGTATTTTATTGAATACGACGCGAATGACTTCCTTTGTTTCAACAAAGATCTCCTCGTCGTCTATTAAATCTTCCACCTCTTCTAACGTATACCACGCAAGGCCATCGCTTTCGACAGTGTTCTGCGTAAGAGCTCCATTTCCAATTGGCCGTGCGATGTAGACAAAATCGATATGTTGGTGCTCTGGCTGCCCCCCATGCGCTGGAATTTCCTCAATCAGGCATAGAAAAGGGCGCTCAAAGCTCTTTGCATTCCATCTTTCGATCCACACATTCTCCTGCGCAATAAAAGCAACATCGAGCCCTGTTTCCTCCTTTGCTTCACGCAAAGCCCCTTCTGGAGGGGTTTCGTTCGGATCGAGATGTCCTCCCGGCGGCAACCATTTGCGCAGCTTTTTATGATACAGGAGCAACACCTTGTCATCTGCAACGATGTAAACCGCCGCTGTCATCTGCCTTAATAATTGCCCCATCATGCGCCTTAATTGAAGCGCACAGGTTGCCAGAATCGCCTTTCTCCTGTCAAGGAGAGAGCGCTTATTTTTAGGGAAACCAGCTATTCCACAGCTGTCTGACGCGTCCAGAAAGATCGATGGAGCTCGAATCCTCCTGCACTCTGTGGAGATAGGGTCCTATCTTAACGGCTATCTTTTGCGAGGTGTCGTCAAAGAGGCAGACCAAATTCTGCCGAATATCGCTTGTGCGGTATTCCGGGTGTCGAGCGACAGCGTAGGCGCACGCAATCACGGTCGCTGTAAAGGTCAAGGCAGCCGCGCGTTTGACGATTGAATAACCGATAAAACCGCACCCTGCAATCGCAGCCACTGTTTTTAAACCATCTTGCCACTCTTTATCCAAATTTGGGAAAATTCCAGGTGGAGCCTGGTTCGGAGCTGGTGCAGCTTCAAGCTGCTTTCTTTGATGTCGTTTATGAGGTTGTTGATTTGGAGTTGCTTGGGGGGGTGTTCCAAATAACCGCGCAAAAGCTCTGTTGATATCCCCTTTTCCTGGGTCGTAATAGTTATACATATCTACCAACCACGCCATGAGCTGTCTCCATTTTCTTTGAAAAACTGCATTTGAAATTTAACCTACGAGTCCCTTAAAATCAAGAAGAGGTGGAATTAAAATAATTTTTAACATTAAAAATTTATGTCGTTTTAAATTCAGATATATGTTATAGTTTACTCTGAATTAAAAATATAAATCTTAGAAGAGGTTAGTTTTATGAAAATATTTGGTTATCAAGTAAGCGATGAAAATGGTCAGAGGATTACCCATGCCACAAATATTGTCTGTGGCGCTTTGGCCGGACGCTTTGTTGTTTATCCCGTCGTTACATATGCTTCAGAAACAATTAAAGAAAATTTGCCTGGCCTCACAAAAGGGTTAATCAACAACGTCATCTCACCTGTCCTCACGCGTGTTGCTGCATGCGTAGCTCCTCTTGTTCCCGATGTCGCCAAAGTGGGCCTGCTCATCTTCGCTGCCTTTGCCGCAAAAGAATACTACGACTTTCCTAAAGCCTATGAAAGACCCGAAATCCATGAAAATCTTTACAAACTAGGTCGAACTACCCTTTTCAACATGAGTCAGAAGACACAGAACCTTCTGGGCTCAGGCAGAAACACAAATTTGTTTAGAGACTTATCGGCCCGGTTTAACCAATCAACGCCGGCTCTCCCTGCTGCTGGTGCTGCACAAGAAACACGAGAGCATTCCGACACCTAAACTCCCAGAGATGCTATAGCGTCTCTCTTCAGCTGCTTCTGCAGCTTTTCGGGCACGGGCACGCACGCGGGCACGGGCACGAAAGCCTTAAAGAGACAAAACTTTAGGTTTTGAGGAAGAGGCCCTCTAAGCAGATGTGCAAAGAGGTGGAGCGTTCAAGAGCGAGCGTCGCTCCATCAATGGCCTTTTGAACAGAAGCAAGGGGGCGTTTCTCCCCTCTTTGGAGGGCTGATGCCAACTCTTCCTGCCGATCGGTGTGGTATAGGAGCTCTGGCCTCACACCCACGCGTAGAGCTTCTAGATCGCGATACCAGGTTAACACGGTTTCAAAAATGGCTCTTACCTGCTCATGCACGTGGAGCGTTACTGCTCCCTCAATTTCTTTCTCCAATCCTTGCCGCATGGTGGCTGGAAGGTCGGCAAAGCCGGTCGCTAAGCGCGCTGCGCGCAACTCGGTTTCCATCTCTTCTTTCCCCTTCTCGATCCACTCCGCCAGCTCCTTTGCCCCTTGAGCCAGTTCTTTGTAAGTCGCAGAATGCCCCTTCGATAACATCTCCCGGACGCGTGTCTCGACATGGTTTGCGCCTTCTCGGACAAGCCTAAGGGCCGCCCCAATAGATCCGCGCGATTTGATGGCTAACAGGCGTGCCTCTTCGCTCCCTAAGCCAGATGTTTTTGTCAAATACCCTGCGATTTCTTCAACAGTCAGCGGTTGGAAATAGAGCGTTTGGCAGCGGGAAAGGACAGTGGGAAGCAAAGAGGCGGGCGCAGAAGTGATTAAAATGATCACGGCATTTTCTGCGGGCTCCTCAAATGTTTTCAAAAGTGCATTGGCGCTTGTCGGCAACATCCGATGGGCATCTTGGATGATAAACACTTTATAAGGGGCTTGAAAGGGGGCCAGATACACTTCTTCCCCAAAGCGGCGCATCGCCTCGATGCTGTGCATCCCGACCTTCCCTTCAGGACGAAACAGGTGGAAATCGGGGTGCTGCTGCGGATTGCCAGAGCATTTTAGGAGCTGAGAAGCGAGCTCAAAGGCAAAAAGTTGCTTGCCAATGCCATCTGGGCCTGCAAACAACAAAGAATTGGCAATTGTCCCTTTCTCGAGAACTTTCTGCAAATGGCGCTTGACTCGCCCATTCCCAATAATTTGGCTAAACATGAACAACCGTGTCTAAGATACTCAACACTTGCTGAATGACGAAATCTTTTGATTTCGTTGCATCAATTCGGTGGCACCGCTTTGGCTCTGCGGCGATGATTTCCAAGAATGCATCGTGGACCCGTTGGTGAAACTCGAGCATCTCCGCTTCGATCCTGTCCAACCCTTCGGCATTCGATTCTGCTTTCATCGTGCGTTGCGCACGGGAAATCCCTACAACGGGGTCGACATCTAAATAGAAGGTCAAATCGGGAACGAGAGAGCCTGACACAAGGCTGCACAGCTCGCGCACCCACGCTGTGCCAAGACCACGTCCAGCCCCTTGATACGCGACTGAGGAGTCGTTAAAGCGGTCGCAAATCACGACTTTGCCCGCGTCGAGAGCGGGAAGGATCACTTCGTCGATGTGTTGTGCACGGTCGGCGAGAAACAAGAGGAGCTCGGCTTTTGCTCCAATCTCCATCGCATCGTGGTGTTTCAGCACAAAGCGGCGGATTTCATGCCCAAAGGTAGTACCACCAGGTTCGCGCGTTCGCAAAACAGAGATCTCCTTTTTCAAAAGAGATCCCTCGATCGCATGAATGAGCGTGGTCTTCCCAGCGCCCTCTCCCCCCTCGACAGTGATAAAGCGGGCCGTCGAGCGCGACCCGCTAGATGGTTGATCATTCTTCATGAGTTACGTTGCTTTCCTCGAGCAGAGCTTCATCTTCTAAATCGGGTGTCGAAGCGATTGCAACAGTAGGCGCAGTGGGAGAAGGCGTGCCGTTCTTCTCTCCGTTCTCCTCCACAGTTTCAGCAATCTTTTGGATCGCCAATAAAGCATCGTCGTCGCGTAAATTGACTAACTTCACTCCTTGTGTATTGCGTCCTAACACGCGCAAATCGCGCATGCTGATCCGCACCGTTTGTCCTTGCGCAGAGATCATCACCATCCCGTCGTTGTCAGTCACACAAAGCGCGCCGATTACGTTGCCATTGCGTTCGCTCGTAATAATCGACTTTACACCAACGCCTCCGCGGTTTGTTTGGCGGAATTCATCGACTAAGGAACGCTTTCCAAAGCCATTTTCACAAACGACTAGGACAGACTCAGTCCCATCGACGACCTCACAACCTACAATCCGATCCGCTTCATCGCGCATTGTGACCCCTTTAACTCCGCGCGCCATTCTGCCCATGGAGCGGACATTTTTCTCATCAAAGCGGACAGCCATCCCATTATAAGTGAATAGCATCACTTGCTGACCTGGTTTGACGAGGCGAGCCGCAACCACTTCATCTCCTTCGTCGATGTCAAGAGCCCAAACCCCTTTGCGCCGTGGGTTGCTAAACTCGCTCAACAGCGTCTTCTTGACAACGCCCTTTTTCGTCGCCATCAAGATACACCCTTCCTCTTCAAAAGAGGTGATGCGCAACACGGTTGCCACCTGTTCGTCACTGCGAATATCTTCGAGCAAATTGATTAACGGCTTCCCCTTCGACTTACGGCTTGACTCCGGAATCTGCCACACTTTGAGCCAATAACAACGCCCAAGGTTGGTAAAGAGAAGCAAGTGGTTGTGGGTCTTCGCAACATACAACCCTTTGATCTCATCGTCATCGCGCTTCAAGGTCACGCCGGTGACTCCTTGACCTCCGCGGCGCTGCTCTCTAAACGTATCGATCGGCATCCGTTTGATGTAGTCATCCTTAGAGATCGTAATGATCACCTGCTCGTTAGCGATCAGGTCTTCCATATTCATTTCGCTCTCGGCGCCTGTGATCTGGGTCTTGCGTCCTTCTTTATGGACCTTTACAACCTCTTCCAGTTCGTCGCGGATGATCCCCCTCACAAGCGCTTCGCTTGCTAAAACGGCCTTAAAGTGCTCGATTTTCTTCAATAGGTCCTGGTACTCGTCGTTGATTTTATCGCGCTCAAGACCGGTTAGTTGGTAGAGGCGCAGATCGAGAACGGCAGTTGCCTGTCTTTCTGAAAACTGGAATCGCTCTATCAACTCTTTCTTGGCGTGGTCCCGATTGTCACTAGCCCGGATCAGGTGAACAACTTCGTCCAAATGGTCGATCGCCTTGAGATACCCTTCTAGGACGTGTGCACGGGCTTCTGCCTTGTTCAGTTCAAAACGTGTGCGGCGACGGATCACTTCAATGCGGTGGTGCACCCAAGCAACGATCAGTTGCTTGACGTTCATGATACGCGGCATCCCTTTATCGAGAGCCAACATGTTGCACCCAAACGTCACTTCGAGATCTGTATGCTTGTATAATTGATTGATGGTAACTTCGGGAATCTCATTGCGCTTCAATTCGATTGCGATGCGCATCCCGTCTTTATCCGATTCGTCGCGCAAATCGGAAATGCCCGTGATCTCCTTGCTATTGATCAAATCGGCGATCACTTCGATCAAACGGGCCTTGTTGACGTTGTAGGGGATCTCATCGATCACAATGCGCTGCCGATCTTGTTCGAGATCTTCCAAATGCAAAACGCCTCGGATCGTCAATTTGCCGCGCCCTGTATGGTACGCTTCCTTAATGCCGCGATAGCCGCAGATGATCCCTCCGGTGGGGAAGTCAGGCCCTGGCATCACTTTCATGATCTCATCAATCGAGGTCTCTTCATTGTCCAAAACGAGCAGCGTTGCTTGAATCAATTCTCCTAAGTTGTGGGAAGGGATATTGGTCGCCATCCCGACAGCAATCCCAGAAGAGCCGTTGCAGAGCAGGTTGGGGAATTTTGCAGGAAATACAGTCGGTTCCTTTTTCGTTTCGTCGTAGTTGGGAACCATATCGACCGTATCTTTTTCGAGATCTTCCATCAACTCGATCGACGCATGCGTGAGCCGTGCTTCTGTATAACGCATCGCCGCTGGAGGGTCGCCGTCGACGGAACCAAAGTTCCCCTGCCCATCGACCAAGCGATACCGGATTGCCCAATGCTGCGCCATGCGGACAAGCGTCGGATAGATCACCTGCTCTCCGTGCGGGTGGTAATCCCCGGACGTATCCCCGGCAATCTTGGCGCACTTACGGTGCTTGCCGCCAGGAGAGAGGTTCAGCTGTTTCATCGCAAATAAAATGCGGCGCTGCGAGGGTTTTAACCCATCGCGCGCATCGGGAAGGGCGCGCGCGATGATGACCGACATCGAATAGCGGAGATAACTCTCCTTCATCTCATCTTCTACGTTGCGCGTGACGACAATTCCGTCTTTAAGTATTTCAGCTTCAGATTGATCGCTCATTGGTCCTATCCTCTTAAACGTCTAGATTTTTGACTGAAAGGGCATGCTGTTCGATAAACGCGCGGCGTGGAGGAACGTCTTCGCCCATCAACATTGTAAACATATAATCTGCTGCAATGGCATCAGGCAGCGTGACGCGCAACAAGGTGCGTTTTGCTGGATCCATTGTCGTCTCCCAGAGCTGGTCTGCATTCATCTCCCCAAGACCCTTGTAGCGCTGGATTTCAATCCCTTTACGCCCATTGTTGCGCAAGAATTCGACCACTTCGCGCAACGTAGCGAAGAGATGTTTGTGTTGATCTTCTTCCTCGATCTCCACCAGGTAGCCATCGGCAACAAAGTAATCCAACATCTGGAACTCAAAAGCCTTCAACTTCGCTTCCATCCGTTTGAGAGCCTCTTCTTCGTAGAGTTCGATAAAATGGAGGCGTGATGGTTGGAACACCTGCATTTCTGGCGTCACCTCTTCTGGTGGGATGGAAGCAAGCGTTTCTGCATGGCGCTTCTTTTGTGCTTCCTCATCGCCACGGCGCAGCGTTTCAAAATCATCGAGGGTGTAGGCAAAACAACTGCCTTGGACCAGCTCCAAGCGGAAGCGTGGCAAGAGGCCATCTTTGTTTTTAGCCGCCAAAAATTCTCTGAAGGGGATCCCTTTTCTTTCGATGCGATTGATAAACTGCTCCACATCGAGAATCACGCTCAATAGATCTTTAATCCTCTCGACAGAAAGCGTTTCGTTCTGCTTCACCAACTTCACCTTGATATCGCTGATGCCCAGCTGCAACAAATAGTCGTCCATCTCCTTTTCAGAGTGGATGTAACGGCTCGTCTTTTTACGGGCAACGCGATAAAGGGGCGGTTGTGCGATGTAAATGAAGTTGTTTTCGATGAGCGCATGCATGTGGCGATAAAAGAACGTCAACAGCAGTGTGCGGATGTGGGAGCCATCGACGTCGGCGTCGGTCATAATGATGACTTTGTGGTAGCGGAGCTTGTCGATGTTAAATCCATCTACCCCGACACCGCATCCTAAGGCAGAAATCATCGTTCCCACTTCTGTGTTTTGCAAGATCTTCTCCAAACGCGCTTTTTCAACGTTAAGGATCTTACCGCGAATGGGCAATATCGCTTGGAAGCGTCTGTCTCGACCCGATTTAGCAGAACCACCCGCAGAATCTCCTTCGACGATGTAGATTTCGCATAACTCTGGGTTCTTCTCCTGACAGTCGCTCAGTTTCCCTGGAAGGCGGCCGCTATCTAAGGCTGATTTGCGCAGAGTCAACTCGCGCGCCTTGCGTGCCGCTTCACGTGCCTGAGCGGATAAAATTGCTTTTTCTGCAATCGTTCTTGCAACTGAAGGATTCTCATCGAGGAAGATCGCTAGCTCTTCCCCTGTAATCTGTTGTACGACAGAGCCAACGTCGCTATTCCCAAGCTTCTGTTTCGTCTGCCCTTCGAATTGCGGATTGGGAACCTTGACCGAAATAACGCCTGTCAACCCCTCCCGCATATCTTCGCCGCTCATCGCGATCTTGTCATTTTTGAGCAGGTTGTGGCCTTTAATATAGTTGTTGAGTACGCGGGTCAAAGCAGTTGAAAAGCCCGTCAAGTGCGTTCCACCGTGGTGAGTGGCAATATTGTTCACGTACGAATAGATCGTTTCGGCGTACCCATCGTTCCACTGAAGCGCTACATCGATCTCAATTGGCCCATCATCACCCTGTCGGACGCCCTGGAAGCACACCGGCGTGGGGAATAAGACCCCTTTATTTTCGTTGAGATAAGAGACAAACGATTGCAAGCCACCGCTGTAACAAAAGTTGACGTCGTCCTTTTCATCGTTCCTTTCGTCGATGAAGAAAATGCTAATCCCCTTATTGAGGAAGGCCAATTCTCGCAAGCGCTTCGCCAAAATGTCGTAGTTAAATTCAATGACATCCATGATCGTCTCATCCGCGCAAAACGTGATTTTTGTGCCCCGCTTTGTCGACGTTCCCACAATGTGGAGAGGCTCAATTACGGCTCCCTTTGAGAAGACAATCTCATAGATGTTCCCATCCTTAAACACTTGGACGACCATTCTCTTAGACAAGGCGCACACGCAAGAGATCCCCACGCCGTGAAGACCTCCAGAAACCTTGTACGTCTCTTTGTCGAACTTACCACCTGCGTGGAGCACGGTCATGACAACTTCAACAGCTGAGACATCGCGTCCTCTCTTGAGAGACTCTTTTTCGTGGCGCTCAACAGGGATCCCGCGACCATTGTCTTCAATCGTGATGAAATTCCCTTCGTGCAGTGTGACGTAAACCGAAGAACAATAGCCTGCCATCGCTTCGTCGATGCAGTTGTCAACAGCTTCGTAAACGAGCTGGTGCAATCCGTTCACATTCGTGTCACCGATGTACATCCCAGGGCGCTCGCGTACAGCCTGCAACCCTTCTAGGACAGTAATCGAACTTGCATTGTACTCTTTTGACCCCGTTCCATTATTCTGATTTTCAGCCATGTACCACCTTTAAATTGTCAGCCAATTTTAAAAACAATTGTGTAAATCGGTGTATGAGGAAACCGACGCCGCAGTTCGACTAACAACCGCCCCTTTTCCTGCGTGGTGAGCAAGCTGTGCAACGTCGAGTTCCGCACCTTAACTGTGAGAACACCCGATGTAAAGGCAATGGCCTGCGTCATCGGTGCAAGCTGCGGTCCAATGATCCCTGGCCAAGCTGCCAAAATGAGATCTCCCCGCTCCTCATAACACCCGCGAATATGGGAGAGGACAACAGGCAATAAATCCCCAATCCGGTGTGATGTCACACCCGTGCTGTCATACCCTCTAGGAGTCCTTCGATACCCTTTCACAAGGCCTTCCTCCCCTACCAAATTCAAGCCTCGAGAATACCATATTTAACACAAGGTATCAACGGAAAAACGACCTTTCAATAATTCACCACTGAGCCCCATTTTTACCACTGAGCCAGTGAGATCAATGAGAAGGAGAGGTGGTTGTCTCGACTTTAGGTTTTTTTGCTCATTTAATGGTCTCTTTGCGTCTTAGCGTCTTTGCGTTTAAACTGTGAAACTATAGGCTCTAAACGACGTGAAAACCAATTGTGTGATTTTTTCAACGCAAAGACGCAAAGAATCTCAATTTCTTAGTTTACTCAGACTCTCTCACCGATCTCTGTGATCTCAGTGGTGAAAATGGTGATTAGAAGCGCCAGACGATGACGACTTCGCCATCCAAAGAGGACCAGCGCGCATGGCGGAACTCTTTCTCCGACTCAACCTTCCCAATTAATGGAAGGTTGTGGACATTCGTTTGTACACCCTCATGGGTGCGAAAGTAACGGTAAGTACTCTGGAGCCCGATCGACCAGTGATCCCAAATCTCCCAATTTCCCCCCAGCGTGAGCAAGTAGCCCCATCCATGGGCGCGGTCGTGAAAACCAGCAAGCACAGGATTCATATTCCATTTGCCAGACCCTCGATAACTTGCCCAATGCCCCTGAATGGTACCAAACACATACGCACATCCTTCGACGCGCGCCGAAAAATCGACCCCCACATAGGGGCCAAGCCAACGGGCTTTGTACACATTATTCAAGTCTGGTATTTCACGCACAGAGCGGTCGCCGTGAAAGAACACCGTTTCTCCATCAAAGGCGGTGAGGTGTTGCGAGTGGAACGAACAGCCAACGATTGGCATCCCGACAAACCGGCCACAGGTCGATGTAAAGCGATATCCCACAGCCCCATCGAGATCGTATACATACCCCTTTCCAGCATTGTTCTCCGATCTCAGGAATAAATTTTCTCTGTCGTTGTCCGAATAGTCGCTGTCAATGTTTTTCCCACTGCAAATATACCCATAGTCGCCATTCACCCGCACATAATAATTGCGGCACGACGTGTAACTCGCAAAGCCCGACACTTCGATCATTTGCAACTCTTTCCATTTCAAGACAGAAGAAAAGCCGGGAGACTCATCTTCTCCCACAACTGACCAACAAAATTCGTCCTGCCGATAGCCTATCCCAATATTCATATTGATCGGCGAAGGCCAGTTGGCTCCAGGTGCGTTTGGATTTGTCGAATAGCTATAAATCGGTGTCAAAGCAGGCAAAGAGGCCGCAGTCAAACAGGCAGTTATCAAAAATCCGGCAAATTTTCTCATATTCCTTCTATCTCCTGAAATTCGGGACTATATAATAAACGACAAAACCAGTGTACAAAAAAATGATGAAAGTCAATGAGGACCTTATTTTGCAAATAAGAGAGCCGTCTGATATATAGCCATTCAGTAGCAAAATAGGGCCAAAAATGGAAGAAATTAGCGCAGATGTCGTCATCATCGGATCGGGGCCGGCTGGTCAAAAGGCCGCGATCCAGGCTTCAAAAGCGGGCAAAAAGGTGATCGTTGTCGAAAGACAAAATGAACCCGGAGGCAACTGCCTGTTTTCTGGAACCATTCCCTCAAAAACATTGCGAGAAGCGATCATCGACTTGACCCGCTTTCACGAAAGGAATTTCTACTCGTTCGACTACCACATCGGAGACGTCACGATCTCAGCCCTCAACAACCGCCTCCAAAAGGTTATTGAAGAAGAAAAAAACATGGTGGATAGGCAGTTTAAGAAAAATAACATCCGCCTCCTCACTGGAACGGCTCGGTTTGAAAACCCCCATATGCTCATCCTCGTCGATCCAGACTACCGGCTTCTTTACCAGATCCAAAGCCCTTACTTTATCATTGCAACAGGTTCAAAGCCGCGCAATCCCAACAACATCCCCTTCGACAATGAAGTGATCCTCGACTCAACCACCCTTCTGAGCTTGAATAAAGTGCCTAAAACCCTCCTCGTTCTCGGCGGCGGGATCATCGGGTCTGAATACGCGAGCTTTTTTGCAGCTCTTGGCACTGAAGTCACAATCATCGATAAAAAGGACCATATCCTCCCGATGTTAGATGCTGAAATCGGCATCCACCTCCAAACAGCACTGACCGATATTGGCCTCCGTTTTTTTGGAAATAAAGAGCCTGAGACGATCTCAAAGGTCGAAAATCGCGCCGTCGTGAAATTCAAAGATGGGACCTCTTTAGAAGCCGATGCACTTCTATACGCCTTGGGAAGAACGGCCAATGTCGATGCACTCCATTTAGAAAACATTGGCATTCAGATCAACGAAAAGGGGTACATCCCCGTCAATGCCCTTTTCCAAACCGTGCTCCCCCAAATTTATGCGGTTGGGGATGTGATCGGCGGCCCTTGCTTAGCCTCGACAAGTATGGAACAGGGGCGTCTTGCAGCACGACACTTGTGTGGCGCTCAAACGCACCACTTCCCCTCGTTCTATCCTGTAGGTATCTACACGATCCCCGAAATTTCGTGCTGCGGGTACACGGAAGAGGAGTTAAAAGAACTCGGATTCCACTATGAAGTGGGGCGCGCTTACTACTACGAAATTGCGAGAAGCCACATCGTAGGGAACAATGTGGGGATGTTCAAAATCCTCTTTCACGCCGAAACGCTTGAAATCTTGGGCGTCCACATCATCGGCCGCAGCGCTACCGAAGTGATCCACATCGGGCAGCTGGCGATCAACTTCCACGCCAAAATCAACTTCTTCATCGACCAAGTCTTCAACTACCCCACCTATGCTGAGGGGTACCGGGTCGCCGCCCTCAATGGATTTAACAAAATCAAGCGCAAAAAGTAACCCCCCTGTTTACGCCCGGCAAAACCCCTCCTAAAACAGCCCTAGAGCTCTCCACTTGCCAAAGTTTAAACTATTTGGTATCATATAGATAGAGAGGGGTGCTTTATGCCACGAGCCAATTTTACCAAAGTTGAGAGTGCGCTGGACGAGGGGTTGCGAAAGCTCATGGTTGGCCAGCTTTTAAACGAAGCCGACGTCAACCAAGGGACTCCGTCTGCTCCCGGAGCACAGGCAGCGAATAAACAGCTGCTCATCGCGCTGCAACACGAACTCCACTACCTCCATAGATTGGGCCTTACTCCTTATAAACAGCTAAAACTCCGCAAGAAGAAATTCGCGGGGTGGGTCGAACATCCCGAAACTGTCACAGAAAAAGAGTGGGAAATGATCAAGGGATTAAAGGATAAGTTGACTCAGATACGGACAGATTATGAAAAGAAGATAAAAGTAGGCGATAATGAAACACTTGTAGACTCTGAAAGGAGAAAACACATCTACAAGCGTTTCAATATCAATGAAAAATGGCTACCGATTACTTAGAAAGATGGCTACCGATTACTTAGCTTCAGCCTTCGCTTTCGCTCTTACCTGACGCATCACGGAACTAATTCCATTCTTGTCGATTGTGCGCATGGCAGCAGGAGAGAGGCGGAGAGTCACAAACCGGTTCTCGTCACCGAACCAAATCCTCTTTTTCTTCAGATTTGGATTAAAGCGGCGCTTGGTCTTTCCAGTTACCTTAAGGCCGATCCCTTTCTTCTTTTTGGCGATCCCGCGGATACAGTATTTGTACCCGGTCACGGGACGCTTTCCAGTCACTTCACATAGTCTTGTCATGATAAACCTCATTAAGTTGATAATGGCAAGAATGTACCATATTGCCCCATAATCCCTCAAGCAAAAAAAGGGGCAAAAAAAAGGGGTTGATCGGAATCCTGCTTTTCGCATACAATTTGACTCAAATATGACAAAAAACAACCGAGGAATGACATGAAAGTAAAAGCATCAGTCAAAGCTGATCCGAACAAGGGCGACCTTTTAGTGCGCCGACGCGGCAGGCTTTATGTGATCAACAAGAAAGACCCTAACCGCAAACAGCGCCAAAAAGGCCCTGCACGTAAAAAATAGGAAGCAATAACACATGGCA
Organism: Chlamydiota bacterium; assembly: GCA_013287915.1. Classification (GTDB taxonomy): domain Bacteria; phylum Chlamydiota; class Chlamydiia; order Chlamydiales; family Parachlamydiaceae; genus JABDCX01. The sequence goes on from JABDCX010000014.1 coordinate 49,713, forward strand.
AAAAAATCATCTGTAATTAAGCAAAAACGACGTGAACGCACTGTCAGCCTGCACTGGGAAAAGAGAAAGGCGCTCAAAGAACGCGCTGGCGACTTAAGCCTCTCTCAAGAAGAGCGCGATCAAGCCCGTGTGAAGCTCAATAAACTCCCACGCAATGCTTCCCCTATCCGCCTCAGAAACCGCTGCCAATTGACTGGACGTCCCCGCGGCTTCTTGCGCAAATTCAAGCTTTCGCGCCTCACTTTCCGCGAAATGGCTTCGATGGGTCTTATTCCTGGCGTGACCAAGTCTAGCTGGTAAAAGACTCCAAGGAACAATGAGGACGATGAGGATCTTGTTAAACCTCTCTCCTCATAGTCCTCAGTGTCCTGTTTCAAGCCCTGATTCTAGACTTTTGTTCCTCAAAAGACCTCCAATTGAGTCTCTTTGCGTCTTTGCGCCTTTGCGTTTAAACCGTTGAGGCTATAGGAAAACAGTCACGTGCGAATTATAAGCTCTAAAGGGCATGAAAATAAATTGTGAGATTTTTTCAACGCAAATGCGCAAAGACGCAAAGAGTCTAATAACCTCAACAAACTCACCTTTGAAAGGTGGCGTGGAGCCCAAATTCTTGGTGATACCCCAAAATCTTAAACAACCAATCCCGTAGATCGGTCTTTACTTTTTCGAGGAGCGGGCGCTGCCCAGAGAGTGGCACGGAAGGGAAATCGACGTGGATCGAAATTTTGTTATCCTTCAAATGGACGCTGCTCGTCACATTTGCATCGGGCATGAGCTGCTTCCAATATTGGATCAGATACTCTTGGACAATCCCCTCATCGACTAAAACAGTCCCGTTCCCTGTCTTGATGTAGTAGTAGCGAGAGCGGCTATTCATGATGATATAAGCAGCCGTTGCCACGCCAATCACAACCAGCGTAAATCCAAACAAGGAAATGACTAAAGAGTCTTCCACGAGGAGGCGGGTTAAATATTCACGCACATCGAGGGACCAGGGGACGATCAAGCCGACAACCCCAACCAAGATGCAGAGCAGGGCAATAATGAATGTAATTAAGGAACAAAAGAAGCGGTACATAGGTTAAAACTCGTCGTTATACTCTTCCCCAACTTGACCCTCAATCGGAGAGGCCGTCGTCTGGAGACGCTCGTCGGGCAAGAAGCGCTTGCGCTCCTGATCTGTCCACACAATCCCCTTAAAGATGACGTGTACATAAGACACGTGTAATCCCGTAATTTTGGTGATCTCATCTGCACAGGCCACCTGAATCTCTTCGGCTTTGTCGGGAATCGAAAACCCATAACAGATGTTTACTTCGATTTTAACACCCACGGAATGATTTTTGTTGTCCTGATCGATGTAAATCCCTTTGCTCCCCTCGGTGTTGCTGCGACCTAAAATACTATCGATAAAATTCCCTTCGATAGGAGCAATCCCTGGAATGCGTGAAAGACACTGCAACACAATACCTTGAAAAACCCGATTTTCAACATCGCGCACAAAGTGCGTTTCAGGAAGCTGAAACTCCTTTGTATCGACCTTTCTTGCTTCCGCTCTTTTCGTAACCCCTTGCATGTTTCACCTTCCTGATCCTTTAATCAGTTTGCCAACCTATCCCAAAACAGGCTATACTCTACACCATAACGAAACTCTGAATTAAGGCGCAATCTCATATCATGCACGAATTATCTGGCTCCGACTACACAATCGCCCTCATATTGACTCTCGTCATTGGCTTTCTCATCAGCTACTACAGCGCCAAATATGCGCAACGCAAGGGTAGAGATCCCTATCTTTGGTTTGCCCTTGTCATCTTCTTTGGCCTCCTTGCCCTATTCATTTTATTTTTACTCCCTCCAGTAAAAAAGGAAGAACCCCCTGCCGAGGTGGTTCCGCCATCCCCTCCCTCTTGGGAAAGCACCTTAACACTCCAACAATGGCACTGCATCACAACCCTGGGCGATCAACAAGGCCCCCTCCCGTTTGCGGCACTTAAAAAGCTCTGGACAGAGGGAAAAATTGACGCCCGCTCGTTCGTATGGAGCGAAAAGCTAGTGACGTGGCGGAGGGTTGAGGAAATCCCAGAACTGCTCAAAGCTCTTGCAAATTAAGGCTCCTTTCCTTAAAATCGGTGTACATTTGATTTAACGAGGACAAGTACCGTGAAAAGAACATACCAACCGAGTAAAAAATGCCGTAAAGCTGTGCATGGATTCCGCGCACGGATGAAAACAGCCGATGGCCGAAAAATCATCAACCGCCGTCGCCGTCAAGGACGCAAGCAACTCACACGTGCCTAGATTCTCGTTTCCCAAGGCCATTCGGCTGCGCAAACGGGGACAATACCAACACGTAGCTCGCTCAGCGAAAAGACTCGCGGGTCGCTGGATTGCAATCGATGCCCTCTCAAAAGGGCAGTATCCGACGCGTCTTGGCATTCTTGTTACAAAAAAATTTGGAGATGCCGTGGAAAGAAATCGCTTTAAGCGGATTGTCCGCGAAGCATTCCGCCTCATCCGCCATACACTCCCGGAAGGGCTTGACATCGTCGTCAAGCCCCGTACCGACTCTCTAAAAGCAACTACCCAAGACATTCAAGACGAATTCATGAAGTTGCTCAGAATCAAAAATTAAATTTGAGTTTCAGGGTCAGCTGATTTTTCAGAAGACATTTCGGAAGAATAGTCGTGCACCATTTTAAGAATCGA
>JABDCX010000015.1 GCA_013287915.1 Chlamydiota bacterium
TTGATACGCCACTACCGAACGGGAATGGACTATGGACAGCGAATCAAGTGTGTTCCATAAAAACCCCATCTGATTGTTGAGGGCATGAACATCCACCTCAACAGGATCCTTAGGGGCCATTTCTACATGAGACAACTGGTCACTGAAATAGATAGAACTAACATGCGATAGCGTTGACATGTGATCACCGAAATAAATAACACATGATCATATAATATTATGAAAACATTGTAAACTAGTAAAATTATTTAAAATGTTTGTAATAATAATTATTTATTATAAATTAGTTCTTCCACAAGAATCAGTCGCCCTCCGCTAGCTCCGGACTCTCGAACAAGGGGAAATACCTCTCTGATTTCTCAGAGTCTCTCACTGGTCTCACTGTTCTCAGTGGTAAAAACTAACTATGGGCGAGGATGAGGGCGGTAGCGACGTTGGCGATAGCCAAATTGGACTCCTTTTTCAAGATGTTGGCCAGTTTGAGCCCTTCTTCTTTCCGACCAACCATAAAAAGGGCTTTGCACATATTGAGGAGGGTAGGTGCGTGGTCTGTCTCAATTTTGAGGGCTCTGTCGAGCCATTTAATGGCTGCTTTAGGATCCCCCTTTTGCAGATAAAGAGCCCCTAAGGTCTGCGCATCATAGGCGCTTTCGGGATCGATAATCGTCAGTGCTTCGAAAAAATTGATTGCAATATCGTATTTTCCTTGGCGCAAATACGCATAACCCGTGTACCGGAGATCTTCCAGATGCTCAGGCGTCCACTTCAACTCTTTCATCCAACGGATACGACTCACGCTTTACCCCTGTAAAAATTGGCCGACGCGGCCCACGATATAACCGAGCCACTTGTTGATTTGCTTGATCTGTTTGTAACAGTTCTGGATCACTTCTTTTTCTTTCCGCTCATCGTCGCTGTGGCATTCGTACCCATCCAAACGTTGAATGTCGGCCTCTTGATCTTCCTCAGACCCAAACGAGGGAGCAATGCGGGAAAAGGCAAATGGGGAGCGGCGAATGCGGGCATAGCGTAGGGGAGGATAGAAGTAAGCCCAGGGAGTATGCAGCGGGACGATCCCCAAAAGAAGGTCTAACTCAGACAATTTGGGGTAGTTGGCGATGATTTGTGTCTGGGGAGGGATTGACGACGCCTTATCAAAGCGCATCTGCTGATTGATCTGCTCAATCATGAGCGTACGAATGGCGTACAGATTGTAAATATTGATGTCTAACTTATCAATTGTTGCCATAAATTACCTACTATCCCCCAATAATAATTATATCTCTTTTAAATAATAAATAGCAAGTCGCGGGGTTATCTCTTAAATCTCTTCCGCCACCAAGCGGCGATGCGGGAAAAGAACGGCTTATGCTCTTTTACCTCGTGGAAAGGGACGGCTTTCACTTCGCAGACAATCGGAATTTTGGCGGCAATTGCAATCAAATGCCCTACAGAGGTCAAATCGTCTGGCACCAGCGGTTTGATGCCGCACTGCTTTTCTAACTCGATCAGAATCTCGGCAAGATCGAGAGAATCGAGCCCAAGATCGCGGCCCAATAGGGAATCAAAGTTAACGTCTTTGACATCTAAATCGGACTTATCGGCAACGATCTTCACAATAGTGTTTCGGAAGGGCTTTGGCACTTGGTCCAGATTGAACTGGTATTCTTTTACGACGTACTCGTGTTCGGTATAATGCTCTTTCCAAAAGTAGTTCGGGACGCGAGAGAGGGGCTCTCCGGTCGGTCCCCAAGCCTCGTTATAACGCTTTTCTAGGTAGCGGTTCGTCTCTAAGCGACTTCCAAAACGGGGAAAATCGGGCCCGGCTGGAAATAATTCCACGACAATTTTGCGCTTCGGCACGAAGAAAATCCCGTTTAAGATAATCATCTTCAAAGAAGTCCAAAACATTTCCCACCCTTTGATCGAACGAGTGGCCCACCGAGCTTCTGGCTTGGTCGCACACGAAAAGCGACTTCCCCACAACCCTGTCGTGCGTACCAGGATGACGTTGACATGGGGGCATTGGTGGATGATCAAAGGGATCGCCGATTTCCCATCGATCTTTTCCACCGGAGTTTTCTTACATCGCCCTGCTGGAAAAATGAGGAAATTCTCTCCATGGTTCAACCCATCTGCTGTTCTTGTAATGAGCTTATGGAGCTTGCTTGAGTGCTTTTCAGAACGGGTTTCATTGATGTTTGGCACCTTCACGACCCGTACGGTGTCTTTGTGGCGCGCTGCCCAGCGCAAGTAGGGCAATTTAAACGTCAAATCGAGTGCCCAAATCGTCAAAGGCAATCCTTTGCGAAGGAGGGTAATCCCTAAAATTGTCCCGTCGATATGGCTACTGTGGTTAGCCAAGAATAGGATCGAAGAGGTGACTCCCCCCTTCTTGGGGTCGATCAGATCACCGCCCCTTAGCTCAATGTCGTAACGCAACGGGAGGACGATCGAGTGGGAAACCCAAAAAAACGCATTTTTGACGGTATCGACACACAACTCCCACCTGTCTGACAACCATTTCCACATAAACGGTCAAAACCCAAAAAACTTTGTCAAAATCCGCATGAGGTCTTGATACGTCAAAAAGATGAAAAAGGCAATCAAAAGCAGTGCAAAAGGGAAAACCACCTTCTCCATAGTCTTAGCTGCCATGCGCCTGCCCGTCACCAGTTCAAAGAAGGATAATAAAACCGTGCCCCCGTCGAGAACAGGGATGGGCAACAAATTCAATAACCCCAAATTCAAGCTAATCGCTCCGAGCCAATAGAGCGCTTCTTTGATGCCAATCATCCAATGATCGTGAACGACTTGCACAATACCCAACGGCCCGCTGACCCATTTTGGATTAAGCGAACCGGTTACCAAAGCAGTCAGCGTGCGCCAAATTTCTGAAAAAACGCTTGCAAATTGGGCTGTGGGGGAAGGATTAAAGGTCACATGGCGGTCTTGTACGCCAGGCAGGCCCAACAAGAGCTGCTTTTCTTGCTTTTGCAAAATGGCTAAAGCGTGTGAGCGCCGTTCAGGGTCCTCAATCGCTTCTACAGCCTTTTTCTGTTCCTTCATTTCAGCCGCATAAGCCGCTTGAGTATCTGCAGACAGCTCAAAATCGGAGCGCACGACAGGAGCTACCAAATGGAGCAAGACGTAATTGCCAGAGATCGACTTGCGATTGGGAGTTCCAATCGAATCGGCCAAAGATTGGATGCGCATCCAGTCGATCGACTGGTCCCAATCGGCATCGGCATTTTCCACGGAGATCGGATCGTGGATGCGTGGATCCCTTTCGACGATGATATTCACGCGGTGCTTTTGCAGTTCGGCAAACAATTCATAGGAGCTCTTTACCGGTACGCCATCGACGGCAATAATTTGATCGTTTGGCTTTAACGGTGCTTCAGAGGCGGAATAAAGCTGAGCCGGAAATACCTCTTTTTCTTTATCTTTCTCAATCAGTTTCATCTCCGTTTCAACCATTGCCCCATTCGTGAGGTTGTAAGGAATCATGTACAGCTTTTGCAGTTTTGTCCCCTTCAAGCCAGCCTCATATTGCCAGTCTGTGAGCTCTTCGCGCAGATCGTGATCGAGTTTCAACTCTTCGACAAGCACACGCGGCACGCGCACGAGGTGGTCAACCCCTTCTCGCTTTACGGTCAAAAGGACGCGCCCCTCATTGAGAAGGTGGTTGAGCTGAGCGCCAGAAAAAACCAACTCCCCATCGACCCAAACAATCCTGTCGCCATACTCGATGCCGCTCTCTTTCATCGGCGATCCTTCCGGAAGGAGGTTGGCTTTGCCACCTGGCAATAGATCGTAAAGGATGTAGTTCGCCGGGGCTAAAATGCCCGCTGTGACAACCCCTTTTTCCAATGCCGAAGGGTGGGGATAGGTATCGATCGTCATTTCGAAGGGGGTTTTAACGCCCGTCGCATAGTCCACTTTGTTGCCCTTAAGCGTCATGTGACCCGGGTGGGTCATCGGGGCATACAGATGGTCTTTAGAACTTTCATACGGGTTATGGTTGTATTCAGTAATTTCGTCGCCCGGGCGTATCCCCGCTGCAAATAGCTCGGACTGAGGGTCTATCCACCCTATCTTCTTCGTAAAATCGGCAAAATGTTTCTCTCGACCACCCGTGGCCCAAATCAACACAAAAAACAGAAAAGCAAGAATTAAATTGAAAACGGGCCCGGCTAGAGCGACCTTGATCCGGTCGAGTGGCGGTTTTCCAAAAAAACCGTCTGGAACTGTATATGGATCGACCGATTCATCCCCATCTTGACCAGCGATTTTGACATATCCTCCGAAAAGCAGCCACCCAATTTGCCACTTCACCCCATCCCTGATCCAAGAATAAATCGGCTTGCCAAATCCGATCGCAAACGTCTCCACACGCATCCCGACGCGGCGCGCCACGAAATAATGGCCAAGTTCATGGATAAAAATGAGAAAGCTTAAACCTAAGACCGCTAACACTATGTAAAAAATATTTACCACCATATATTCAATCCATCTCTAATTTAGGGAAATCACAGCATGCCATAAAAACGGGTAAAGTGCTAATGAAATTTCTCTGCTTGCATTTATTCTAACGGGTTCCCTATAATGCCCACATGTCTCTGATAGAGGCAGGATCTTTGTCTATACTAGATTTAAGGAGAAGGCGCACATGCCAACAATTAACCAGCTCGTACGACAACCGCGCGTGTCAAAAAAGAAGCGCAGCAAGTCGCCAGCATTGCAAAAATGTCCACAGCGACGTGGCGTTTGTTTGCAAGTGAAAACAAAAACACCAAAAAAGCCAAACTCAGCGTTGAGAAAAGTGGCTTGGGTACGCTTGTCCACAGGACAAGAAGTCATTGCCTACATCGGCGGTGAAGGACACAACCTGCAAGAGCACAGCATCGTTCTCGTCAGAGGCGGCCGCGTGAAGGACTTGCCTGGCGTGCGTTACCACATCGTGCGTGGAACACTCGACTGCGCAGCAGTAAAAGATAGAAAGCAGAGTAGATCGAAGTACGGGGCGAAAAAACCCAAGTAACGCTAGGATACTCTCATGAGTCTCCTGGTTCGCGATTTGCGCTTCACAGCTAATGAGCAAAAAGCGCCAATCCCGCACAGGTACATCTCAACATGTACCAGGTGAAACTGTATCGATCTCCTTATGCCGAAGGTAAAGAACCGGTAATATAACTTATTAAATGAGGAAGATATGTCAAGAAGACGACGCGCTACAAAACGGACGATCGACCCAGATCCCGTTTACAAGAGCCTCCTATTAGCCAAATTCATGAACAAGCTGATGCAAGATGGCAAAAAGTCGACTGCACGTAGAATTATCTACAATGCGCTCGAGAAATTTGCCGAGAAAGTGAAATCGGAAAACCCACTCGAAGCTTTCGAACAAGCGTTGGAAAATGCGAAACCGACACTAGAAGTGAAATCTCGCCGTATTGGAGGCGCCACTTACCAAGTGCCCATGGAAATTCCCGCAAACCGCCGCATTTCGATGGCCATGGGATGGATCATCACCCACTCCAGAGCAAAGACTGGCCGCTCCATGCAAGACGGTCTCGTCGGAGAACTTGTCGATTGTTACAACAATCAAGGAACAACGATCAAGAAGAAAGACGACACCCACCGCATGGCTGAAGCGAATAAAGCTTTTGCCCACTACAAGTGGTAAGAGGAGTTTATGGCAAGACCAAAACATGAAAAGCTAGAGAACGTCAGAAATATTGGCATCATGGCCCACATCGATGCCGGGAAGACGACGACAACAGAGAGAATTCTGTTCTACACAGGCCGTGTTCACCGCTTGGGTGAGGTGCATGAAGGCGCCGCTACCATGGACTGGATGGAGCAAGAGCAGGAGAGAGGGATCACGATCACCTCTGCTGCAACCACCGTCTTCTGGAAAGGCATTAAGATCAACATCATCGATACTCCTGGACACGTCGACTTCACAATCGAAGTGGAGCGCTCCTTGCGCGTTCTCGATGGCTCTGTTGCAGTGTTCTGCTCCGTTTCTGGCGTCGAACCCCAATCAGAAACCGTGTGGCGCCAAGCCGACAAATACGGCGTTCCCCGCATCTGCTTCGTCAACAAAATGGACCGTACCGGTGCCGACTTCTTCGACGCTGTCAAGACGATGCGCGAAAAACTCCATGCGAACGCGATCCCCGTCCACTGCCCAATCGGAGCGGAAGGAGACTTCAAGGGGATGGTCGACCTCGTCACGATGAAAGCACTCGTGTTCCACGACCAAGACCAGGGGATGACATGGGACGAAACAGAAATCCCAGCGAACCTGCTCGAACAATGCAAAAAAATGAGAGCCGAACTGCTTGAAGAGCTTGCCACCGTCGACGAAGAGAACGAAGGATTCATGACGAAGGTCTTGGAAGCTCCTGAAACATTGACAGCAGAAGAGATCCACGCAGCCATCCGCAAAGGTGTTTGCTCCAATCGCTTCAACCCTGTCCTTTGCGGTTCTGCCTTTAAGAACAAAGGGGTGCAACAGCTCCTCGACGCAGTCGTCAACTGGATGCCATCGCCGCTTGATCGGGGCCACATAAAGGCGCACGATCTCAAGACGGACCAAGATATCCTCTTGGAACCCGATGACGATGCTCCATTTGCAGCGCTTGCCTTTAAAATCATGACAGACCCCTACGTCGGAAGATTGACCTTCATCCGTATTTACAGCGGTACGCTGACAAAAGGGATGTCTCTGATCAACAGCACCAAGGACAGCAAAGAGAGAATCTCGCGCCTTCTCGAAATGCACGCTAACAAGCGTGAAGAGAAGGAAGAGTTCCATGCTGGTGATATTGCAGCTTGCATTGGCCTCAAAAAGGCAAGCACGGGCGATACACTCTGCACGGCCGAGAAACCTCTCCTTCTCGAAAAGATGGAGTTCCCAGAACCTGTGATTTCGATGGCCATCGAGCCAAAATCGAAAGCAGACCGGGAAAAACTCTCGATGGCGCTTTCCGCTCTGTCAGAAGAAGATCCCACGTTCCGCGTCAGCTCAAACGAAGAAACTGGCCAAACAATTATCGCAGGGATGGGAGAACTCCACCTCGAGATCTTGCACGACCGGATGAAGCGGGAGTTCAGCGTCGAAGCAAACGTGGGTAAACCTCAGGTTTCCTACAAAGAGACGATTACAATCCCAAGCAGCAGCCAAACGAAGTTCGTGAAGCAGTCTGGTGGACGCGGTCAATACGCCCACGTCGAGCTCGACATCGAACCGAATGAAAAGGGCAAAGGGACAACCATCAACAACAAGATCGTTGGTGGTGTCATTCCAAGGGAATATATCCCTGCTGTCATCAAAGGGATCGAAGAAGGGATTACGACCGGAGTTCTCGCTGGCTACAGCCTCGTCGATGTCAACGTCAATATCGTGTATGGGTCGTTCCACGAAGTCGACTCAAGCGAAATGGCGTTTAAGATTTGCGGATCGATGGCCTTAAAAGACGCGGCTAGAAAAGCGAAGCCGATTATCCTCGAACCAATTATGAAAGTCGACGTCACCACGCCAGAAGCGGCGATGGGCGACGTGATCGGCGACTTGAACAGACGCCGTGGACAGATCATCGGTCAGGAAAATCACAAGGGAGTCATCATTATCCATGCTGAAGTTCCCTTAAGCGAAATGTTCGGTTACTCAACACAACTGCGCTCCCTTTCATCGGGACGTGCGACATACGTGATGGAGCCAAGCCATTTCGAACGAGTCCCATCTAAAATCCAAGAGGAAATCATTAAAAAGTAAACTTATGGCAAAACAAGAAAAACAACCAAAAGTGCAAGAAAAACAACCCAAAGCGGTCCGACAAAAAATCCGGATCCGCCTGAAAGGGTACGACCAACGTTTGCTCGACCGCTCAACGGCTGATATCGTTGAGACAGCAAAACGCACCGGCTCTGGCGTGGCTGGCCCAATCCCCATGCCAACCCGCCGCGAGATCTTCACCGTTCTGCGCTCTCCTAACATCGATAGGAAATCGCGCGAACAGTTCGAAATCCGTACCCACAAGCGCTTGATCGACATCGTCAACCCCACAGGAAAAACGATTGATGCGTTAAAAACGCTCTCTCTCCCTGCCGGCGTCGACATTAAAATCAAAGCGTAAGGCCCCCTCTTTGCGCCTTCGTGTTTACATACGAAGGCGCACACGTGCATTTATCCCCATTTTTTTGGCATAACCCAAACCCCGTAACGTAACCCAGAGCTCCCTTCGGCAACCCAGAGCTCCCTTCGGTCGCACTGGGCTATCAACAGTCGTCCTTCGCTGGCGCTCCGGACTCTCGAACAATTCCAATGCCGTAGCTGATTAAAAAAATTAGGCACGTTAAGAGGGACCGAGCTCGCTCTAAGCCTCGAAGAGGCGGCCTAGCATAGCCCAGGTCGGAGCGAAGCGGAGGCCTGGGTTCAGAAGACCCCAAGGTTGAGGCCCGAAGGGTCGGCATATCATTTTATTCCCCCAACTATTTTTCATCAGCGGCAGCGGATAGCCACGGTGCGTAAGCCCGTGGTGGGGGGCATTAGAGAGTCCCAGCTGCGAAGCTGCGACAGAACGCATTCATGCTCTGTCTCTTGAGTGATCTCTTGCACTGGAAAATAGCGCAGCTACTCGGCTTGGGCATGCTGTAATGTAGGCAAAACAATTAGGCATAGATTTTTTCATAAGAACAATGCCATGGCCAAGAAGGCCTCCACCAAGGGCGAAAGCAGCCAGAATGCCTACCGCTTTTGAACTAGAGTATGACTCTCCATCAGACTCCCTACCTAAAATAACCACCACTACTCCTCCTAATACGGCTATTCCAGAATTGATCAAGTAGGGAGTGAGATTCCCGAGGAAGGTCCTTGTCGCTTCATCTATGAAACCGGGGGTCTGGGAATTTCTGGTGTTAACGGTTAGCATATTGCTCTCCTAATTAGTATGTTGCTGTTCAAATCTTACAAAAACAATACAGCAAAGATCGAATTTCTAGCAACAGTGCGCTCCCCCTATTTTTCTGATTTTAACACAAACGGGTAAAAACACTAAGATTCAACAAGATACATTAACAGACTCGTTTATAAATTCATCTTTTTTAATTTATAGTATTTACATAATAGTTATACATATTATAATAATAACTAGATCGCATGGAGAAATAATATTTATTTTGGGGGAATTATGGATTCAGCAAAAGCAATAAACAGTTTTAAAACGTATCTCAATGCTCTTGATGCTTTCTATACTGGCACGGCAACATCTGGTAACAAGGATAATAATATACCCCAGAGAACAGGGGTCTTTGAAAATCTAGCAACTGCGCTTCAAAATGCCCTCAATACCGGGGGTAAAACCTACGTACGCCTCTCTGGTTATACTATATACCCTGACAAAGAAAATGCTCGGTTTGACCAAATACGTCAAGACCACCTTCAAGGAAGGGGTAACGTGGGTGGAATTTTACAGGAAAATCCAGCTCCATTAGGCACAGTGGCGACCTTTTTTGAAAATATATTTAGGCTTATTGGATGGCCCTCTTCCGATGTTCTTGAAATCTCCAAGGCGATGGAATTATGGGAAGACAGAGTGTCAAAGTTTGATCCAGAATGTGCAAAAGCACATTCTCTAACTGCGGCTAAAACACGCGATGCAGCAGCAATTTACTGAATGAATTAAAACTCAAAGCTTGCTTGCACCGTTAAGCCATGCATCATGAGATTTCCGGTTGGACAATTCAAAAAAAACAGCTGTGGGAGAGAATTGAGCGTCTTCAACTGGTTCCACCAGTACTGCACTTCATAGGCGACGCCCAAACGGATTCCATATTTCTCACAGAAGCATGTGGCCCAGTCTCCCCCCAACAAAATTTGGACAGTGGGGCTTACAAAACAACCTGAAGTTTTCATGGGTAGTGTCTTGGGACCTATAGGAAGGTTGGTGTTATTGTCTAGGGTATCGGATATAAAAACGACAGTCGTGAGATCAAACTTTCCATAGAGAAGCGCTCCAGTGACTGTACCAAACAATCCAAATTGCGATCCCAGGGCAAACCGCATATCGACCCCAATGCTAGGACCAATCCCATTAAAATTATTCCGCCTATCGACAGTCCCTTGAGCAAATGCGATTGGTTGCGGCTGACCTTGACCTAGGATAATATCATTTGCTTGCATCTTCTGCGTTTGGTCAATCCATCCTCCTTTCAACCCAATGTGAGGGCGTAAGGTAAAGCATGGAGAGATCGCATATTGGCGTCCTAAGTCCAGATCCAACATGTCATAGTTTAAGTGCCAATGACTCACTAAAGACGCGGCGTGTGGAACATCTGAACTTGTTAGATCGAAGAAGGGAATGGCAATCAAGCCTTTATTAACGGGAGCTTCGTAGTTGCCAGTCGTTCGCGGATGAAAGCGTGTCCAAGCCAATTTGACGTCATACGCCTCACAAGGGAACGTATAGCCGACCGCTGCTCTAAACCCCGACGTGTACTCAAACTTTTGATTTGTCACTACGAGAAATCCTTGATCTGATCCGCTATCATTCGATGGGTCTTCTAAAAAAACGGGATACAATTGCTCTTCTTGCGCTTTCCAATAGAGGTAATCAACCGATACCGATAGACCTGTTGGAGATTCATACGCACAGCATTCGACTTCAGGGCATACTAATATTTCCTGTGCTTGCAGCGCTATACCCGTCGTCAAAAAAGTAGCCGCTACAAAAAACCCTAAAATTTTCATGCGCATGATCTCCTTGTGATTGCGTCCAAATCTGGCCTGAATTTCAAGTATTTGTTAATTATTGTCAAACTGAGCCTTTCCCGCTGTGAATTCTTCGAGGAGACTCGAAAGATTTTCGAGCGAGTTTACCCCATCCGCCCCGAAACTCATATCGGGTTTGATATGAGTGAGGGGCGGGGGGGTAAAATCGCCGAAAAGATTTCAGAGGATCGTCGAAGAGGCACAGCGGGAAAGGCTCACTAGAAAACTGCAGACAACTAAGACTAGATGGTTTAGAATCTTAGTGATGAACCTTCTTCCCAAAGATAAATTTGGAACTCCTTTTTTACTCTTAGCGCCGATGGAAGGCGTTGGAGATGCGTGTTTCCGCAAAGCCATGGCCTCGATTGGAGGCTTTGATGAGGCGGTGAGAGATTTTTTGAGGGTTCCTAAAAATGCCCACGTCAAAAGTTTAGCTGCTGTCTATAATCCCCATGAGCTTGCTCCCATTCCACTTGCAGCGCAATTGATGGGTTCTGATCTCGATCTGATGGCAGAGATGGCAAGAGAGATTGAGAGGCTCGGCGCCCCACGGATCGATCTCAACTGCGGATGCCCCTCAAATACTGTGACGGGGCGGGGAGCTGGTTCTAGTCTTTTAAAAACTCCCGATTTTCTCCACCAAGTTGCAAAAAGCCTCGTGAGCGCCGTGTCGATTCCCGTTACCCTGAAAATGCGCACCGGCTTTGATGACACTTCACTCTTTAAGGAAAATTTGTTAGCTGCACAAGAAAGCGGCGTTGCCTATATTACGCTGCATGCCAGAACAAAGGCCGATGGATACACACCTCCTGCCAGGTGGGATCTGATTGCGGAAGCAAAAGCCACTTTACGCATTCCGTTAGTGGGAAATGGCGATATCTTTACTGCAGAACACGCCCTTGCAATGTTGCAAGAAACCGGCTGCGATGGCTTGATGATCGGAAGAGGGAGCGTGATCGACCCCTTTATTTTTAGAAAAATTCGTTCCCACTTCACAAAAGAGCCTTTCACACCCAAATGGGAGCAGCTCGAAAACTACCTCAAAGTCTACCAGGAAGCAATCCCGAAAGAGATGCCCATCAGAAATCAAATCTCCAAGCTGAAGCAACTCATGGGATACCTGTTTAAAGGCAGCCCTGCGTTGATGGAAAAGCGGATGCTCGTCCTCACCTCTCAACACACAAGCCCTCAAGCCTTCCTCGACTTTGCCACCCTTTTGATGAAAGAAAACATTGAAAAATTTAAAAGCGCATAAGACATCCTGAAATTGACGCATACGTCAAATTCAGGTGTTCTAAAAATTGTTACTTTGTTGCTTTTACAAGATCGTCATGTTCAAAAGCGGAAGCCATACGATCGATTTCCGCCTTTCTGATCTTCAGCTTTGCTGCTTCTTTACGCCATAAGACCGTAGCCAATCCAACTTCTTTTACAATTCTTTTCGCTTGTGCATTACTAAGATCAAAATAGTGAGTTACAGCCATGGCTAAATCAAGAGAGGCACTTGGATCGACTACATCAATAGCTGTGGATAAAATTCTGGGTTTGATATCCGTTGGCGTAGGATTTAAATCGTAAGCAGGCGATAAACGCCAACCAAAAGGGTCAGAATAAAGAAAAGCATGATTACGCAGATGATCATCCACATTAGAAATCAAAACATTAAACACAATCCGGCGCCATAAAGCTTCCAAGTCCTCTTTGGGAGAAACGCTCATTTGCCGAATCGCATCGGCAATTTCAAGATAACTGTGCAACTCATTGTCTTGAGCTGCTAAAGCACTCATGGCAGATAGAAAAGGAATACGCTGATCATTTTTGCGATCAAACCTCCTAGACAAAAGAATATGTCGCTTACCCACAATTTCAAGGCGCCACTCGGGCACCTGAATCCCTGCCTTACGTGCAAGGGTAAGTGCAACGGCCTCCCAACGGATTACGTCGATCTCATCGTCTTGACGGGGGAACTTTGCAATCGCTAAATGGTGATCTTTATCTCTAACAGAAGCTTTAGGCCTGGCTCCTCCTAAAGAGGAACCGGGAGCCAGCAACAGACGAAGATCCTCCTCTGTATCCGAATCTTGCAATACATGATTCGCAGCAGTTAATAGCTTTCCAACTGTGATCAAGGGGGGAATGTGAGATGTCTCGTAGGTCGTTAAAAATGCCCCTTGTTCCTCTCTTTTAAAACGGAAAGCACCTTGTCTTCCTTCATCATCGACCATTAATAAAAAATCGATCTCCCTTAAACTGCGTGCCGCCCGCTTTTCTTTTTCAGCATTTTTCCTCTCTGCACGACGCATCAGCAACCGCCCCCAACGATCGGGAGCTGAATCATCAATTGCTCCAAAAATTGGCTTATCCGGTGAGGCGTGAAAAGACCCTACAGCCAATTGCAATGCGGGATCTAAAGCAAATCGTTTAGAATGGTACAACCAACTGCGGTCATATTCAAAAGACATGCTTTCTCTGCCGTTGCGATAATGGGCCCATAATTGCCCCACTTTTAACGGTGTGCCCAGCAAGTCGACATAGACCAAAATACTCTGTTCCATTTTACTCAGCGCCCCTTTTCTTTTCGGGGAATGCGAATCCGTTTTGGTAAGTTTTCGGCTTCTAACTCCATCCCTAAAGCATCCACCGTCGAATCCATCAAATCAGCCAACCGCCCAATCATGCCCAAAATGAATAAAATTCTGGCATACGCGCCTAAGGAGACTCCCTCGTTGCCCTTTTCGATCTTATTCAACGTGGCGCGACTGATGGAGGCCCTCTCTGCAGCCAGTTGCATGGGAATGCGACGTCTTTTTCTTGCATTGCGAAGATCCTCGCCAAGCTTTCTCAGCGCTCTTTTCACTGGGATTGGAGTATTTCTAATGTCCATAATCATATCCTATATATTGTTTATTGTATAACATTACATACATTAAGTCAATAAGATAACTAGTATGGAGAAAGGTGGTTTCGGAGAAAGAGAAAAATCAGCATAATGCGTTCAAACGGAGTGATCACGTGAGAGGCGTTTGGAATTATCGGTATCTGTTTCGGGTGGATTTGCGGCTTGTCTTGGTCATCCTTGCACTCATGGCCATTAGCCTGATCACCATTTCTTCGTTCAGCGCACAAATCCCGATCGATGGGACCGATGTGAGCTTTTTTACCCCGATCGTAAAGCAGCAGATCCGCTGGTTTGCGATTGGCTCAGTGGTTTTCATTTTCTTTGCCTGCTTTGACTACAACCTACTGCGCGAATGGACGTGGCTTTTGTATGGGGTTGTGATTCTCTTGCTCTTTGGCCTCTTCTTTACCAATCCCATTCAGCACGTGCACCGCTGGTACAAGATTCCCCTTCTTCCCAATTTCCAACCTTCTGAGTATGCCAAACTCATTGTGGTAATTGCGTTGAGTTGGTTTTTGGAAAGGCGTCAAAACCAAGTCTCCTCTTGGAGTACCGCTTTTTTAAGCTTGATTATCGTGGGAGTGCCGTTTTTAATGATCCTCAAACAACCCGACCTCGGCACCGCTCTGGTGTTGCTTCCCATTACTCTCGTCATGTTCTACTTTGGAGGCGTCAAACCCATTGTGGTTAAAACCATGGCGTGGGGAGCGGCTTGCCTTCTGCTCGTCGTGGCATTGATCTTTACAGGGGTCATTTCCCATGAACAGCTGCGCCCTTACGCCACAACAGTCATAAAAGATTACCAATTCGACAGGCTTAATCCTAACACCGATCACCAAAGAGCTGCCTCTACAGCGATTGCGATTGGGGGCTTTTTTGGCACGGGATGGCGTGCTGGAGAATACACGAGAGGGGGGTGGCTGCCCGCTGCCTACACAGACTCGGTCTTCCCCGCCTTTGGAGAGGAGTTTGGATTGACCGGATTGCTCATCTTGCTCGCCCTTTTTTATGCGTTGCTCTACTTTAGTTTTCAAGTCACAGCTGTCGCAGTGGACCCCTTTGGACGTCTCCTTTCTGCAGGGATTAGCGTTTATTTGGCGATGCATATCTTGATCAACATCGGGATGATGACGGGGCTGCTGCCCATTACAGGTGTGCCTTTGATTTTGATTACTTATGGTGGATCTTCCATTCTATCGACGATGACGGCCCTGGGGATCTTGCAAAGCATTTATACGCGGAGATTCATGTTCTAAAAGTTTTATGATTACTCCACTCCTACGAGAAACACTACCAAATAATACTCCTGTCTTTGATGATGATGCAATTGCAGCAGGGTTGACAAAGATTTTTCACTACCGAGGAATCCCCTTAAGGGCAGAACACCTCGATCAAATCAACACACTCTTCAATACAAAAATTAAATATTTTTTTGAAAAAAATAGGGACTGCTCTAGTGGAGTTGTTGCTATCGCACCAAAAAAGGACATTAATTTTATCGATGGAAGAAGGCTGCTGATCATTTGCCAATTGGGCATTCCAAAATTAGTCGTCATCAGAGACCCAAAGGGAAATAACTATAAAAAAGAGGTCAAAGAGATTTTTGAAGCGACAGCTGTTTGGATCCGTACGGAATCTTCCCGCCCCTTCTCGATTGAGCGGATCTCCTGCATCAAAAGAGAAACAGATCCGAGAGATCTCCTGGCCCATGATTTTCACCTCCAGAAGTTACTTTCCCCTCACCCCCAAATCCTCAGTATGCAATATCCCATTCTATACAAGAATCCGGATAGCAGAACACGTCATGAAAAAAGTTACTCCTGCCATCCTCTTTTCAATGCCACATTAGAAGACTATCACGGTCAATTTATCTCAAAATGCCATCCCGATACGAAAGGAACCATCGTCAGAGAAATCATGCGACAGGTGTTGAATGGACTTGAATACATCCACCACTTTCAGATCGACAAACAGGGCAACACAGGCCTTGTCCATTTTGGGATCGATCCAAAAAACATTTTTATCAATTGGGATACAGAGGAACCTTTAGGAGGAACCCCACGGGTTTCTCTTGGAAATTTTCGATTCACAACCCCGTTTCAAAAAGGGCAAACAGTTGAAAAATACTCAGTGGCATCTGCTCTCGCTCCGGAACACTTTGCACCGGCAGAAATTTTCCGGAACAAGAAAAGGGTTGTTGGCCCCAAAGTAGACCTCTGGGCAGCCGGCTGCCTCTTGCATCTGCTACTTTACGACAAACACCTCCCGGTCACCATGCTCCTTAAAGCATATCTCTTATTGACCGGCGAGGTGGTCCATAAACCTTCGCAGAGTGAAATGTGTGCAAGTGAAACCCAGAATTCTGCAGAATTGAGAGAATCGATAGCGCTCTATGAAATTATAACCACAACTCTTGATCACGCAAAGCCAGCTGCCAAGACGTATTACCCCTTCCTAATTGACTCAATCGACACTTTGATGAAATTTTTTTACAAAACGCAGTATCGCAAGGATCATGTACAAGCCCCTTTTTCACTAAAACTCATCAACGCCTTCCAAACAGTCGACGATCAGAGAAAACGCCTTGTTGCACTTGTTAAACAAGCAATCATAAAGGAGTTTTGCAACTTCCACCTTGCGGAAGAAACCCAAGAATTAGACTCAAATTTGAAAGAGCTTTTATCAAAACTGCTCGTGATCGATCCCGATCAGCGGATGGATGCCAAAGGCGCACTTGAAATCTTCAACATGTAGCATCATCCTAGAATAGGATCATTTCTCTACTATGACCCCTGGAGGACCCCAGGAACCGGCGCCGGGAGGTAGGATCGAGGGTCTCGTTTCTTTGGGCCAATAGAGGCGCATCACCAGATAAATCGGTCCGTTCGGCGCTGGCAGCCAATTGGATTCCTTTTCTTTCTCTGGAGGTTCGTTTTGGATGTAAATCGTGAGTGATCCGTCTGGATTTTCTTTCATTTCTGGAAGCATCGATGAGTTAACCAGGTACCGGTTAATCGGGTTCTCGATCAACAATTGCGTATTTCCATCGTAAATCGTCACCGACCAAAAGGCTTTCACAGGGGGAAACTGTCCTGGAGTGAAGGTCAGCGTATAGTTGTGTTTGCTCCCGTCAAGCGGCTGGCCGGAGCTGTCAGAACGAGTAATGGGATACGTGGCTTCAACAGGGCTATTCACATAGATACCCGCTTTTGCTACGGCGGCACGACTCAGCCAGTCGCCGTTGAAATAGGTACGATCACCCCCAGCTAATCCACCCACGCGCCACCCTTTTACGTTTTTGCCTTTATTAGCAACCGCTGCCACTATTTTTTCCTCTCCTGCTTTCATCCCCAAAGCGACGGCCGCTTTCTGCTCGGGTGAGAGATCTTTAAAATCGAATGTCTTGCCAGGTCCGACGCCGATACGCGTTAACTTTAAACGGATTGCCTCCTCTTCTGGTCCAGGCGGTGCGAACTTTAAAGCAAAGTCGAGATAATCGAAAAAACCGGTCTTGACCATTTCCTTGTTGATCTTAGGAAAGTCGATTGCGGGCGCTTTTGGCACCGGTGACTGCTTGAGATAGGCTGAAAGCGGTTGTGCCTGATAGCCGGACTGGACTTTGATCACATTTGGCATATCATCCGGGCTAAAGAGTTGGGTCCGATAACCTGCTACCGAAAACTGCGTGCCAGATCTAAATACTCTCTTGATCCCTGCGGGGGCCTCCCCTTTCCAACCGGGCCCGACAACCATGTAATCACCCGCTTCATTTCCTGTGGCACGGCTGCCAATGTAGCCGAAGTTAAAGGTATTGCCATCGCAAAGCATCACCGAGTAGTAGCGCTTCTTTTCCACAGCGGGGACAGATAGCACCATGGGCTCGGCGCGTAAGTCGAGCCACAAAATGGAGTACGGCGTATCACTGTTTGGGGTAATGACGGTCGTGTCTTTGTAAGTGAACAAGCGCTCTTCGTTTTTGATCTGGTTAAAAGGTGCTTTGAACTGGCCAGAGTCGCGGTCCACAGCAAACTCGTACATGATTGCGTAGTTCATAACGATAGGCAGACCATAGATGTATCCTTCTTCGGCAATGGCTTTGATCTCATCAATGCTAGGCCGCTCATCTTCCGTTTTTTTGGTCTCACAGCTTGTGAAGAGAAGTGCACAGTGGACGATAGCGAGCAATCTATCCAGGAAAATTCTTTTCAGATTTTTCATTCTTTGGTCCTCGTATGGTCGCCATGTTATTCCGGACTATTTTGATTATCAATTAAAAAAGTAAGGGGTGGCTATTTTTTGTCTTTTGTGTTTTCATGAGGGTAATATATTACGTTGTCCCATAAAGTTAGATGCATGATTGTCAAACACCTTTACACCCCTGGCCTATCGGTCAACACCTATCTCATTTTCGATGAAAGCACGCGGAAAGGAGCTGTCATCGATCCCACAATGGCTACCCGAAATATCATTGCCTATGCCTCTGAAAACAACGTCATCATCACGGATATCATCGAAACGCACGTCCACGCCGATTTTGTCTCTGGAGCTCCTAGCTTGAAAGCTGCCCTCTCGGGCACCCCAATCATTCATTGTTCTTCCATGGGCGGGAAACAGTGGATTCCCCATTATGCTGACCGCTCAGTTGCCGATGGAGATGAAGTCGTCATAGATTCTTTGCGACTGCGTGCTCTCCACACACCCGGCCATACACCTGAGCATTTAGTATGGGTAGCCTATGATGATAAACGGACGAAACAGATGCCACAACTCCTTTTCAGCGGTGATCTGCTATTCGTCGGCAGCGTGGGCCGTCCCGATCTACTAGGCAAAGAGCTGGAAGTTGAACTTTCCCGCCAATTGTACGCCTCTCTTTTCGAGGTTTTGAGCGCGTTGCCAGACCACCTTGAAGTGTACCCAGCCCATGGAGCCGGCTCGCCTTGTGGCAAAGAGATCGGCACAAGCGCTCATACAACTCTGGGGTACGAACAGCGCTGCAACAAATGGCTTCAAGCAAAACCGTTTGATCAATGGCACAAAGAGCTGATGCAAGATGCTCCCGCTATCCCCAAATATTACACGCGGATGAAACGGCTCAATATCACAGGTTCCCATGCCTCATTGCAAACGCTGCAAGAACTTTCCTTACCAGAAACAATGGCTCTTGCCGCTTCTCATTTGATTGTCGACTTGCGCAACTACGATCTCTTTGCCCATGGGCATATCCCGGGTTCTCTCAATATCCCTTATCTTCCGGGCTTGCCTTTGTGGGCAGGTTCTATTCTGCCTCACGACAAGCCAATCATTTGCGTGGCGGACTCACTGCAAATGTGCTTAAAGACAAGTGAACTCCTACAGCTCGTCGGCATCACGCAAGTGTCCGCTTGGTGCGATGCCACGCTGTGGAACCCACATGTCCACCTCTTAGAAAAATTTAAATTAATTGAACCGGAAGATCTCCTCAAAAGGAAAGACGACTACTTTGTGCTCGATGTGAGATCTCATCACGAATGGAATGCCGAACATCTTCCCCATGCACATCATATTGAGCTGGCCGACGTGCCGGCTGCCTTAAAAACCCTGCCGCGCGATCAAACGATTGCCGTCATTTGTCGCTCTGGCAACCGCGCCTCCATTGCAGCCTCCTTGCTAGCGCAAGAAGGATTTAAAAAAACCTGCAATGTGCGTGGAGGCATGACGGGTTTCAAAAACCATCTCTAAGTATTAAAACTCAAAGGCTGCTTGTAGATAAAAGCCGTGGTTTGTGTATAGATCATTCCATTGCAGATCGTAGTTAAACTCGAGCTCAACGGTTTCGCTAATTGTCGTCAGGAAGTTTAAACCCAATAAGAAAGTGCTTCTTCCGGCGCCAAAAATGCGATTGGAAATCACTTGTTGTGGGTCCACATTGATCGTCGAATAGGTGAGGCATCTGGAGTAATCTAAGAACTCATATTGCCAGGCAAGGTCGAGCTCTGTTTTAAATGAGAGGCACCCGCAGTCGATCAGATATTCAAACCGAGACCCTAAGCCAGATCTTAAGGAGGTGATCTCTTGTTTATCGATCTGGAGATTTAAGATTCCAGCATCCCTTTCTTTGAACCCATCGATACGCACCCAAATAGATTGGAGATTGGCAAAAGGGGTGATGATGAGATCGTCTGGTAAGTTTTCACATGCGCAACCTGAGAACATATATTCTGCGCCCAAGAAAGCATCCACTTCTGCTCCATTGGTGGAACCGTTAGCATCGATCAAATTCGTGCTAAGACCAGAAGGACGCGTGGTCGTATAACGCTCATAGCTCCCCCCAATAATCCCTTCAACAGAGAAGGCGTTCATCATTTCTGGCACCCATATTGCGTAACCACTCAAGTGTAAAATTTGCGCATCCAAATGACCTGCATCATGGTCCACATCTGCAAAGAGCTTGGCGTAATCGGCGTTAATGCCCAGACCGTAATCGCCAATCACACGGTCAAACCCGACATAACAGCCAATCGAGTTGTAATCAAAGCCCTGCTGAGAAAGACCCTTGCTTTTAAAACTTCCCAAATTATCAATGACTCCTGCATACACTCTAGAAGGCTTGGTATCATCTAAGCAGCAAGCATTGCAGATTGAATCGTATTTCAGCTTGTTCACCCTTCTGTGTAATTCATGGAGCTCTCTTTGAAGTCTCACATTCGTTTCATTCACTGAAACAAGGGAAACCTGGCCAATGGAGCCATTTGAGTTTGGCGTGATGGTGGGGGCTAATTCTAATTCAATGAAATTGGGCAGATAGACAACTTGAGGAATGAAGCCGATGGGGAAGTTTACGAAATCAACAGTCGAATACGTTCCGGTCACTCCACGGTCTGCTGAGAGTAAAATGACGACCCCTTCTGATGTGATGCTCCCGGGTAGGGCATTGAGCACCAACGTGCTGCTCACATTCACTGTACCCGTTGCTGCGACATTCCCTAAAATCGTGGGTGTTTTGATTAAGTTCAGCTGTAAGACGGATGACCCTGTCTGGTTATAGTCATAAGCAAGGATATCTCCACTTGTGATCAGGGTGCCGCCAGTGAAATTAATGTTCTCTGTCGAAGAGCCAACGATACTCGTCAGATCATTATTGATTAGACCCCCAGTGATATTCATTGTTCCTCCAGGGCCCGCATGGAAGATGGCTCCCTGAGTATTGTTGATCGTACCTCCTGCAACCGTCACACTTCCCCCAGCCCCCGTAGGCCCTAAGCTCACCCCAAGCCCCGTATTTGTCACGGTCGTTGTGCCTGGACCCTGAATGGTCATATTTCCGCCAGCTCCACTAGGACCAAAGCTAGATCCAGGTCCATTGTTTACAACCGTCGTCGTACCAGTTCCACCAACGACCATATTGTCACCGGCGCCAGAAGGGCCAAAATGGGCTCCCGCACCGCTGTTTGTCACGAGGATAGTACCTGAGCCTCCAATCGATAGATTGCCTCCAAGTCCGAAAGGTCCAATCTCTGCAGAGGCTCCGCTGTTGGTTACCGTCGTTGTCCCAGATCCAGTGATCGACATATTTGCGTTGCTTCCTGTTGGACCCATCAATGCAAAAACACCGCTGTTAGTGACGTTTGTCGTTCCAGCGCCTCCGATCAAAAAGCTGCCGTTGTTTGCTGTAGGGCCCATGAAAGCGGCTGGACTTGCGTTTGTTACCGTTGCAGTTGTCCCAAGGTCTGCTGCAATCGTCATGTTATTGAGTGGCGAAATCGCAGCATTGTTTTGCAACGAAGCCGAATTGACGGTGAAGCCATAGGGGCTAAGCGTTGTGTTATTGACGAGCAAACCCGTGCCTGAAGCGAGAGCCGGGGTTTGTTTAATTTGGAAAATCTGGGTCGATTTCGACACAAGCGATGTGGGTGGATTGAATGTCAGCATGGTTCCATCGGCTAAACTCAATGTTGTCGATGAATTTAAGATCAGAGGAACTTCTACAATGTGGGAGCCTCCTGTGACGCTAATTTGAGCATTCCCGGGGCCGCCGGTGACTTCAAAAGTCATGGTACCAGCCCCCTTGTACTGAACAATTGTATAGTCAGTCGTGGTGCCAGTGAAATTCAGCTGAGCCAAGTTCACATCTTGAGGTGCGGTCCCATCCGCATTTGCTAAAGTGATCGTAACCGAAGAAGCGCCTACATTACCTAAAGTTGCCACATCATTCGTCGCGCCATTGATGCCAGGAGCGCAAGTTGGAAGCCAGTTATTCGCATCTCCCCAGTTGCCAGGTCCTGGGATATTCCAGCTAGCATTACAACCCGAAAAATAGAGGATCACTTGTTGGGGAGAATAGGTAATGAATGGCGTATTTATAAAAGTACCCATCGGAACAAAACTCGAAAATGCACCTGTAAGATTAGCTAGACCAGAGTCTAAAAGGATATAGAATCCCGATTCAGGCGATATCGCGCCTATTCTTTGAACGATGAGCTCTCCATCCAGCATGATCCCGCCAGGGGCAGTTATTTTTCCCACATCCCCGGTTGCATTATTAAAGCCTAAATCCAAGATCCCTTGAGAGGTTTGCGTATAGGTAGTAGTCAGCGATAAAAGTCCATTATCGACGAGAAGTCCAGAGTTAAATACGCTGACAGCACTATTGGGAAAAGAGGTGAGGTAAAGCGCACCATTATTCGAGATCGATACAGCTGTGTTATGTGAAAGAGCATTTGCAGCGGCAATCGTCAGAGATCCGTTGACAATCGATGTAGGGCCGCCGTAGGTATTCCCAATATTTGTTAGGGTTAAATTCGATCCATTTGTGAGTGTGAGGCCCCCACTTAAACCCACGAGGGATCCATCAAACATCTTTGTCAATCCGCCATTGATCGTCAAAATCCCAGAACCTAACTTTACAGTGGATGATGCGAAACCACTTTCAAGGCTTTTGATCGTGTTGTTATAAAGATCTAAATCCAAAGTGCCACCGGCATTCAACACGTATGAAGAAGGGGCGGAAAACGCATTGATATTCCCCGCTTTCAGCGTGGCGCCCGTATTAATCGTGGTAGTTCCTGTATACGTATTTGCAGAGGTCGCCGTCGACAAAAGTAAAGTGCCCCCGTCGAGAGTTAACCCACCATTACCTGAGATACCGCCTGAGAAGCTGCCCCCATTTTCAACTGACAAGGTCCCACCAGCTAATGTTCCCGTGAGCACGCTGCCTGTACCCGAAAGACTTTTAATCTTGTTGTTAAAATTATTCAAATCTAGGGTACTTGTCACGGTGTAATCCGAAGTGCTGCTAAAAGCTGTTGGGCTACCCGCCTGTAGAGTTCCAGCATTAACCTTCGTTGGGCCTGAATAAGTGTTGTTACCTGATAAATTCAACAGCCCGCCATTCACAATGAGGCCGAGTTTATCAGACGACCCATCGATGATATTTCCTGAAAATGCACCTCCATTCGTGACCGATAAAGAGGGGGTGGCTCCAGTACCTGAATTTGAGGCCACAGTGCCAGCCCCGTTTAGGCTATAAATCGTATTGGAATATCTGTTGAGGTCTAAGGTTGCCCCTGATTCTACTGTGAATGCAGAACTTGGTGCAAAAGCTGTTGTGCTGCCTGCCTGAAGGGTTCCAGCGGCAACATCTGTTGGACCTGTGTAGGAGCTTGTGCCAGAAAGGGTTTGAGTATTTGATCCCTCTTTTGTAAAAGAACCTCCCGTTCCTGAAATCGTCCCTGAGAAGACGGGGTCTGGACTTGTTGGATCTACAATTAACTCTTTATTTCCGAGTAATATTTTGCCACTTCCAGTCAGATCGCCGATCGACGCCGAGGCCGCGACCCCTTGGATGTCAAAAGTTCCTATAACATCGACAAAACCAGTTGGAGCTAACTGGCCAGCCCCGATCAGTTGTAACGTTGTTCCGGTACCAATTGTCGTGCCACCTGTGTAGCTGTTTGCAGCGTTATTTAACTGAAGAACCCCACCCGTGATTAGGGAGAGAGCCCCGCCCCCGGTAATTTTCCCATCAAAAGTTCCCCCATTGACCAGGGTAAGAGTGAACGTGTTCCCTATTGTTACATGCGTCGTATCATCACCGCTAGAAAGGGAATAGATTTTGTTGGAATTATTGATCATGAGTTGTGCTTGATCAAATAGGGTCACAGGGGAATTGGGCGACAGCGTATTTGGTGCTCCACTGCCGGAAGCCAAAATGGCAGTACCAAAGACTTTTGTAGGTCCAGAATAGGTATTTAATCCCGAGCCAGTTAGAGTAAGAGTTCCACTCGTTAAGCTCACTCCCCCTTGTCCTGTGATGCCGCCGCTAAAGCTAAAGCCGCTCCCATTTGCGATTGTCAATATACCCGCCAACCCTCCTGTTGTGACGCTCCCAGCGCCTTGAAGGCTATTAATCGTGTTGGGGAAGTTGTGTAAATCTAAAGTTCCTGCCACAGTAAAATCAGAATTCGCAGAAAAGGCGGTCGAGCTGCCGGCCTGTAGAGTTCCAGCAGAAACATTTGTTGCCCCGTAATAGGAATTGTTTCCAGAAAGGATGAGCGTGCCGCCATTGGCAGTGAGCCCCCCATTTCCAGAGATGTTACCACCGTAGGCTCCTCCACTTGAAACGGTAAGAACAGTGGTAGAGGCAAGGTTAACAGCTGTGTTCCCGCTTCCTGATAAGGAAAAAATCGTATTGGAGGCATTTACATTCAATTGACCAGAGCCAGATAGGATAAAGGGAGAGTTAGAAGAGAGTGCGGTTGTATTTCCTGCATTTAAAATCCCACTGCCGGAAATTGTGGTGGTTCCCCTATAATCATTTGTTCCGGTTGGCATTAATGTGAGGCTACCCCCAGCCAGTGTGATCCCCAATACGTCCGGAGCAGCGGCTTGAGTGATTTGCCCTGTAAAGGTTAATCCATTTCCATTTGTAATTGTCAAAATGGCGGGACCAGGCCCTGCCGTCGACGTCACAGTACCAGCCCCAGCTAAACTATAGACCGTATTGGAAGCTGCGTTCAAATCTAAAGTAGCCCCTGACGCAACAGTAAAGGCAGAGCTAGGGGAAAATGCCGTGGGACTGCCCGCTTGAAGAGTGCCAACAGCAACATTTGTTGGCCCTGTATAGGTATTATCTCCTGCAAGGGTTAACGTGAATCCTCCGTTTAACTCAAAAGAACCCCCTGTCCCTGAAATATCTCCAGAATAGGTCTGACTAGAGGTTGGGGTCACGACCAACTGATTGCTTCCAAGCAAGATGGATCCAGCCGTTGAAGATCCTGCTAAGGTTCCAATCTGTACTGGAGAAGCCGTGCTCTGGCTGATATCAAAAACTCCGTTGACTGTCACAGCTCCAGTTGGCCACAAGGCTCCAGGCCCGACTAACGCCAAAGTCCCACTGGTAATCGTCGTCCCGCCTGTATACGTGTTCACTCCGGTGAGTGTTAAGATTCCTCCTTTCAATGTCAGCCCGACAGTACTACCTACAGCTCCGTTGGAGATCACACCAGAAAAAGTTCCCCCATTTGAGCCCTTATTAATCGTTAACACCGGGCTCCCCGCCACGCTTGACAGCACACTGCCAGATCCGCTGAGGCTTCCAATCGCGTTGCTCTTACCATTCAAATCGATCGTTCCTGTCCCGGTCACCGTATAGTCGGAATTGGGAGAAAACGTATTCGTGCTCACTCCCCCTTGCAAGGTAGCTCCGCTTGCAATTGTGGTGGGGCCAAAATAGGTGTTTAATCCCGAGCCGGTTAAAGTAAAAATTCCACCAGTTAAATTGATCCCCCCATTACCCGTGATTCCCCCAGAGAATGTGCTCCCGTGAGTCAACGTTAAAATTCCGCTTAAATCACCCGTTATAACACTACCAGAGCCAGAAAGGCTGTAGATTTCGTTGGCAAAACTATTCAAATCAAGAGTACCCGAGCCCGTGAGCGTCACCCCCATCGCATTGGGAGAGAATGTATTTTCAGCGCCAGCTCGTAAAGTAGCCGCTGTTTGTACAGTAGTGCCACCAGAATAGGTATTATTACCTGAAAGCGTTTGCGTTCCAGCCACCAGAGTGATTCCAACTGTGTCCGGAGTTGGTGTTGTGAGCCCATCAGCGATGATCCCTTCAAAAGTGCCTCCGGTATTGATCGTCAAAACAGGAGTTGCGCCGGTGTTTGAGTTGGATGTGACAAGCCCGTCTGGTCCCCCCCAAAGGCTTCCGATGGTTTGGCTCACACCATTTAGATCCAATGTATTATTGTCCACAATGTGTTTTGAAAGGGAAGAAAAGGCATTGATGGCACCTGCTCTCAGGATCCCTGTCTGGGCAACATTGGTATCCCCAGAATACGTATTCAGCCCAGTCCCAGATAAAGTCAGTGTTCCTCCAAAGACATTCAGCCCAACAATTCCACTTCCGTCGGTGATCGCACCAGAAAAAGTTCCCCCATTTGAGCCATTATTGATCGTTAACACAGGGCTCCCCGCCGCGCTTGAAGTCACACCACCAGCCCCGCTGAGACTTCCAATCGCGTTGCTCTTACCATTCAAATCGATTGTTCCGGTCACAGTATAATTGGAATTAGGCGAAAACGTATTTGTGTTCACTCCCCCTTTCAAGGTCGCTACGTTTGCAATTGTGGTAGGACCAGAATAGGTGTTGGTTCCTGAAACTTTAAAAGTTCCTCCACTCAGAGTAAGCCCAACCGGCGCATTCCCATCGATGATTGCGCCAGAAAAGGTTCCCCCATTTGAACCGTTTGTGAGCGTCAAAATAGGAGGTGCACCACTAGATGATGTCACAGTTCCATTTCCAGAAAGGCTTCCAATTGTGTTGCTAAAACCAGTCAAGTCCAAAGAGACTGGATTCGATGTTGGATTAAACACCAGATTAGACCCCGACCCAAAGGCGGTCGTGCTGCCAGCCTGTAGAAGGCCTATTTGAATCGTCGTTGCCCCGGTGTAGGTATTATTCCCTGACAAAAAGAGAGTTCCTGGACCATTTACGATCAAACCATGCGGACCACTGCCATCAGAAATGGCTCCACTAATGATCAAGGGAGCGTCTACTGTGTTTTGATTGATTGTCAGATCTTGGTTGAGCACCAATGGACATGAGATGGTTTGAGTATAGACTGTGGTCGCATCCACAGAAATTGAGGGAGACGTGCCATCCATTGTCAGTGTGTTGGGCGAGCTTCTTGCAATGGTAAAAGGCTGGATGCTACCCGCCTGTCCGTTGCCAAAATTCAACTGATTGACTGTAAAAAATCCATCGACCGTTACAGTATTTGGTACCGCTGAACTCGCAAAATCAAACGTGGCCACATCAGTAGTGGCGTTCGGGGGTCCTGTAATTGGTAACCAATTACCAGGAACACTCCAAAGCCCGTTTGGAACATTCCAAATATATGTAGTAGTGCCCCACACTGTAGCAGGGAGCATCAGAACCACGAATAACGTCCTGATCCATTTCATGCGATTCTCCTAATATCAAAATTTAATTTGTCGTAAATTTCTACATAACTCATCCTCCAATTATTGACTAATTTTTTTGTAAACAAGCTGATCTTACTCGCTCTTTTTTATGCTTTGTTCTACTTTAGTTTTCAGGCGACCTCTACATTTAGAAGCGCTTATACTTGGAGAATCATGTACTCATGCACACTTTCTTATTGTCGGAAAGCTCTTGGATTGGCGAAGGCAAAGTGATTTTAGGCTCGCAACCGCAGCCGATTCACTTTTACACCCGTTGGGTCATCGGCCCGCTTGTTGATGGCACCGTTACGTGCGAGCAGAGGGTTGAAATGGAAAAGGGGATCGGAACAGTTAACAACCAAATCGTTTTGTCGAATATCACTCCCCATGCGTTTGAAATCACACTGACAAGCGACCAGCTGCAACGGGTCCAAGGGCACGGATTGATCGATCCTAAAACCGTAGCCTGGGAGTTCCGAGGACTCCCAGACTTTGAAGGATTTGAAGTGTACGAGCTCCAAGAAAATGGGGACTACCTCTTCCACGCCGAATACATTACGATGGAGCAAGTCGACACCGTCATCGACGGCCGCATCTGGCGCAAATCAAGTCGGGTTTAAAACCCGACTTCAAGCCCTAATGTCATCCCCTGCATGGAAAAATTACCAGATCCTAAAGCAAATTGGTTGAAGTAAAAAAATAGACGCTGCTCCCATCCGATGTGCGCCTTAATTTGGAAATCGCAGAGTGTTATAGCATATTGCAAAGCAACCGAATACTCTACCGTCGGTGTTGCCGTATGCTCTGTTGCAGTTCCCTCAATGACAAAAACGGGCGGTAGACCTTCACCAAGGGAGCTTTCCGAAAACTCAGGCAACTTAAAAGTGGAATATAAAATAGAGCCTCCGAAATGGCCCAGCACTGAAAAACCACATCCGAGTTTCCAATCTGTCCAAATCCCCCCCTCTGCTCCATAGCCAGTAAATTTCTCAGTAAGAGTAAAACGTCCAAATGTTGAATTATTCGTAGAAGGCATCTGCAAATCGCCTCCCATAATCAACGTTTGTTTCACCCACGCTCCTCTAAAGCCCAAGTGTGGACGTAAACTCAAGCAGTCGCCAAAGGTCAACGTGCGCGCCAAATCGATATCGACGTAGGATAGATTTCCATACCACTTTGTCGATAAGGAATTAAAGACAACTTGGCCAATTGAATTTCCAAAGGCTTGAAAGAAGGGAAAACTATTTGTGTTTGGGATAATATACTGCTTATGTGTTGAAGTTGGGGCAATCAATACTTGTGCAAAGTCACTCTTAGACTCGATCGGAAGATAGGTATAAAGCGCGTTTAGTTCCCAACACTCACACGGCAACTGATAGCCCGCATTGACTCTAAAACCGCTTGTATACTCGAAGCCAGGCTGAATACCCGTAGGGAATGCTTTTTTCAATACAGGATCGGGAAAATCATCAATGAATGTTCCCGCTCTCAAGTTATCTTGTCGAACGCTCATGTAGAGCCATTCAGCCCCAACATTAAATCTAGACTCGCAGCAAGTGGATTCAAAATCATCCACACCAAAATTAGCGTGGATAAACGAACTAAAACCCACTAGGCTAACGCTAAGTAGCAATGTAATAACAACCCATCTCGTCTTCATAACACCTCCTTATGTATATTCAATTGATCATGACGGGGACGTACTTTAAATTGTATTGACCCCTTCCAAAAGATATATTGTAATATTTTTGGCCCTTCTGAATCGCATCGAGAGCAGTTTTTGCACCTTGCGAAACCTGAGAAAATTCTATCCCGGTTCCTCCCAGAATGTAATTGAAGACCGGTTTATTGTTATCGAAGGCCTTCAGCATGGCCTGTCTGTTCTCGACAGCTGCATCTAACCATTTGCTTACATTGACAAACACCTCTTGGGTGGCATCAAAGCGACTATCGTCCTCTGGATAAATGGCGTCGTAAATATCCATCACCTTCATACACAAAGTGGTAAAAGCAGAGCCCACCCCCCACGTGGCTAGCGCAATTTTCTCAACCCGCTCTGACAGTTTCGCTTTTTTCAAAGCAAACCAATAAGCTGTGGAAGGGGACAGGAAAGGGGGATCCCCAGCCTCCCACTTAATTTTGTCGGTCGAACAATATTCCCCTTTTATCACCTTGAACCACATCTGAAAGGCACGCGATGTGTTGACCAACTGCTGAGACGCTTCTAACAGCCGCGTTGCGATCTGAACTGTCCGGGTAAGCTGTGGAACAAACGGGATGTTGGCAAGAGTGGCATTGACAAACGTGCCAGCTAACAGTTGTCCCGAAGATTGGGGTTGTGTATATAGATGAAAACGGCGATACCAGCGCCAACCTGCGTGCACTTTTTTCAGGGCAAGAAACACTGCCCACATATAAGGGGACGCAGTTGAGGTGTAATAAAAAGAAGCTCTCTGAATCAGAGGATCGATCAAATGCATGTAGACCATACCATTGTTACTACCACCAAGCTATGAACGCTCCCATCCTAACAGTCAACCAGCTTTGCACTCAATTAAAAATTGGAGTTCAAAGCACAACAATTGTAGACAGTCTCTCCTTTGCGTTATACCCAGGAAAAACATTAGCTCTCGTTGGGGAATCGGGGTGTGGAAAAACAATGACGGCCCTCTCCTTGATGCGCATTCTTCCAACGCCTCCCGCCCTGCCATCGACAGGAGAAGTCCTCTATCGTGGCCGCAATCTTTTAACGGCGACGGAAAAAGAGATGAGGCAGGTGCGCGGGGGCAAAATCGGCATGATCTTTCAAGATCCCACGGCGGCCTTGAATCCCGTTTACACAATCGGCAATCAACTCGTCGAAGTCGCCAATCTACACCTGAACCTCTACG
This sequence comes from Chlamydiota bacterium, assembly GCA_013287915.1. Lineage (GTDB taxonomy): Bacteria > Chlamydiota > Chlamydiia > Chlamydiales > Parachlamydiaceae > JABDCX01. The sequence goes on from JABDCX010000015.1 coordinate 30,017, forward strand.
ATGACGCGGCAGAGGTACGTGCGATTGCCGCTCTGCACGAAGTTGGAATGCCCCACCCACGTACCCTATTAGAGATGTATCCCCACCAACTCTCAGGAGGGATGCGGCAACGGGTGATGATCGCGATGGCTCTCCTAGGCGAACCCGATATTTTGATTGCCGACGAACCCACCACAGCTCTCGACGTTACCATTCAAGCACAGGTGCTACAACTGATCCGCACCATTCAACAGAAACGCAACATGGCAGTCCTCCTCATTACCCACGATATGGGCGTCGTAGCTGCTTGCGCCGATGATGTGACCGTCATGTATGCGGGACAAAAGGTCGAGAGTGCTCCAGTTATTCCCCTCTTTGATCACCTATCCCACCCCTATACACAAGGGCTCTTTGCCTCTCGTCCAGCCATCCACAAGCCAAAAGAGAAACTCCACACCATCCGCGGTCAAGTTCCATCGCCTCTTCACTACCCTTCTGGTTGTCGCTTCCACCCCCGTTGCCCCTACGCCATGGAGAAGTGTGCGCAAAAACCGGTGCCACTCTTTCATCCTTGGGGAAAAGAGGAACAACAGACGCGCTGCTTGTTGTACGATGGCACTCAAGAAAGCGAAGAGAAGAAACGCAACTGGAACGACGCCTCATGAACGGTGAGATCTTGCTGAAAGTCTCTAACCTCAAAGTCGATTTCCCGATCACCCGCGGCCTATTCAAACGGGTCGTAGGGGCCGTCAAAGCGCTGGACCAAATCGATTTCACCTTAAAAAAGGGAAAAGTCCTAGGGATCGTCGGAGAAACGGGATCAGGAAAAACAACTCTAGCGCGCGCGATTTTGCGTTTAATCCTCCCTACGTCTGGGTCTGTGGAATTTGCTGGACAAAACGTCGCCCACCTCCAAGGAGCCGCTCTCAAGCAGTTCCGTCGCGATGCACAAATCATTTTTCAAAATCCCTACACCTCGCTAAACCCTCGCAAACGGATCGTCGACATCATCGCAGAAGGCCCCAAATTTCACGGACTCGTCACCACCCCTGCTGAGCAAGAAGCGCTCGTCGCAGAGACGTTGCGGCAAGTGGGACTTCCCCCTGAAATGCTCTTACTCTACCCCCACCAGGTCTCTGGAGGGCAACTGCAACGGATTTGCATTGGCCGGGCGATTGCCCTTCGTCCCCAAATGATCATCTGCGATGAAGCCGTCTCCTCACTAGACGTCTCTGTCCAAGCGCAGATTTTGAACCTCCTCCAAGAGCTCAAAGACACTCTTGGATTGAGCTACCTCTTTATTTCCCACGATCTTTCCATCGTCAAATACCTCAGCGATGACGTGTTGGTGCTCCATCTCGGAAAAGTCGTCGAGCAAGGGGAAACAGAAGAGGTCTTTAGGAGGCCAAAAGCAGATTATACCAAGGAGTTACTGGCGTCTATACCCCCACGAGAGCCCAAATTGAGGCAATAAAGCTCTATGACTCAATCGACTCATTTTATGGCTCACGCAGTGATTTTGAGTCGATTGAGTCATATTTAACAATGTATTTGACTCAATCAACTCAAAATGCAATAATGAGTCAAAAGGTGAGTCATAATGAAATTCCCTGAATTAGAATCATCCACAGTAGAATGGAAAAGTTCATTTCCTGAAAATGAGCAAATCGTAAGAACTATCGTCGGTTTTTGTAATAGGTTCGGCGGAAAGCTCGTGATTGGCGTTGCCAATAATGGAGAAATTGTAGGAGTAGATGAAAGTGTTGCTGAAAGGCAAATGGAATACCTCGATAAAATGATCTATGAATCTTCCGCTCCCCCAATCATCCCCTTGGTTCACACACAGAGGTTTGGTGACAATGTCGTCCTTCTCATAGAAGTTTCTGCCGGGATGAATAAACCCTATTACATCAAATCGCTAGGAATGGAAAAAGGTGCCTTCGTTAGACTTGGTAGAAGCACCATGAAAGCCAATGCCGATATGATCGAGGAATTGAAATGGAGTTCAAGAGGATTGCATTTCGATTTAACCAGTCTCTACCATTCTACGGTGGAAGATCTTGATATGGCCGCCATCGAAGATTTTTTTGGCCTCAGTAAGGGAAAGAAAAAAAGTTCTATCGATGCAATTTTGTCCTCTTATAATATCGTTCATGAAGAACATAAGACAAAATATCCCACGGTAGCAGGGGGGCTTTTGTTTGGTAAATATCCAGAAAAACACCTTCCAGAGGCATTTATTATCTGCTCTAGGTTTTCCGGAACTTCAGGAAGAACCGCCTTGGCTTCTCTGGACTGCAAAGGTACTCTTTTCGAGCAGTTTGAAATGGCTTTTGGATTCATTGTGAAACATCTTGATCGTTCTTTTGTCATCCGGGGGAAAAAGCGAGAAGAAAAACTAGAAATTCCGGAAGTTGCCATTCGAGAAATTCTTTTAAATGCCATTGTACACAGAAATTATCATATACAGGCCCCAATCAAGATCGCTATTTACGACAATCGGATAGAAATTTTCAGTCCCGGTGATTTTCCCGGACCTATTAATGCCTCAAATCTGCTTTCAGGGCTTACATATATCCGCAATCCCGGGATTAGCAAAATTTTCAGGCAAGCAAAATATATTGAAAAACTGGGCTCCGGCTTTTATAACCTTTTCCACTCATATGATCATTGGGGCCTCAAATCTCCCGAAGTCTTCGAGGGTGAAAATTATATAAAATGCGTTTTGCCACGAGAAAAAAGAAAGGACATGCAAGGACTCGAAGATGCCGATGAAGAAGAAAAAATCCTCAACTTATTCAATCAAACAGAAGAGCTATCCATCTCCGATGTGATTGCAACATTAGGCATCGCAAGAGCCACTGCAGGAAGACGTTTAAACAGCCTGGTAATAGCCCATAAATTGAAAAAAATCGGATCCGGAAGATCAACGAGTTATAGAAAAGCCAAATTAAAGTGACTGCACTTTTTGTTTAAAAGTGCTATAATCGACCTCTATGAAAGAAAGTGCATCCTTAGATGCCGCTGCAACTCTAAAAAAGACGCAGACGGCCTACCTCTGGACCCATATTTTGAATACCCCTTTCTGGGCGCTATTCAACATGCTCCCCTTCATTTTGTATAAAGATTTGCACGCGACGGTATTGCAAATTACGGCCATTATTATTTTAAAACCCGCCACTTCCCTGTTTTCTCTGTATTGGAGCAGTTTGATTGAAAAAAGGAAGGACCGCCTTTTGTCCAATCTCGTTTGGGCTCGTCTCTTAAGCCATCTTCCCTTTTTCTTTTTTCCGTTTATCGACAATCCCTGGTTCTTCATCGCTTCCTTTGGGCTCTACATGATGCTTGCTCGCGGCACGATCCCCGCTTGGATGGAAGTGTTAAAATTAAATGTCCCTGAAGAAACGCGCAAACAGACTTTTGCCTATAGCCACACATTAGGTTATGTCGGAGCAGCACTTCTCCCCTTCCTCTTGGGAGGGTTGATGGACCATTACCACGAATCGTGGCGCTGGATATTCCCCGTCACAGCACTGATTTCTTTGATAGCCATTGTGCCCAAGCTGCGCATTCCGATTGTCATAGAACCTACAGAGGCTCCACAAGAGACTTCTCTTTCCTTTTCGGAACAATTGATTAAGCCTTGGAAAAGCGTTTGGGCCCTCATCCTCAGACGCCCCGACTTCTTAAAGTATCAAATGGGTTTTATGTTAGGCGGCGCCGGGCTGATCGTCATGCAACCCGCCTTGCCCCTATTCTTCGTCGACTCTTTACACTTAACCTACATGGAATTAGCTGTAGCGTTGACGATGTGTAAAGGGATTGGATTTGCTCTAGCCTCTCCCACATGGGCCAAAGTAATGGGAACAATCCACATTTACCGGTTTAATGGATGGGTCACCATGCTCGCGTTTTTCTTTCCCCTTTGTTTGATTGCAGCAGAAATGAACCTCTCATGGCTCTACCTCGCTTATCTCCTTTATGGGATCATGCAAGCGGGCAGCGAAATGAGCTGGAACTTGTCCGGCCCGCTCTTTGCCAAAGATGAGGAAAGCTCTCTATATACCAGCGTCAATGTACTCACAGTTGGTCTGAGAGGCTGTTTTGTCCCCGCAATCGGCAGCTTGCTCATGACTCTCATCCATCCCACTAGCGTCATGTTGATCGGAGGATTATTATGCCTCCTCTCGACCGGTTACATGTGGAAGATCGCAATACCGATTAAACGCAGAGTCGGGGAGACGCAATGACGCAGAGGGGGCGAGCAGCTGCTTCTCTGTGTTAAAGTAAATTTAGAAGCTACTTGGAAAGGGTGTGATGCCTTAGCCTAAAATAGGCTGCTAGGTCTTGGGATAGCGGGGAAGGGCTATTTGTTTGAAAACAGCTTCTGTCGATCGCCATCTGTGCTTTCATGATAGCCACTTGTTTCGCCTCATCAAATTCAGGATGGTTTAGCTCTGCAAGATAGTCGGCCAAATGATTGAACGCAATGGTTTGGAGTTGTGTTTGGAAAAGCGTCAATGGGGGAGGCTCAAAGCCAAAATCCTCTGAAAGATGTTGCAACATGATAGAGATAGAGGCTTTCCCTATCAAAGCGCCATAATGCAAAATCCACTCCCATTGCATTCTTAGCGCATCTGAAGAGGCTTCTTCTATTCTTTGCATGATCTCGACCTCAACTTGGATCTGGGCAGCTTGAAAAAGCGCCTCTATTGAGGGACGATGATGTCTTTGCACCTCTGATAAGGGGGCATCTACAACGCTGTGGTAAGGCCGTGCCATCCACAATTCCCGGATCTGATGGGATGTTTCTCCTAGAAACTCAAAAGCGCTTGGATCTTGCTTGACCTGCACAAAAAATGCCTTGCAACGGTTGACATGAGAAATAGCGCTGCTTCCAGATGCGGCGATCACTGTTTGGGCAAGTTGTTCGTGCAAAGCGATAAAATCCGACAGATCGTTCTGAAATACCCTTTGCTTAATCCTGAAGAGGTGTTTGGCGACTTGAGTCACTGTTTTTCCAGACACCAATTGCTCGAGCATCTCTTTCCGCGTAATAAAAAGTGCTGCGTGAGCATCGAGCAAATCAAGGCGCTGAGGGGCTTCTGAAATCAACTGCTCAGCCAGCGTCCAGCCCACACGCTGGCAAGGATGGGGATAGGCTGTCTGCTCCGTAACAAGAGAAACTGAAAACGTCTCAGGAAGTAACCGGTTGATCGTTTGCGTCGAGGGATCTAGCTCCGATGTTCCTTGGATCGTGACCGTTTCCCAAGGAAACAATTTTACCGTCTGCGTCAATAAGCAAAAGCGATCTGAGGCATGTGCTAAGGTGGCAATTGGCGTTTTTTTCACTGCAAAGCGCGCTTGGGGGTTTGTTGCAATTTCATAACGGTTCAACAACGAAAGCACCTTCATGCGGAACAGGTCTGCTGTTTGTTCAGGCAAACGGGTGTTAAAAGCCGCTTGCGAAATCATCGGCGTCGTCGCCTGATGGGGCGCTTGCGCGCCAGGGAAATAGCGTACAATGGGCATCACAATGCGGGGAAGATGGATCGCAGGCAATGGGACAGCGCGTCCCATCATTTTGGTGTGCTTGAGAGATTGGTTATAGGTATCGATGGAACTTCGGATCGAATTGGCTAGCGGAAGTTGTAATGAGCGAATATCAATTCGATGCGTATTGATCGTTTCAATCGCCTTCAATAACTCCGTTTTTGCCTTTTCACTACTGCGCCTCAAAACGCGATTGAGCAACTTGCGCATCAAGTGAACCGTCTTTGATAAGGTCGATCCCTTCTGCTTCTTGATTGCATGCTGCGCAAATGCCTCTAAACGAGCAGCAGCACTGGACAAACGATCCGACATATCAGAAGAAGAGCACAAGCCCTTGTTTCCCAGATCTCTACCTGCCATTTCAGATCCTGTTGCTACTCTTGAGGAGGAGGTTTGCCGCAGGGCGCTTCTACGCGCACTGAGGTTCCTTCAATCACATCGATTGCGTTGCCCTTCTCTAGGGCATCTTTGAAAGAAATGAGTTCGCCTCGCTTGAGATACTCGAATGCACGCGCCTCTTTTGGATACGTCTCCAAACGCGATCCCAGCTGTTTTTTCCCATCTGTGCCGCACAAGTAAAACCTCTTGCCTCCAAACGCATCGACAGGAGGACTAATCACCCGATACATCTCTCTAGCTGGCAAAAGAGGCCAACCTGCCTGTGGCTGACGCAAAATCAAATAGGTCATTTTCAATGAGCTTAAATTGATCGATGCAGCTCTTTGGATTTCTTTGATCAAATACGGCTTTTCAAGCTCCCGTTGCGCATAGCAAGGGCTTCCTTTGACTTTCAGAGCAGGACATTCCCCCTTCCACACGCAGGGAGCCTGCACTGGAACTCCCTTTGCTACAAGAGAATCGCGCAAAGAAAGAACGGCATCGTTCGCCTCTTGCGCAGAGCTTTCGACGATCAACAAAAATCCATCCTCTGTCAGATAATGTTTCATCAATCTTTCAATGAACGCTTGTGTGCCTGTTCGATCACCTTGGAATAGATCTTGAAGGCAATGTCCCACGATGATCAAGTCAAACCGCTGTTCGTCAGGCAGATTCCCTTTCAAGCAATTCCATTGTCGAATCGAAAGGGGAAACCCATAGCGTCCACAAACCTCGGCAGCCATGTTAAGAGCACTTAAATTCCGATCTGTAGCGACCACTTCGCGAGCCCCGTGTCGCAGCGCAGCAAAAGCAAATGCCCCAGGACCACTGCACAGATCCAACACCCGATTTGGCGTTCTTGGCAACTCTCCCAAAAGCGACATCCCTTCTTGGTAATGGATTACCCATTGATAGAGAAGATAGGCGCCCAAAAGATCTCTATCGGCAAAATAATCGGACCCAACAAGGGACCTGCCGTTGTGCGATTCTGCCCGCAGACTAGTCACAGCCTCGACAACACCTCGAAATTCGCGCGTCTGCAAGACGTCAGCCGGCCCTGCCAACTTATGAAAACGTCTCCACACACCGAGCAGCAATGGCATCACGGCTTCGAGATCCAACGGAATTGTACGCGATTCATTTTTAGACATCGTTTTACTCAAATATTAATTCCATTTCCCTTTCACTCATCGGGCGCCAAGATCCCACTGGCAAATTGCCCAAGACCAAGCCGCCGATTCTCATCCGCGTGAGTTCCTTCACCTTTAAACCAGCCGTTTCGAGCAATAGGCGCACTTCCCGCTTTTTCCCTTCTGCGATTACGACTTTCAAAGTACCGCGGCGCACCTTGCTGACGCGTATTGGTTTTACAAATACCCCTTCGACAAGAACGCCGCCCCCAATCTTTTTCAAATGCGCGTCTTCGATTTCCGCGTCGACTTTCACTAAATATTCTTTCTCAATATCGGCAGAAGGGTGGATGACGCGATTGGCAAAGTGACCATCATTCGTCACAAGCAGCAGCCCCTCCGTCTCTTTATCAAGGCGCCCCACTGTAAATAAGCGATACGGCACCTCTCCAAACAGATCGAAGACGATCCGATCGTCACCGTGCTTCACAGCTGTGCACAGGTAGCCAGAGGGTTTATTGAGAATGTAGTACACTTTGGGTTCATGAGAAGTCACTTTTTTCCCTTCGCAGACGATTTCGTCGCTTCCATCCACAAGGGTCTGAGGCAATTTTTCGACGCGACCATTCACAGTCACCCGTCCGGCAAAGATCAACGCCTCGCAGGCACGCCTAGCGGCGACTCCTGCCGCTGCCATGTATTTAGCCAGTCGTATTTTCTTCCCTTGCAAAGACGTCATTAAATTATTCCTGTTTCCCTGATTGCAGTAAAATTGAGTATTGAACCCGGCTCATTGTAAAGGAATTATGTCTAAAAAGCAAGAAAGATCGCTAAAAAAGCCCCGCGTTTACTAATAAATTGAATTATGGTAAAATAAGCCTCAGGCGGGCAGATAGATCTACCCCTAAAGAGTAGTGACCAAAACATCTTGATCAAAGGTGGTTTTATGAACATTAACTCGGTAAATACAGACCCTACAGACCCAAATAGCCCTTTCTATGACCCTACGCTCGATCCCTTAAGCACGGCCAACGTGCTCAACCAAGTCCCAGCCGTAGTCAATACGCCAGCTCCATCAGCAACCGATGACAGTACTAACCCAATCGATGCGGTTAAAAAAGGAAAGAGGCATCGTCGTCATGCACGCCTTCAAGAAGACCTCAAAACGACGATCCAAAATACCCAACCGACTATCCCTGTCGAGAAGACGGGAAAAATAGGGCAATAACCCTATTCAGGCAGTTTTTTGTACGAATTGTACAAGTCGTTTGATTGCTGCTCATCAGGGAACGGGTCGTTATTGGGGAGAATGAACGGTTCGTAGTACCCGCCGTAACCCCCGCCATATCCGCCGTATCCTTCGTCGTTGCGAAGAGCATTATCTCTACCAAAATCCCCACCACCGCCTCGATCGCCGCCTCTTGCAACTACATTTGCCTCATTGCCCTCTCTAGACGGTGCTGCCCTCTGGTCAGCCCCAGACACGCTAGCCGTGCAGGCAAGCCCGCACACCACAGCCAACGCCCATATTTTCCCCTGTTTCATGCCCCCTCCCTTTTTGGTTGATAAATTCTACCCTATACCGGAATCCCCATTATTTAAAAAATATATTTTACAGAGACAAAAACCAGGAAAACTGCAGATTTTTAAAATAATTGTTTGACTTTAATTCGCTAATAATCTATAATTGAGTCATTAAACAACATAAATATTAAACAAGGAGATAATAAAATGTTAACTAATTTATCAAATACACACAAAGCATTCCTCGCAGTCGGCACAGTTGTCATGGGTCTAGCCTATGCCACAAAAAAGGCCTTTGACAAGGACGCGGGCAAAACATCGAAAGCGGCACAGAGCTGGATGCAACAAGGGCTCAACTTGTGCAGAAATTCATCGACCACGCAAAAGCTCGCTGTAGGGGTTGTTGTCTTAACAAGTGTTGCCTTCCCTCAGTTGTCGGCTACACACAAGGCTTTTGTCGCAATCGGAGCCGTCGTTGCTAGTCTAGGCATCGCCACAAAGGTTGCATACGACCTGGATCAGGCAGGATAATAGTAGCCTGTTGGAGGATCCGAAAGGTTATAATAGTAGGCACCCTTCTCGGGGTGCCTTTTTTTTTGATTGTTCTCGAAAATACTTTAAATAACTTATTGACTTTAATTCAATTTTAGTTTAGAATTGCATCGTAAAACAACAAAAACCATTGAAAGGAGATAATATAATGTCTATATTTACAAACAATTACGTAGAAACTTTTGAGGGTTTCAGAGCCCGTTTGGGAGAAGCCACTAAAACTACGGGTATAAACTTTAATGCAATCACAGAATGGTTCGGAAGAAACGTCCGTCCATTAGTCGCAAAAATGCCAGAGCTGACAAGAAATCAAAAAGCTGCTGCTGCTGTAGCGGTTGTAGCTACCTTGGCACTCATCGCCCGCTCTGCTTTTGCAGGAAAGAAAGACGCTCAACCTGCTGCAGCCCCATCGGAAAGCAAAGCAAGCAGAGCCGCTGGCTATCTGTTCATCACAGTAGCTCTGGCCGCTGCCGGCATTGCAGTCCGTATAGAGAACGTCCGCAATCGAATTGTAGCAGCGGTGTCCTCCAAGTAATGCGCTTTAGTGCATGATGCACAACAGGCACCCTTCATAGGGTGCCTTTTAATTTGAACCAAAATCCTGCTGTCAACTTAACTCTACTTGCTGGTACTTGCGCATCAAATCGCGGAAGTGCGCAGCGTCCTCGAAGCGCATCTCTTTTGCGGCCTTCTTCATTTCGGCCTCGTACCATTTTATCTTCTCTTCGATAGAGGCCGTTGTGAGATATTCGTGAGCCTTTTCTGCAGCATGGAGCACCTCGTCGACCGCTTTTGGATACTCGGCTTCGAGCTCTGCCTTAACAAGGGGGGAAATTTCGCGCGAGACGGTTGTGGGTGTGATTCCGTGTTTTTCGTTATAGGCGATTTGCAATTGGCGCCTTGCTTGGGTGATCTCCACAGTGCTACGGATTGCTGCGGTAATGGTGTCGGCGTACATGATGACGCGCCCTTCGACATTTCTGGCGGCGCGGCCGCACGTCTGGATCAGAGCGGTTTCGCTGCGCAAGAACCCTTGCTTGTCGGCATCGAGAATCATGATCAGAGTGACTTCTGGAAGGTCTAAACCTTCTCTCAGCAAGTTAATGCCAACCAACACATCAAACACTCCTGCACGCAAATCGCGGATGATCTGCATCCGCTCGATCGTATCGATGTCGGAGTGGAGGTATTTCACCTTCACTTGTAGGTCTGTCAAATACTTGGTTAACTCCTCTGAAAGGCGTTTTGTCAAAGTCGTGATCAAGACACGCCCCCCTTTTTTCGCGTGGTTGCGGATCTCATCTAAACAGTCATCGACCTGACCTTGGGCAGGACGGATTTCGATGGGTGGGTCGAGGAGACCTGTGGGGCGGATCAACTGTTCCACAACCTCTCCATTGGTCTCTGCAAGTTCCCATTTGGCGGGAGTAGCAGAAACGTAAACGACCTGATGAAAGTGGGAGTAGCTCTCCTCAAACTTCAAAGGACGGTTGTCGTAGGCGGAAGGGAGGCGAAAACCAAAATCGACGAGAGATTGCTTCCGTGCACGGTCGCCATTGAACATCGCTCCCATTTGCGGAATCGACTGGTGCGACTCGTCGATAAACAAGAGAAAATCGGATGGAAAATAGTCGAGAAGGCAGGGTGGGGGATCTCCAGGCGCGCGCATGCTAAAGTGGCGCGAGTAATTTTCAATCCCTTTGCACGTCCCCACCTCTTTTAGCATCTCCAAATCGTAAAGCGTGCGCTGCTCGATCCGTTGCCGCTCAAGGAGCTTGCCCTCTTTTTCGAAAAACGCCATCCGCTCGATCAATTCTTGTTTGATCGTATCGATCGCACGCAAGCGGACATCCTCAGGGGTAACGTGGTGGGAGCTAGGATAGAGGATCATCTCATCGACTCGCTTTCTCACCTTGCCCGTGAGAGGATCGATCTCGCTAATCCTTTCGATGTCGTCGTCGAAGCATTCGATCCGATACGCTAAATCCTCTTCATAAGCAGGAAAGATCTCTAACACATCACCCCGGACGCGAAATGTGGAGCGGGAAAAATCAAAATCGTTTCGCTTATACTGCATATCGACAAGGTGCAGGAGGATATCGTCGCGTCTGCGGCTCGTCCCCACGCTGAGCTTTAAATTCATCCCTCTGTAGTACTCTGGAGTGCCCAAGCCGTAAATGCAAGAGACAGAAGCAACGATCAACACGTCATTTCTTTCTAAGAGCGAGCGGGTGGCGCTCAAGCGCATCTGGTCGATCTGATCGTTGATCGCCATATCCTTTTCGATATAGGTGTCGGTACGGGCAATGTACGCTTCTGGCTGGTAGTAGTCGTAATACGAGACAAAATACTCAATGGCGTTGTGGGGAAAGAACTGTTTGAACTCTTGGTAGAGCTGGGCAGCCAAGGTTTTGTTGTGGGCAATCACCAACGTAGGGCGCTGCAAGCGGGCAACGACATTGGCCATGGTAAATGTCTTGCCAGACCCGGTAATGCCAAGCAGGACCTGCGCCTTTTTTCCCTCTTCTAGCCCCTGCACAAGCTTTTCGATGGCTTTGGGCTGATCCCCTTTAGGAGCAAACTCTGTGTTGAGCTGAAATTCCATATAGCATTATATCGGGGTATGCTCTCTTCTGTCTCTGGCGATGCGGGAGATTTTATTCCACATGCCACTAAGTCCCATCGCACTTTTCACCTCTTTCAAGGTGGCATTTGCGATCTCATTCATTTTGATGGTTCCCTCATAAATGATCTGCTCAACTAGACCAGGATCGTCTTCGTACTCTTTACGCAATTGCCTGATCGGATCCAAAAAGGCATTCAACACAGCAGCCAGGCGGTTTTTCACCTCGACATCTCCAATCGTTCCCTCCCGATACTTCCCTTTCAAATACTCCACTTCATCGCGATCGGGATTAAATACTTCATGCAAAGTAAAGACGGGATTTCCTTCGACAGTGCCTGGAACGTGAGCGTGAATCCGGTTTGGATCGGTGTACATCCCCTTCACCTTCTTCTCGACCGTTTTTGCATCATCGGAAAGATAAATGGCATTGTTCGCCGACTTGCTCATCTTGCCCTTCCCGTCGATGCCAATGAGAGAGGGGGATTCGCTTAATAATACTTCTGGCATCGGGAACACTTCGCCGTAGTATTGGTTAAAGCGCCTTGCGATGTCGCGCGCCAACTCAATGTGCGCTTCGTTATCTTTCCCAACTGGGACCACGTGTGCCTTGGGGAGCATGATATCTGCGGACTGAAGCACGGGATAGCCAATCAACCCAAAAGGCACGCTTTCGGCATCCATGTGGGCATTCCTAGCCATCTCTTTAAGGCTTGGAAGACCTGTCAACCTATTGAGAGAGATGAGCATCTCAAAAAATAGATTGAGTTCATACACGGCAGGGAGGGCCGATTGCAAATAGATAAGCGATTGGGTGTGGTCGATGCCGCAAGCTAAATAATCGAGAACCATCTCTTTGATATTCTCGCGCAACGCCAAAATGTCCTCTTTGGACGGTTTAGTCGTCAACATGTGAAGATCGGCAATGAAGAAATAACACTCGTACTTCTTTTGCATGGCAACTCGCGTCTTAATAGAGCCGACGTAGTGGCCTAAATGCAATTTCCCCGTGGGCCGATCGCCCGATATCAATCTTTTCCGTTCACTACTCATGATTTTTCACTAGCTCCTGAGGGTTTTGTGCATAGAGTTTTACGCCCACTTCAGTCACAACCACAACTAAGGCAAGCACCATAACGACAATTAATGCAAATTTGCCACCAGGCGCGCGAAACGGCGCGCGTTGATCCAAATGCTTGATGTACCGTCCAGACCAGACCATCAGGGCGGGAATCAACGCGAGCAGAGTCATGACGCCGAACGCACCCGCATATTCAAGCGCGGTCAAAAAGGCGCGTGCATTGTACAGCGCAATCAATAAGGGGGGAACAAACGTCAATAGAAAGAGCCAACAGCGCCCCTTAATGGTCTTTTCGATGTGCAACCCGTCAGCAAGAAAGTCAAACAGGCTCAAGGAGACCCCTAAAAACGAGGTGACAATGGCGAAAAAGGAAAACAGCTGCGCAATAAAAGCAATGCGGGAATGCCCCAAGGCGGCTGTCAAAAGGTGCACCCCATTGCTTCCCTTGATGTATCCTTCGATCAAGCCATCAGGTCCCTCCACGGGGATGATCCCCAACGCTACATACTCCCAAATGAGGTAGAACGCCAAAGGGACCAACCCTCCAATGAGTAAAACGCGCTTTAACTTTTTCACATCCCCATCCAGATAGGTCACTAAGCTCGGAATAACGATGTGGCAACCAAAAGAGGTTGCAATGACTGAAACTCCCAGCCAGACATAGCCAAGATCGGCGTGAGCAAGCCGTTGTGGCTCCACGTGCGGGACCAAATCAACCGCCATCCACACAAAGGCGACAACCAAACCGAACATCAAAATCCGGTTGATCAGATCAACAGAGCGGTGCCCATGGAAAATAAAGCTTCCCAGCACAACCAACAAAGGGATCGCTCCTCCCCATTGTGGAATTTCTTTTCCAGTCAGCGAAAAAACAGCATCCGTTACAATCGCCCCACAACCCGCAATATAGGCTGTCATGAGGGAGTAGAGGAGGAAGAGATAAAGCAGCCAGCTTAAGACGTGCCCCTCTTTTCCAAGGGTGTGACGCACCATGGAAGAGAGATTCGCTCCTCCCCCCAGCCATAAATTCGCTTCTAAAAATAAAAAAGCTGTGTAAGTCATCAGCAGACCGTAGATGACAAACAAAGCAGCTGCTGGAAAAAAGCCCCCCATCCCCGTGCTGACGGGCAATGCCAACATTGCCGCGCCAATTGTCGTTCCTGACACGAGTAAAATTCCACCAATCGTGCGCGTACAACTGCTCATGTGCTCTTCTCCATGATCTGCATTAACATCATTCCCAAGGCAAATGCCAAAACGGCAAGCAAGGTGATCTTCCCGCCAGGGACTTGGAAAGTTCCCTTCAACCCCTTCCGATAACGGCCTGACCAGACCATCAAGGCTGGCAACACCCCGAAGAGGAGCACAGCTCCAAACGCACCGGCGTAATTCAACGCCCACAAAAACGCGTTAGGATAGATGAGCGCCATGATAAACGGTGGCGTGACCACGAGCGCGCACAACAGGCATTTCCCGATCGCATCTTTTTTCACCCGAAACCCGTCCGCCAAAAAGTCGACAAAGCTGAGGGAATTGCCCAAAAAGGAGGTAACAATTGCAAAAAAAGCAAAATACTCCACAACCCTAAGAACAAGAGACGATCCAACCGCCTCGCGCAAGGTCTCTGTTGCCATCTTCCCCTCATCGAGGACTGTGGCTAACCCCTCCCCCTGCTGCAAGGGGGTCAACCCCATGATCACCCAGACCCAAACGATGTTGATGATCAGGGGCACGAAACTTCCATAAATGACGGCCTTGCGCACGCGTGCGACATTCCCGCCCAAATACGTTTTTAAGCTGGGAATCAGATTGTGAAAACCAAACGAAATGATCATCACTGGCAATAAGTAGGGAGCCATGCTCCAATCGCGGAAGCTCAAATTTTCACTGCTGATATGGGGAATCCCCAAGACGACAAGAAGCAAATAAGTGACGATCAGCCCAAGCATCAAGGCGCGGTTGAACAGATCCACCGCATAAGTCCCGCAATAAATAAAAACGGCAAAAAGGACGCTCACCAAAGCGCTGCCTACCCAATGGGGAATCGAGAGTCCGGTCATTTCTTGAACAAACCCTGCAATCAGTTCCCCAGAACCTGCTAAATAGGCAACTCCTAAAGCATAAAATAAAAAGATAAAACAACTCCAAGCCAGGAATTGTCCCCCCTTTCCCAGTGTGGCTCCTGCCATCGACACCAAACTCACATCTTCGACAAACCAGAGATTGACCTCTAAAAGCAGGAGAGCTGTCGTCGCCATAAAAAGCCAGCTAACAAAAAACATTCCCAAAGAAGGTTGAAATCCTGCAACAGCTGCGATGACAGGAACCCCTAACATCCCAGCTCCAATGCAACACCCGGCTATGAGTAGCACGGCGCCTAGTACGCTTCCGCTTTTTGTCGTCTGATCCATATGGTTACCTCGTTGAATTCCGGGCATTGTAGCACACAAAGAAAGAGTATTAAAGAGAAAATTCGTGAACGAGCCCGTGCCCGTGCCCGACCCTTGCTAAATTTCTTGCAGGGAAAATCGGCAGAACGCTATAGTGGACACTCTCTCTTTTATGCGGGCGTAGCTCAGTTGGTAGAGCGTTACCTTCCCAAGGTAAATGTCGTGAGTTCGAACCTCATCGCCCGCTAAGAGAAAGACAATTGCGGGCGTAGCTCAGTGGTAGAGCATCACGTTGCCAACGTGAGGGTCGTGAGTTCGAACCTCATCGCCCGCTATCTAGATTACATCTTATGAAGGCAGTTCCATGACGAAGCAACCTAAACAAACTCAAACACTTCAAAACGAGCACATCGTGGTCCATGTTTCACAGGGACCTGGCTGCCAAGTCAGTATGGAGATTGAAGTAAGTCCAAAAGAGACGGAGCTTGCGTATCAAAAAGCAGTGAAAAGCGTGAGCAAAGAGGTCTCGATTCCGGGATTCCGCAAGGGGAAAGCTCCCGCCGCTTTAGTGAACGACGCGTTCCAAAAAGCAATTTCTAAGGAATGGGAAGAGCTCGTGGCCACTCTAGGAGTCAGAGAGGCTCTCAAACTGGCCCAGCTCTACCCTTACAAAACCAATGAGTTTTCTAGCTTCAAGCTCGACAAATTTTCGCGTGAAGAGGGAGCCAAAATGAGAGTTTCCTTTGACTCTTTCCCGATCATCCCCGATGTCGATCCGAAAGACCTTCGCATGGAAGATGTCGCAGAAGAGCCCGTCTCTGAAAAGGAGATTGCCGATTTCGTGGAACAGACGCGCCTCTATTTTGCCAAGTGGAACGAAAACAAGGACCGCCCTGCGAAAGATAGAGATTACGTCCTGGTCGATATCGAAAAGCTCTCTGACCCCAAAGAAATGCTCTGTTCCAACCAACGCGCGCACCTCGTTAAAGGAGAGGTCGCCGATTGGATTTACAACTCCCTGATCAACATGACACCTGGTGAATCGATCGAAACGTTGAGTGAGAAACTGAAAAACTCCTGTGGGGATGAAGCGTGCCACGATCCCGCTCACCACCATGACGATGGGTTCGAACCGGCCCTTTGCAAAATCACGCTCCGTACGATTCTCGAGCCAGAACTCCCCGCCATCGACGAAGCATTTGCCACAAAAGTGGGATGCAAAGATATCACTGAGTTTCACCAGCGCGCGGTCGAAGCCACACACAACCGGGCAAAAAATCTCCGACAAAACAAGCGACGCAACCGCCTTTATGACTTGTTGTTGTCGAAATACTCATTCGAAGTGCCTAATGGTTTGGTCAATTACAACGTCCAACACCAGATTGCTCAAACACTTGAACAAGAGCAAGACCCGCAAAGACGAGCCCATCTGCAACAGACCCTCCTTAAGGAAGTCGACCAAATCCGCCACTCGCTTGTAAGCAAAATCCAAGCGGAATTCCTGATCGGAAAGTTGGCTAACCAGTTCAACATCAAAGTCGAGCCTGAAGACGTTTCTCAAGAAATCATGCAAGAATTAGTCATGAGCGGTGCCATGAAAGATCAAGGCGAGATGCAAAAAGCGCAGGAAATGATCACTAAACGGATCGTTGCCAATAAGTTAACCGAGAAAACGCTCGATTACCTGCTCGTACAATCTTTTTTGAACAATAATTCTTGACCAATCGAGAACGCTATCCCTATAGTCGGGTCAAATTGAGGAGGATTTGCCATGTCACTTACACCCTACGTCATTGAAGATACCGGACGCGGCGAGCGTTCGATGGATATTTATTCCAGACTGCTCAAAGACCGGATTATTTTCATCGGCACCGAAATCACCGACCATGTTGCAAACGTCGTTGTGGCGCAACTCTTATTCCTCCGGATGGAAGATCCCAAAAAGGACATTCATGTCTACATCAACTCCATGGGTGGGGACATCACGGCGGGCCTTGCCATTTACGACACACTTCTGTGGCTGGGCTGTCCGGTCAACACCTACTGCATTGGGCAAGCCTCTTCTATGGGAGCTCTGGTCCTTGCAGCAGGAACAAAAGGGAAGCGTTTTGCCCTTCCAAACAGCCGCATCATGACACACCAACCTTATGGCGGCGTAGGGGGAAGCTCATCCGATATCGCTTTGCAGGCCAAAGAAATCCTAGTGCTCAAAAAGAGGCTACATGAGATCATGGCTGAACACACGGGTCAAACGGTCGAAAAAATCGCACAAGACTCTGAAAGAGATTTCTACATGAGCGCACAAGAAGCAAAAGAATATGGTCTGATCGATGAAGTGGTTCTCCCCAAAAAATTGGCAATACCTGTACCCGCAAAACCTTAAAAAACACGCGATCGCTATGACAAAAAAGACTCCAAACGGCAAAGATGAGCTTCAAGGGATCCTCTGTTCCTTTTGTGGGCGCAACGAAGAGGCTGTCGAGAAACTGATCTCGGGTCCTAATGTGTACATCTGCAACAAATGCGTAGAGCTGTGCAATGGGATCTTGGAAAAGAAAAAACCCGCTTCCTACGAGTTTAAATCGCTCAAGCCCAGAGAAATTAAAAACCGCCTCGACGAATACATCGTGGGTCAAGAAAATGCAAAACGGGTGATCTCCGTTGCCGTCTATAATCACTACAAGCGAATCAAGAACAAAGTGAAAGAAAGCGGCGTGGAATTCAACAAGTCAAACGTCCTCATCTTTGGTCCCACTGGCTCTGGAAAAACACTCATTGCCAAAACGTTAGCTCACATTCTCGACGTTCCCTTTACAATTGCCGATGCGACGACGTTGACAGAGGCGGGATACGTAGGAGAAGACGTCGAAAACATCATCTTACGCCTTTTGCAAGCTGCAGATTACGATGTGGCTAAAGCAGAGCTTGGCATTATCTACATCGACGAAATCGATAAAATCAACCGCACTACCGCTAACGTCTCGATCACGCGAGATGTTTCGGGAGAAGGGGTGCAACAATCATTGCTCAAAATCGTGGAGGGCACGATTGCAAACGTCCCGCCAAAGGGGGGGCGCAAACACCCCAACCAAGATTACATCAAAGTTAACACCGAGAATATTCTGTTCATCGTCGGGGGAGCCTTTGTCAACCTCGATAAGGTGATCGCCAAACGGCTGGGAAAAAGCACCATTGGTTTCAATGTGGGAGAAAAAGAGGCGGTCGATACGCAACAAAAGAGCCTCATCCTTTCCAAGGCAGAGCCAGAAGACTTCATCCATTTTGGGATGATCCCTGAATTTATCGGGCGCTTTAACAGCATTGCCAACTGCAACGAACTCTCTACTGAAGATCTCGTAAAAATCCTTAAAGATCCCAAAGATGCCGTGGCAAAGCAATACCAGGCACTCTTTGCCATGGAAGGGGTCAAGCTGGAATTCACCGATGGGGCTTTCCACGCCATCGCTAAAAAAGCCATGGATGCAGGCACTGGCGCCCGGGCTTTGCGGATGATCATCGAAAAACTCATGCGCGATCTCATGTTTGAAGTCCCTACGGACGATTCGATCGTCGAAATCGTCGTCGACGAAGAGGCTGTAGCGGAGAACAAGCCCAAAATTACCCAGGGCAAAAAGAAAATTGCCTAAAGAACCTTTAGGGGACTTTTAGGACCCAGAGCTCCCGCGCGGTCGCACTGGGCTATCAACAATCGTCCTGCGCTAGCGCTCCGGACTCTCGAACAATTCCAATGCCGAAGCTTTAAAAAATCCTAAAGTCGAGACGGTGACGCGAGATAACTCGCCCCCTCGGCGTCTCTCTGTCTCCCCGCCTCTGCGTTTTAAACAATTATTATCTCTATAGATTAGTTTGTTTTTAAATTAATTATTTGTTATAATGACCTTTAGAGGTTATTGTTACTTCGAGGTATGGTTATGGTTGACCCTATTCCCCCACCGAGCACTCCCATCCCCCCACCCTCTTCTCCGTCGCCGGTGCCGCTTGTATTTTCACCGACTGGGCCTTCGGACACGTTCAGCGTTTTTACTCTCCCTGACGGGCAATCTGTCGGATTCAGAGCCGATATCCCCATTCTGACCTTTGCAAAGGAGGTCAGTACGCCTCTTTCAGATGCCAAAGAGAACCTATGGGCCGTTCAACAAGCCAACTTTATTCGGTTAAACCAAACTTTCAATGCCATGATCTCCAATGCAATAGCCGGAGGCAATATCTCACTCGCTGTCTCAGAACTCTCACAAAATGCCGACAGCGTCTACACTTCTAACCAAGACAACGTCAATAATCTCAACGCCTCAGCCACTTCGTATAACTCATCGCAAAGTACCATGGCTACTGATGCAACTGCAGTCAATAACGCTTCGGCTGCTTACAATGCTATTGGGGGGAACACCCTAACTAACTTGGCTACCTTGAACGCCGCAATTGCCACCTACAACACTGACGCCGCTAATTACAACACAGCACGCAGCTCGTACAATACTGCGGCGTCAGACTTTAACACTGCTACAGAAACCACTCCGGGAGGAGGATCGGGTAGCACCAACGATACTTTAAATATCATCCACAGCGACGCCGTCAGCTTACAGGTATCAAGTTCGCTCCCCTATGCTCAGCAAACCCTTGCGACACCGATTTCATCTGGCCCGCTCTCGACACTAGCCGCGGCTCCACCTGCACCGGGAACAGTGACAGCTCCTCCCACCGCGTCAACGCTCACCAACAATATTCCGACGAGTTATACAGCAGCAATCAGCGTTTTAGCGCCAGTCATCACTCTGTTAGA
>JABDCX010000016.1:0-47966 GCA_013287915.1 Chlamydiota bacterium
CTTCCGCCTGAGGCAGCGTGCGAGGAAACCCATCCAAGAGATAGCCCTTGGCAGCATCGGGTTTTGAAACGCGATCGAAGAGCATGTCGAGGACAAGCTCATCGGGAACCAGCTTACCCGCATTGATAAATGTCTTTGCTTTCTGGCCGAGCTCCGTATTTTTGCCCATGTTTTCGCGAAACAAATCACCCGTGGAAATGTGGGGAATACCCAGCTCTTTCGTCAGACGAACCGCTTGTGTCCCTTTTCCCGACCCTGGCGGCCCCAATAGAATAACAATCAGCGCTTGTGAAGGCATTGGAGAGTCCCCCTGCAAACAAGAATAAATGCCAAGCGTGCCAAGAACGAGGGCCAAGCTAAAGAATAGTTTCGTCATAACGAGAATGCTCCAGGTTTTTAGCCCGGAGTATACGAAAGCACCGGTTTCGGTGCAAGGTGCCGTGCCCTATCAGCTTCTTTGCGTCTTTGCGCCTTTGCGTTTAAACTGTGAGACTATGACGCAAGAGGAGAGATGACTCACACCCTCTACGTCTCTCTGTCTCCCCGGCTCTGCGTTAGACTCGTTTGATTTTCAAGGCACCCATTTCGATGAGCATGGGAAGAATGTACGGTTCTTTGAGCTGGCAATAATCCGGCTGTCCTTCGATATCATTCTCTTTGAGAATAAGGATCTCATTAGCAAAAACTATCTCTGCATCGGCTCTTGTAATTCCTCGACGGTTAGAAAGCCAATCGACATACCAATCACGGACCATCGTAAAAGGCAGATCGTTACATCCCAAAGCCTCGTTAATGATTTGACACATCGCCTTTGACGTGTAATTTAACAGGAGAATGCGTTTGAAGGAGATATTGATATCGTTTTCATTGCTGAGACGCTTATTTTCCGGATCACGAGAGTAGTGCCATTTGGTTGCTGTTTTAACCCACTCAATCATCTCGGAAGACGTAACAGCAACGGTCTGATCGGCACGCACTCCCGCTTCTGCAAGTCCAAACCCCTTAAAGAGTAAGCCTTTCAACTGGTTTTGCACGTGAATATCGCCCGCATCTACTGATTTCCCTAGTACATCTCCCAGCGCCTGAATGCATGCCAAATAATCTAACACGAGCTTCTCACGCAAACGGGAGAGGACGACCATCACCTTTTCTTGCAGTGTCGTGCTGTTAATATCGACGATCGCTTGATGCTGCGCTTCGACTTCGCGGAAGAAACCTGAACCACAATAGTGGCCAATCAGACCAAGGGCAATGATTGTTTCCTTTTGAGTTATTTTATCCTTACTTTGGAGAGCAGCGGCAATCCGTTTTGCCATTTTGTGCAACTCCACATAATCCTCTGGCTTTTGAGGTTCCCCTTCCAAGATTTGTCTGTTGACAATACGTTGTGCAAATTTCTCGATCCCCTTACGAACATAGATGCGAATGCTTGGGGCTGTTTTTTGAACATTCCCCTTCTCAATGGCTTTTTTCAACACATCGTCATACTCCGCTTGACGCAAGAGATCTTTGTCTTCTAAGACGACTGAATCGCGAATCGCGACCAGCGTACTTTCCAAATCGATATTAGGGTCCTCATTGGATACCGGAGGGCGAAGATGGGCTTCATTTGCAACGGTGCTTGGATTGTATTCTGTCCCGAGATCAATTGGTACAGCTCCCACGACTGCTTCACCCACAAGAGGAGGCAATGAGACGGGTGGTGGAAGGTGGTATTCCCGATATTTTTTCTGTGCCATCAATAAAAGATCGATAAGAGCGTAGATTTTTTCAGCCACCCCTCCAGTGATGAGTTGTGTAACATCTGCGGCGACTAGGACAATCGGATAAAAACGGATCCGGAAGGCAAAAGGAAGTACCCCTTTTTGGCAAGCTAAGTCTGCTCCTACAACTGCAAAATTTAAGATTCCTGCAGCGACTCTTCCTGTCTTAATCAACCCAAACGAAGTCGCTAGGAAAGCAAGCTGGGCACACATCCCCACATTGTCGTGGATCAAATATACAGTCCGCCTAAACAAAACCTGGTCGTCCATGAATTTTTGAGTCCTCTCTAACCTGCTAGCAGCCCATTGGGCAAACCGGTAGGTCTTAGGAGCCTTCGTTTCAGTTTCTGGATCTATTTTGAGGTATTGATTGATTTTTACGGCGGTCGCTTTGGCGTTGAGAAGGAGCGCCAAACCAGAAAAAAAAGGGGCCATGTCTGTGAAATTCAAATTCAACACACGTCCAAACAAGGCGTTCGCCAGAGGAGATTCACGCATTGCGGCAAAAGCATAGGAAAGCATGAAGGACTGAATAACAGCCGATTGGGCCGAATTTGCCCCGGCTCGAATGGTGCTTTCTTCCCGTCGCCACCGGGTAAAATTCAAGGCGTTATTCAATACATTTACAGTCGAATAAAACTCTGCAGATCTAATAAAATTCATTATAACACCACTATTATTGTTTAAAAAGAAAATTGTATCATAATTTTAATTAAAAAGCAAGTGGATTTTTTTGCTTTTCGTTTTTTGCTGAGTATTCTAGACTCCCGAATACAAAACAGGAGATTTGAGCATGACAAAACCGCGCAGTGCAGTGCCCCACGAAGACCAATGGGATGTGACTCCCCTTTATTCGACATTTCAACAGTGGGAGGAGGAATTTGGGAAAATTCCAACCACTTCCCCACGCTGGCCAGCCCTTCAATCTCGGCAAGGAAAGTTAGGAAAGAACCCGCAAGAATTGAAGCAGTTTTTAGAGGGGTATTTTGCCATCTCGCGCAACTTATCAAAATTGTACACGTACGCGCATTTGAGGCACGATGAGGATATCGCCAATGATGTGTACAAAGGTGCCTATCAAAAGATTTCGAATGTCTTCCACGACTTTGCAGAGGCGTTTTCTTGGGTCGATCCTGAAATTCTCGCCATCGAGGATGGGGTCATGCAGCAGTTCCTCAAATCAGCGGAACTTGCGGCTTATGCCTTTTATCTTAAAAAGATCATCCGCGTAAAAGCTCACAGCCTTCCAGCACGCGAAGAGGAGCTTTTGGCCATGTCTGCCAAAGCGATGCAGGCTCCCCACAAAGCCTTTAGCGCGATTAATGATGCCGACTTTAAATTTGGAATGGTCGCTGACAATCAGGAAAAGAGACACGAGCTGACGCATGGGTCGTTCTCTACTTTTATTCGCATGCAGGACCGCACGCTGCGCCGCCACGCCTACGAAACGCTTCATGGGAAATACCACGACTACGAAAACACGTTGTGTGAACTGCTGATGGGTAAAATCCAGATTCACCTTTTCGAAGCGCGTGCACGCAAATACACAAGCTGCCTAGAAGCCGCCCTTTTCCCTAAAAATATCGACACTAGTGTCTACACTTCGTTGATCAAAGCCGTCCGCTCGAATCTTGAGCCAATGCATAAATACATCGAGATGAGAAAGCAGATTCTCGGCGTTGAGACGCTCCACCTCTTTGACACGTATGTTCCGCTCGTTAAAAATGTCGACATGAAAATGTCGTACAAAGAAGCAGAAGAGATCGTGATCGAATCGGTTGCTCCTCTTGGAGCGGAATACCAAAACATCTTGCGAAAAGGGCTCAAATCAGAGCGTTGGGTCGACAGATACGAAAATGCCAATAAACGCTCTGGTGCCTATTCTAGCGGCTGCTACGACAGCATGCCTTACATCCTGATGAACTACAAAGGGATCATCAAAGATGTGTTCACCCTTGCACACGAAGCTGGACACAGCATGCACAGCTATTACAGCCACAAAAATCAGCCCTACCAATATAGCGACTACCCCATTTTCTTGGCTGAGGTCGCTTCGACATTTAATGAAGAGCTGCTGATGCAGCTCATGATGGAGCGCGCACGCACACCCGACGAAAAGATTTACCTGATCAACGAAAAAATTGAAGATCTCAGAGGCACGTTCTTCCGGCAAGCGATGTTTGCTGAATTTGAGCTTCTGTTGCACGAATTGGCAGAAAAAGAGATCCCCATCACGCCTAAACTTTTGAATGATGAATATGAAAAACTGCTAAAGGCGTATTTTGGCCCCACAATCACCTTGGACCCTGTCAGCACAATTGAATGGGCACGCATCCCCCACTTTTACTACAATTTCTATGTCTACCAATATGCGACCGGGATCAGTGCCGCCATGGCACTCGCTGACCGCGTCGTGAAAGGGGGAGAGCAAGAAAGGAACGATTACCTGTCGTTCCTGAAAGCAGGGTCGAGCAAGTATCCAATTGAAATCTTGGCGGCTGCAGGGGTCGACATGAAGTCGCCCTCCCCTGTGCAAACGACGATCGCTACCTTCAGTCGCCTCGTCGACCAACTGGGGGAATGCGCTAATCAATTAGCAATCGTTGAGTCAAATTGCTAAATACTTGCATTTAATTCGGACGCCGTGACATAATCGCGCTTTCAACTTAAACAAGGAGACAAGACATGGCACAAGCACAGCAAATTGCACCCAAGAAAGAAAAAAGCACGGCAGCAATCAACTTGCGCCCTCTCGGCAACCGCGTTCTTTTACGCCGTCTCGAACCAGAAGAGACTCTCAAAGGCGGGATCATCCTTCCCGACTCAGCAAAGAAAAAGCAGGAACAAGCAGAAGTTGTTGCAATTGGCATCGGGAAAAAGGATAAAAACGGGCAACTGCACCCAGTGCCAGTCAAAAACGGCGACATCGTTCTCATCGAAAAATACTCTGGGCAAGAAGTGACGCTCAACAACGAAGAGTACGTCATCGCACGCGCAGACGATTTAATCGCTATCATCGAAAAATAAGAGTTTCAGAAATTTTAAGGAGTAATCACATATGTCAGCAAAAAATATCATTTTCAAAGAAGAAGCACGCCAAAAAATTCTCAAAGGTGTGCGTACTTTAGCCAATGCCGTCAAAGTGACTCTAGGACCTAAAGGGAGAAACGTCATCCTCGACAAATCTTACGGCGCTCCACACATCACAAAAGACGGTGTCACGGTTGCAAAAGAGATCGAGCTTGAAGACAAGCACGAAAACATGGGCGCGCAAATGGTGAAAGAAGTCGCCAACAGAACCGCTGACAAAGCCGGTGATGGAACGACAACTGCTACAGTCCTCGCAGAAGCCATCTACAGCGAAGGCTTGCGCAACGTGGCTGCTGGTGCCAATCCCCTCGACCTCAAGCGCGGCATGGACAAGGCCGTTCGGTTGGTCGTCAAAGAACTCGAGAAACGCGCAAAGAAAATCAAAGACAAGCAAGAGATCGAACAAGTGGCAACCATTTCAGCCAACAACGACCACGAGATTGGGAAAATCATTGCTGAAGCAATGGACCGCGTCGGCAAAGACGGGACGATCACCGTGGAAGAGGCAAAAGGGTTTGAAACAACGCTCGAGGTTGTCGAAGGGATGAACTTCGATCGCGGCTACCTCTCAGCCTACTTCATGACCAATCCAGAAACGCAAGAGTGCCTCTTCGAAGATGCTTTTATCCTCATCCACGAAAAGAAAATCGCTTCCGTCAAGGAACTGATCCCCATCTTACAAACTGTGGCAGAGACGGGCCGTCCGCTCCTCATCATCGCTGAAGATGTAGAAGGGGAAGCGCTCGCCACATTAGTTGTAAACAGATTGCGCGCGGGCCTCAAAGTATGTGCAGTTAAAGCCCCAGGCTTTGGCGACAGACGTAAAGCGATCCTCGAAGATATTGCGACCATTACCGGAGCGCAAGTGATCAGCGAAGAACTCGGCCATAAACTCGAAACCACCACAATCGAGTCGCTTGGAAAAGTGAAAAAAGCTGTGATCACTAAAGACGACACGACTTTGGTAGAGGGCGCTGGCAAGAAAGAGGAAATCAAAAAACGGATTGCGCTGCTCAAGAAACAAATCGAAGAAACAGAATCGGACTACGACAAAGAAAAGCTGCAAGAACGCTTAGCGAAGCTCTCAGGCGGCGTTGGCGTGATCCGCGTGGGTGCAGCCACAGAAGTGGAAATGAAAGAGAAGAAAGACCGCGTCGACGATGCGCAACACGCAACAGCTGCAGCCGTCGAAGAAGGGATCTTGGCTGGCGGGGGCGTGGCCTACGTCCGCTGCATCCCAGCCGTTCTGGCCCTTGCTGACAGCCTCCAGAGCGAAGATGAAAGAACAGGCGCTCGCATCATTGCAAGAGCCCTCAGTTCCCCTTTACGCCAAATCGTCGAAAACGCAGGCCTTGAGCCAGCGATCATCTTGCAACACGTCGAAAAACTCCCCGAAACGCAAGGATACAATGCGTTGACAGACGAGTATGTCGACATGATCAAAGCAGGAATCCTCGATCCGATGAAAGTGACCCGCTTGGCCCTCGAGCATGCAGCCTCGATCGCCGGCATTTTGCTCACAACAGAAGCCATCGTCGCAGAGATTCCAGAAGAAAAGCCAGCGGCAGTGCCTGCCGGCGGCATGGATTACTAACACATCCTACAGGATCCACAGAGAGGTACAACCCTCTCTGTGGACTTTACAAGGGATGAAGTCGTGCCCGAGCCCGTGCCCGAAAAATCGGAGTATACTCCGGTTTTGTCAGCCATTTCCGGAGTATACTCCGGATTTGGTTTCTCGACTTGCGCCTAGCCAATGCCCCATAGCGTCCGTAAATTCTATCAATTATCTTCACTATATTTAAAAAGCTTTAATTTACATTAATTGTGAATTTTGTTACAATGCACTCCGTTTAATGTATATAAGGAGAAAACTTGTGGTTTCGATGGGAAAAATTCTAGACAGTTTAGTCATGCCTTTTTCTACCTTTTCAGATAAGAGCCAGGCTCTCTTCTCTGAAAAATCGGCAAAACAGACTTGGTCTATCACTTCTTCAAAGACCCTTAGGCCAGTTGGCATCATCGTCGTAATAGGGCTTTCAGCTTTTGCTCTGGCTTACTTTTTAAAACCAGCCCTATCTAGGGCCTATTCCGCTGCACTGCACTCTGATTTTGCAAATAGACTGACAAAGAGGATACATGACCTGTTCCATGGGCTTTTCCCCGCAAAACCTGAAAAAAAGGCAAAGAGCAACGAAGTTGAATTAGAAAAAGTGGAAAGAGAAAAGAAGATTGCCCAAATTGAACAAGAATTTCAGGGAACTTTAACTCAAATAGCCAGTGACTTAAAGCGCGACTTACTTCCAGATGAAAGCGTTGTCTCAGAAAAATATAAGATTCTTTCCACGTTTTTTACGCAACTTCCTCAAGCTTTAAGCGAGCAAAAAAAGCTTGAGCTGCGCACCCTCATCAATCATGTACTGATTGAAAAAGAACTGCGCAATAAGGGTAAACTCCTAGGAAAACATGAAGCCGAAATTGACATTTTAAAAAACTTGAACATTAAGCCAGAAGAAATACCCGAATATTACGACAAAGAGTGCTTGTACAAGGTGATCACAGCATTTATCACAAAAGAGCTGGCATTGCATTCAAATGAACAAATTCAGCTCTCAAGCGGAGAGATTCGAAAGATAATTAGCTATTATGCTCTAAAAGCAAGACTTGGAGCTGTGGGCATTAAAGAAGAAGAGAAAATCACCAAATTTCAGCTCTTTTTAAACTTTGAAGATTATCTTGGGAATCTTAAGGTCCCTCAAGCTGCGATTAAGTCTATGTTTGAAAAAATCGCAACAAATGCTGCCATACAGCCCAAAACAAAGAAATCAATTACAGAGTGTTACGAATTCTTGATGAGCAGTTTTTTAAGAAAAAAAACAAAATCTTGCATCCGGGGTGGGCAAGAAAAATTTAATACCGCTGGAAATCTAGAAGATTTTGCAAGGATACTCGAGAAGAAAAAAAATGAAATTGAAAAAGCATTCAATGAAAAAATAGAAAAGGATACCGATTCTATCTTGGAAGACCCAGAGGTCAAGTTCCTCTTAAAATGGTCGAAAAACTTAAAGCAAGAATGTTATCAAGGGCAAAGCGATGCAAACGAAGTGCTTGGTTTTGGAGTGTGCTGGGCTGTGGTTCAACGCGTGGAGAGTCACTCTAGAGCCTATCCGAATCTAGGACCAAAGGATGTATTTACAGGTGAGATTCAGAGCATTGATCGCGTGAACCAAGCCAAATACGCAGCAACAATCACGACTAACTCTGAGGCTCCGTTTGAAAAAACGACACTATTTGATATCAAAACGGAAAATAGTCCATTGAATTTAGAGCTAGTAGAAAAGAACATTAAAGATCAGATAAGAACCATACAGGCAAGCCATGGCTGGTTGAAGCTAGGCATATTCGACGAAGAAGGGGGACATGCAATCTCCTTGCGCTTGGATAAGAATCACAAAAAGTTTTGGTTGTTAGATGCAAATATCGGATTATTTGACTTTGAAGACGGGAATCAAACGCCAGAAGAGAGCATTCAAGAATGCCTGGAATGCTTTAAGGATCTGATGACACTCCTCTATCCAACAAAAAACCAAATAGTCGGTAGTCAAAGAGGCTAACTGCATCTATTTTCTAGTCTCGAGTTCTTGCCAGCGATGAAATAGCTGATCTAGTTTCTCTTGCGCTTCTCCTAATTTTCTGTAGATCTCTTGAAGCTCATGGATGTTATCGCTTTGTGATGCGGAGTACGCTTCTGCTTGATTTTCGAGCTCTGTCATTTCAGCTTCCACTTTAAGGATAGCGCTTTCCATTTGCTCCATTTCTTTTTGCTCTGCCCAGCTGAGTTTTTTTGGAGCCGTGGCTTCTTTTGGCTTTGGTGCTGCCTTAAGTTCCGGAAGCGGTTCGACAGCTTTGATTTGACGCTCCTGCACAAAGTCTTCCCATTGGCTGTAATCTGCTAAAAGGGGGTTTTCACCTAGAATGCCAAGCCCAAGAATTGCGTTTGTCACACCATCGAGCAAGGCCAAATCATGCGTGATCAACACGACGGCGCCTGGAAATTCACTTAAGCTCTCTTCGAGAGTTTCAAGCGTTTCGATATCCAAATCGTTTGTCGGTTCATCGAGAAATAACAAATCCGCAGGCTGCAACATCAATTTTGCAATTCCGATGCGGGCACGCTCACCGCCCGAGAGTTGTTTGATGGGAAGAGTCAGGCGCCACGGCTCGAAAAGAAAGCGTTTGGCCCAGGAATTGACGTGGATGTTCTTGCCTCTATAAAAGACCGTGTCGCCGTTGGGACAGAGCGCTTCTTTTAAGGAGATGTCATCGCGAAGAAGTTGCCGGTGCTGGTCGAAATAAACGATTTTTAAATCATCTGCACTTTTGATCGTCCCTTGATCTGGCTCCAATTGACCTGCCAAGACCTTTAAAAGGGTCGTTTTGCCAGTCCCGTTCGCGCCGACAATGCCAAGTCGCAGTCCTGGGGTCAATGTGAGATCGAGGTGCGAAAATAAGAGGCGGTCCCCCATTTTTTTTGAGATGTTTTTTGCAACGAGCAGCTTCTTTGTCTGCCTGTCAGATGTTTCAAAATCAATTTTAGCAGTAGAGCGTTTGTTGCGAGAGCGCAGTTCTGTAAGTTCATCGAGCAGGCGTCCAGCCTCTTGAATGCGCGCGCGCGATTTGGTCGTTCTGGCTTTAGGGCTACGCCGAAGCCACTCTTGCTCACTTCCCGATTTTGTCTTCAAAGCCTGTTCACATTCTAATTGGTAGTTTAAAAACTCTTCCCTTTTCACGAGAAACTCTTCATAACTGCCGTCGCAAGCAAAAATCCCGTTAGGGTAATGGGGATTCAATTCGATCATTTTTGTCGCTACTTTTTGGAGGAAATAGCGGTCGTGACTCGTGACGACGAAAGCTAAGGAGTTTTCCTTTTTGAGGAAATTGCCAAGCCACTGAATCCCTTCGACGTCAAGGTGGTTTGTCGGTTCGTCAAGGAGAAGAAGCTCAGGAGCATTAATGAGGGCTTTAGCAAGGTCCAAACGCTTTTTCCACCCCCCCGAAAGCGCGTGTGCATTTTGATAGAAATCGGTAAAACCCAATTTTGAGAGTATTGTTTCTGCTTGAGAGAGGCGCACGTGCTGGGGGTTGTGATTATCCTTGGAGATCGCATTCACAATGACATCGAGGATCGGATCGGAAGGATAAGATGAGATCTGAGGAACTAAGCTTGTTCGCAAGTATTTTTTAGCAGCGAGGGTGCCGCTATCGGCAGAATCTTCCCCCGAAAGAATTCTCAGGAGGGTAGATTTCCCGGCGCCATTTGGCCCGATTAATCCAATTTTGTCATTTTTTGAGATCCCAAAAGAGACACCTTTGAATAAGACTCGGGCTCCATGCGCTTTCTCTAGATCATTGCAGTTGAGTAAAAGTGTCATAAGGTGCTTGGGTCAGGTACAGCTGCTTTTGAAATCAATGAGCGCGTCTGGTATAGCGTGCTTGGACAATTGTAAACCCATAATGATATGAAGTCAACCAATGCTGGGAGCCCATCCGAGGCAATTGCAAAAGTGACAATAAGATATTTTATCTACAATTTCGAAGATCCTACGTTGATATGCCGACCCTTCGGGCCTCAGCACAAACCTCCGATGTCACCCAGGCCTCCGTTCGCTGGCGCTCACTTCGACCTGGGCTATACTAGGGCGACCCTTCGGGCCTCAACACAATCCTCCGAGGCCACCCTAACAGTAGCTCCATAACCAATTGAGCGCATTGTGAGGCCCAACGGGCCGGCATCTCATAGCCCAGGTCGGAGTGAGCGCCAGCGAACGGAGGCCTGGGTTTATCATAGCAAATCAGATGAGCCCTGAAAGGGCGGCATATCTCTATCGAGCTGAATGTTCTAGAATGGCTTCAGAAACTAAGATTTTATCTGCTTTTCTAAGAGATTAATGGCTTCGTCAAACAAGGTTAAAAATAGGTCGCGGTGTTCTTCGAAATGGAGGTTTTGCATAATTACTTCTGCATCGGAAGAGACCATCCCGGCTCCAGTCGAAATCAACGTGTCGCGCGCGGACACGATGGCATTTGTCATGGCGTGGCTGACGAAGGCAAACGTCGAAGCCATCCAGCCTGCATTGACGCTCTCACCTACCTCTGCAACGACTTGTCTCTCCTCTTCGGAAACAGTAGGAGCTGAAGCGGTCTCATCCGTCCAAAGTCGGCTCATTTGCTTGGCCATCCAATCGACCGTCTCGGTCCGCACACGGTTTTCCATTTCCGCTTTGATCTGCTCCGTGCTTACATCAAGACGCTCTTCCTGTGCAGGTTTTATATCGAATTTTTCGATTGCGTGGACCATCGTTTGATACACGTCGCGACGCTTCCAAACCTCTTTAGAAATCGCCCTAACGGCCACATCGGCAGCCTTTTCTTGAGCAAATCCTTGCCCAAGAAATGTCTTGGCCCATGTCGCAGGAAGAAATTCCACGATCTCTGCCGTGAGGTCTTCCACCAATGCAGCGTCAACTAACTCTTCGCTTTGCGCACCCGTTGTTTGCTTTCCTGCCTCAGATTTTTTTGAAATAGTCTGGTACACCTTTTCCTTGATTGTTTTTGGATCGGTGAGTTTTAGAAATGTATTTTGGAACTGGTTGGCCAGTTTTTCATGCAACATGTTGTAGGCTTTGTCACAAAGAGGAGAGGGCAACCCTAAATCGCTGGGCTGTCGAATCCCTGCCAAAACCAGGGCTGTTGTTGCAGCTCGGTTAAAACTCTGCTTTTGCCTCATTTCAGCAGCTTGAGGTTCTAATGGCGCCATATCCGGAACACCCTCACGCAACTCTGCAGCGTGGCGTTCATTAATGACCTGCAAATGCTCCTTCGTTTTTTGAGCGACTCCATTTGCAAGCTGACTCATAAAGGTTGCTTCCCCTTCTTTGTCGAGATCTTGAACGCGTTTGAGCGCTGGCAGCGCGAAAAACTCGATATGCTTCGCGATTTCATCCTGTGCAATCGTTTGAAAAAGCGGATCGCTCGTCATTCCAACAAGAGCTTGCCTAAAAAAACCTCTGGTTTGTTCCGGATGGGTTTTCAAAGAGACAACAAATGGCGATTCATCGCCCAGTTGTTTTGTTAACATACCGATTGTTTGATCAACAACAGCGGCCACCAAGCCGTCGCCTTTCACTTCGATGTAGGAAGGAAGCCCTACAGAAATATGCTCTGCAGCAACTTGACATGCTTCTTTAGCCTTTTGGTCGCTTTGAAGAGCTGTCGTTCGCGCTTCGACAGTCTCACGCATGGCAGTCCAATGAGGAGCCATCTTTGTCATTGCTGCCCCAGCTAACAACGAGGCCAACCCCGTTTTTAAAAATGTCTCCCACTGCGCGCGCAGTTGTTTGTTGAATG
Organism: Chlamydiota bacterium; assembly: GCA_013287915.1. Lineage (GTDB taxonomy): Bacteria > Chlamydiota > Chlamydiia > Chlamydiales > Parachlamydiaceae > JABDCX01. Next base: position 12,261 of record JABDCX010000016.1, read on the forward strand.
GAATCATTCCAAACAAAAGAGACCCCTGAGGACACTCTGAAACCATCTTTCCAAATTCTTCTGACAGAGGTTGCAAGGCAAGAGATAACTCTACATGTAACTGAGACAACTTTTCTTCTATCGGCTTTAGACTGCCCCCTTGCCCTCCGGCTTGGATCCGTTTTTTCTCATCCATTAAATGCGCAGCTTCTCTTAACAAGCCATCTAGCTTTTCTCGATTGCCCTCAACGGCTGCAAAATTCTTAACGATTTCTCCGACTCTTTTTGCAATCCCGTGGACAATCGCCTCAGGAGTTTTTACCCCTTCCCCCTCGGTTGAATTCACTGCTGCGTTCAAAATCAGCTGCAAGACGACTGAACTGAGCACCATCTTGATGTAAGGTGACTCTAAAGTCTGCTTTGGCAATCCAAGTGTTTCCTCTCCCTTCTGAAAAATCAGAGAAACAGTATCCTCTGCCAATTGTGCACAAGCCGCAATCGCATCGGGGCCAAGTGTTTTTTGGACGCCTTGGTTTGCGACGAAAGCCTTTAAAAGTTCTGGATCCGTTGTGGTGGTAGACTGCTTAAATGCAGAAAGATTCCATAAGCTGTAGTTTTCTGCGCACGTTTTTGAAAGAGGGACTAAGAGCACTTTACGCATCGCTTTTTCGAAAATGAAAGGCAACGGCCATTCCTCAAAGCCTAATCCTACAGAAGCAAACGCCCCGTTCACGAAGGGAACGAAGTGTTTGGAAAGAGAGCCTTCTTCCCCTTTTTCAGGTGGAGAAGCCCGATCCTGAGCAAAAGCGCTGTTCAAATGCGGTGCTTCGCCGTTAAGAAATTTAAAAACCCCTTCGATGGCATTGTCGCTTGGATTGCCCTTCGCTTGAAAACGCAAAATCCAAGGAAGCATCAGCTCTTGGACCGCAGAACTCGATTCAATGGCATCGACAATCCCATGAAACTGTTTTTGAATAAAATGGATTTCACTTTCAGGAATTTCCTGATCTGAGCGATGCAACGCCTTGACGGCTAGCTCTGCATAATGGTCGACTTGCTCCTTTTTCAAAAGAAGGGTAGTGGCAACGCCAAACCAGTCCTTTGCAGCCCCCTGCGCGCGTTGCAAGGCAAGTTGATGACCGGGTTGGAATTTCTCTCCCATTTCCCTTTTCTTGTAATCGGCATAGTCGGTTAACATTTGTTTGACTTTTCTCTTCACGTACATGGACATGAAGTTTGCGATGTGTTGGTTAGGGTGCAAATCTCGGCTGCCATTGGGCAAAATCAATTGGTAAAGAGCTTCCGCTGCTCGATTGATGGCTTCTGTTTCGTTTGCAATAGACTCTTTAAGCTCTGCATCAATACTACTATGTCTCTGCTTCCTCAAGGCTGTCTTATCCCCTGCAACATCCAGCCCCGATTGAGTCGCTAAAAAGGTGCGCGCACTCGCTTCTGCTACTTTTGTCAATTCGCCGTTCACCCGATCAAAAAGAAAAGAGCCCAACGAGGCCAGATCGTGACAATTGCATTTCTCCTGCTCACTCGCGGCATTACACAGCGTCGCATGATGGACGAGATTGTATGCGATCGTTGTCACGAGTCGCTTGAATAAATGGGGTGTTCGAAAGGTCGCTAAAAGAGACTTCAGCCCTCGCAGCTTGACCGACGAAACAGCCTTGCCCCACCAACCAACATCCACCTGCTGTTTGGACGGTGCTACAAGCTTTTTTTCCATCAACGCATCAACCGTATCGCCAATTTCCGAAACGAGTGTGGCAATTTCTGACCCCGCTTCCCCTTTTAGGCCCGTTTCTGATCTCTCGAGAACCGCGTCTTTGGTAAATGCTTGTTCTTTCATGATTTCATCAGAAGAGACTTGACGCACCAACTCAGCCGGCGGCGATTTGCTTTCTGAAGATGGCGACCGTTGTTTAGAAAGTAAATTTCTAAAAAAATGCTTGCTGAACCGAGAGGTTCCCTGAATTTCCGGAGACGCAACTTCAGTCGGAGAGACGTTCGCTTCCTGAGAACTTAAGGCCGGTGATAACTCTCCCGCTTTCAGAGGAGGTGAATCAATCGGTTTAAAATGCTTAGGACCAAATGAATCAAAGCCCGTTTTTTTAGAGTCCATATAACTCCTTCAAAACCAGGTCTATTATTATGCAATTAATTATATTATTATTAAATAATTATTTTAATAATATGTCTATTATTATTTAGTAGTATATATTTTGTGTTTTTTTCCATTTTGTGAATGGAACAGTTCACAATTCATAACCCTCTGAATATAAATATATGTACTTGAGGTATAACACATTATGCTTACTAATTAACACATTGATTCGCAACTATATATTATAATAATCAAAACAAATCGTTTTAAAAATGTCTTATTATTATAATAGCGTATATGGAGGTGCAGATATGAGCGCTTCAAATTCACAGCCATCTTTTGACGATACCTTAAAACAATGGGCTCACTTCCCCAAATCCTTCGAAGACAGCTATCAAAAGGCTAAAGAAGGTAAATTTCAAATAATGTCTAACTTAATTAAACTAGACGCTAACGACAGTAAATCTGTTTTTTTTGAAAAAGTTATTAATCAAATGACTAGTTATGAAACTATTGATGATGGCAAAATACGCAAACTTCTGAAAATCAATAAAAATTACTCTCTTGAAAATGAAAATCTAATATCGCATATTGCTTCTAAATCTCTTTTTAAATCGGTTGACACACCTACGGCCAGTAAAAAATTTCTACTGGAATATTTAAGTCAAACTAAAACATTTGATAAAAATGAGTTTGTAAAAGAATTAAAAATATTTATTGAAAAAAGCTTGGTTAATGATCCAGTAAAAATTTATGAATTGGCAAAAGTTTTGGCTTTGGAATATCCGTCCCTTCTTTTTGTGGCTCTTCCTCATTTAAATATTTCTAAACCAGAAGAGAGACGTTTTTTGGCAAAACTTGCCATTTGCACTCCACTTTCAAAAGGATTGCCATCATCTGAGTATAAGCAAAAACTCTTAGCTTCTATTCCAATTTCAGAATGGATTTTGTGTTTTCGCGTCAAAACCCCAGGTTCAGATAACATACGCGGTCTCTTAGGTTACTTAGCAGAGCAATTAGAGAAAACTCCAGAATTCAAACCTGCAGATGGTGCACAATTTCCTGTTTCTGTTCTCAAGTTCCTCAATTTTGCAAACGGTGTTTTAAAATATGGGGTGGTATGCAGAGCAAAAGCTATAAAACTGGGTATTTTGCAAGTAAGTTCACTTGATCAAAACCCTCGTCCACCAAATGAAGTGGAAGTGAACTGCATCCAACAAAGTAAAGGCATTCAAACCGCGCTATATCACAATGCAAAAGGGGCTATTACGATTACGACCGAACGTTTCCATGATCCCCTTGCGAGTAAGGTGGTCACAAAACGAGTTGAGCTTACTCATGGTTTTTTCGCTACCACACATGTGGTCACTGACCCAGAAGCGTTGAAAGAGCTTAGTGAAAGAACACATTGTTGTTTGTTTATAATAAGCGATCCAAAAAAACTGATATTTAAAAGCAATGATGGAAAACCTGAAGCAGCAAATTCAAGAACAGTGACCGGATTTCATAGTAACTGCGTAGAAATGAAAGCAACCGATGGCTGTTTAGAAATAAAAGTTGATGCAAATATTGACCCACAGGGTTTTTCTGTCGTGGTTTTGTCAGATCGATTTAAACAGTATGAAAATTTGCTCAATGTACCTCCGAATGTTGTTATACAGTTTGTGCCCACACTTCGGGAAAAAGAGGTAAATTATGGATTCAGAGATGCTTCTAATGATGCTAAAGTCGCGAAAGTTGTGCTAGATATTCCGGATTTCGAAAGCGCTCTTAGGAAAGCAGCGGACGAGATTCGAGGAAATGTGATCACCCACATTAGTAAAGGAAAATGTTCTTACGATCTTTAAATCTAGCCGGATTTTACAACTTATCCAAGTTTAAGCACACCACAGATGAAATATGAGACCGCGGATCAGAAGAGGGGATTCCTAAAGCATAGTGAATGACTCGTAAAGCGCACGGCCTGTGAAATAAATCAAATTCCGGTTCAAGAATTTCGGTTTTAAAGGATGCTAGTGTACTTTTGAAAATTTCATCCAATAAAGGTTTATCATTTTCTTCAAAATCGTATTTTTCGCAAAGGTATTTAGGAAGTTTTAGTAAAGATTCGTTAATACAAATTTCTTTATAAAGACTATAAATGCAATTTGCCTTGTCAATAGCCCGTTCTGTTTCAGAAAATTTTAAGAGTTTATAGGATTTTGTAGTAGTATTTAAACAGGAAAATTGAGGAAAAAGCTGTAAAAAAAAGAAATTTACTCTATCCAGACATTTTTGTATTGACTCCACAGAATCGCCGTGCAAAGACCACACATACTCGTTGAGGCAGCTTTTTGCAGCAGGAACGGTCAAAGTTTTTAATTTTTCTTTTACCCTCTCCGCATCATCCAAATGTTTGTTATTACATTCTATGGTGGAGGGCCTATGTTGAATGTCAAGTACAGAGGCTTGTAATTGCATATAAATCTCCTTTATTCTAGACCATGTTATATTAAATAATCAAAATAGTCAATAGAAAACGCCAACAGGATACTCCTTTATGTGAAGAGAAAATATCAGGACTTCCTATTGCAATTCGGCCCTAGGATGATCCGAAACATATTTTAGAGTCAAGATTCAATATATACTCCAGCCGGGATCAAGGTTGTGATTTTGACCGTGCCAAAGCCCCGGGGTTGGTCGATCGCAAGTCGGTTCATATTGCTAATATTGAACGACTTGCGATCGACCAACCCGGGGGCTTTCGCATGGGTCAAAATCAAACCCTGATCCCGGCTGGAGTATACCAGACGCGCTTTGCTTTTCGCATTTGGACGAACGCGAAAGGCTATAGATTAAAACTCGATACAGAAATAAGACAGCTTCGACTTTCTCCTTGCCTTTTAAAGGCTAAGCGGGTATAGGTTTATGGATAAAAATGTGCATACCCACTGGAGAAATCATGAAAAATGTAATAAAAATCTTAATAGCGGCTTTAGTAGGAACGGTCTCGCTCAATGGCGCGGATGTCATCTATAGCAACGCCTCAAAGGACTGCTTTGGCTTTGATGCCGTTTTGACCTATGATATCGGAGGGGGCTACCGGCAAGATAATCTGAAATTAACAGCCTTTCCAACCCCTCCACCAAATATGCCTGCAGAGGAGTTTCATCTAAAATGGAACAATCTGGAAATGGGAGTAGTCGAAACCAACGCGCAATTCCTGGCTTGCGACCACTATCTGGTCAAAATGGACTTTGATTTCGGCTGGTTTACGAACGAAAATGGGCACCAAACAACAAAATCGATAGAAATCGACACTGACATCTTAGACCAATATTTAAAATCGCCTACCCAAGGACGCGTCTATGATATTTCCGGCGCAATCGGATACCAATTCAACTGGTGCTGCTTCCGCTATGCCTTGACTCCGCTTTTGGGTTACTCGTACCATTACCAAAATCTCACGAACCGCAAGTTCACCAACGTTCTAAACCCAGATCAAAACCCTAACCTAAAAACTAACGCGCGCTACCGCTGGCGCGGTGCCACATTAGGGTTTACAGCAACGGCACAAGTGTGCCCCGAATGGCTCTGGTACTTCACCTATGAGTTTCACTGGCTGCGCTTCCGCGGGGTGATTGATGAGTGGATGAACCGAGACACACCCTCTGAAACGAAATTGGTCGTCGACCAAAAGTGCAACGGTGCACATGGAAACGAATTTATTCTCGGAACGATGTATCAGTTTTGCGACGACTGGTTTCTCGGTTTTAAAGTGGACTATAAGAATTTCTGGGGAAACAAGGGAAGCTTTACGGTGGAAACAGTACTTCCCCATTCCGTCTCGCCAAGCCAGCCGTTCCACAATCTGCGCTGGAACTCGCTTATTATCACTATGGACGTCGGCTATATCTTTTAGGAGGGCCCATGTTACAACTCATTCGAATGCTTCTCATTCTGGGATGCCTATTGCCTGCCTCTATCCGTGCTGAAGAGGTCTCTCCCCAATCGAGAGACAATATGACAGAAGCACAAAAAGAGGAGTTGTTTAGGAAGCCTGGAAAAGACGAGCCGATGTTTCCCTTCGAAGAGATGATTAGCAAGCCAGTCAAAAACAACGAGAGCTTCTTTTCAGAGATGCTCAACATGCTTTCAACGCTAGGAATCATTGTAGGTCTAGTGTTGATCGCCGTCTGGTTCATCAGGCGGCTGCTCAATGCCCGGCTCGACCAAATGAATGAAAGCAGCGCCATCCGGATCTTAGAAAGGCGCAACCTGTCCCACAAGTCGATGATCTACCTGATCGAAGTGCATAGCCGCCACATCGTGCTCGCCGAATCTCACCATGGGATCATCAAGGTCGCAGAATTCCCCGGCAAAATCACCGACACGCCCTAATCAAAATTTTGCCGAGAGCTGTGCGGGGAAGGGTTTTGACGTGGGTGACATGGCAGATGCGCTCGAAAGGGAGCACCTGTTGATTGAATTGTTCTACAAGCGCTAGAGGATCTACTGTTCCCTCTACCAAGAGCTCTATCACGGAGCCTTTCCTTAGATCGGGCTTGGCTGCAATCGCGCAAGAAATGGGTGTGCGTTGTTTGATACACACCCCTTCCAAGATCTGTTGCAGCCTTTGTAAATCGACGCTCTCGCCCCCGATCTTCACAAAACCGGTGCCGCGTGAAACGTTGACCACTCCCCTCTCTCCTAACGTGATCCGATCTTCTGTCGAAAACCATCCCTCTTTTTTTGGATCGCAAACGCCTTCTTCGCCAACATAGGCGGTCAACAAGGCTTCACTTCTGATCTGCAAATATCCTTCGGGGTTAAAACCGGTCTCCACATGATCCAAAAAAGGGAGCTCTGGGAAATGGCCCGCCATCCAGGAACCTAAAAGGGCTGTGGCAACCTGTGAGGAACACTCGGTCAGCCCATAGCTTGGCAGCAAGGGCCAGCCCAGACACACAGCACTCTCATAAATGGCCTCATTTAAGGCCCCGCCTCCCACAACGACCGCGCGCAAGGAAGCAGGTGCTTTAATACCCGCCTGAACGCAATCGTACACTTGCGTAGGCACAAGGGCGCTCAATGTGCCTTTCTCTGCCTCGCAGCTCTTGATGAACCCTTCCATGTCCCACCTTCCGCTATTCACAGAAACGACGCGTGAACCCGATAGCTTTGCGCGCACGTAGATCGACAAACCGCCCACATGAAAAACAGGCAAGGGATTGATCCAAATATCGCGGGAAGAAACTTGCAAATGGCGATTGACGGCAGCTGCAGAGGAGAGCAGCGCATGATGGGCAAGCGCAACCCATTTTTTCTTGCCGGTCGTCCCCGATGTCAAAAGAAAGCAATGAGAATTCAAATGGCTTGCGGAGCGGAGGAGTTTTAGAAACTCTTCCTTTTCGCTATCGGGTGTGCGCGGATTGATGAAAAAATGGGAACGACTCCCCTCCCAATCAATTGCGCCTATCTCCTCTGGGGTTATCAAAGAGGTTCCCAGGGAAGTGCTTCGAGGAGGTCGTCAAAGCCCCATCCGAGCCCTTTTTTTGGAGGAATCAGAGATCCATTTTGAACGGAGAGGCGGCGGCTAAAGGGAGTCTCTTCAAAAACTGAGTGGGTCAATAAGCCGCAAACTCCCACGAGATCTGGGGCAAGCTGTTTTGCACCAGCTGCGACATAAGCAGCTACAAGCTGTCCGATCGGGTGATCTAAATAGGAGGTGATCACGAGCTGGCGCCCATGCAAGCGGCTCATGAGCCATCCATCGATCAAGTGCGTTGCTGGCTTCATCACAATCACATCGCACGAACGTGCATGAGGCAAAGCCTGCAGGGCTTGCTGGTCGCAAGCTACCCTCACCCCTGTTGCTTTGCGCACGCGGGTCCAAGCTTCGGCATCATACGGAAACGGATCTTCAACATAATCTAGGTGCGGCTTGAGGTCGTGTGTCTTTTTAATAAAATCTATGTACCCCTGTTCCGTTAAACTCTCGCTGAAATCAAGCCTAAGGCGGCACGCTTTCTCTCCCGCGCGTTTGAGATAGGAACGAACCTTCTCAATTTGAGGTTCCCAATGCGCACCGACTTTGATTTTCATCATGGAAACGTGCTCGCTAGCAGCGATCAAATCTTCGTGTTCATTCACGACTAACGAATTGCTTAAGGGAATTACCCGGTGGCTAAAACAGTAGTGCTGCTCTTTGCGGGCGAGAGCGTCGTAGCGGGCATAAAGCAACGAAAGCTCTGTCAGGCGGGTCTTTTTCCGCTCTGCGAGCAAAGCCAGCTGTTGTTCGAGGGGAAGGTCGCCATGCTTCACGCACGGATGGCAATCGGCATACCCATACTCATCCCTTCCCATCCGGACGCGCAAGAGAGCCCCTGTTTTCAAATCGCGCGTTCCGCGCGTAACTAAGGCATATTTGGAATATGAAATCTTCATTTTAAAACCCAACCTACAAATAGAAGAAATGCAAAAAGAAAGTGGATGAATATCCCCAACGCAAAAAAGCGGTTAAACACAGCACCAGGTTCCGTGAACCATAACGTTTTTACAAACAGAAAAGCCAAAGGAAGCAAAATGAAGGGAAATAGAGCAGCTCCCACTTGATCAAAAGAGACCCAGTAAAAATTCAACACAAAGGGAAGAAAGGTGCAGATGCCGATTTCCCAACGGGCAAATGTTTTGCCAAAGCGCACAGCCAACGTCTTCTTATTGACGGCAGCATCTTCAACCATATCTCTAAAGTTGTTGATGGCATTTGGCAAAATGGCAAGCAGTCCCATTTGAGCCGCCAATAACCACGCGTCATCCGCTAGCTGCCCTACCTGAATGTAATAGGTACTTAACACACAAACCCCGCCATAAAAGGCAAAGACGAAAATCTCGCTCAAACCCAAATAGGCGATTGGAAATGGTCCGCCTGTATACAAAAATCCGCAAAGAGCAGAAAGAGCCACCACAGGGGTGATCCAAGGGCTTGCGTGGATGCTTAAAGGAATCGATAAAATAACAGCAGCCATCAACGTCGTTACGCCGCCAGCAAAGACTTCCGTACGCTTGAGCAAGCCAGCCCGTAACACTTTCACACGGCCTGTGTGAGTGATATGATCGCCCCCTTTGTCAAAATCGTACACATCGTTGATCAAATTCGTTCCAATCGTAATCAGAACGGCAACCAATAGCGTGTAGAGGAACATTAACGGGTTTAAATGCCCTAGCGTGATGTAAGCCAGTGCAGACCCCGCGATGACTTGAATTGTTGGGATAGGCAGCGTTCGGACCCGAATCGCGGTCTTCCAAGCGCCTAAAGTTCTTGTAGGAATGTGTTGTTGCATGATTTTATTACCTATGGGAGGCGTGTAAACTGATTAAAATTAGGTTTTCGTTTTTCCAAAAAGGCACGGCGCCCTTCCTGTGCTTCTTCGGTCATGTAATACAATAATGTCGCATTGCCAGCAAGATCGACAAGTCCCACTTGTCCATCGCAATCGGCGTTCATCGCGGACTTCACGCACCTCAAAGCAAGGGGTGAGTGTTGCAAAATCTCGCGGCACCATTTCAAAGTTTCCGGTTCTAAATCCTTTAAGGGAACAACCGTATTGACCAAACCCATCTCCAAAGCTTCTTGCGCATTGTACTGACGGCACATAAACCAAATCTCTCGGGCTTTTTTCTGCCCAACGATGCGCGCCAAATAACTGCTCCCCAGTCCCCCGTCAAATGAACCCACTTTAGGCCCCACTTGCCCAAATCGTGCGTTATCCGCCGCAATGGTCAGATCGCACACGACGTGGAGAACGTGGCCGCCGCCAATCGCGTAACCAGCCACCATGGCAATCACCGGTTTTGGCAACGAGCGGATCTGCTTTTGGAGATCCAATACATTTAAACGGGGAATCCCATCTCCACCCACGTACCCTTCATTTCCCCGAATCCGTTGATCGCCTCCGGAGCAGAAAGCCTGGTCTCCCATTCCTGTCAAAATAACAACTCCAATTTCAGGGTCATTGCGACAAAGCCGAAACGCATCTTCCATCTCAATCACCGTTTCAGGACGAAAAGCATTGCGCACCTCAGGACGGTTGATCGTGATTTTAGCAATTCCGTCTTCCGTCATCTCAAATAAAATATCCTCGTACGCTTTTAAACTTTTCCAGGCTTGCTTTTCCGTCATCATTACATGTTCCTCAAAAATTGATTCATTTCTTCCCTTACTTTTATCGGTTGATCGACTAATAGCCGATGACCGCCATCTGCAATCTGGACACAAGCAGAAGACGGGTGAGAAAAACGGAGCCGCTTCTCGTCTTTTGCGCCAATCATCCACAAAAGAGGCATTTTCAAACAAAAAAGAGTATTTTGTAAATCTTCTTGTGCACCTAATGACCATTTTTTCATCGCTTCCGCTAAGGCCGCTCGGTCAAAATCTTCCTCTTTGCGTGGTGGAAAAGAGCCACTTTCCTTAAATACCGGCTGTGCGTTCCATTTTTCCATCACCTCTTTCCATGGATCGTTTCTCATCCTTTCAGACCATTGCAAATCCGTCTTCAATCGCAGCGCACGTAGTTCTTCTGATGGCAAGCCCAGATTTGTCGAAATGAGAATGGCCCCTGCCCATTGTTTAGGATCTTGCCGCAAAGCATGGAGCGCCAGGCGACCACCAAGAGAATAACCCACGAGAATCTTGGGAGAGGGATGTTTTGCTGCCCAACGATTAAACGTTTCTGCCCACGCATCAAAGGCCTGGATGGGAAAATCGCGAAATAGGTTGGGATAGATCTGCTGCGCGTTTGCAGGCCCTAGCACCGGCACCCAATCATCAGGAAGCCCCAAATAGCCATGCAAACAGACAAGGGTGGGATTGACGACGTTCATACAGCCACTTTTTTATGAGTCAGTTTTTGAATGAAACGCTCTGTAGCAGCCGGATCTGGAACGAGTTCGATGACGCGTTGATGCGCGTTTTTCCGATCCGGGTTCTCAAGGCTTCTTTGGTAAGGAACTCCCCACATATTTGCCAATGATTCAAAAGAAAGCGCGTGAGCGTTCAACATTTCGGGGTAAGGATACATCCGTTTAAAAATCATCCCCCCTCCATTATTGACAATGACGAGATGAAAATGGAGGTCTGGCAGTTGCTTGAGAATCCAAAACGCTGCCATATCGTAAAGAGCGGTCAAATCGCCAATGATGCCCCAATTTTCACAAGAAGGCTTGCACAGCCCAAAAAAAGTCGAAATTTGACCATCGATCCCATTCACACCCCGGCTGGCGTGTACATCGCTGTGTGCCATTTTCCGAGTCGCCATTTGGTCCCATTCACGCACGGGCAGACTATTTCCTAAATAGATGCGCGCCTCTGTTGGGATCACTTGTGAAAGGGAAGCAATCAACGAGGGTTCTGCTAACGGCTCCTCTTCAAATAATCCCCGCAAGAGGCTATCATAGGCCCTTTCACTCGCCATCCACGCCTGCGCGTTTTCCATTCCAAATACTTTGGGCGGATGGTAAGTCGCTAAAAACGCTGCCATCGGCACGCACGCCACTCCCCTAGACCAGCTCAAACCTGAAAAGGGCAATTCGCTAATGGCGCACACCTTCACGCTCTCTTTGAGGTATTCCAAATCTCTCCAAACCCGGTGCGTCGGAACCCCGCCAATCCGCAAAACCCCATCGATGGCATAGCCTTGAGAGGCCGCTTCTGTAAAAATCTTGTCGGTGCGATGCAAACTAAGAGGCTCCAAGCGCGGATCTTCGCGCAAACCCGACACCCCTTCGATCAGAGCTGGAATCTGCAGCTTCAACAGCAGTTGAGCTACTGATTCGCGGGCGGAGGCATCAATCGCGCTGACAATGGCAATCGGTCTTTCCACTTTGTCTAAAAAGCGATCCAAGGGCGCTTTTCCCTTTTGCATCTTTTCGAATTCGGCTTGTGTGTAAGGTGTTCCACAATGGGGGGAAGAGGCGGTTAAGTCGAGCTGCTGCCCTTGAAAAGGGGGTTCTGATTGCGGTTCATTGAAACAACAGTTGAGATGCAAAGGAGAGCGGCGATCCCAATGGGAGAGATCGCAAATAGTTCCCGCGCTTAAATCGAGCGTCCGCGCGTAATGGGAGAAAAGTCCCACCTGATTCGCACTTTGGGGAGCTCCGGTGCCGCGAAAAGAGGCGGGGCGATCAGCCGTGATCAATAACAGTGGAACGCCTGTGTAAAATGCCTCCATGGCAGCTGGCAACAGCTCTGCGGCTGCCGTGCCAGATGTCGTAACAACTGCAACAGGTTGTTTGAGCATACGGCTCTTTCCCAACGCAAAAAAAGCCGCAGAGCGCTCTTCTGGCCAATAGTATGTGTTCAATCTCTCCTCGATTCGCAACACCTGCACGAAAGAGCTGTTGCGGCTCGCAGGACACACGACCCATTCCCTTACCCCCGCATTGATCGCCGCTTGGACGATCTGGTAGGTTAAGTCTTCGTTCATCAACATTCTCCTTTTTGAGTATTTATATCACTTGGAGGGTCAATCCCTTCGTACTCAGCCACACTCATACGAGAAGTGACCACTCCTTGGTCGTTAACATCTCCAATAGCTATGGTCTTACCATTCATCCGCACGAGCGTATATCCTACGCCATCATGGGTCATAGGAAAATACTCATAGACACTATCAGGAGTGGTACGTTTTGCATACTTTTTCCAGTCGGGCTTACCACCCATAAAATGGCCTTCGAAAACAGCTCCGTCTGGTTGGCCCATTTGTCCAACACCATTATAGACGCCATTAACCATTTGGCCCTCTATCCAAATTCCAGTACTCCAGATTGTTTTAACTGCATGTCTTTCATCTATTTTTCCCCGAAGAAAAAGTGCTTGAATCCGCGTTCCACCTCGAAATGTGTACTCGCCTGGACCGTGGGACAGTCCAGTTTGAACGTCTAAGCACCCTTTATAGACCCTCCCATCAGTGCACTCAACGATATGAACAGCGGGCTCTGGTTTGCCGTTGACAAATTTTTTAGTAGACGACTTTATACCCGGCCCTGGCCGGCGGATAGGCGTAGATGTTACCGTTCCATTCCACAACTTGCCTTCCATAAACTCCCCTTGTAGCACTGTCCCGTTTGGGAATGTCAGCTTGCCTTGGCCATGGAGTCTTCCGGCTTGGTCTTTTTGCCCCTCATATACCAGGGTTGGGTTGAAATAATGGAAGGTGGCGCCTAAGATGAGGCAGAAAACTGCGGCGGCGGTTGTCCATTTATTATTCTCTATTTTTGCTCTTAGCTCCCGAGCAATGGGTATGTAGGTGTTGCGGTCAAACAGGGGCGCCAACGCACGCCAAGCGGCTTGCTTTGTCCCTTCTACGGAGATCTGCGGAAGTTGCCTTGTGAAGTTGTTAAGGTAGTTCCCCACAACGGGGATTTGATCTAAACGGAAGCTTGCGTTGTTCATATTTCCTCTTAAATAAGACTGGTTTTGATTGCGTTTAGCTTGAGCACCAGTTCGTTCCACTCTTGTTCTTTCTGGCTGGAGGCCAGGATGCCGCAACCGGCCAAAATCTCCTGCTGATGGTTCTCCCATTGCACGTTGCGGATGGCAACGCAGCAGAGGGCGCTTTGCTGGGCAGGGTCCCAATACCCAAAAGGGGCTCCATAACGGCCACGGGGCACTTTCTGCTGGTAGGCGCGCAGCCAAGTCTCGCCGGCTTTTTGCGGCGCCGCACCCACAGCCGGCGTCGGATGGAGCGCGGCGACGAGTTCTTCAAAATCGAGCTGTTCGTTCACTTTCAGTTCGATCGGGGTCACGAAATGGCGCAAACGACCAAAATCGCGCGCCGTGCGCTCCCCTACTTTCACCCTACCAAATGGCGACAAAGAAGCAACGATCCCATCGCTGACACACTGCTGCTCTTCTTGCAGTTTCCGATCTGTTAGCATCGCCTGCAAAGACAGTTGCGTCTCTTGCGTTCCTGCACACGCCATCGTTTTGACAATGCCGCCGGGCGCAGTCTGAAACAAGATCTCTGGGGTTAAGCCCATGATCCCCTGCTCCTCTCCCCACCAGCCGTAGAGATGCATCGCGCTTTCAGATAAGCGGTCCAGGAGAGCTTTCATAGAAGCTTGCATACGAGATATATCAAAAGAAAAGGGGGCTTGCTGTCCTGCATACAGAACTGCTTTTTTCAATTTGCCCTGTTGCAATAACGGCTGCAATGCGTCAAACGACTCTTCAAACAACGCGCGAGGGAGAGAAGTCCATAGAGGCGGCTCCCCAGGCAAAACATCTTTCAGTTGTTTTCTTAGCTCCGTTTTTGTCATCACAGCCTGGTGGTCATGATAAAACCAAGGGGTTGATTCGGCGAGAAAAAAATCGGGAGAATAAAACGAAGGGCCTTCGCTTCGCCGACTTTTTAGCCAGTGTCTCTTCCCCCAACCGACTGCTACTAAATCAGGAGTCAAACTGAGACACGCTCCAAATTTTAGCCACTCTTCCATCACGATCGTAAAATCCTTGTCAACATCCGCAAACAAGTGTATATTAACGTCTTTAAAACGCCTAGAGGTAAATTCCGCATGTCCCTTGCAGAATCACTGTTACGTCCAGCGGCGGGCATTTTCGTCTTTTGCGTTGGAGCGTATTACGTATCGCAATTAGCAGAAGAAAATGGATTGAAGCAGGTCGCAAAAAGGCTGCTGCCCACGGATGACCCATTCATAAAAATCGACTCTCTTGCAAATGGGACGTTCAACCACATCGCGGTTGTCCAAACGAGCAAAACTTGCTACCTTCTCCGCTGCCCCAAGCTTCGCAACTCTCATCCAAGCTACTTTGAAAGAATCCGTCTCGTCACAAACCTTGCTTCCAAAGAAGGATTTGGTCCCCGCTTGCACAATGCCTCTCCCGCTGATCAGGCTTTGCTTCTAGAATACATTCCCAGTATTAGTTGGCCTCCCTACGCCGAAAACCCAAAGCCGTATATCGAAACGATGAAAACTCTCAGGAGCTTTCACGAGACGATGAAAAAATATCTTGAGCCCGAGGAGCGAAAGGATTATCTCCCCTTTTCCTTTATTCTGGACAATGCCCAACAACAAAAACACACCCATGCCCTTCCTCGCCAGTTTGCCACAGCGACACGACGCATCCAATGGATATTCAAGCAGATCGAACCTTGGCTCATCAAGCATGGAACAATTTGCCATGGCGACCTTCACAAAGGCAACGTTTTACCAAGCAAAGATCAGAATAGTTTCGAAATCAAATTTATTGACTTTGACACGGCAATGGTAGGACACCCTTATTTCGACGTCGCAAAATTCACCTCCACTTTTGAGAAAGACATTCAACAAACCCTATTTTGCACCTATCTTGGTCGCGAGCCAACCACAGAAGAACAGCAACACTATCGATGGATGTTGCTCATCGTTCTCATGACTATGGCAACAAGCTGGTTTACTAAAGCGCTAGAAGCAAAATGCGATCCTTCGGAAAAAATGACAAAAGAGCAAATGGAAGTTTTGCTCGATGCTGGTGGCCCGATTCCTCAAGCAGCTTCCCCTCACGTTAAACCCTATGACAGGCAGCTACTCGCTTTAGGCAGCTTGAAAAACTTCTTGGAAAATACGACTGAGCCTCTTTAACTTAGGTTCTGACGGCGTTGCCGATATAGGGCTGGGCGATAATCGAGCTTGCTGGTGCTTCGCTGTAATGCTTTCCAGAAAGGATGGATGGATCAAAGTTGTAGGCCACTCCCATGGGGATCGTCACCAAAGTGTCCTTCTCACGCGACACCTTCATGTCTGCCTCAAAAGTCCCCCGAACGCCGGAAGAAGAAACTTCGATTTTTCCTCGCAATGGAAACGGTTTTCCCTCTTTTTCTTCACATTGCCCGGCAAAGAAAAAGGGTTCTCTTCCTCTGATGGAAACGTCTTCGCCAATCCCATTCACTTTGGGTTCGATCACATTCCAAAAACCAGCGGCAGAAACCTGATACATGAACGGCAAGATATTCTCCATCAGGGTTTGTGCTTTCTTCTCGATCTCTCCCGCCTGAAAGGATGGATTAGTTTGGCTTATAAAGACGATTAACGAGTGTTTGATTTTTTCAACAAAAGGGCCCTTTGCATCTTCTTTGTGCCCATCCGGATGCAGGCTTAAGTATTCATCTAAGTAACTTTTAAACGAAAACTGTGCACTTCCGATGACGACTTGCATCTCATTTCTTCCTAAATCAGTCTGAAAGTGAACGACGTAGTTCGGGGCTTTGCCCTTCTGGGTAGCTGTTGCAGAGGTATACACATCGACAGGCCGCACAGCCTCTGCCAATTCTGTCTCACTGACAAAACTCAATTTAAGCAAAACGAGTGCTTGATACGTCAGGCGAAGGTGCTCGTCGCGATCATCCACGACCTTTGAATACGCAGCACCTAACGCATAAAGCACGGTTCGCTCTGCAGCGCTCATGCCTTTCAGTTCTTGTGACGTGATCGATTCTATCGGCTTTTTCCCAATGGCTTGCATCAAGCTCTGCAGCTGCGGGGGCGATAGCGCATCCAGCTGCTGTGCAGACAGCGCTTGGATTTGGTTCATGTTCCATGACTCTAATACGTGTGGTTCGAGAAGTGAGAGTTGCTCTGGTATGAGAACCCTGATCTGATCAGGTGACAAGCGTTTTAAATGATTGTCCGTCAAGGGTCCAAACCCTGAAGCCAAGCGTGCTTTATGTTGAGAAACATACAGCTCGGCAACAGCAATCAAGCTCTCCTGCATCTCTACTTTTTTCTGTCCTGCCTCTTTAGCTCTTGCCTTTTCTATTGATTCTGACGTTAATGCACTCCCATATGCCTGAAACAAACGGACAGGAATTTTAGCCACTGCGCGCATTTCAGATGCAACGCGGCCAGGATTTTTTGAGGGCGTTACTTCTGGAAGAGCGATTTCTGTCTTTAAACACTCTGCTAATTTTTCATCTCTGATCTTTTTCAGCTCGCCTATCAACCCATCGCTTGGCGCTTCTATTCCTTCAGGCGGAATTGGCGGCATTTCGCTCTTTGCTTCTGCTGCTTGTGTGCACCAATCTAATAGCGCATGTTGTTGCGTTTTATCCAAAGCAATCGCAAATCCGCCTACCCTCTGATACAGGGCTTTGGCATCCTTGCTAACGCTGAAAAAGTTAAACAAAGGGTTTCCTGGCAACACGACTTTACTTGGTGCAGGGATTTGTCCTAAAACGGGGATATTCATTTTTCCTGTTGATTGCACAGGCGTTACGACTGAACCGATCGTACCAGCCCCTTCACTCGGTGCCTCCTGTTTTAGGTTTTGCACCCGTGAGACCTTTGTAGTGAGCAGGTCAGGATTTGGCACATTCTCCTCGGCGCCCCTCGATTCTTCAGACCCGAATGACGAGGAATCACCACTGCTTACTACTTTCATAACCCCTCCAAACAACATTATTTTACTATAATTATATTATCTACTTTAGTTTAAGTTAGTGTCAATTCATATATTAAAACAGATTCAGATTGATTATTGAATAAGAATCATTTCTCTCTTGCAGTGATTCCCTCTAGGCGATATACTGCCAGTTTCAACCAAGGAGAACATCATGGCACTAGCAAAACGAGTTGTCCTCTTCCTGGCCGTTAATTTTCTCGTCGTAGCGGTCATTTCATTTCTTGTCTATATCCTTGGGCTTCAAAGCTTTCTTACCTCCCAAGGCTTAAATTACACCTCGCTGGCCATTTTCTGCCTCGTTTGGGGGATGGGAGGCGCCTTTATCTCTTTGGCCCTCTCAAAGATGATTGCAAAGTGGTCGATGGGCGTTCAAATCATCGACCCCACTACCGCTGACCCCACCCTGCGCGACCTGGTAGAGATCGTCCACTCCCTCTCTACAAAAGCAGGACTGCCCGCTTTTCCAGAAGTGGGGGTCTTTCCTTCGCCTGAGGTGAATGCCTTTGTAACCGGACCTACAAAGAAACGCTCCCTCGTGGCTGTCTCCTCAGGGATGTTGCAGCGCATGAAGCGGGAAGAAATTGAAGCTGTTCTTGGTCATGAAATTACCCACGTTGCCAATGGCGACATGGTCACGATGACCCTTCTACAAGGCATCATAAACGCATTTGTGATGTTCCTAGCTCGCATCATCGCCTTTGCCATCAGCCGCATGGTCGCTCGCGACCGGGAAGGAGGACTCTCCCCATTCGTCTTCCAAATGACGGTGTTTGCCCTTGAAATGGTGTTCATGGTTCTTGGCATGCTCGTCGTCGCTGCTTTCTCCCGCTTTAGGGAATTTAGGGCAGATGAAGGGGGCGCTCGCTTGGCTGGCCGCGACAAGATGATCCAGGCTCTTCAAGCGCTCCAAAAGACGCTTGCAATCCGCGACGCTCGCGTCGACCAACCCGCTTATCAAGCCCTTAAAATAGCATCTCCACAGGGGTTTTCCCGTTTCTTTGCAACACACCCTCCGCTTGAAATGAGGATCGCTCGCTTAAGAGGAAACCAATGACGATGCAGAACCATTTATTCGTAACTTGTTTGGCTGCCATTTTTTGTGTTGCCAGCTTAGCACAAGGGGAAATCATTCCGTTATTCCTGGAAGACTTTCTCATTGCTGATGCGGAAATTGAAGTGCCAAATGCACCGAAGGTGGAGTCCTATCTCATCCCTGCAGAGGCGTGTAAAGAACTCCCGCGCTTTAAGGCTCTCCTTGAAGAAGACCCCAAGTCAAACAAAATTTTGTTCCGCCTCGTCAATTTTCCAAAAGAGGAGCAGATGGTTTTGGAAGTAAAACGGATGGCTTCCCTAACGCCAACAACTTATGAAACCCTGAAAACCTTTACAGTGCATGAGGAAGGGGTCATTGAAACCGGCGACCACAAGCAACAACCCGCTCTGGTCGTCACATCGCGAGGCTTTCTACCAGGAGAACGCGCCACCTTCCGCTTTCGCACGCTTGACAACACCTTAAGCAAAGAAGTTTCCCTCTATCCAAAACCGATGATCGCACGAGACAAAAATGGACAGACCGCTTTGCGTGCCGAACTCGTTTCCATCGTTCCCACCGTCTATCAAATCGAGCTCCTCAACATGAAAGAAGATGAAGCCTACCTATTTGTATCGCAGTCTGGCGGCCAGATCGTCAAAAGCAATGCGCACTTCCACACAGGCACCCCCATTAACTACACCCCCGAAAACGACGGGCGTTTGAAGGGTGGCACAAGCCGCGTGGAAATCAGAAAAAAATCGGGCGATGTCATTGTCGTCTCTTTCCCCTGGGGATCCGAGCTGCAGCACCACCTGGACTACTAACCATCTAGACTTGTTAAACTTGACAAACAAATAACTATACGATAAATTATTATCGTTTAAGGATTTATCATGTTTAGTAATATTGCAGATAGTACTCGATCTAATTTTCATCAAATAGCCATTCAAATACCAAATGCTCCTGCACGCGCAGCAGCTTTATGCTCTCTTGCAAGGCTAAGCGAGAGGTATGAAACCTTTGGGCCTAAATCTTTGGGATTTTTTTCTCGCCAAGATGGTGAAGAGATCGAACGCCATGTGGTTGATTTGACAGATGAGGATGTTGTAAATACTCCATTTAAAAACGTGGAGGAACTCAAGAGCATTTGCTTGCAGTTACTTGGCAAACTTAAAAACCAGGAGTGCTATCACCCAAAATATACGTTAGAAGAGTATCTTAACCTGAGCGATGAGGAGGAGCAAAAATGGATAGTTCGCAGCGGGTCGTTAGCTTATTTGAAAGGCTTGATTCGTGACCATTGTCACACTTTTCGCACAAAGGAGGGGGAAGGGCTCGTCCATGTGATTTGTAAAAAGGAATCTCATTACTACAACCACCTGCTCATCACCTGTTTCGAGATGGGTGTATCGCCCAACCAGCCCTCCACCAGCGGGATGCTCCCTTTGCATTATGCGCTGCAAAGTAAGCAAGGAGCGGACGTGGTTTTCAGGAGCTTGGTCAAACACGGCGCAGACCCTTTCCTAAAGCCTGAAGCACACAAATCGCCCTACGAATGCATCTTACAAGATAATCAAGAATTTTCTAATCAATCTCAATCGCTCTTTTTACTGGCCATTGAACTCGCCCGCAAACGCTTTGAAACGCAATGGGATTATAAACACGATGAGATCGACAGCTTAGCCAAACTGGCCAATGCAAATTCATTTTCGACGGGTGGGGCAGAGTTCGTCGCACTTTTAGAGAGCATTAGAATTCGACAACCGGACTCTAGATGGCTGGAATCGATTTATGAAAAACTGACCCTATATATCTTTGGGGAATCCTACTATCATTTCCTCAAAGAGATTGTTTTGTGGCTTCTCGAAAAAAAAATCGAACACTCAGACTTAAAACTTCAGGGATTGCAACTCACATTATTTAAGGTTTTTTTCGAATGTCTGTACGAACTTCATAGGAAGGGACCTATTTTTGATGAAAAGGTTCCAGAAAAGATCCTGCCGGTCTTGAAGAGGACACTCTTGATGTTTCCAGGATTAACGTTATGCTTCCACCGGTCTGAAACGTTAAAAGTGTATCTCCAGACCTTTGCCCATGAAAATTGGTATGGAGCCTACCTCCAATTTTGCGGTTATATTATGCACCGCTATTTTTACGAGAAATGGATTGGATTGCCGGTGCTTGACAAACTCACCCAGGAACTTGACTCACAGGGTTTTCCTCATTTAAGCACTATTATAGAGCATTTTGATGCATATAAAGAAGAGTGCCTCAGCAAGAAGGCCAATTTCGACGTTTTATTGGAGCAAGGTGGCCCTGTTGATTACTTAGCGATATTTGAAGGTTTTGGGGCGTATCTCGCCATGCAAAAGCGTTGGGACCAGTTGCTATTCTATTTGTCCCAGGATAAAGACATTTCCAAAATAGCTGAGCATCTGTTTCTAGATAAAATCCCGATCCCTGGCTGGAGCATGACACGACATGGAAATCTGGAAATCAACTCAATTCTATTGCTGCAGGCGATTCTTAGGTTAGACGGCTCGGAAGGAGCCCCTTGCAACATTCCGACCAAATTCCTTGCGGAGTTGAAGCGATTAGCAGAGGCGATATTATCCAGTTATTATCTTTTCTCTTCCCGTTTTGATAACCGTGAGACGGGTCATATCCGTTTGCATATCGAGCGCATGCAAGTCGGGGAGTCATTTGCATTGAGGGCATGCTCCGACAACCATGCCACTGCTCTGGTCATCAAAAAAAACAGGGGATAAAAGATATCGCCTCTCCCATTACAATACGGGAGACCTCCTTGAAAAACATTATCGACTGAAGAATTCACCCAAATTCCAGACGTTCGACATTATCGAAAATGTGCCAGAAGAGGATCTCCTTCAGGAAGGCATATGGGAAAACTCTAGGCGCTCGGCATCTGAAATCTATCATTTTGTGCGCTCAACATTGGGAAAAAACGGGACTAGGTTACCCCCCTCCCCGCATAAAGAGGATTACGAAGCCCGCCAAGAAGAAGGCACGTGCCTGACGCAATGTTTGATGGCGATGCTCCGCCACCAAATCATGGAGCTTGCCGAAGGCACTCCACAAGAGAAATTGGCCTTATACAAAATGATCAAAAGCAAAATCCTGATTCGTTTCTACGCGGATAACAAAATACATTTTAGTTCCGATCTCATCAAGGAACTTGCGCTCCCTTTAGAAAAGCACAAAGCTAACACCTTCCTTTATAGTGTGGCAGAAGACAAACAGGCATTCGGAGAGTCACTGGCAAGCATGAAAGGAGCATTACAAGAGAATGCCGATGGGCTCCATGCACCGGAACCAGACACGACACTTCTTCGCTTCTCAACCTTGAGACAGGCTTCTTCTCTTATCTCAAATAAATTCTTGAAGGATGAAGCAGCAACTACTGCCCAAGAGAAATTTGGAGGCAACCCTCACCTGATCTTAGCACTCGCAAAACAGAGGATGGCTATTTATAAAGTGCCGGAGGCCTCTCGTTCCGCGCTCCCTGACAAAAAGAGAGATTTTGAGGTTTTGATCGGTGAGAGGATCAGCCTGGCTGATTATAAAATTTCAATGACCCAAGCAGACGTTCAGAGCACTATCAAAGAAGACATTGAAAATTACTTTTATGAATTTGAATATAACAGCCTCCATACTGTCCAGAGCCTCATCGCATTTTATGACACGCAAAAAAAAGGAGGCAGCTTAAAGAGCGAGGCAGAGATCTTCAGTGAATTCCAACCTAATTCAAAAGAGGAGACTCAGCTCAAAAAGGGATCGCACTGCGTTGGGATTGCTCATAGCATCGTCAGATTGTTAAAGGAAAAATATCTGATCACCTCTCATATTGTGTGCTCAACTAACGAAAAAAAACTCTCCGAGCACGCCGCCGTGGTCATCCCGTGTAAAATCGGGGTTGTGCTCGTGGATGTCAACAGTCCCTATCCACTTGTCGCGCTGCGACAAGGAAAAAAGATCCCCCTTTTAAAACACTTGGAAGCAGAGACTAGCTTCGATTTAATCCCAGATGACTCAGAATACAAAATCACACGTATTGAGAAGAAAGGCACCCACACAACCTATAATGAGTTTCCTCTCCGCGCGGATCTGAACCCTGACCAAACTGTTATTAAGCGCTGGCTTGCCACCACAGAGTTTTTTCCGGTAGTGGCCCGTGATCAAAAGGGTAAGGAACGGGTCAGCATAGAAGTGAACATTCGCCTCAACAAGATCACCCTAAACATGGGAAACCAAAAATACCGTATTCCTTTCAGTGCGCTTAACCCTGCCACCCGGCAAATAGACACAAGTCGATTACAACGCGTGATCTACAAAAACAAATTCGATGAAAAAGGAGTGGTTACAAGGGAAGAAGTGGCCATGTATTTTGCAGACACAACTCAGATCATCCAATTCTTTGGAAATGGCCCTGGTTATGAGGAGAGCGAGTTCTTTAGCCGCTTTCAGTCGCCTGAGGTATTGCTGGATCAGATTTTTGCAATCAAGGCCCATGATACGCTGTTCCAAAAGCTATTCAAAATCTTATAAGCGCACGATCTCGATTACCAACCGGTTATTTTTTTCACGGCACGTCGAATTTCGGCTTCTAAAGCAAGCTGCCCCTGAGGTGATTTTTGATGAAGCCACTCTTTCTTGAAAAGCTCATTGAGCCATTGTTGTGCTTGAGGCAAGTGCCCCCGAATCCCTTCTGCTCTGTATTTCTCGGGATACGAAAAACGGCCTTCTAAACGGGATTCGACTTTCTTTATGCCGCCCTTTCAGGGCTCGCTTGATTTGCTGTGATAAACCCAGGCCTCCGCTTCGCTCCGACCTGGGCTATGAGATACCGGCCCTTCGGGCCTCAGCAGCAGACTACATAAAGATCTTAACAGTAGCTCCAGAACCAATTGGTCGTGTTGTGAGGCCCAACGGGCCGGCATTTTATAGCCCAGGTCGGAGTGAGCGCCAGCGAGCGGAGGCCTGGGTAAACACGTACCCAAGAGATGAGCCCTGAAAGGGCGGCATATCACTCTAGGATCTTCAAAATTGCGGTAAGTTATTCTTTTTCACTTCTGCAACTGTCTCTCAAGGTCCCTTTCCCTTTTAGCTTGAAGAAGAACCCTGCTATGTGCTATCCTGGCGGTTTATTTCAACAATTTTAATCAAAAGAAGCCCGTTTATGCATAAGCCAGAACAAATCCGCAACGTCGCCATCATCGCCCACATTGACCATGGAAAGACGACGCTGCTCGACAGTCTCCTCAAGCAATCCAACATCTTTAGAGACAACGAAGTGGTCGCTGAGCGTATGATGGACTCATTCGACCAAGAAAAGGAGCGCGGGATTACGATTTTTGCGAAGCACACCTCGATTATCTTTGGCGATTATAAAATCAATATTATCGACACCCCGGGACACGCCGACTTCTCAGGAGAAGTGGAGCGCATTTTGGGGATGGTGAACAGTGTGCTGCTCCTCGTCGATGCGCAAGAAGGCCCCATGCCGCAGACGCGTTTTGTCCTCTCAAAATCGCTCAAGATGGGCCTAAGACCAATCGTCGTGCTCAACAAAATCGACAGGCCCCACGCCGATCCAGACCGCGTCTTAGACGAAACGTTCGACCTTTTTGCAGAACTTGGAGCCACAGACGAACAACTCGATTTCCGCTACTGCTACGCTTCAGGCCTTTCTGGTTTTGCTATGCAAGGAATCGACGACGCTAGAGTCGATATGAAACCGCTGTTTGAACTGATTATCAGTGCTGTTGACCACCCAAAAGGGGACATCAACTCTCCCTTCCTCATGCAAGCGGCAACGATCTCTTACGACGACTACGTGGGAAGACAGGCTTGTGGACGTATCTTAGAAGGGGTTGTGAAAAAGGGACAACAAGTCATCCATATCAATGCCAAAGGAGACCAAGCGCGCTGCTCGATCACTAAAATTGAAAATTATCTTGGACTGCAAAAGATCGAGACAGAAGCAGCAAGCGTCGGCGATATCGTTTGCCTCTCAGGAGTTCCAGAAGTGACAATTGGGGACACGCTCTGCGATCCAAGCAAAATCCTCCAGCTTCCACCGATCAAGCTCGACGAGCCAACGGTTTCGATCGAAATCTCGGTCAACAACAGCCCGTTTGTTGGAAAAAGCGGTAAACACGTCACGATGAATAAAATCCGCGATCGCTTGGAAAAAGAGCGCCGTTCGAATATTTCGTTGAAGATCGAAGAAGTGCGAGGGGAACAAGAGAAAATCCGCGTGGCAGGTCGTGGCGAATTGCACCTGTCGGTCTTGATAGAAACGATGCGCCGAGAAGGGTACGAGCTTAGCCTTTCTAAACCGCAAGTCGTGACTAAGGAAATCGACGGGGAAAAGTGTGAACCGCTCGAAAGCGTCCACATCGAAGTGCCTCAAGAGTTTTCAGGAACTGTGATCGAAGAAATGGCACGTCGCCGCGGCGAAATGCAACACCTAAACACAGACGATCATGGGATTACCAAAATGGAATTTCTGATCCCAACGCGCGGACTGATGGGATACCGAAACGAGTTTTTGACAATCACGCGTGGTCTTGGGATCTTAACTTCTGTCTTTGAAAAATTCACTCCTTGGAAGGGAGTAATCCCAGGCCGATCAAAAGGCGTTCTGGTCTCAATTTGTCCTGGCAAAACCAATGGTTATGCGTGCTTCAACCTTCAAGACCGAGGCACCTTGTTCGTCGCTCCAGGCGAAGAGGTGTACGAAGGGATGATCGTCGGAGAAAACAGCCGCGACAACGACCTCGTTGTCAATGTGATCAAAGGAAAACAGCTGACAAACGTCCGTGCCTCAGGAAGCGATGAAAACATCATCCTGACACCGCCTCGCAAATTCACCTTGGAACAAGCGATTGACTACGTGCAAGACGACGAGTTGATCGAAGTGGTTCCCGATTTCGTCCGCATGAGAAAGCGTTATTTGTCTGAAAACGAAAGGAAGCGGTTCTCTAAGGGTTAGGGATCGTCGTTTTGAGACCATCCGGATCTCTAGTCCAAATGTACCGCGTTCAAGTGCCAATTCCCAAAATACGCGCAACTTAGGCCATCTAACTTGCGCGAAAATCTATTTACGCGCAAGTTAGCTTTCAAATCTTGCGCGTAAATGCAGTTTTAAGTAATATGAGGTGTATATGTTGCGCGTAAAACATCTTTCGCGCAAGATTAAATGCATATATTACGCGTAAATGTCATACTTACACGTTAAAAATTGCTTAAACAAGGTGGAAAAATGGCTAAGAAAATACCTGAAGAAGAAGTTGAAAAGTTGGTAAGGATCGTTGGACGCCATTCTGAAGGAGTTTCTATAGAGGGCTTGGTTAATTCTTTAGAGGGCGCTGTACCCAAAAGGACCTTACAATATAGGTTGTCCTACCTTGTAAAAACAGGGATTTTAAAGAAGGTGGGGGTCGGCAAGAGCAGTAAATATTATGCTATGGAGGTCTTAGAAAATAAAGAGATAGCAGAGCCAATGAAAGGCTCATCTAGAGATTCACTCGTTCCATTTTCTTCCGAAGCTCTAGTGTTGCGAAAATTAATTTCCGTACCGTCTCAATTGCGACAACATGTGAGTTATAAAAAAGAATTTCTAGAATCTTATGAACCGAATAAGACAAATTACCTGTCTCAAGAAATTCTTGAAAAACTGTCTAAGCTTGGCGCTGGAGTTGAAAAAGGGCGTCCGGCGGGCACTTATGCCAGAAAAATATATCATCGACTTTTGATTGATTTATCTTGGAATTCTAGTCGATTAGAGGGCAACACGTACTCGCTTCTCGAAACGGAAAGGTTACTTGACACTGGAGAAGCGGCCCAGGGAAAGGATAGGACTGACACACAGATGCTTCTAAACCATAAAGAGGCTATTGAATTTCTTGTAGACATGGCTGAGGAGTTAGATGTTAGCCGTTCTACAATTTTGAATATTCATGGGCTTCTTTCTAATGATTTACTTCTAGACCCAAAAGCATGTGGTAGGTTACGGACAACTCCTGTGAAAATTGGAAAATCTGTATACCATCCCGTGGAAATACCACAATTGATAGAAGAGTGTTTTCAATTGATCATTCAAAAGGCTGCGGCAATAAAGAATCCTTTCGAACAATCGTTCTTTTTAATGGTCCATATACCCTATTTGCAACCTTTTCTGGATGTCAACAAGAGAGTTTCTCGCCTTGCAGGAAATATTCCATTTATCCGAGAAAATTTGAGTCCCCTCTCTTTTGTAGATGTTCCTGAATCAGACTATATCCAAGGCTTACTTGCCATCTATGAATTTAATCGAATAGAAATTTTTCGCGATGTCTTTGTTTGGGCCTACGAACGTTCAGCTTCTCTATACTTGGCTACACTTGAAGTGCTTGGAGAGCCAGACCCTTTTCGTGTCCGCTATCGTGATCTCATTCGAACCGCTGTTTGTGAAGTTGTTCGACAAAAAATGAATAAGTTAGAGGGTTCTCAAACGATTCAAAAATTCGCTCAAGCTCATGTGCCATTGTCTGACCAACATCGCTTTATAGAAATTACTGAAATAGAGGTAAGCAGCCTTCATGAAGGTAATTTTGCAAGATTTAGAATTCGTCCTTCTGAGTTTTCTGAATGGCACAGGGGTTGGAAATAAGAAAGCGTTATTTGTCCGAAAACGAACGGAAGCAGTTCTCTAAGGGTTAGTGTCGTCGCTGTATTGACGGCCGATAAGGCTGCGAAATTCTGGATGGTCGTAGAGGCTTTCTAGCCACTCCTCGTCGAGGATCTCTTCGACGGGTGGCAAAACGCGCTGTTTTTCTGAACATTGCAGATAGTGAATTGCGCCCTCGCTATTCCCCAAAAGAGCATGCAAGCAGGCTAAATGGTAAAAAGCATCGAGGCTCCCGCATGCCAACGCCTTTTGCAACCGTTGTTCAGACTCTGTAAATAAGGTCTGCGTCAACTCTGGGGTCGCAGGATCTCGCGATAGGACAGCTAAATTCAACATCATCAACCCATACTGGCACCACAACACATCATCTTCTGGGTCTGCCTGCGTCAACTCCTGGATAATATCG
Organism: Chlamydiota bacterium; assembly: GCA_013287915.1. Taxonomy (GTDB): domain Bacteria; phylum Chlamydiota; class Chlamydiia; order Chlamydiales; family Parachlamydiaceae; genus JABDCX01. The sequence continues at coordinate 39,920 of JABDCX010000016.1, forward strand.
ATCGCCATTTTGAAGGTTTCAAAATCTTGTGTCAGCTCTGCCCGATGGTAGAGGGCAAGCGCCAGGTTGTACTTCGCATAAGGGTGCGTTGGATCAACCGAAACGACGTGAGAGAGGGCTTGAACGGCTTTTTCGTAGTAATTGACATCGCTGTAGAAGTCTCCAAGAAAGTCGAGTGCGGAACCGTAGTTGTACATCCATGTGGAATCGACTTTGTCATTGCCGGTTTTTTGAAGAGTCATCGTTATGGCTTGTTCAAATTTCTCTACGGCAGCGGCGGCATGTTCCCGTTTTTGCGTAATCTCTGCCAATTTCATCCAAGTCACACCCCATTCATTCAAATCGGGCGGGTTGAGGGGCAGAAGCTCACGGTTATACTTGTCATAGGTTTGGAGAGCCTCTTCCAAAAGTTCGACCGATGACTTGAGATCGCCAAGAGCCATTTGTGCATGGGCTAGACCCATGGCAAGCAGGTGACTGCTGGGAAAGAGTGTCAAGCCATATTTAAATTTCTCGATTGCCTGCTTGTAGTAATTTTCATCGGTGAAATAGTGCCCTAATTCCCCTAGGCAGGCTCCGTAAATAGCCCACGCTTCCTCAACGGTGGAAAGTCCCCGTATGGCGTTTGTAATCTTTGTTTCCGCTTCTTTGAGCCAATCCAAACGCTCTTCGTGAACTCCCGCAATCATCAACGCCTCGCCCCAATGCAGAAGCAACCGCGGCATGTCGGGATCGAGCGCCTTTGCTGATTCAAATTTTTCAAAACTTGCGTAAACTTTGTCGATGTCTGCGCTTAGCTTTCCTGCAAAGACGAGAAGATGGCCCCAACGGACCCACGCGAGCACATCTTGGTCATTGAGATCCGTGCATTTTTCAAAAGCCTCGTGCGCTTCGAGAAAGTCTTGCTCGTCTCCTGTTTCTTGGAATTTCAATGTCAATGCGCACCCAAGCCCGAGCCAGGCTTCTGCGAAATCGGGTTGTAATTCGACTGTTTTGCGCAAATTTTCTAAAGCCATTTCTTGGTAATTGGCAAGAGGCAGTAGCTGTGCCAAAGCGCTGTAAAGCGAGGCTAAATCGTGGTAAAACTGTCCTGTAGCAAGGCCCAACTCTTGCGCTTTTTTGAATTTTTCTAACGCTGCGAGCAGATCGGGAGGTTCTCCAGAAAACACTCCTTGGGTGCACAAACACTGACCCCAGGCCCAATAAAGATCAGCATGGTCTTCGGGGAGCGCCTCTTTGGCTAGATCCTCTGCTTTGGCAAAGCGTTCATTCGCGCGAGCGAGCACTTCCATGTCTTCACTTAGATAACCGATATCGTGCAATACGTTCGCCCACTCAAACCAAGCTGTCATGTATTGCGGATCCAATTCAACCGCTTTTTGCAGCGACTCGGCTGCAGCTTGAAGGCAACGCATGTTTTCTCGTTGAAGCGCATAGACCATCCCTTTTCGAAAATGGATGAGCGGACTCTCAGGGGCAATCTGAGTGGCAAGTTCGCAGGTTTCAAAAACGGCGTTATTTCCTTCCTGAAGCTGTTGCTCTCCCTGCTTGATAAAAAGAAGACTCAATAACTCCTTTTCATCTTGGGTCATTTTTTTCCACGAGGATGGTTTCATGTAGGGAGTAAGTTGATCAAAGGCGTGGGATTTTAATATCCCGATTAATTTATCTTCTATCTTCATATAATAATAATTTAGGTTGAAGAAGGTTTTGTTAACTAATGTTTTCTAGCCAATGACCACAGTATCACGAGATCATAGCAAAAAATGGTTAAAGAGACAACCTTATTCGTCACCTGTTGTTTAGTACCTCAGTAATCATTTCAGTCAAAGAGGTGATCGGCTTGGAGCAGGCCCCTTGAGAGCACAGATACAGGGTCGTTTGGCCATTCACTGGTCGATAATTGGCTGCAAAGGGGATCAGACGCGCTAAACTTTCATCCCCGGCTGCCTTCCAAATGATCGCCCGGTGTGGCAGAAAATGGTGGTAAAACAATTCTCCAAGTTCCCTTTCGTAGGAACGCTCTTCATTGAGTGCAACCACGGCTGTCAGCGCTGCATGGTCGTAAAAACGGATGGTGTTGATCAAGTGGTAGCAATACCCGGGAGAATACCCTTCAACGAACTTATACACAGCTCGTAAGATATCTTCAGCTTGTTCCAAATAATTTTTATCAAAAGTGATTTGGTAAAGGCGCAAGAGGTTTTCACAATGGATCGCGTTGCCTGAGGGTTCCGCTCCATCGGAATAGTGGCATTTCCTCAAGATCAGGTTCCTTTCCAGCCCATCCATCTGATAAAAAGCCCCATTTTCAGCCTTAAATAAACTTTTTAATGTTTCTGCCATTTCGATAGCCCAGGCAAGCCACTCTGTCCCCTGCCCCGCTTCAAACAGGGATAAGGAGCCTTTGATCAGGAAGGCATAATCGTCGAGCCCCGCTTTGAACATCGCCTCGCCATCTCTCCACCTTCTCAAAAGAGCATCGTCTTTCCATAGGTGGGTTTTGATAAAACGCGCGGCCTTCAGGGCGGCTTGTGTGTATTTCGGTTCGTTAAAACCTCTGCCACAAAGAGCTAACGCATCGATCATCAGCCCATTCCAGGCACTGATAATTTTATCGTCTTTAAAGGGGTGGGGTCGCCTTTCCCTCACCTTCCACAACACCTGCCGTTGCATGGCGAAGAGGGAATCGAGCTCTGCCGGATCCATTCCTTTCTTTTGAGCAAACTCTTCGAGCCCTACCGGAATGTGTAAAATATTCCTTCCTTCGAAATTCCCCTGTTCCGTGACGCCATAATACTCGCAAAACAGCTCCGATTCTGTGTGGCCCAAGATATTTGTAATCTCATCGCGCGTCCAGGTGTAAAACCGCCCTTCATGCCCCTCTGTATCGGCATCTTCTGCCGAATAGAATCCGCCATCGGGGTGGGTCATTTCGCGCAAGATATAGTCGAGAATGCTTTGAGAAACCGTCCGATAAAGGGGATTTTGCGTCACCAACCAACCCTGAAAGTAGGTAGACGCCAAAATGGCATTGTCATAGAGCATCTTTTCAAAATGGGGAACGAGCCACCGTTCGTCGACCGAATAGCGGGAAAATCCACCTCCTAAATGGTCGTAGATTCCCCCTTTGTACATCATTTCTAGGGTCCGCTCGGTAATGAAAAGGGAGCGGCTATCACCAGACATCCAAGCGTAGTCGAACAGAAAATTCCATTGGTACCCAATGGGAAACTTAGGTGTACCCCGGATTCCCCCGTGCTGAGGATCGGCCATTTTAAAGAGCAATTCAGCCCCATTGATCACCTGCTCCTTTTCGGGCAGCCGCTCACCCTCAGTATGAATATTGGCTTCAAAAAAGCCGACGATGTGGTCCGCCTGTTCAATGACACGCTCTTTTTCGTCCCCAGTCCACACCTCCTTAATCCTGACAATGAGGTCGTCAAGCCCCGCAAGCCCATGCTTGGCGTGAGGAGGGAGGTAGGTCGCGGCAAAGAAAGGCTGCAGTTCTGGGGTCAAAACGATATTTAGAGGCCACCCGGCGGCTCCCGACATCATGCTCTGAGCGAATTCCATGTAGAGGTTGTCCACCTCGGGGAGCTCCTCTCGGTCCACTTTGATATTGATGAAGGTCTGGTTCATGTGGGTGGCCAGTTCCTGGTTTTCAAACGACTCTTTCTCCATCACATGGCACCAGTGGCAGGTGGCATACCCGATTGACAAAAAAATGGGCTTATCTTGCTCCTGAGCCGCCCGAAAAGCCTCTTCCCCCCAAGGGTACCAATCGACCGGGTTATGGGCGTGTTGGAGCAAATAGGGGGATTTTTCGTGGATCAGACGATTCGTGTAGAGGTTGCGTTCGGCCATACGACTCCCACCGTTGTAAAATAGGGGTTTTACTTGTTCCCCCAGCCAAAATCAAGAAAAAAGGTAAAAAAATCCTTCCCATGAGCTTTTTAAAAGAATATCTTGACTTTAAAGTTTTAATTATATATAATAGAGGTATAAAAAAATATAATTATGTTAACACAACAAGAGGTTATATGAATATCACACCAATCTATAATGATGGCAAACAATACCCGGAATGGTACATTGAAGCTATCGCAGCTCAAGAAAACAGCGCCATTGGTGAGGATCCAGAACTCATTTCTAAACCCGATTTAGAGCCTGAAAACCTCTTTAACACCTCTCTATTTCAGCTCCATTTCGAGATGATTGGCAAGGCATTCGGTTACGTCGTCTCCCTCCTGACGCGTATGAAGGTCTACTTTTCAAGCTTCTTTCAAGACCGCAACATTGTCGATCAGACAAAAGACGAAAGAGACGATAAGGCAACAGGCGTGTTCGAGCGCGCCCTGATCCAAGAGGATAAGTTACCTGTTCAGGAAAAGAAAAAAGAAACGATCGATCCCACTACGGTTTCAGCTGGGATAGCTGCTGTAGACATGCTTGGGATAATGGCCGAAGGATGTGGAATGGGTGGAGCAGCCCTTGAAACTGCACAACTCGCAACGATCTATATTCTCAGCATGCCTATCGTTCAAGAGAAACTGTCGAAAAATGAAACGATTCGGGAGATCTCAACCACCGTGAAAAGCCGGTTCTTGAAATGGCGTGAACCCGCGATCGTCCTCACCCATAATGCGGCGATTCAGGCGCTGCAGATGCTGGCTTTTGTTGGCAAACACATTCCGGCCGTCCAAGAGTTCCAGGCCCGCATCGACAACCAAATCGTCGAAGCCGAAAACGGATTGCCCCAGTTTGCTCGACCATTCTTCGAGGCTGCAAAGGAGATGGAGCATGAAAAATTAACTGAGGCTAGCGCAACACAATTATCCGCTTTTGTAGTCAAATACGTGGCAACACCTCTGGTCGATTCTGCCGCCAACACAGTAGCAAAAGGGTTTAATGACTATATGATCAACCAAGCGGTCTTAGCCGCCAAGTTCGCGCCAACACCGCTGCGCGCAATTGCCATGCTTTTTGCTAATGGTATGCCAAAGAACAACAAAGAGCATATGATCAACGTATTGAGAGTCACTGTCTTGTTCACGACAGGATCTCCGATCGTCGCGCTCTTAGCCGTCTACGGTGCCGAAACGGTGATCTATGCCGTGAAAGTAAACCAGAAACGGATAGAAATTGCAGAACGGCGCGCAAAAGAACAAGAACAGGCTCAAGAAGATTTGAAACAGAAAGCTGCTAAAGTGATGCCACAAGAAACGCCTTTCGACTTAAACGCTTACCTGCAAACGCACCGCTCTGAGGACGAAACTAACCTGTTCATCTGGACAAGCGAAGAGCCAGTTGCTGTGCCTTCGACGGTCAGAATCGAAGAGGTTGTAGAAGCTCCTCAAGCTACTCTAGAACCAAAAGCACCACCCGGCCAGAAAATATTCGAAGAGTTCTTCTGGTAATCAAACCTTCCCAACCAAAAGAAGTGCATGCACTTCTTTTGGTTTTTTGTTACACCTAATTTCCCCTCTCCTGTATACAAGTCCATCAGATGGAGATTTTCTGTGGACGTTTTTTCGCAATTCATCGATACGTATGAACAAGGGCGCGCGACAGAGGCCTTGCAACTCCTTTTTCCCACCCCAGACATCTGCTACGACGCGATCCCCTCCTCGTCTCTCCTGATCAATTTTGCCGATGAAAAAATCTTGGGCGATGCGGCAATTACCGATTACGCTTCACAAGCGCTGATGGTAGCCTTTGCGAAAGATGAAAAAATGCGCGTCATTGCCGACACCTTTCTCGCCATCGTGAGGGACGAAGCCGCTTTGAAAATCTTCCTCCACCAACTCGTTGCATCCCCCATCGATGTTGGCGCCTTCAACCCACTCATTCAGTTTCACATCGCAATCAAAAAGCGGATCGACTCCCTGCTGCAAAAAAAAGACGCGCTCCAAGCGCTCCTCTCCCCCCAAACTGTAAACGAAGGCCGCCCTTTCCACCGCTTTGCCTACACATTTGAAGGCAAACTCCACCCCCTCTCTCCTGGCGAGATCCCCCTCATCCTGCTCGAACCCTCCAGCGCTGTGGACTATGCTACACTCCTCGCGCCGTTTGTCGGCAAGCCCGTGGTCTTTGTGTGTGAGACCTTCCAAGACCTGTACCAAATGCTTCAGTGGGAATCAGTCGCCAAGGCTTTGGAAGCCCCTCACTCGCTCTTGTATTTGATGAGCGCCCACCCCAAAGAACAGGTGGAAACGGCCCCTTGGCAAGCGATTAAGGGCAAAACGCTGGCTCCTATGACGTTGCGCCCGGTTCCACATGCAGAAGCATTTTTTCCCCGCTTGGCAGAGGCTCTGACAGGCTCTTCCCCGTTGCCGGACCTCTATCACTTGTGTAAGCTCTGGCTTACCTATCGGATCCAGCAGCGGTATGGCAAAAGCCGCGCATTGCCTTTAAGAAGACGCCTCAATGCAATAGCTTGGTTTGATCCCCATAAAGAACGCCCCTCCCCTTCTGTCTCGTTGGGATTCACCTATGAAGACCCCATTTTGACAGAGTTGCAAGAAGTGCAAAAAAAGCGGGTTCCACGCCCCTGGAATCCGCAAAAGCCACTTAAACTCGTCCACATCGTTCCTCAAATCGTCGATGGCGGGCATGCCCCCTCCCGCTTGTTGCGCATGCTCGTCTCACATGCGGACCAGAGCCAGTTTGAGATCGCGATCATTTCGACAGAAAGTCTGCTCTCTCGTTATTCCGACTACCCAGTCACTCCTTTTTTCTCTTCCTCATCGAAAGAACGCGCGGCACAAACGCTTGAGACATTTCAAAAAAAGGGAATTCCCGTCCTCATCTACGACCAAGACAAATCGATCAAAACGCTCGGGGAAGAAATTGCGCAACAACTCGACACCTGGAACACCGCGATCGCCGTCTTCCACGGGCCCGATGAGATCAACATGTGGGCAGCTGCAAAGTCCAACGTCCCCATGCGCGTCCTCTTCGAACACGGCACGCCCCCTCAATACCCGTGCTTTGAATCTGCCATTTTAAGTTCTGAGGAGTCGCTCAAAACTCATCAAGAACGCCTTCAATCACTGCACATTAATCCCTACGCCCTCAATTTTTGCATCGATATCCGGCAAACGTGGAGCAAAGAACCGTTCACAAAGGAACACCTGGGCTTTCCCAAAGACGCCTTCATCATGACCACGGTTTCAAATCACCTAGATACACGCCTCAGTCCAGAAATGGTCTACGCAATCAGCGAAATCCTCAAACGCCACCCCCACGCCTACTATGCGCCGATGGGAAAAGTTCAAAACGAACCGCTCCTGCGCGCGCAATTTGAAAAACACGGAGTTGGAAAGCAGGTGAAATTCCTTGGCGCTCAAAAGCAACCCAGCCAAATCGCCCGCTCCATGGAGCTGTATCTCAACGAATTTCCCTTTGGCAGCTGCCTGGGGATGCTCGATGCAATGGCAGCTGGATGCCCCGTCGTTTCGATGTACGATCCTCAAGGACCCCAACAAGCACGCTACGCAGGTGCGTATTTTGGAATGGACCGGGTCATTACGTCGAACAAAGTGGAAGATTACATCGATTTGGCAAGCCGCCTCATCAGCGATAAAAAGCTTTACACCGAATGGTCTCATCAGGCACAAATGCAGTACCAACACCGTGCCGATGAAAAGGCTTATGTCAAAGCATTCGAAAAAATTGTACAGGAGCGCTTACCATGAAATTGTACACAAAAACGGGTGACAAAGGGGAAACTTCTCTCTTCTCTGGACAACGGGTCCTCAAAAATGACCCCTTCATCGAAGCGCTCGGCGCGGTTGACGAGTGCAATTCCGCCATCGGTGCCGCTCTATCGCTCTTCCCCGCGCATAACGCCATGAAGCCCGTGAAAGAACAACTCGAGGCGATCCAACACGCCCTCTTCGACGTCGGCGCTGCCCTTGCCACGCCCCGCACAAAAGCTGCCCAATCCAAACTCGAAAAAACCCGCTTCGACAACGAAGCAGTCGAGGCGCTCGAAAAATGGATCGACAGCATGGAAGAGCACCTTCCTCCTCTCCACGCCTTT
>JABDCX010000016.1:47976-49584 GCA_013287915.1 Chlamydiota bacterium
TATCTTGCCAGGCGGCCACCCTGCAGGCTCCATGCTCCACATGGCCCGCAGCATCTGCCGTAGAGCCGAACGGCGCGTCCTCCCCCTCCACAAAAATGGCGATGTTTCCGACGTCGTCGTGATCTACCTCAACCGCCTATCCGACTACCTCTTCTCAGTTTCCCGCTATGTTAACAACCTAAACCACTCTCCCGAAACAACTTGGAAACAGCACAAGCCCCACGAAACCTAATCCCCCATACCCCAAAGGAAAGTAAGACTCTTCGTGCCTTAGCATTGAAAAAATCGATTCTAGAACGCTCAGCTTGATCTTGATTACCAATATGCATTGATCCTGTAGAGATATACCGCCCTTTCAGGGCTCGTCACGTGGGTACGTGCTTACCCAGGCCTCCGCTTCGCTCCGACCTGGGCTATGAGATACCGGCCCGTTGGGCCTCACAACACGATCAATCTGTTCTGGAGCCACTATTAGCAGCCTTATGTAGTCTGCTGCTGAGGCCCAACGGGCCGACATCTCATAGCCCAGGTCAGAGTGAGCGCCAGCGAACGGAGGCCTGGGTAAACATGCACCCAAAAATTGAGCCCTAAAAGGGCGGCATATCAATGTAGGATCTTCGAAATCTAGCAAACAGGCTAATAATAACATAAATCATTTATAATTATAACATTATTATTATTGTTTAGTTTATACTTTACTAACAACAAAATATTAATTATTATTAGCATATAGAGCTTTTTTATATAGCTCTCTAAACAGGAGGGTAGTATGGGACCATTACAAGGACCAGCAAAAGAACCAGATATGACAGGCTTACCAAAAGCGATCTCTAATCTCGTCAATGATAATAAGGATTGGAGCAATGGTGAAAAGGTAAAAAATGCACTCACACAGCCTGGAGTGCTCAAGGCATTCAATGCGTGGAAACAGACCCATAAGTATGAGCTCACATTTGACGCATTTAAGAATATCGATTTAGCAGCACGTAAAATTCAACAACAAAAGTCTCCAGAATAATCCACAAGGGCATGGGACAACGCGCTTAAGCCCGCATGGGCTCGGCGTTGTCCCATGTCTCCTCGTCCGCATCTTTTGAGTGATGGTTAGAGAATTACTACTCCAAACGCCATGTCAGGCCATTGAGATCTTTACCCTCGCCTGTTTTTATAAATTCTTTGAAGTGAGTCGCTTGATCTCCTGAACCAATCAATTCAGCTTTAAAAAATAAAGGATCTGCAGGTTCGGTAGTTCTTAACTGTTCCCATGATAGCTGGTCTTTACGATTCGATGCTCCAAGAGCTATGAATTTCTCTCGCTTATAATTCTCCATTCGAACCCCCAATTTAACACCCAATTCAACAAGCTCTTGCTCTGTCGATGTGCAAACCACACGGAAGATAATATAAGGGTTGTAAGTAATTGCTGTGCCGTCTCTATAAATGCCCTTTTCGATGGGGTTTTCCATCCATTCTCTACTAGGCTGAGTTTTTTCTCTTTGACCGACAGGAGCATTGCTCATATGGAGGGGAAGAGCCTCAACCGAATAGGTAGACCCCTCAAACAGCTCATTGAGTATATGCATCACCCCACGTGGGATTGTATTGGTT
>JABDCX010000017.1:0-22461 GCA_013287915.1 Chlamydiota bacterium
CCCAGTCGTCAAGCCAAGCCAACGCAATACAGCCCCCACCCATTCGCAGTCGCGCTTGGCCAAGTAATCGTTCACAGTGACGAGATGGACAGGCTTACCCGTCAAAGCATTGAGGTAAAGAGGCATCACCGCAGTCAACGTCTTCCCCTCACCGGTCATCATTTCGGCAATAGCGCCCGAGTTGAGGGCAATTGCACCGACTAACTGCACATCGTAGGGCACCATATCCCATTTTTGATCATAGCCAGAAACGTGGATCTGCGTTCCGGTCAAGCGGCGGCAGGCGTTCCTCACGACGGCATATGCCTCAGGTAAGATCGCCTCAACGGTTTCCCCTTTTTTCAGCCGCTCTTTAAACTCCTGTGTCTTTTGCTGTAGATCAACGTCACTCACTTCCTGAAATTTCTTATCCCATACATTGATCTGATCGACGATTTTCCGAAACCGGCGGATGGTACGGTCTTGAGCTGTTCCAAATATCTTTCTAAAAAATCCAAACATGTTTTGAGCCTAGCTTATAAAGGGTGAATCGAGCCTCAAGTATACCTATTTTCCCTTTATCCATCAACAACAGGTAGTGCTTTTTTTGTTCGCCAAAAAAGGAGGGGTTTGGTACATTAACAAACCTTATTGGCGAAATTGAAACGAGAACCTTAATCATTTAATAAGAAGGAAAATCGTGATGAAAAAAATTTTTATTGCCCTTGTGATCCCATTTCTTGCTTCCGTCTACTCCCTGAATGCGGAAGTTTGCGGAAAAGTCGATGCCGGCCCTACCTACATCCACCTCGACATGTTGCAATCTGGAAAGACCGTTAAGCGGGTCGACATGGCCGGGGTAAAAGTCGATTCTTCCATTGTTTTCTGGAAGGGGCTGTGCGTAAAACCCACATTTATCTATGGAAACGGGCACGGAGAAATCACCAGCGCCGGGGGTTCTTTTGGCCACTACACCCCCTTTTGCGAGAACTGGTCGGCAACCCCCGCAATCGGATGCGTCTATACAGAGATAGAGACAACCATTCCAATTGCTCTGCAAGGCCTCCTTCCCTTCCCGATTCCCCCGATGCCGCGCGCGCACGTAAAACAGAAACTCTATTCAGTTTCCCCTTATCTCTCTCTCGATGTTAGCTATTGCTTTTATAAAGGGTGGCGCATCATTGCCGTTTACCAATACTCTTGGAGTAGAACGCTGACGACCCTTTCCCTGAAAAAGCCCCTTTTCCCGCTCATTGGCGGCAATGCAGAAAATGTCAGAGATTGGAGCCATTCACAGGGGTCTAACTACGGCCTCATGCTCGAAGGGGATATCAACGATCACTGGTCGATCAACATCGGCGCGGCTTACAACCTGGGCTTGAGCAAAGAGAAGCACGGGATAAGAGCTTATGGCGGACGGATCGCTGTCGCCTACTGGTTCTGAATCGATAACAGGCGGCCCTGTTCGTGGTACGACGGGGCTGCTTTTTGAATCATCGCTCCCCCAAGACACCTTTCACCCTGATAAAAGACGATCGACTGGCGTGGAGTCACAGCCCGCTGCGGAGTTAAAAATTCCACTTCCAAAATCCCATCAGCACAAGACTTGATCACACACGGCTGGTCTGCCTGACGGTACCGAATCTTACAGGTACAGGAAAAGGGAAGGGGCGGCATCGAACCTTCCACCCAAGTCGCTTCTGTTGCTGTTAACCCATCGCAATAGAGGGCCGGATGAAACTCACCTCGCTCGACGATCACATTCCCTTTTTCGACATCTTTACCGACGACGAACCATGCGTCTCCAGCGCCCCCGAGCCCCATGCCGCGCCTTTGTCCAATCGTATAGTAGGCCAGCCCCTCGTGCCGCCCCACGACACTCCCATCCAGGCGCTCTAAATTTCCCGGCTGATAGGCAACGTATTTCGACAAAAATTCTTTAATTTTCCTCTCGCCGATAAAACAGATCCCGGTGCTATCCTTTTTTTCTGCTGTTGGAAGACCCGCTTGACGTGCTAGTTCTCTCACCTGTGACTTTTGCAAATGGCCGACGGGAAAAAGGACTTGAGCCAATTGCGCTTGCCCAATCGTATAGAGAAAATAGCTTTGATCTTTGCCCAAATCGGCCCCGCGCAACAGATTCCACTGGGCGTCTTGAAAAACCGATTGGCAATAATGGCCAGTTGCCAAAAAGGTGCCGCCCACCTCTTTTGCTTTGTCTAACAGCACTTTGAATTTGATTTCCCGGTTGCACAAAATATCGGGATTGGGGGTAAACCCTTGCTCAAGCTCAGCGATGAAATGGTGAAACACGCGGTCCCAATACTCTTGGACGAAATTGACCGCATAATAGGGGATATCCAAACAGTCGCAAACGCGCATCACATCTTCGTAATCGGATGCAGAATGGCAGCCACCCTCCGCCGTCTCCTCTTCCCAATTTTTCATGAACATGCCAATGACGCGGTAGCCCGCTTCCTTTAACAAAAAAGCAGAAACGGACGAATCGACGCCCCCCGACATGCCAATTACAACGGTTTTTGTATCCATAAATGACTAATACTTATAATCAAAAGTTATTTAAAATACAAGAAAAACTAGAATCTTAATTCTTTTGAACAAAGTTCAGAAAATTCCCATAAGCTAATCGAGATAGAACTTCCTCAGGCAGGTGCAGCTCTTGTCGGATCATCTGCAACAGGCGCGGATACCTGCTGGCATCGCCAAAATCGGGGAAAAAGAAGGTCCCTGCCGTACGATGAGCTGCCGGGACATCGTCTTCATAAAAAAAGTCAGCACCGAAACACACATGCTCAGCGCCGCCCATCAGCAAAAGGCGGTCGAGATGTTTCAAAAAATAATCCATGCGCGGCCCAATAAACTTCGCAATCCAATTGAGACCAATCACGCCTCCCCGTCGAATAATTTCTTGCGCAATCGGATCGGGAAGATTGCGCGGAACCTCGTGGATCTGCCGCATTACTGAGTGGCTGGCGATCACTTTTAGCGGCAGCCGCTGCTTCTCGATGTGCTCAAAAATATCGTAAGCCAACCGGTCAGAAGCGTGGCTTAAATCGACAGCAATCCGGTGCTGCGACAAAAAATCCAACAAACGTCGTCCATCTTGTTTCAAGCCAATACTGGTGTGAGCGCCCCCTCCAAACCGATTCTCATCATTCCAGGTCAAGCTAACGTATAGAAGCCTTCCCATGTTCTTGTGAAAACGGAGTAAAAGGGCAAGAGCGGTTTCCAAGTCGTCATCTTCTTCAGCAAAGGAAGAGCTATTTTCGACAGCCAAGCAAATGGCAATTTTGTTCGTCTCCAATAGGTGTTTTACGTCATCCGATTCCCGCACGAAAAAGAAATCGTCTGGATACGCTTTTGGCAGTGTTTTGAATAGCTGCGCCTGTGAGAGCCCCTGTTGAGAAGAACCTGGTTCTGTCAGGGTAAAGATCGCCATGGTTTGCAACCGGACACCTCCCTGCCGCAGCTGCGGGATCGAGCAGCGGACAACCGGGTCGTAGGGCGTGCATGGAGCCCCACGGCAAAGATAGGTGAGAAGATCGCAATGAAGATCGGCAATCGGGAGAGTCTGTACCATTTTATTAGTCATTGGGATAACCTACGGATATATGTTTGCACAACTTTTTTTCCTCATGCTCATCACTCTGATCACGGCCATGGCAATGGAAGGCCCTCTTCAGAGCGTAGCAGAAGCCACCATTGCCTTTTTCCAAGGCGTTGCGCTCTACGCAACTGGGCTGATCGCTCTCTATTTCATCAACAAAAAGCTGAAGAAGTTCCTCAGTATTGATCAGATCCTCTTTTTCGACAATATCGTCATCTTCTTATTGCTCTTCCTTCTCCTCTTCCCCCTCAATAGCCAATCCTTGCTTTTCGCCACACATGTCCCTCTTGCACAAACAATCGGAACTGCGTTCTCCCTTTTCCTCTATTTTTTCGCTCTCTATGCGTGCAACTACTCGATTTACCGGATCAACCACCCGCGAGAAATCGCTCAAAAAAAATCTTCTCACGCCGTCCGCTTTTTAGCTCCTTTCACATTTCCTTTTCTCCTGGCCACATTTGGCCTAAACCTATTTGGTGACCACTGGTCAGACAGCAGCGCTGGGACATTCCTTTTCCTTCTTGGTTTTGCAGTCGTGACGATGATTTTTCTCCCCCCGATCGTCGTATGGACATGGAAATGCCCTCCTTTAGACGACCCACCGCTCGCTACAACCCTCGATGCCCTCTGTCAAAAGACCCATTTTTCCCACGGAGGCTACAAAATTTGGAATGTGGCCGAAGATTCTATTACAGCCGCAATTATTGGGATCGTGCCTCGCTGGCGCTATATTTTGTTTACCAAAAAGCTCTTGGATGTGATGTCAGGTCCCTCGATAGAGGCGATCGTTGCCCACGAAATTGGACATAACAAAAGAAAACACCTTTGGATTTATCCCTGGATCTTATTTGGGATGCTCGTCGTTGGCACCTACGCCGTGCAAGGCGTCGCTCTGCTCATCCCGATCGATACACAGCTCCCTGAATGGGCGTGGGACAGCATCGGGTTTGCCGTCTTCATTGCGGCAATCGCTCTGTATTTCCGTTTTGTCTTTGGTTTTTTCTCACGCCAATTTGAACGGCAAGCCGACCTGTATATTTATGAAGCGAAGCTTCCTCCTCAATCACTCATCGAAGCATTTTTAACCCTGGCTCGCTCATTAGGGACGACGGGTCACGAGCCGAGCTGGCACCACTACAGCATCCGCGAACGGGTCGATTTCCTCAACCAAACGATCGAAGACCCTTCTCTCATTCAAAAGCACCATCGCAAAACATATGCGTGTTTAATTTTCTTTACTCTTTGCCTCCTTGTACTTATTGTTCTTTCTCTATGAAAAAAGAAACCTTTAAACCCAACTTTCAAACGATGCGAGAAGCAGCGCTTGCCGATTACTTCACCTTTCTCCGTTTTCCCAGTATCAGTTCAGAAGAAAAATACCGACCTGACGTGCTGAAATGCGCCGACTGGCTGGTCTCGTATCTAAAAAAAATGGGGTTCACTGTCGATTTGTGGAAAGGGGATGGACATCCCGTGATTTTTGCTTCTTATGAAAAAGCAGGTCCCGACCAACCGACTCTCCTGATCTATAACCACTACGACGTCCAGCCAGTCGATCCCCTTGAGCTCTGGGAAACACCGCCCTTTGAACCCACGATTAAGAATGGGCAAGTCTTTGCACGCGGTGCACAAGACAATAAAGGGCAATGTTTCTACGTCCTACTTGCTTTGAAAACTCTCATCGATGCCCAAGGAACCCTTCCCATCAATATCAAGCTATGCATCGAAGGGGAGGAGGAGTGCGGGAGCACGGCTCTCACCCATCTTCTTCAACAGAAAACAAAAGAACTCAAGGCCGACTATTTGGCGATTGTCGATGTGGGAACTCCAAACCCCACAACACCTGCAATTAATTTAGGCGTCCGGGGCATCATCACGATGGACGTCATTGCCACAGGCACTCCACATGATCTACATTCAGGCCTGCACGGCGGTCTTGCCTACAATCCGATCCACGCACTTGTGTCCCTTTTAGGCAACTGCCGAGATCCTTCTGGCAAAATCACCATTCCTGGCTTCTATGACAATGTGAGACCCATCACAGCAGAAGAAAAAAGGTCGGTCTCATGGGAGTTCGACGCAGAAAACTATGCACACATGTTTGGCGTCAACCCTACCGGCGGCGAAACTGCTTATCCCCCCTTAGAGCGCAACTGGATCCGGCCCACCTTGGAGATCAATGGGATTGCCGGAGGCTATTCTGGAAACGGCTTTAAAACCGTGATCCCCGCTCAGGCAATTGCCAAAGTCTCTTGCCGACTCGTTCCTAATCAAGATCCCCACCAAATCTTCAACCTCCTCAAAACGCATTTCGAACGTTCAGCACCTCCCGGCATTCAAATTAAAGTCGTGCAACACGGCGAAGGGGGATTGCCGATGCGCACAAGTCCCGATACGCCACTCGTCCAAGCGTGCAAAAAAGCATACGAAACGGTTTTCCAAGCCCCTTGCAAGATGATTTTTGACGGCGCGTCCATCCCAGTCACAAGCGCTTTAGCAAAAGCGGCGGGCGCATTGCCTGTTCTGATCGGCCTTGGACTTCCAGATGATTTAATCCACGCCCCTAATGAACATTTTGGGATCGACAGGATCGAAAAAGGGGTCTTGTTAATCACAAATGTGTTGCACAATCTTGCGAAATAAAAAAAAATTCTTTCTATTCTTATGCTAAATTGTTATAACCTCTGAGTATTACTACACGGAGGGTATCTCATGAGTTTCAAGCGTCTTTTTCAACTCGCAATGACAAGCACGACACTTCTCTTTTCGCATGCCGTACACGCTGACCAAAGCTACGCTATGAACGATTGCTGCAATGCCTGCGGCGAATTCATTGCTTTTGGCGATTTTCTATACTGGGAAGCCGCACAAGATCAGATGCAATACGCGGGCATCATTCCAGGAGGACTTGGCCAGTTAATCAAAGGTTCCGTGGGAAATTCTGGTGTGCATGTTAGTGATTCCTTCGATATCAAAGAACCCGGCTTCCAATATAAGCCCGGCTTTCGTATCGGGGTAGGTTACATCACCCCCTGTACAGAGTGGGACATGGTTTTAAGCTGGACGCGCCTCCATGAAAAAATCAACTCGACCGTATCCGATACAGGATCAGGTATCATCCCTATCTCCGATCCCGCAGCCCTTATTATAGATATTGCATCAAACTCAAACTTCAAGGGTCTATTCTCTAATGTGGCAACGAGCCACTGGGATTTCCAATTCGACACCATCGATTTCCAACTTGGGAAAAATTACTGTTTGACTCCCTGCGTCAATCTCCATTCGTACCTCGGCGTCAAAGGGGCTCTCATCCGTCAAAAGCAATGCGTCAACTATTTTGGCTTAACTGCCGCTGGACAACCGCTTACGGTAAATTCAGCTAAGAAGAATAATTTTTACGGGGTCGGGCCGGTCTTCGGAATCGATACTAGCTGGACATTCTTCCAAGACTTCAACCTCTATTCAGCCATCTCTGCTGGTCTGCTCTATGGTCAATTCTGTGTCAGCAATACCCCAACATTCCAACAAACGAATAACTCCATCGTTCTTGTGATGCAAGCCGACAAGAAAAAACGGGTAAGGCCCACAGTCGATGCCTTAATCAGCCTCGATTGGAGCAGCTGCCTCTGGGACAACTTCGTCGTTGACATTGGTATCGGCTATGAAGTGCAGTACTGGTGGAACCAGTGGCAAGTGCCAGCTTCTTTCCTCTCTTCTCTTGTAAATAACGGAACTTCCTCACAAGGCGATCTCGTCTTGCAAGGTCTTACCGTTCACTTTGGATTCAAATTCTAAAATTCTCTTAGCTGTCGAGATGGTCCTATCCCGACAGCTTTTTTTTCGCCTAAAAATCTGACTATTCCGCAACCAAATGCGGAATAGTCTTGACTTTCCCGCATTTGACTGCATAATAGTCAATATGAAAAGGTATCAAAAAGAAGCGATCATTCGCGATCTCAACAAGAAAATGGTGCTTTTGGCGGGACCGCGCCAAGCCGGCAAAACAACCTTGGCCAAAGAGATTGCGACTCACTATCAATCATCCGTTTACCTGACCTACGATCGGCTAGAGGATCGAAAAATAATCCTAGAAGAGGCTTGGCTGCCATCAACAGAACTCTTAATCCTCGATGAAATCCATAAAATGCCCGATTGGAAGAACTACCTCAAAGGGATTTTTGATACACGCCTCCCCCATCAAAAAATTCTCGTCACAGGCAGCGCTCGTTTGGAAGTTTATCATCACGTTGGAGACTCCTTAGCAGGACGTTTTTTCTTACATCGCTTGTTGCCGCTCTCACCAGCCGAATGCGCAAAAGTACATACTGCTTACACAATTGAGCGCTTCTTGGAACGGGGAGGATTTCCTGAACCATTTTTAGACAAAGAACTCGTCGATGCAAACCGTTGGCGATTACAATATGTCGACAGTCTTTTGCGCATCGATGTACTCGATTTTGAGAACATCCACAACTTAAATGCAATCCGTTTGGTTTTCGAATTATTAAGAGAACGAGTTGGATCTCCCCTCTCTTACACATCAATTGCAGAAGATGTCGCCATTTCTCCCAATACTGTCAAAAAGTACATCGAGATCCTCGAAGCACTCTACATCATCTTCCTCGTCAGACCCTACTCACACAATATTGCAAGGAGTATCTTGAAAGAACCCAAGATCTACTTTTACGACAATGGGTTAGTCAAGGGAAGTGCAGGTATTCAATTTGAAAACCTTGCCGCCCTTTGCTTACTAAAACAGATGTTTGCAAGAATCGATTACAAAGCTGAAAATTGTGGTCTTTATTACTTACGCACAAAAGAGGGGCAAGAGGTCGATTTTGTATTGACGCTCGATGACCAAATCGAACAAGCAATCGAAGTAAAAAACGCCGACCATCACATCCACCCGGCCTTGCGCCACTTTCACCAGAAGTATGGATTCCCTTCCGTTCAGCTCGTGAAAGATTTGAAGCGAGAGAAAATCGACAATGGCATCGCCATTGTCTCCGGCCATTCCTTCCTCCAAAACCTATACCTCTAACGTTGATATTAACCTAGAAACGGCAGTTTCTAGGATTAAAGTTGTGGGGCTACCACTCTTTGCTGATGCCGACAGAGAGGGTGTAAGCGGACCAGTGGCTCCAGTATTCGCCGAACACCTCTCCATAGATGGTGAGGTTGCCGGGGAGTGTTTTAGATAAGTTCAAAGCAGCCTGTATGGCATCGTGGCCAAGGCGAATGCCATCAATGCTGAATTCGGAGAACCCTATGTCTTGGAACTCATTGAACGTGTCGTGCGTCCAGCTGTTGTAGCTATGCTGCCAGGCTAGATCGGCATTCACCATTAAACAATCCCAAGCCGTTGTTGCATGGACGCCGAGGTAACTGTCAAAGGTGTTAAACGATTTCTCATCGAGTGACAGGTTAATCGAATCAGCCCCGCATTCTCGAATTTTGCGTTGGTGATAAAACCCAAATTCGCCAGCTACAAATGGTTGAAGCAACACATCGCAGAGATAATAATTCATCCCTACTTCCACATCGACCAATCCCTGGATTGTGCTTGGTTTGCTTTTCGCCACGCGGTGGATCGTTCCAAAGTCAATTGTTCTCTGAAAGTGTCCCCAGCTTCTTCCTACGATCCCGTCCACAAAAACATAGCCGAGTTGATTTTGATAAATCGCATGCAGAGAAGCGTGCCCGGTATTCCAGTTCGTGTGACCACTTTGAAAAAACTTCACATGGTCGTACTGATAGTTAGCCGCAAGACCAACGATAAAGCTACCGCCAAAAGGCATAAACGCGCCCAACGTGACATCCCAATTGGTCCCTTTCATCCCATCGCTATTGATATCTTGGTGCGCATAGCTGTTGCCCTCTCCAAATTGAAACCAGATCTCCACCGGTTCACAGCTGCACGCACACCAGCGTGGAACGAGCGTCGTCCGAAGAGCATTGTAAACGATGCGGTTGAGCCGCTCATTGCCATAGCGATCCAACTGTGTCAAAAAGGTGTATTGTTCCCCTGCCAGAGCATCGAGCGCTAGAGTTGCCTGGTCGATAGGAAGATTCACAAGGGCGTTGAGGACCGCAAGAGCATCGGGAGTGAAGCTAGTTGTCCCATCAATTTGTTCTGCGACGTGTTGTTCGTTTTCTGTCAATGCTGCCGCCGCCAGATTCGGTAGAAACTCAATATAGACGTCTTGCGGAAGATAAATCACATTGCCAATGACTAATGGAGTGCCCGTAATGACTGTTGCAAACTTATTATTGCGCGCCACATTTGAGTGGAGAAGATGGTATTGGGTCGCAAATGTATAGCCATCGGTCGGCACAACCAAGAGCGTGCCTCCCAAAGAAGCGGTGGCTTCCACTAACGTGAAATCGGTTTGCCCTGCAGTATTGAGAGTTGTCCGATACCTACCTGTGGGCCCCTGATTGTAAGTCCCTGCCACTGTCAACACAGTCCCCGGTGTCGATCCACCCAAATCCAATAAGCCATTATTCGCGATCGGACCACTCTTTTGATTAAAACCACCTAAACTCAACGTACCGCTAGTGCCAATTGCCACGGCAGAAGAGGGGCTAAACACGTTTGCAGCGCCCCCTTGCAGGGTTCCTGAGGTGATCGTCGTTGGCCCAGTATATATATTCGATCCCGTCAAAATCGTGGTACCAGTCCCTATCAGCTGCACTTGCAAGGCATTAATCATTGCAGGAGAAAAGAGATAGTTGGATGAGCTGTGATTAAAGACGACTTTCCCAGGACCGATTCCGCCAGTGATGCTCGGCGTAGAGATGTTTCCCGGATCTCCCCCAGTACCCACATTCACCGTGCCAGATCCCCCGCTGCCTGCCAGCGCAATCACCGTCGCAACAGAAACAAGACCTGCATCAGCAACGGTCAGAACACTATTTGTCCCATTCACTCCAACTACCATTCCACCGGCTGTTAAATTAGAGCCATTTCCATCGACAATGACGCTATTGTTGGCAGCATTGGCGGTATACCCAATGAATAGGTTGGTGCCAACCGTGACAGAGCCCCCATTGAGAACGTGAAGTGTATTGGAAGACCCGTCGGAGCCGACGCGCAGGGTTCCTGTCATACTCCAAAAAGATCCCGGATCAGTGACCGTGACATCATTTCCCGAAGAGGTCGTGTCATACCCGATCCGCCCATTCTTGTTGACAACCACCCTTGCTCCTTGAGAGACTAGCATGCTATTGAAGGATCCCCCTTTACCGATGTAAAGGGTATGCCCCCCGTTCACATCGAACTCTGAACCACTTCCTTGCACAGTTAATGAATTGCTATTCACTCCACTTAACCATCCAAAAATCGCATCGAGCCCAGACGACGCTCTACCCCCATTTTGGATTGTCATGCTATTTGAACTGCCATTAAAACCAACATAGAGCGTTCCTGAACCCGCTAAAATGGAAGTGCCTCCATCCACTGTCACCGAGTTGATCCCAGCGGATGGACTGAAACCCACGTACGTTTGACCAGCAACATTTACCTGACCGCCATTTGAAATCATCAACGTGTTGTTGTTCGCATCGTCACCCACTAATAAATCTGCTGTCAGGGTCATCATTGAGCTCGTCCCGCCGACGTTCACACTGTTATTTGTCGCCCCTGAGATAGCGCCAATATTACATGAGCTGGCTGTGACTAGAGCTCCATTCACGACATTGAGGATATTGTTCGTGCCCTGATATCCGACATTCAGGTTACCAGTACTCGTCCAAAAAGCACTTGCACCTGTGACAGTCGCCGTATTGTTCGACGAGGTTGCCGCCACACCTAGGTTGCCAGAACCGTTCGTGATTGACCCTGTCAAGGTCATCAAGTTGCCCCCCACCACATTCCCAACGTACGTATTTGCTGCGCTCGTGATTGCTCCGCTGATGTTTGTCGTTCCGCCATCAAGCGCAAGGGTATCCACAAAAGTATTGCCTATTCCGGAAATATTTAAGGTTCCCGTACCGGTCTTAAACATCGATCCCGCACCAATCAGATTGGCATCGATCGTGGCCGTCACACTAGGATCTGTTTGAATGGTTGCACCCGCCTGTGGAATAAGAATATGGGGTGGGGAGAATGGAGTAATGGTGTATCCGGATGAAGAAAATTCTATCAAGTTAAAAATGGTATTGAAAGAAGCGTCCGTTAATGTCACGGTTCCGGGATTAGCTGAAAAAATGGCTGTGTCGCCATCCCAAAAAGAATAAGTTGTGCCACTTGGATCGCTTGCCCAGTTATGAGTTGAGTTGTCCCAATTGCCAGTTCCCCCAAAGACAGGCATTTCACCGGTTATCCGATTCCAATAAGGGAATGGGCCCGCATCTCCCGATTGTGCCCACCCCATCAAACCCATCGAAAAAAGGGCGAGTGCATGAAAGAAGGGTGAAAATAGTGGCTTCGATCGCTCTCTTTGGCCAATACCCATTGTGAACCTCATACATTTGAGCTTTTCTCGTATGTATTACATTCGCAATAATCAATCTATAGATTTTTCTTGAACTTTATGAAAAGAGGATGACTTCGGATCGGTTCAAACTCGGGTCTCTCCAATACTGCTGAAGGGTTTGGAAGTCCCTCTTTTACAGCACACTGGAGCCACCCAAGCGCCGGTTGAACTTCTCCCAGACGTGCATGGGCATAGGCATTCAGCAAGGCAACATCCGCACTAGGGATTTGATGGTAAACGCGATTGCCAAGGGAGATGCACTCTTTAAGATCGCCCAATTGATACGAAAGGCTTTGCAAAGCGAGAAGTGCATCGGGCGACAACTCCTTGCGGAGAGGCTTCAAAATCTCGTAGGCTTCTTCCGCTTTGCCCTGATGGGTTAGAATTACCCCTGCTAACTCGCTCGCTGCTTTAAACAACATCCCCGATTGAGTGCCTTTGCGCACCTGCATTAACTTCTCTAAAGCAATCGCCTCTTCCTGCTTTTGGAGAGCTTCTTGCCCCTCTTGAAACAGTCTTAACATGACTTCATCCTGATCCACCTCGCGCGTCTTCCAGCTTTCGCGCCATTTTTGGTACCCTTCCATGGCAAAGATAAAGAAAAGGGAGCCCGCTAGGAACGATTGAAAGATGAAAAATAAAATTGCAATGACGACGGCCAAAATCATGCTGATAAACAGAGCAATTTTAACGCCTCGCAGCCCAAAAACCCCTTCAAGAACAACACTCAGCAGTTTTCCTCCATCCAAGGGTTGAATGGGCAGCAAATTGATAATCGTCCAAAAAAGGTTGATGTAAACGGCAATCGTTAAAACGTAGGCCGTAGCAGAATGGAGGTTTTCGCTTCCTAACACCTTTAACAACAAATAAGAAAATCCACACAGTAAAAATCCAAAGAGGGGACCGTTAAGAACGATCAAAAATTCTTTCCATGGCTTAAGGGGCTTCTGATTGCGCCGTACAGTCAGTCCTCCAAAACCGGTCAGCTCAATGACCACCCGCTGACCAAATCCAACCGCCGTCAATGCATGCCCATACTCATGCACGAGGACAGAAACAAAGATCACACCGACCCATAAAAGTGTTTCGGTGAAAGAATACGAGCTAAACCAACCGATGGCAAAGGCTAAAAGCCAAAATATGGGGGAAATGAAAATCGGAATCTGTCCAGGAATTTTAATCATAGTTATTTAATGCTCTGAATGGCCAATCCCATTTCAGCGGGTGTTTCAG
This sequence comes from Chlamydiota bacterium, assembly GCA_013287915.1. Lineage (GTDB taxonomy): Bacteria > Chlamydiota > Chlamydiia > Chlamydiales > Parachlamydiaceae > JABDCX01. Next base: position 13,318 of record JABDCX010000017.1, read on the forward strand.
CGATGATCACTCCTGCTGATTTGAGCGCTTCAATCTTTTGTTTGGCGGTTCCTTGTCCACCCGAAATGATGGCACCGGCATGCCCCATGCGCCTTCCTGGAGGAGCCGTTTGCCCTGCAATAAGCGCTGCAATCGGTTTTGTCGCGTGAGCGCGAACCCATTCTGCTGCCTGTTCCTCTGCAACCCCTCCGATCTCTCCGATCATCAAAATCGACTTGGTTTCTGGATCTTTTTCAAAAAGCTCCAGCACATCGATAAAATTGGTCCCATTTAACGGATCTCCTCCAATTCCCACGCACGTGGACTGCCCAAGACCCAACTGTGTCGTTTGCCAAACCGCTTCGTACGTTAAAGTACCGGAACGGGAAACGATTCCGACCGATCCTTTGCGATGGATATAACCGGGCATGATCCCGATTTTACACTCTCCTGGACTTATGATGCCAGGACAATTTGGGCCAATTAAGCGGCTTGTGCGGCTTGTCCGCATGACATTACTCACCTCTAGCATATCCCTGATGGGGATCCCTTCAGTGATGCATACGATCAACGGAATTTTTGCTTCTTCTGCTTCCAAGATAGCTTCTGCAGCATAGGGAGCGGGCACAAAAATGAGCGTCGCATCGCAATCGGTGTATGCCTTTGCCTCTGCAACTGTGTCAAAGACAGGCAAATTGAAAATGGTTTGCCCCCCTTTTCCCGGTGTCACCCCTCCGACAAAATGGGTGCCGTATGCGATGCACTGCTCGGTGTGAAATTTTCCCGCTTTTCCGGTAATCCCTTGCGTGATCACTTTTGTTTTTTTATTTACTAAGATCGACACGTCTACTTCCCCTTGCTTGCAGCAACTACCTTTTGTGCTGCTTCTGTTAAAGTATGAGCGACGATAATGTTGAGACCCGATTGCGCTAAGATCTCTCTCCCTTTTTCGACATTTGTGCCTTCCATCCTCACAACGAGAGGAACGGGGACGCCTAACTCTTTTGCAGCCGCTGTAATCCCATTTGCCAATGTCTCGCAATTCATGATGCCGCCAAAAATATTGACCAAAACCGCTTTCACATGGGGATCCGATAAGATGATTTTAAATCCCGCTGCAACTTTCTCCTCCGAAGCGCCGCCGCCCACATCGAGAAAATTTGCTGGAGCACCTCCAAAATGTTTAATGATGTCCATGGTTGCCATGGCCAAGCCAGCACCATTTACCATACAACCAATTGAACCATTTAAGCCGACATATGCGAGCTCAAACTCGCGCGCTTTTGCTTCCTGTTCTGTCAATTGTGTCGGATCGTACAAAGCGGCGAACTCAGGGTGTCGGTAAAGAGAGTTGTCATCAATTGAGAGCTTGGCATCAAGCGCAACCAACTCTCCTGCAGGCGTTTCCACCAATGGATTGATCTCGGCTAAAGACGCATCTGTTTCGGTAAAAGCCCGTGCAAGAGCCTCTGCCAAAGCACTTCCCTCTTTTGCTTGCTGCTCCTTCCATCCCATGAACTTGCACAACTGCAAAAGGTGGTAGCTGCGAATGTTACCACTTGGTGTCAGGGGGAAGGTCAAGATCTTCTCAGGGTGTTTTGCAGCCGTTTCTTCAATATCGACGCCCCCTTCTGTTGAGGCAATCATCACAGCACGCGCAGTCATCCGATCAATCGTGGCTGCTAAGTAATACTCTTTTTTGATCTCGACAAGCGGAGAAATGAGCACTAGACTGGCGACAACGCCTTGTGGACCTGTTTGATTGTTGACTATCTTCATTCCAATCAGCTGTTTGGAAGCGGCAACGATCTCCTCGCGATTCTTGGCGATCTTGACGCCTCCTGCTTTGCCACGCCCTCCTGCATGCACCTGGACCTTGACAACAGCACTAGAGAGATTTAAAGCATCAATGGCGGGGAACAATTCTTCGATGGATCTAATAACGGAAAAAGCGGGGATTTTAACGCCAAAGCGGCGTAGAATTTCTTTGGCTTGGTACTCGTGTAAGTTCATGTATAGGTGGCGATTGTTTCTTTCGCGGGCTCAGCGGCAGGGACAGCTGTTTGTTCGGGCTGCTCCCGTTCCACATCGATGCCCAAAGAACCCAATTTAAACGCCAAGTTTTCATACCCGCGATCTAAGAAGTGAAGACCCGATAGCCTGCTTGTTCCTTTGGCAAGGACTGCAGCCATGACGTAAGCAAAGCCCGCGCGCAAATCCGGGACGAGGATGTCCTTGGCAGCGAGCTGTGAAGGCCCTTTAACGATGATGCTATGTGAAAAACTCTGTGAAGCAAAGCGGCACTGCTTACCACCCAAACATTGGCGGAACAGAGTGATGTCGGCGCCCATATCATTGAGCGTTTCTGTATAACCAAAGCGGTTTTCATAAACGGTTTCGTGCACGACGGAAGAACCCGTCGCCTGCGTCAGAAGCACGACAAAGGGCTGTTGCCAGTCTGTCATAAAGCCTGGATGGACATCCGTCTCTAAATGGAGCCCGCCTTGCAAGGGTCCATCGTAATAAAACTCGATCCCATTGCTCTTAATATCGAACCCGCCACCCACTTCGCGGATTTTGTTGAGGAACGTCACCATGTTGTGGTGTTGAGCGCCTTCGACGAAGACCCGCCCTTTGGAACTGATCGCCGCCATGCCCCATGAAGCAGCCTCAATGCGGTCGTGAATGAGGGTATGCTCCACCTCGTAAAATCGGCGCGTCCCCTGGACCCTAATCGTCCGATCGACATCCATCGTGATAATCGCCCCAAGTTTTTGCAAAAAGAGAATGAGTTCGACAATCTCAGGTTCTATTGCAGCATTTTTGATCACCGTAATCCCACGCGCTGTGACACTTGCCAGAATGGTATTTTCAGTGGCGCCAATCGAAGGGTAGGGAAGAGTAATCATGGCCCCTTTCAAGCCGTTGTGGGCATGGGCAAAGTAGGCCCCTTCTTTTTTCATTCCACGATACTCGATGCTGGCGCCCAATTTTTCCAAAGCTTCGATGTGGAAATCAACAGAACGGGGCCCGATAGCACAACCACCCACTGTCGGCACGATGATATCTTCGTCAGTACGCCCTAGGAGCGCTCCGATCATTAAGATGGGGATCCGGTTGGCTCCGGAAAAGCGTTGGGGAACGTACGATGTTTTCAATTCTTTGGTAATCACTTCCATGGTCCCGGCTGCGCGGTCCCACTGCACTTGCATCCCAATTTCTTGACACAGTGCTACAGTGACTTCGACATCTCCAATGTTCGGGACGTTGTAAAAGCGGCATCGCTTATCGGACAGAAGAGACGCAACAAGGAGCTTTGTAATGGCATTTTTAGCGCCGGAAGCCTTCACATATCCCTTTAAAGGCTTTCCCCCCGTAATCTTTAGTACATCAGCCGTTTTGCTCATCTAAAGTCCCTGTCAGCCAAAAATTGAACTCTACACAAAGTATTGTGTTGACTTCCGTTTCATCTCCAGCAAATTTGAAATTTGACCTGCGGTATACACCAATTGTTCCGTTGTCTGCAATAACTATTTACTTTTCTGTTTATCAATGGGTACCATTTTGCGACAAGTAAATTTTTTGTGAAGATCGACGTGCAAGATTTGGTGTTGGAAAAAATCGGGCGGGTGTAGTATCACCCAAAACTATCAAGGAGATTGTGAGACATGACGTACCGCATTCGCACAGGGCTTGGGCAAGACAGCCACCGTTTTTTACCACCTGAATCCTCAAAACCTTGCATCTTAGCAGGGATCATTTTTGAAGATATGCCAGGATTTCAAGCCAACTCAGATGGGGACGTGGTATTTCATGCGATTTGCAATGCTATTTCCTCCGTCACAGGGGTGCTCGTGCTCGGCGCAATTGCCGATGATCTTTGCTTAAAAGACGGGATCACAGATAGCGAAATGTACCTAAAGGAAGCTCTCCATACCCTAGGCCATCGAAAAATCACACATGTCGCCATTAGCATTGAAGCTAAACGTCCTAAGTTAAAGGCCAGGTTACTCGAAATGAGGGCCAATGTCGCCCGCGTCATGAATCTCGACATCGCTGATGTAGGGATCACCGCCACATCCGGAGAAGGGTTAACTGACTTTGGCTGCGGGGATGGCTTGCAATGTTTTGTCATCATCACGACTGAAGAAAAGCGTTAAGTAAAATATGTTTGACCCAGATGCCTACACAATTGCCACTGCAATTGTCTTCCCAAGACTTCTGGGGGTCATCTACTTTTTTGCTTTTGGGGCTTTTCTCTTCCAAATCAGGGGGCTGATCGGAGAAAATGGGATCTTACCTGTAAAAACTTTTCTCGTCTGGGTCAAAAGAGCGTATCCCAAAAACTATTTTTCGGTCATTCCTTCTGTTTTTTGGTTGAATCATAGCAATGCGGCCCTGCTCGGCGTGGTGGCAACCGGCACAGCCCTTTCGGTTCTGCTTATGGCGGGCGTCTACCCTCCGCTTATCCTCTTCTTTCTCTACATCTTGTATCTTTCCATCGTCTCCGCAGGACAAGAATTTTTGGGATTTGGGTGGGAAGGGTTCTTGTTAGAAATTACCTTCAACGCCTTCTTTTTGACCTTGACGACACCGTCTAATCTCTTCATTTGGATCAGCATCAACTTGGTTCTTTTCCGCTTCCATTTTCAAGGAGCGGCTGTCAAATTGCAAAGTCGCGATCCCAACTGGAGAAACTTGACCGCTGTGGCTTTCCACTACCAATCGCAACCGATCCCCAATACACAAGCTTGGTATGCCCACAAATTACCCATGTGGTTTCAAAAGTTTTCAACACTTCTCATGTTTTTCCTCGAGTTGGTCGTTCCCTTTGCTCTCTTCGGAACCGATCTCATGCGCTTCTTGGCCTTTTTCTGCCTGATCAGTTTACAATTTTTCATCTGGTTCACGGGAAATTTTTCTTTCCTTAACCACTTGACAGTTGTTTTGTGCACCATTCTCATCAGCAATGCCTATTTTGGATCGTACATCGACGCCCCCTCCACCACATCTTACCCCTTTTTAGATGTGCTCTGCACCAGTGTCGGCCTCTTTTTGGTAGCTTTGCAATTGGGGTTCCTGTGGAACCATTTTTATCCCAACAACCTCTTGAACAAAGTGTCAAGCCTTTTTTCAAGCTTTTACATCGCCAACCGCTATGGCATTTTTGCGATCATGACGACAACGAGGATCGAAATTGTCTTTGAAGGGAGTGATGATGGAATTGAGTGGAAAGAGTATCTCTTTTACCACAAGCCTTCTGAAGTTACCAGAAGACCTCGTCGCATCTCCCCCTACCAGCCGCGGATCGACTGGCAAGCCTGGTTTTTGCCCTTTGGCTATAGCCGTCACGAATCGTGGTTCAACAACTTCATTTACCACCTGTTGAAAGGGACCCCAGAGGTGATGGCACTGTTAAGAGAAAACCCTTTTAAAGATAAACCCCCGAAGTTCGTGCGCACGCTGTCGTACGATTACACCTTCTCCAGTGTTGAAGAAAAAAAAGCAACTGGCCGCTGGTGGAACCGCCGCTACGTGGGTGTGTTTTCCTACCCAATGACTTTAAACCTCTGATTTGCCCCTCTTCGAATGCAATCCTATAGGATCGTTTTTTTGTAATTGCAAATAATTATTTTAAAAAGTAGGACTATGAATGTAGACGCACGCATAAGTGAAGGAGTTTAATTATGTTAAAGTGGGCACTTATATTTTTGATTGTAGCACTGATAGCAGGTGTATTGGGTTTTGGAGGAATTGCGGGGGTTGCTACAGAAATCGCACAGGTGTTGTTTGTTATTTTCCTTATTCTCTTCTTGGTTTCTGTGATTATGGGTTTCCGAATGAGAGAATAGTTTTTTTGGAAGGATAAATGTTACGCTGGGCTTTCATTTTTCTAATTATTGCGCTAATTGCCGGTGCTTTGGGATTAACAGAGATTGCTGGAGTAGCCGCTTTCATTGCAAGGATATTGTTTTTCTTATTCCTGATTTTGTTCTTAGCCATGTTGATTTTAGGATTTTTAATTGTTTAAAGGAGGAAACATGCCATTAAAAAAAGGTTCAAGCCGTAAGACGATAAGCGAAAATATTCGCACAGAAATCCATTATGGAAAACCTCAGAAACAAGCAGTAGCAATTGCTTTGAGTGAAGCACGCAGATCGGGTGCAAAAATAACGAAAAAGAAACGCGCCTCTTGAAACACAAAGGAGACCAAGAATGGTTCAATAAACATCCCGCAAATAACGCTTCTCTTTTTTGAGCCTTTTGACAAACTCTTTGGCTTCCTCTTCACTTCTGTTGCCATGCGTTTTTGCCAATTCATGGATCGCAGCATCGACATCCTTGGCCATCTCTTTCGCATCGCCGCAAACATACAGGAATGCCCCTGTGGATAAGGCAGCTTCGATCTCCTTCCCCTTTTCCAACATGAGATGCTGCACATACACTTTGTGGGGTTGATCCCTCGAAAAAGCGGCATCGATCCTAAACTTGCCTGTTTTGAGCCACTCTTTCCAATCGCTTTCGTAAAAGAAAGTCCTCAGCCGATGGCGCTCCCCAAAGAAAAGCCAGTTTAAGCCCGTATCTCCGCGCTTAAAACGCTCCTGCATAAAGGCACGAAAGGGCGCGACACCTGTTCCTGGCCCTACCATGATCACATACGCATCGGAATCGGCTGGCAGCGTAAATCCATTGCTCGGTTGGATGTAGATGGGAATCTCGACAGAACCAACAGGCGCCATGCGGCATAGATAGTGGGTGCAGACCCCCTTACGCACATGCCCATTCGTCTCATAGATCAATTCGGCAACTGTCAAATGAATTTCATCCCCGACAACCGCTTGTGACGAAGCAATCGAGTAAAAGCGGGGAAGCAAGGGCTGCAACAGCTGCACGAGCTCTTGAGGCGTGATCGCCACCTCTGCGTTTTCTTCTAGAAAATCCCACACTTCTCGTGAGGCTTGATACGCCTTGAATGCTTCCCTTTGCCCCTCGACAAGCAGCCCTTGAAGCAAGACTGCTTTCTCTGCATTGGGTTGTGCATTGGCAACAAATGTCAACAATTTGCGCGACACATCCGCCAAATCTGCTTTCAGCTCTAAAAACTCCCACAACGTAAACGTTTTCTCACTGACATTGAACTGAATGATTGCTAAGAATCGTCTATTGTTGTAAGCTATCTGTTAAGCTTATCAAACAAATAATCACAATTACAAGTTTATCATGAAATATTTAAAAGTAATCATTATTTTATATTGTTTTACATTTCTAAGATTATTAGAAGCAGACAATGCACAAACAGCTTTCAATGAAGGAATTGCGCAAGCAGAGCACTATGTAACCGTCAAAGGAGATCAGCTCCGCTATGCTTTTTTCAAAACCCCTTTCGAAACACGAGGAACAGTCGTCTTTGTTCAAGGGCGAGCCACTTTTTTGGAGTTTTATGAAGTCGCCATTGTCCCCTTATTGGAACGGGGTTTCGATGTTTGGATGTACGATCTCAGTGGGCAAGGAAAATCTTCCCGCCTGGTAAGCGGTGATCATCACAGTCCCGAAACGATTCAGCACATGCAGCATGTCAATGAGTTTGACCACTACATCGATGATCTGAGCTCCTTTGTTGAAGAGATTGTCGTACCTAATACTTCTGGCAAATTGATACTGGGGGGCTATTCTACTGGAGGACATATCGCTTTAAGATATTTAGCAGCAAAAAACCAGAGCCATCCCTTTAAGGCCGCTTTCATGATTTCCCCATTGTTAGCCCTAAAGGTCCCACATTCCCATCTGCTCCCTTATTTACTTTGGAGTGCTTCTTGGTTTATCGATTTAGAAAGCTATATTTCTGGTGCAGGACACGTCGATCCCTTATTCAAAATGCCATTCAAAGACAATCCCTATACGTCAGATGAAGAGGGGTATGCTCAATTGAAAGAACTGTGCATTTTGAATAGGCCGCTCGTGATGGGGGGAGTCAGTTATGGGTGGGTCAAGGCCGCTGCAAACTCTCTTTCCACTCTCTGGTCCACAAACGCGATTCAATCGATTCAAATCCCCGTTTTGATCACCACCGGGGGAAAAGATGGCGTTGTCGATGTGTCTCAAAATGAGCACTTCGTAAAAAGACTCCCTTCTGGGAACCATCTCTACTTTGAAGAGGGACGGCACGAGCTCTTTCGAGAAAGAGCGGAAATCAAAAACCGTATGTGGGTCGAACTCGATGAATTCTTACAGGAAACGAGGTTAGGTAGCGGAGCGGATCAATAAACATCCCGCAAATAACGCTTCTCTTTTTTGAGCCTTTTGACAAACTCTTTGGCTTCCTCTTCACTTCTGTTGCCATGCGTTTTTGCCAATTCATGGATCGCAGCATCGACATCCTTGGCCATCTCTTTCGCATCGCCGCAAACATACAGGAATGCCCCTGTGGATAAGGCAGCTTCGATCTCCTTCCCCTTTTCCAACATGAGATGCTGCACATACACTTTGTGGGGTTGATCCCTCGAAAAAGCGGCATCGATCCTAAACTTGCCTGTTTTGAGCCACTCTTTCCAATCGCTTTCGTAAAAGAAAGTCCTCAGCCGATGGCGCTCCCCAAAGAAAAGCCAGTTTAAGCCCGTATCTCCGCGCTTAAAACGCTCCTGCATAAAGGCACGAAAGGGCGCGACACCTGTTCCTGGCCCTACCATGATCACATACGCATCGGAATCGGCTGGCAGCGTAAATCCATTGCTCGGTTGGATGTAGATGGGAATCTCGACAGAACCAACAGGCGCCATGCGGCATAGATAGTGGGTGCAGACCCCCTTACGCACATGCCCATTCGTCTCATAGATCAATTCGGCAACTGTCAAATGAATTTCATCCCCGACAACCGCTTGTGACGAAGCAATCGAGTAAAAGCGGGGAAGCAAGGGCTGCAACAGCTGCACGAGCTCTTGAGGCGTGATCGCCACCTCTGCGTTTTCTTCTAGAAAATCCCACACTTCTCGTGAGGCTTGATACGCCTTGAATGCTTCCCTTTGCCCCTCGACAAGCAGCCCTTGAAGCAAGACTGCTTTCTCTGCATTGGGTTGTGCATTGGCAACAAATGTCAACAATTTGCGCGACACATCCGCCAAATCTGCTTTCAGCTCTAAAAACTCCCACAACGTAAACGTTTTCTCA
>JABDCX010000017.1:22561-40208 GCA_013287915.1 Chlamydiota bacterium
GTTGTGCATTGGCAACAAATGTCAACAATTTGCGCGACACATCCGCCAAATCTGCTTTCAGCTCTAAAAACTCCCACAACGTAAACGTTTTCTCATTGTGCTTGTCAGAAACGATCTCTTTACCAGAAGCTTTGATCACCTCTAGCACCCGTTGAATCAATTCAGGTTCATTTTTTGCAAAAATAGCGACGCTGTCGCCAACCGTATACGTCATGCCCGATCCTTTGATATCGAGCACTACGTGAAAGGTCAACTTCTCCGCATCGTCCGAGCAAAGAGAATACCGCTCCTTGATCGAAGCAACAAAAGGGTGGGTCTTGTGATACAACTGTGTTGTCATAGAGGCTAATAGAGTAACAAACTCCGTGAAATCAAGCAACATTCTCATATGAGCCTATCCGCTTGCTAATAATCTAGATTCTCTCTAAAATGGACTGTTCATCGTGAGGCGATTGCCTCTATGCGGCCATGGCGGAATTGGTAGACGCGCTAGATTCAGGTTCTAGTCGGGGCAACTCGGTGGATGTTCGAGTCATCTTGGCCGCAATTTCATGCATTTTTATTCAACATAGCGGTCGGGAAGACTGATGACAAAAAAACCTTACGACATCAAGAAAATCCGCAATTTTTCAATTATTGCCCATATCGACCATGGCAAATCGACCATTGCAGACAGGCTATTAGAACTCACCCACACATTAACTGCTCGGGAAATGCAAGAGCAGGTGCTCGATGCGATGGATCTCGAAAGAGAGCGAGGCATTACGATCAAGGCACACCCTGTAACGATGGTGTACCGCTCACAAGATGGAACCGACTACCAAATCAACTTGATCGATACCCCTGGGCACGTCGATTTCACTTACGAAGTGTCCCGCTCGTTATCGGCCTGTGAAGGGGCTCTGTTGGTCGTAGATGCCGGACAAGGCGTTCAAGCACAGACGCTCGCCAACGTCCACCTTGCGCTCGACAGGAACTTGGAAATCGTTCCGGTCATCAATAAGATCGATCTTCCCTCAGCAGATGTCGAGGGCGTCAAAAAGCAAATTGAAGATGTGATCGGTTTAGATGCCTCCGATGCGATCGGGTGTTCTGCAAAAATGGGGATCGGCATCCAAGAGATTCTCGAACGGATCATCACCACTGTTCCTCACCCAAAAGAGCCTCAAGACGATATCCTGAGAGCTCTTGTATTCGACTCCCACTACGACGTTTACCGAGGAGTGATGGTCTATATCCGCGTTGTGAGCGGCGAAATTCGAAAAGGCTCTCTGATCAAGATGATGTCTTCGGACAAGACGTTTGAAGTGCTGGAAACGGGGATTTTCATTCCACACGAACTCCCTGTCGAGCAGCTCCGACCCGGCGAAGTGGGATACATAGTCGCCAATATCAAACAAATCACCGATGTGAAAGTGGGAGACACCATCACTTTGCAAAAAAAACCGGCCAAAGAGGCACTTCCAGGCTTCCGCGTGGTCTCTCCCGTGGTCTTCGCAGGGATTTATCCGGTTGATGCGACCGATTTCGAATCGCTTCGCGACGCGTTGGGCAAATTACAACTCAACGATTCTGCCCTTCACATCGAGCAAGAAAGCAGCACAGCGCTTGGATTTGGCTACCGCTGCGGCTTTCTAGGTTTGCTCCATTTAGAGATCGTCTTCGAACGGATCAGCCGGGAATTCAATGTCAGCATTATCTCCACTTTGCCAAGCGTCATTTACAAATTCACCCTAAATAATGGCACAGTTAAAGAGATCGACAATCCAGCACACTACCCCGACCCAACGATCATCGAAAATGTGGAAGAACCTTGGGTGAAATGCCATATTATGGTCCCTGGAGATTACCTGGGGGCTATTATGAGCCTTGGCCTTGAACGCAGGGGCATTTGCACAAAAACTGAAACACTCGATGCTAGACGCTTGTTGCTCACCTACCGCTTTCCGCTTAATGAAATTATCACAGGATTCAACGATAAACTAAAATCGGTCACGCGTGGCTACGGCTCGTTCGATTACGAATTTGAAGGATACGAAGAGGGGGACATCGTCAAGCTCGAAATCCGCGTCAATGATGAACCTGTCGATGCGTTCTCCTGCCTTGTGCATCGGTCTAAAGCAGAAGGTAAAGGGCGTGCCATCTGTTCAAAACTCGTCGAAGTGATCCCTCAACAACTTTTCAAAGTTCCCATTCAGGCTGCGATCGGAGGGAAAATTATTGCACGTGAAACGATTCGCGCCATCACGAAAAACGTGACAGCCAAGTGTTACGGGGGGGATATCTCTCGTAAACGAAAATTGTGGGATAAGCAAAAAGAGGGAAAGAAAAAAATGAAAGAGATCGGAAAAGTCAACATTCCTCAAAACGTCTTCATGGAAGTCCTCAAGGCCGGAGACTAACCCTCATTTCATATCATGCCAGAACTCGTCTACACACAAGAACAGCTGCTAGACCTTGACCAAAGCCGTTTGCCTCGGCACGTTGCGATCATTCCCGATGGCAACAGGCGCTGGGCAAAGATGAGCGGCCATTCGATCTTCATGGGGCATCGTGTAGGCGCCGATACCGTTTTCAATACAGTCAAGGCCGCAAGAGAAGTGGGAATTAAAGCCATTTCGTTCTACCTCTTTTCTACGGAAAACTGGAAACGCTCTCCGGAAGAAGTCTCCTTTCACATGGAGCTGCTCCAAGAGTTTTTGCTCAAACATTGTGAAGAGATGAAAGAGAATGGCGTGCGCCTCTGCACGATTGGAGACCTGAACGTGTTTCCAAAAGAGGTGATCCGCGTGATCGACACGGTTGTAGCAAAAACTTCAGAGGGAAAAACCATCGACTTAATCCTCGCTCTAAACTATGGAGCGCGCGATGAGATGCGCCGTGCTGTGCAGCGGATTTGCCACGAGCAGGCAACTGAAAACCCTGCTTTCAAAGAAATTACAGAAGATCTCATCAGCAGCTGCCTCGATACTGCCCCTTGGGGAGATCCAGATCTTCTCATCCGCACAAGCGGCGAAATGAGAGTTAGTAATTTTTTGCTTTGGCAACTTTCCTACGCTGAGTTATACGTAACGGAAGTATTGTGGCCAGATTTTACGCCCAACATTTTTTTAGACGCCCTCATCGACTTTCAAACACGCCAAAGGCGCATGGGAGGAATGTGATGTTTAAACAACTGACGCATCTGCAACAGAGGATCATCAGTGGAACTATTGGCAGCTTGATCGTCTTTCTCGCTATTTTCTTGGCGCCGTTCCCTGCCTTCAAACCCATTTTCACACTAGCAATCGCTGGCGTGATTGGTGTTGCCATGTGGGAATTGTTCCATATTGCCCAAGAGATCGGCATCGAACCAGCCGTCAAACTTGGCATTTCTTTAGGTGCGATCTACGCCTTTGCGGTCTCTTTAAGCACTCAATACTCGTTTGCGCACCTCTTTCCAGACTGCGTGCTTTTAGCAGCTTTGCTCGTGTGCTTTCTTTACTACTTCGTCAAAGGAAACTCCCCCTTTATCAACCTATCGACGACGCTCTTTGGGATCGGCTATCTTGCTGTCCCCTTAAGCTGCCTCATCAGCATCGTCTATTTCTTCCCGTCCGAAAGCGATTTTGGTGGGCGCTGGTGGCTGCTGTACGTTTTTCTCGTCACCAAAATCACCGATATGGGAGCCTTTTTCGTCGGTAAAGCATTTGGAAAGCAAAAGCTTGCCCCCTATATCAGCCCAAAGAAGACCTGGGAAGGGGCCATTGGCGGCCTTTTCTGTGCAATCGCCACAAGTGTTGCCATCAATCTCCTCTCCAGCTTCGATGGGAACTACGCACTGGACATCTGGCAAACCATTTGGCTGGGCGCAATCATCGGGGTCTTTGCCCAATGTGGCGACCTTGCTGAATCCCTTCTCAAACGGGATTGCGGCGTCAAGGATAGCAACAGCTTACCTGGATTAGGAGGGATGTTGGACATAGTAGATTCCCTTGTCTTTACAGCTCCCCTCGTGTATATATGGCTTAAAATTCAATTCCCACTAGGTTAGGTGCGGCATGATTATCACTATCGACGGTCCCATCGCAACGGGCAAGAGCACGATTGCTAAAAACTTGGCGAGAGAAATTGGTTTTATCTACTTCGATACAGGCGCGATGTACCGCAGCCTCACCTATGGCATCATCAAACACAACATCGACATCCACGATTCCGCTGCTCTAGTCGACTATCTGAAAAATTTCAACTTCGAAATCAAAGTAAAACACGGCGAGCGGTTCTATTATGTCGAAGGGGAAGATGTCACCTTAAAAATCCGCAATGAAGAGGTCACCTCCCGCGTTTCGGAGGTCTCCGCTATCCCCGCTGTGAGAGAAAAGCTTGTCGCCCTCCAACGGCAGCTGGCTGTCGGTGTCAACGCCGTGTTTGAAGGAAGAGACATGGGAACAACTGTCTTCCCAAATGCACAGCTCAAAATCTTTCTCACAGGCCGGCCCGAAATCCGCGCGAAACGGCGTTTCGAAGAACTGCGCGCCAAATTCCCCGAAGAAGCGATGAACATGACGTTGGAAAAGGTCCTAGAAGACATCCAAGAACGCGATAAACACGACACCGAAAGGGAGTTGTCTCCATTGAAACAAGCCGAGGATGCCTGCGTGGTCGATACCTCCGACTTAACGCTCGATGAAGTCGTCCTGAAAATCCTCGAATATAAAGATACCATCCGCGCGCGGATGAAGCCTTCAGCATAACCCATTCATGTTGATAACAGATGCTTTATTTGATTGTAACATCTCTTTTCAAACTCTATTTCAAGCTATTTTTCCGCCTCAAAGTGTATGGCAAAGAAAATATTAAAAAGGGAAAATGCCTCATCGCTCCTAATCACACCTCCTTTTTCGACCCTCCTTTGATTGCGGGTGCGTGGCCAGGAACGGCCGCCTTCTTGGCGAGAAAAACGTTATTTAAATCCCCGTTCTCCTCCTTCATTTTAAACTGCCTCAACACCTACCCTGTCGGAGGGACGACAGACGATTTAAGCTCCCTTAAATTGATCGGGCAGCTGCTGCAAGCCAACCAAGCCGTCTTCATTTTTCCAGAAGGATCTCGCTCAAAAGATGGAACCCTCTCCACAGTCAAATCGGGGATCGGTATGATCGCGATACGCAACAACGCTCCCATCATCCCCGTCTACATCGATGGCACCTTTGAGGTGTGGCCGCGCACGCAGCGGTTCCCCTCCTTTTGCGGCAAGCTCGCCTGTGTATTTGGAAAGCCCATCCCTTGCGAGCAATTTGAAGACCTGCCGCGCAAAAAGGCCTACGATGCAATGGCCAAAAAGACAGCAGAAGCAATCACCTCCCTCAAGCTCTGGTACGAGTCCGGCGCCCTCGGCTCCCCCCCGTAACCACAAACCACACCTTGAAAAAAAGGGGTGGATCGTGTAAGCTTTGGCTTTTTCCGAGGTGGAAATGCCAAAAATCCCTTCTTGCCTGAAGACCGAAAGGCTCATCCTCCGGCAATGGCAGCCAGAAGACCTCGAACCCTACGCACAGCTCAATGCAGACCCGCGAGTGAGGGAGTTTTTCCCTTCCGTCTTGACTCGAGAAGAAAGCAAAAGCCAAATCGAACTGCTCTCTAAGGAGCTGGAAGAGCGTGGGTGGGGACTATGGGCGGTAGCGGTACAAGGGCGGCCAGAATGCATTGGGTTTATTGGAATTCAGCCCGTTCCCTTCCAAACCGCGTTTACCCCTGCTGTCGAAGTGGGGTGGCGCCTTACCTTTGAGCAGTGGGGAAAAGGGTATGCCACTGAAGGCGCGCGCGCGGCCTTACAATTCGGATTTGAACAGCTGCAGCTGCCCTTTATCGTTGCGTTTACTCCCGTTAACCATCTCCGTTCGCGCAACGTGATGAAGCGGCTTGGGATGTATCACGATTCTCAATACGACTTCGACCATCCCAATGTGCCAGATGGAAACCCCCTTAAACGCCATGTCCTTTACCGCATTGACAAACCAAACCGATAATCTGAGGAAACGATGGATAGAGCCTATCATAACCCCTTTGTAACACCGCACACACCTTTTGCTGCTGCTTGGGAGAGTTTACCCACAGTCATCAGAAATCCTCTCAATTACCTCGTAAGAATGACATACATTGTGTCTGTTGAGGCGATGACAGTATTAATGCATGCCATCCCCGCCAAGCTTACATGGCTCTGGCGTCTTCATGTCGAACGAAATATTCAATCGATGGTTGTTCTCGGCACGGTTGATAAGGTGACAAAAGCGGCTTACCTCTACCAACAATCTCCTCTGAAAGTAACCACCGGCGAGAAAATCCGTCCCGTTCTCACCTGCCATGGCGATTATGGCGACCCCAGCAATCTTTTGCCTCAAGCTAACCTCGCACAGAAAGCTGGACTACCCACCTTCTCCCTCTATATGCCAATCATCCATGTCGAAGCAGAGCATGACCATAACGTTGCCTTGCTCGAAGCAGCGATTGAGAAAATCAAATCTCTCATCCAAAGCAAAGGAGGAATTTTTGACGGCGTCTTAATGATTGGTCACTCGAGCGGAGGCATTTTGGCAGCGAAGCTGCAATTCGTCGATTCCTCGGATCCGAGCACAGTTCCCTCGATTCGCGCAACCTGCGCCATTGGAAGTCGTTTAAATTCAATCATAGATGATGACTGCAAAGAGGTGATCATCAGAAAAATCGTAAGGGAAGTCCATTCAAAGATTCAGCAAAAGCCTGATCTACCGCTCGTTCAAATCGTCGGACAAGAGGATTGGAATGCGCCTCAAGAGGTCATGATGGTGCGAAGAGGGCCCGATTGCCACAGCGTCCCTGGCATGCACTTAAGCTGCTTATACCAGCCGGAGACGATGGAATATGTTGCAAAATTCCTTGTAGATTATCAAGCAGGCCGTGCGGCCTCGTGAAGATGCGCTGAGATCGCTTCTTCCAAGGCATCCATTCCGGTTCCGCAAAGAGCTGACACTTCAATAATCAAAGAGCGTTTGATTTTCTTAAACGCATTTTTAAAGGCGCGGCAATTCTCCTTGGCATCTTCTGCATCGATTTTGTTGAGAACGACTAAGAAGGGGAGTTTGAGAAGGGCTGGATTGTATGCTTTGAGCTCTGCTTGCAAGACGCGATAATCGTCTGTCGGATTTCTCCCATCGATGCCAGAGGCATCCAACACAAAAAGGAGCAAGCGCGTTCTTTCGATATGGCGCAAAAATTCGATCCCTAAGCCGCGGTTGCGATGGGCCCCTTCGATAATCCCAGGAATGTCAGCGATGTAAATGCGGGACTGGTCTGGACGCCTTAAAAAGCCGATATTTGGCCGCAAGGTCGTAAATGGGTAAGGTGCAATCTTCACTTTCACATTGGCAAGAACATGGATAATCGTCGATTTGCCCGCATTGGGAAACCCGACGAGGCCCACATCCGCGATCAGTTTCAGCTCGAGTTCAACTTCTGTTTCTTCCCCTTCCGTCCCTTCGGTACAAAAATTGGGTGCCCGGTTGGTCGGCGTCTTAAAGCTGTCGTTGCCTCGGCCACCGCGCCCCCCTTTGCAAATCGTCCATGTTTGCCCATCCTCTGTGAGATCGTGCAGGACCTCGCCAGAAGCAAGATTTTTAACAAGCGTGCCGCAGGGTACTTTTAAGACCAGATCCGTTCCGTTCTTCCCTTGGCAATTGTTTGAGCCGCCAGCTCCCCCATCTTGCGCCTTGAGAATGCGGCGATTGCGGTACCACTCAAGGGAAAAGACTTGGGCATCCGCTTGTAACGTGATAGAGCCCCCTTTGCCCCCATTTCCTCCAGAGGGGCCCCCTTTCGGAATATAGCGCGCACGGTGCCATGCAACAACACCATTGCCACCCTTTCCAGCGACGAGCTTTAAATTTACACGATCGACAAACATAAAATAATACGATTGGGGAAAAAGAAAAAAAAATGCGCCATTGCAAACCTGCGATGGCGCTTAATTAGATCAGATTAAACAGCGGCTTCAACAGATACGTAAGTGCGGTTGCTTTTGCGGAACGCTACAATCCCATCCGCTAATGCATACAGCGTGTCATCGCTGCCACGCGCGACATTTTTAGCAGGATGCCATTTTGTTCCGCGCTGTCTCACCAAAATGCTGCCAGCTGTCACCATCTCTCCAGAACCAACCTTCACGCCCAAACGCTTGGAGTGGGAATCGCGTCCGTTTCGCGTCGAGCCTTGTCCTTTCTTATGTGCCATGATAACCTTCCTTAAAACTCTTAATGAATACTTGTGATCTCAATGCGTGAATAGTGTTGGCGATGGCCAATCTTCTTGCGGTGGTTGCCTGGGATATATTTCACAGATGTCACCTTAGGCCCTGCTACGATATCCACGAGTTTAGCGTGAACTTTGCAACCAGGTACAGTGGGAGCACCGATCTGGCATTTCCCTTCTTTACTTACTAAGAGCGCTGGAAAAGTCAATTCCGTCCCAGCATCCCCTTCAAAAAACGTATCGACATCGACAAAATCCCCTTTAGAGACTTTGTGCTGCTTGCCGCCTACTAGAATAATCGCGTACATGTTCTCTCTCCTCAAATCCCTTTAAATTAGTCGAAAGGTAGAAGATACCTGAGATTGCCAATAGAAATCAACCAAAAAAACACCCCCGCCTTCCTGAACCTATCCAAGTAAAAAGTTTCAGTCGATTTTCGGGTTCTTTTGAGCCGATTTTCGATCAAAATTCCGGGGGCAATATCGACAAGTGTATATAGCCCCCGGAATTTTGATCGAAAAGCGGCCAAAATAATCCCAAAAAGCGACGAAAAATTTAACTTGGATAGGTTCCTAGGCCTGCATTCACATTAACACAATATTTAAATAAAGTTAATAAAATATTAATTATAATGTATTATAATAGTATGTATCATGAATATATTATCTAGTAATAACACGACGATAAATATTACGAAACAGAAGACTTGGGAAACGCTCAGCCCCCTTCTGCAATCCGCCGCTTCCTCTCTCGCCATCGGCGTCTTGCGCAACCAGATCATCCATTTTGCCCATCTGTCGAAACAGGCCATCCTCTCTTCACTCATGCCTTGGGAAGTGCAGGCTTCGTGGCTTAACATGCGGGAAGCAGTTCTTTGCGAACAAAAAATCTACCTTGCCTTTCGCGATTCCCTCCTCGCCGAATCCGCTGCACAAAAAGAAGAAATCAAAAAGCTCACAAACAAAAATCGGATCAAAGCAAAAACGAGAGCGCTGAACAAAAAGCTAAACGCGCTCCTAGAAAATATTGAAGCAAAAATCAAAATCGCCGATGCCAATGTCCAGTATATCAATGAAATTGAAGATCTCTATCGGTATGGAAATTCAATCTCTGTACTACGCGTCGGCCTCGATTTCTTCATTCCAAAGGGGGGAACTCTCCTCCACGCTTTAGCGAGTACTGAAATCGTCATGAAGCGCGCTCAACTCGCAGCCGAACTCCCAGAAGAAAACCCCTATCGGGAAACCATCCTGAAGGACCTGGATATCGACGGTCTTTTAAGGGCGACTGATACGGTGAGCGGTTTTTGCAAAGAAGCCCTCCTCGCCACACCCCTCCAACTCCTCCAAGAGGCTGTAAAAGAGCAGCTGTTTGGCTAGTCTAAGAAGTGCAGGGCTCTTTTACCGGTCTTTTTGACAGATTAAAGTTTTTATTATATAATTAACTATAGCTCAAGCTCACAAGTAGGGTTTATATGACTAAACAAAAATTAGATGAATTAATTGAAAATAAATCTATCTGGAAAGAATTTGAAGAAGAAATGAAATTTCAAGAAGATTCAATTGTCGAGTCTTTAGGCCCAATCAACCCCTCCCCGCTAAAATCAGCAAAAACGCAAATACGCGAAAAAAAACAACGAGCCAAAGAGATCATGGATCTCATCAGTCAGGATATCACAATTGCGACCCAGGCATTCATCAATGAATGTTCACCCGAAGAAAAAATGCGCTTGGATCAAATCTTTGATAATATGGCACTACAGCTCAAAACTTTCGCAGAAAAGAAAGAGGCCGCACCCATCCCCGTTGAAGATTGTGAGTTCATGGAAGAAATTGCGAAGCGCAAGCTACTCAAACAGGAATTTCAAGAGGCCGGCCGCATGTTCCGCTTCATCCTCCAGCTCAATTTTATTTATAGCGGAGCCTGGGTTGGATGGGCAATAAGCGAACAGGAGCAGCAGCATTGGGATGTCGTCGATCAAATTTTCTATATTGCCACAACATCCATGCCCCACGATTCATACATAGCCCTTTTTGCTGCAGACTTCTACACCCTGACCAACCAACTGCAAAGAGCTGTAGAGATCCTCCAACAAACGAAAACACAATTGATTGAAAATAACCAACAAACTTCGAAATCTTTCGAACTCGTCAACCAGTCCCTAGAACGGTTGCAAAGCTCCCTACAAGGAGGTTAAGGTATGTATCAACCACCAGGTTTTAATCCTCCATTAGGTGGACATCAACAATATTATCAACAGCCACAGATTCAAAGCCAGCCACAACATTCTCAGTGGCAAAGTTATAATCCACCAAATTCATCTGCTTACACAGCCCATGCCCAGATCCCAAATTATGGTCTGCCAAATTATTATGGTGGCAATCCGCTTCAATCGAATCCACAATATCAACAACAATCTCCTTTTAAAGCTTATGGCAATGCTACGGCAGCTTACACAACAAATACCAAGGCTACAGCAACTCCAACAGCTTTGGAAACAGCGAAAGAGGAGACTCAGCTGACATCAAAATGGGGTAAAGGTAAAATTCAAGCTATCTTTGTAACTGCCGGTATCTTCTTAGGCGGTGCGGTAGTAGCCTTAGCATTAGGCGCTGCGGCAGCTACGCCAGCTGGGTGGGCATTTTTAGGATTGGCAGCTGTCGGTCTTATTGCTATTGGCATTCGGCATGTCATTTTGAAAAGTCAAGGAGTAGAACCTGAAACGATGAAACTTCTTAAAAGTGCGCCAAAAGACGTGGCAAAGGGTGTATTTGCAGTCACAGTCGGATGGATGATCGCTCTTGCCTGTGCGAACGGAACACCGTCTCCTTCTTTCGGAAACGGGAGAAGCAGTAGTGACAAACCAAAACAAGAACAGTAAAAATCGTCATAACATACTTAAACTTTTTCTAAATCAAAGATCATAGGTTGTCTTGCCGTCGCCTCGTTTCCCTGACCTTCAACAGATCCAGAGCTCAATCGAGAAAAACCGTGTTTCTTATAGAAAGATTCGGCTGTTAATGCAGCTTCAAGATAAATGTATTCAGCCCGGTTCTCTTTAGCAAATTTTTTACAGAATTCAATAATCGATGAACCAGCTCCTTTGACGCGGTTAGGATGATTGTCATGTTGCGGGTGATTAATATTCCAAATCGCTGTGATAATCGAATAAAGCTCGATACATTTTCTTCCATCAATTGCTTCTCGATCCAAGCGAAAGATACCGATTGCTTGTGGTAATTGATGTGCATCAAAGGCAACAACAATTTTATATTTGTCAGCCAGACCCATTTTATAGTGAATGTCTATAATTCGATCTTTAATAATATTTTGAATTTTTACTAACTCCATCATGCTGGTAAAAAACACTTGTGATACAGGTGTGGTAAGAAATGCTGATGGATTTTCCAAATAGCAGGCCTGCTGTAGCTTTTCACCTCTTTGTTGATGTTCATTGCAATAAGGAATTAAATGAGCTAATTTACTCCCATCATCATTCAATATTTTAACATCAAAAACAACTGGAGAAATTCCTGTTAAATTCATATTTACAACCAAAAATGACAAGGGCATGGTAAGCGATAGGTTTAAAAAAAATCAAGAAGTTCTTTACGACAGTTACAGAGCATCAACCCCAGTGTCCCCGGGGCTGTAAAAGAGCAGTTGTTTGGCTAGTCTTAGTGCAGTCAAAAATAACCTGATTGCTTTCCGCTTTGAGGACAATGAAACATTGTTTTGCACAATAACATGATATATGTTAATGTGCAGATATAGGTTATTGAGGCGTTATGAACGAGTTAATCAAAAGTCTAAAACAATACTTAGACGAGACTCTAAGGACCAAAATAGAAGTTTCGACATGGAAAAACAAAGGCCATCTGCCTATTTTTTTGATCGATGCCTATTATTTTTTCGAAGCTAAACTCCTTGGCGTGCATTGCCTATTGATCTCGCCTAAAGAACCTGCGGATACGTCCCCTGGCACCATTAGAAAACATTCTGAACAAATCCAAAAACACTGGGAAGGTGCAATCATTTATGTCCAGCCGGTCATCTCGTCTTATAATCGCAAACGTCTAATCGAACAGCATGTTCCATTTATTGTTCCAGGCAATCAGATGTATTTGCCTCACGTAGGAATTGACTTCAGGGAATATTTCAAGAAAATCCACGCCAAAACAAGGGAAGCCTTTACTCCAAGCACACAAGCAGTAATCCTCTATGCACTACTATGCAAAACCAATGAGAGGTTAACTCCCTCTTTACTTGCAGAGAAGCTAGGTTATACGGTCATGACAATGACTCGAGCTTTTCATGAGCTACACATGGCGGAAGTGGGAGAATTTCATCAATCAGGGCGTGAGCGTTATTGGACCTTTTCGAATAAGAAAGCTCTATGGGAAGAAATAAAACACCTAGTACGAAGTCCTATCAGAAAGCGGATGTGGTTAAAGACGGCTCCGTTCAAAATAGCGGCAGGGCTAAGCGCTCTTTCCCATGTTTCTCAGCTAACTCCGCCCCCCCTGCCTGTCTTCGCTATTGGGATAAAACAGTGGGAGGAATTCAAGCAATCAAACGTTGAGGAACTCCCAACGCCTGACGAGGCTTCATTGGAGTTGGAGATTTGGAATTATAACCCCGAACTTTTTGCAAAAAATGGCTGCGTTGATCCATTCTCATTGTATCTGAGTTTAGAGATCAACCAAAACGAAAGGATTGAGGCTGCTCTCGAGAAAATGATGGAGAAAATGGAATGGTAATCGGCCTTGAACGCTTTAAACAACATTTTTCTTCTCATACAAACCAATACGTCCTTATTGGAGGTACAGCCTGTACTGTAATCATGCAGGAAGCGGGTCTTGACTTTCGTGCTACAAAAGATTTGGACATCGTTTTATATGTAGAGGCGCTTCACGAAGATTTTGTCAGAGCGTTTTGGCAATTTGTGGAAGATGGCGGATATGAAAACAAGCAGCAAAGCACTTCAAAACAAATTTTCTATCGTTTCTCATCGCCAAGCAAGGCCGATTATCCTGCCATGCTTGAGCTCTTTTCGCGAGTCCCCGATGGCGTCAAGTTATCTAAGAAAGGACACCTCACGCCTATTCCTATGGATGAAACCATCGCCAGCCTTTCAGCAATTTTGCTCGACGAAGATTACTACCATTTCATCCATTCTGGTAAAGTGAAGATAAATGGTTTGACGCTATTAAATGCTTCACATCTGATCCCAATTAAAGCGCGAGCCTACATCGACCTAATGAATCGAAAAATGAGTGGCGAAAGAATCGATGATCGAGACATCCGCAAACACAGAAATGATGTGATTCGCCTGCATCAATTGCTATCACCCAATGAACGAATCGATTTGCCCTCATCGATTCAAATGGATTTCCATTCCTTTCTTACAAGCATCAAAAATGATTCATCTATCGATTGCAAAAGTTTGGGACTTAAAAACACTAATATCAATAAAATCATCGAGCTTCTTGAGGAAATTTATTCGCCTAAAACAAGAGAAAAAACAGACCATCAAGTAAGATAGCGATTAGACGAAAGCCAAGACTTTGGCTTTCTTTCAGTCCAATTAAAATTTGGCCAGAACTGGAATCCGGGTTTCCCGCCGGTTCGCCCCTAGGGGCTTCACTTCGATTCCAGGCGAAAGCCAAGACTTTGGCTTTCTTTCAGTCCAATTGAAATTTGGCCAGAACTGGAATCGAACCAGCGACACAAGGATTTTCAGTCCTCTGCTCTACCGACTGAGCTATCTGGCCTTAAAAGTGCGTAGAACCAAACGAGAAGACGAAGATACTCGACAGAGGCGATTTCGTGCAACCTTTATTCCATACATGGCGAGATTAAATTGATATTGACGGGGTGATATACCGCCCTTACAGGGCTCGTCACTTGGGTGCGTGTTTACCCAGGCCTTCGTTCGCTAGCGCTCACTCCGACCTGGGCTGTATTATACTGGCCCTTCGGGCCTCAGCAGCTGAAGGATATCAAACCTCGACCCCTCAGGTCTCAGCACCGGAGATTAGTTGCCGTGTTCTTTCCCCTCGAGGACGATGAAGTCTTTTAGGACGTTCATCGCTTCGTCGGCTTGGAGATCGCCTGGCAAAGAGGAAATATCCGATGGCTTTCTAGGGTCGTCAAAAGGCACGGGTTTGCCTTTAATAAAGTCTTGATACCGCTTATTTTGTGCAATGCGCTGGGCACTATTTTTCTGCAGGGTTTCGATGAGATCCTTTGAAATGATCTTCTGATTCTGCAAAGTCGGGATGTAATAGTGCATGTACCAGGATTTTAAATCGGGAGAGACATCGGTCAATTTATCGTTAAAAGCACTTGGAATGCTGTTGGCTGCCAATGGAAAATCGAGATGTTCTTCTCCCAAGGTCTCGTGGAAAAACATGCTGGGAACGACAACATCCGCTTTGACTCCGTGAAGTTGCGGAGTCTTCCCCGAAACGGTGTAATATTGCCCGACAGTGACTTTAAAATAGGTCGACCCATCACCCTCATCCCCCGTCACTGTTTGACTTTGAATCGTCCCTTTCCCATACGTTTGCTCATCCCCCACGATCAGGGCTACGCCGTAATCTTGCAACGCTTGCGCGACAATTTCCGCGGCAGAAGCTGTTGCTTTCGACGTCAGTATGATCAACGGTCCACTGTACGCCTTTTTGCCGTCCATATCGCGATAAAAGTGTTCGTCGCCATTGAAGTATTTGGAAATCACAATCACCCCATTGGTGATAAAAAGGCCAGCGACCTTCACAGCTTGAGATAAAAAGCCTCCGCTATTCTCCCTCAAATCGAGAATCAACCCACGCAAATTCCCTTGCTTATCGAGTTCTTTAATCGCATCTCGGACATCGGTTTCACTCGTATAACCAGCATCGCTTTGATAAAACGAATCGAGCTTGATCCGCCCGATCACACCTGTTCCAAACTTCTCCAAAGCCACCTGCACGCGATCTGCGTTAATGGGAATGTCCTCTCTTACAAGCTCGACACTGATTTGTTTTTCCCCTCCATCATTGTTTCTGAGTAGGGTGAGAGCGACTTTTGTTCCCTTTTTTCCTCGGATGAGCTGCATCGCTTTTTCAGAACTTTCGTGAACGACAGATTCCCCATTTACTTCGATCAAGCGGTCGTCGGTCTGTACAAGGCCGCTCTTAGCTGCAGGCCCTCCAGGAAGCACCTCTGCAATGATGAGATCCCCCTTTTTCCCCTGCACAATCAGCACCCCAATCCCTTGGATCTCCTGCTCTAAACGGACGCGCATCTCGTACGCCTCTTTGGGATCCATCACTGTTGTGTGGGCATCGAGGCTATTGGCCAGCGATTTCAACACATGCAGACTAAATAAATTTTCCTTTTCTTGAGCACTCATCGGAGAGCCGTCTCCTTTGACATAGAGATACTGGTCTTCTTTGCTGCGCACCTCTTTTTCAAGTAGTTTAAGGGTCTGTGCCTCCCTTGAATCGACATACTCTTTTCCGTAACGGCGCCGTTCAGCGGAGATAAATTCCAATACCGCTTCCTCAACGCGCTGTGCTAGCTCTTCTTCGGTTTTGGAAAAGTCCCTTTTCAAATCGGGATCGTTCCAATCGGGATCTTGATCAGAGGCGTTTGCAGGCTTCTTGGCAAAAAGGGCAGTGCGATTTTGCTCTAATTTTTCCCGGATCGCACGTGAACGCAAAATGCTCTTTTGAAACAGTTGATCCAAGTTATGGTAGTCAGAAAAATCGTCTTTTTTATATTCATGAACAGCCTCAGTCAGCTCCCCATGACTCATTTTCAAAAAAGGATTGACCTCTTCTTGCAATAAATAGATCCGGTCTGGATCAAACTGGTCGATGTAGACCATAAAAGAATCTTCAATGATCTCAGTGCTGATCTCCTTTTTGCTGACGTGCTGACTAAAAATTTGTTGCATGATTTCTTGAATCTGGTCAATTTTTAAAGGAGAGTGGTCATTGCCATAGACAGCGACGCACAGGCATAGTGCACAGCCAAGAAAACGCCCTAAGAACATAGTGACTCCGAATGACATTTTGAGTATAATGTCATGTGTACCCTTTTCTAGAAGATAAAGACAAGTATGTTTTCAATTGGCGATTTTAAAGGTCCATTAGATTTATTGTGGCAGCTCGTGTCTCGCGAAGAACTGGACATTTTAAATCTCCCCCTTAAGCTGATTCCCCAACAATTCCGCCATGCGCTAAACAAAAGCGAAACGGAAGATGCGATCCAGAAGGGAGCTGACTTCATCTCCTTAGCAGCGACGCTAATCTGGTTTAAAAGCTTGAAATTGCTTCCAAAGCCGCAACAAGAGTTGAGCGAAGAGCAGCTGATCAATGATGACCCGGCAACGATCCTCCACTACCTGATCGATTACTACCAACTCAAACAAGCCGCTCAAAAACTCACTACCATCGAACAACAACAGTCTGGTATCTATCCCCGAGGCATTGAAATCGCCGAGCCTCTTCCAGAAACGACAAACGGAATCGAACACCTTTCCCTTGAAGATCTCGCGCGCCTTTTCCAACAGATTCTTTCAAAAGCAAAACCCAGCTTACACCTACCCCAAGAAGAGGAGTGGAAAGTCTCAGACAAGATCCACGCCCTGCTGACACTCCTCGAAAAGGAGCCTTCACAAGAGTTCCACGCCATCTTCCATGCGGGCCTGTGCCGCGAAGAACTGATCGTGATATTTCTCGCTTTACTAGAACTCATCAAAACTGGGAAACTTGTGGTATGTTGTGAGAATGAACAATTTTTTATCAAACGCTATGAGCAAAGAAATCAACCTAACAGAAAACGAAACAATTCCTAAAAAGCCATCGCAACTCGAACTCCCCGGGTTTCAAAGCGCTTTCAACCGCTCTCAGCAGCAATTCCAGCAAGAGCGGTTCATCCGGCAACACATCAAACGGATCGTCGAAGCGCTCCTTTTCTCAAGCAATGCGCCCATCCCATTTACAAAAATCCATGCCATTACGGACACGTTTCACGTGTTAAAACCGCGTCAACTCCGCGATCTCATTGCGGAGCTGCAGCAAGAGTACTTATCGCAGCAGCGCGCCTTCCGGTTGGAGGAGATTGCTCAAGGGTACATGCTCAAGACCTGCGAAGAATACAGCGACTTTCTCTCACAGCTACACGGCAAACAGAGAGAAGATAAACTGTCGCAAGCGGCGACTGAAGTGCTTGCCGTGATTGCCTACAAACACCCCATTACGCGGCAACAGATCGAAGCCATCAGGGGTGTCGACAGTTCTGGAGTCATTCAATCCCTCCTCGATCGCGGCCTCATCGAGGTGACGGGCCGGCTCGAAACAGCCGGACGCCCTAGCCTCTACACAATTACGAA
>JABDCX010000018.1:0-1355 GCA_013287915.1 Chlamydiota bacterium
TTATGCTTGTCGCAGCTCTCTCGCAAGGTGGAAGAGCGGCAAGGACATCGCCCGATGATGAGCGATTTGAGAGAGAGCGGCAGCATCGAGCAAGACAGCGATCTCGTCATGTTCCTCCTCCGGCGTGAGTATTACGACCCGAACGACAAACCTGGGATGGCAGAGTTGATCATCGCTAAAAACAGGCATGGCGGAGTGGGAAGCGTGAACCTCACCTACCGCAAGGAGATCGTTCAATTTGCCAATTACGCCCCGATGCGGCGCGATTTTGACCCCGAGGGAGCACGTGAGCGGCGGGTTGATCAATTCTCACCTGTATAACTTATTTGAGATTTACTTATTCTTCCTGATGGTGTATGCTCTCCCTTATTCCAAATCAATAGGGAGTGACCATGTCATCAGTAAAGAAAAAGCGACGCTTTAAGATTGCGAAGCACAAGCGCAAGAAGAGAAGCCGTCGCGATCGTCACAAGACCTCGTAGTTGAGGGTTTTCTAAGCTTAAGTTACCTTTATGTGGCAATATCCAGTTCCGTACGAAGTGATTGTAATTGGTGCTGGGCACGCGGGGTGTGAAGCCGCGATGGCTTCTGCCCGCATGGGTGCTCGCACCCTCATGTTGACAATGACGTTAGATACCATTGGCAAGATGAGCTGCAACCCAGCGGTCGGCGGCGTTGCCAAAGGGCAAATGGTCCGAGAGATCGACGCGTTGGGCGGAGAGATGGGGAAGGTGATCGATGCTACCGGGATCCAATTCCGCATGCTCAATGCCACAAAAGGGCCAGCTGTTTGGGCTCCTCGTGCACAAGCGGACAAAGTCGCGTACCAATATGCGATGAAGCATCGGCTAGAGAAAACCCCAAACCTCGAAGTGAAGCAAGGTACGATCGAAGATCTGCTGGTCGAGGGAGGCAAAGTCGTCGGCGTCGTGACCAAAGAAGGGATCGCGTATCGGAGTCAAACCGTTGTGATCACTTCGGGAACATTTTTGCGCGGACTTCTCCACATCGGCACGACACACTATTCTGGCGGACGTGCGGGAGATCAACCCTCAGTTGGTCTTTCCAGTAGCCTAGAGCAACTTGGATTAAAGCTTGGCCGCTTAAAAACGGGAACGCCCCCGCGGATCAACCGCCGTTCGATCGACTATTCTTTGACTGAAGAGCAACCAGGTGACCCTGGAATCCGCTTCTCTTACGACGAAACGGAGATGTCGCGCCTTCCTCAAGTTTCTTGCCACATTACGTACACCACGCCAGAGACCAAGGCGATCATCTTGGCTAATTTGCACCGCTCTCCTATGTATTCTGGAAAGATCACAGGGATCGGAACGCGTTATTGCCCGTCGATCGAA
>JABDCX010000018.1:1365-2778 GCA_013287915.1 Chlamydiota bacterium
AAGTGGTTCGCTTTGCCGATAAAGAAAGGCACCAGCTGTTTTTAGAACCGGAAGGGTTGACAACCGAAGAGGTGTATGTCAACGGGATCTCCTCCTCGCTGCCTTTCGATGTGCAAATGCAGATGCTCCATTCAATCCCAGCCCTCCGGAACGCTGAGATCATGCGCCCGGCGTATGCGATCGAATACGACTATGTCGTGAGCGGTCAGATGTCCCATTCCCTTGAGTGCCGTACGGTCGAAGGACTCTTTTTTGCCGGTCAAATCAATGGCACTTCTGGGTATGAAGAGGCTGCAGGGCAAGGGTTGTTAGCGGGGATCAACGCCGCTTGTCGCGTTTTGAATAAGCCCCCGCTTATTTTAAAGCGCTCTGAAGCATACATCGGCGTGATGATCGATGATCTCGTAACGAAAGGATTGGATGAACCTTACCGGATGTTCACAAGCCGTGCTGAGCATCGCCTTTTGCTCCGACAAGACAATGCCGATTTGCGCTTAAGGCGCTATGGATATGACTTAGGCTTGATTAACCGCGAACAAATGGCCCGCGTTGAGAAGAAAGAAGCGGTCATTGCCGAAGAGACGCAACGGCTCGAAAAAATCTTCAAGCAACTCAATGGCAAAGGGTATTCGATGATGCAGCTCTTGTGCCGCTCAGAAAATACCTACGCAAGTTTATTGAAGGAATATCCAGAGAGTCTAAGCGACTTTGGGGAAGAGACCAATTTTCAAATCGAATTGACAGCGAAGTACGCGGGCTATATTGATAGGCAGCAAGGAGAAATTGCAAAATTGTCGCACGTCGAGAACATCTTGATTTCCGAAAATTTTGATTATGCAGCAACTCTCGGACTGCGCAATGAAGCAAAGCAAAAACTGATGAAACACCAGCCTCGCAATTTAGGACAAGCCTCCCGCATCTCTGGCGTTTCTCCAGCAGATATCTCTGTGTTAATGGTAGCACTCAAGAGCAGAGGATCATGCCTAAACCCTCCCTCCACCTGACCTTTCTCCAAACCTCGGTGCATCAGCAGCTCTCCATCGAAGAGGCTCTCCTTAGAACTGACCAGCGCAACATTTGCCTTGTGAATCGTGGAACGCCGCCCGCCATTGTGATGGGGATATCCGGCCAAGCGGATCGGTTGATCGACCGGGAAGTGTGGGAAAGCGCTCCTGTCCCTATCATCAAGCGGTTTAGCGGAGGAGGCACGGTATTTGTCGATCCATCGACGTGGTTTGTGACCTGGATCATGAACAGCGAAGATGTTGGAGTAAAAGGGTGTCCTGTTGCGATTCACGGGTGGTCGGCGGAGATCTACCGGCAAGCGTTTCCCGCGCTTAATCTCCAGCTCATCGAAAACGATTATGTGATTGGGCAGCGCAAATGTGGAGGCAATGCGCAATACCTGACAAA
>JABDCX010000018.1:2788-39985 GCA_013287915.1 Chlamydiota bacterium
TGGTTACACCACACCTCTTTTTTATGGGATTACGATCCAGCAAATATGCGCTATCTACTCATGCCGCAAAAAAGGCCTGCCTATCGGCAAAACCGCCCTCACGACGCCTTTTTGTGCCGGCTATCCGAACATTTTCCATCTTTTGCTCAGATGCAGCAGCTACTTTTAGAGTCTTTGGAAACGCGGTTTGAAGTGCATGCGATGGCCGAAGCTCAGCTGACAGAGATTTGTACAAGGCCGCATCGAAAATCGACGCTATTTGTTGAACTTCCAGACGGAATTGCACAGGGACACGATATAAAGTAGTCCTGCTGTGAGGGCGATAGTCGCTCCACCTGGCCAGTCGAAGTGGTAGGCGATTGCCATGCCGCTGATGCACAAGGCACAGCTAATGGCAACAGCAATTCCCATCATGTATGAAAGGCGCGCTGTAAAGATATTTGCGATCGAGGGGGGGATTGTCAACATCGTCATCACTAAGATAATCCCCACGACTTGAATCAAGAGGACGATCGAGACTGAGATGAGGACGAGCAAGAGCAGATACAAGGCGTCGACGTGGAGCCCTTGGAGCCTGGCTTGCTCTTCGTCGAAGCAAATGGCTAAAAAGCGCTTATGCAGGCACACGACTGTAACCAAGATCACTCCGTCCAGCCAGTAGAGGAGCGATAAGTCATCGGGAGTGACCCACAAGATATTACCCACTAAAAAGTTTGTGAGTTCGACATTGAATCCGGGTGTTTGCGAAATAAAAAGAATACCGGTGGCCATGCCGATCGACCAGAGGGCTGCAATGACAGAATCTTCCCGTTGCTTGTAGTGGAGATGGATCCACCCGATCAAGAGAGCTGACAAGACACCTGCAATTAAGGCGCCTTGCAAAGGAGTGATCCATTCGATCCCTTTAGCTCTTTCTAGCCATAAGGAAAGGCCGATGCCACTTAAGACGGAGTGAGCGATGCTGCCGCTGATAAAGACGATCCGCTTGACGACGACGTAGGAGCCGATGATTCCGCTTACAAGCGAAGAAGCCAGCCCACCAATTAGAGCGGAAAGGAGTAAAGAATTGGTTTGGAGTGCGGTAACGAAAGAGTCGATCATGGCTTGGCTCCCGACGAGGGTAATTTGATTAATGGAGCATGGTAGAGGCCCAGCGTAAAATGCTCGCACACTTGCTTAGGAGATAGAATGGTTATTTGCTTTTGCACGCAAAGCACCCGTTCGACGAGTCCGATGGCTGCATTGAGATTGTGAGTGACCATCAGGATCGTCATTTTCCCTTGTAATCTTTTAAGAAGCTCATAGACTTCCATCTCGACGCGTGTATCGACATTAGCTGTGGGTTCGTCTAACAGCAAAAGCTCAGGATCTCCGACTAAAGCACGTGCGATGAGAGCGCGTTGCGCTTGTCCGCCGGAGAGGGTCCCAAATGGGCGTTTTTCCATATCGGCTAGACCAACTGTCTCAAGCGACTGTCTCGCTTTTTCCACATCTTGCTTTGAGAAAAAACCGTACCAAGGTAGACGGGAGAGAAGTCCTCCCAAAACGAGCTCAAGGACTGAAATAGGGAACTGCTTATCGAAGCGAATCGTTTGTGGAACGTATCCTAAGTGCTTTTGGGCATGCGAGGGCGTTGCACCGTACACCTGAATCAATCCAGAGCTGGGGGCGAGAAATCCCATGATCAGACGAAGGAGCGTGGTTTTGCCCCCGCCATTTGGCCCGATAATGCCAACAAACTCCCCCGGAACAACCGTGAACGAAGCATCAGCGATGATGGGTGCTTCCTGGTAGGCAAAATTGACATGATCGAATTTGATTGCTTCTTTCATAATTAATCTGCAATTGCGTGAGCGATTTTATGCATTGAATCAAAATACTCCTCTGAATAAGGGTCTAACACAATCACAGTGGCATCGAGTTCTTTGGCAAACATGTTGGCGCCTTTTCTACTGTATTGCGGTTGTACAAAAATCTTGCGGATATGTTCTTGCCTAGCTTGATTGAGAAGCTGTGTCAGTTGGCGCGGTGTGGGGTCTTTCCCTTCAAATTCAATCGATAGTTGTTTGAGATTGTAGTCGCGGCAAAAGTAGGCATAGGAGGGATGAGAGACAAGGATGGTGCGATTGTTCAGATGCACGAGTTCTTGTGTGATCGTGGTGTCTAAAGTAGCGAGCTCCTTTTGCAGAGCTTCCAGATTTTTTTCATACAAAGCCGCATGCGTTGGATAGCGTTGTTTAAGCGCATCCGCAATCGTTTTGACCTGGGTTTTCGCTTGGCGCGCACTCAACCAAATATGGGGGTCTTGGCAGTGGGTGTTGCAGCAGCATTGACCTGATTGTGGATCCGAAATGATCAAATCGACGCCTTGGCGCAAGTCAACGGTTTGCAGCTGCGGGTTATGCGACCGGATGGCGGGAACTGCTTTGGCTTCAAAACTCTCGCCGATGGTGAACCAGATGTTCCCGGTGCTGGCCCGGACCATTTGTTTAGGTGTTGGTTCGTACGTGTGGGCGCTAGCACCTACCGGAACCATTAATAAGACAGACACCGTGCCATTTGCAATTCTTTCGACAAAAAATTTGTAGGGAGCCAAGCTGACGAGGATTGTTGGAGGTTCTTCTGCAGCGAAAGAAAAGGCGCTGAGAAGTAGGGTCAAACCTAGAGCAAGGTTTATCATTGTATCATTCCTCGATTGGGGGTTTCGTCTTTTGCTACGCGAAAACCTGTGTAGGCATCGGTATGCTCAGGAGACAAACCCATCCGTTCGGACACACGCACTCCTGATGCGAGGCTATCGTAGCATCCACCTTTGACGACTTTGTATGTCCCTGAAGAGGGGCCTGTTGGGTTTGTTTGTGAGATGTTTTGTATGTATTGGTCGTCAAACCAATCAGAGACCCATTCCCACACATTCCCACTCATGTCGTAGGCGCCATAAGGGCTTTTTGCCAAGTGCGTTATTTGCTGTTGCCGAGCGTGTGTTGTCAAGGGGAGCAAATTGATGCCGTTGTAGAAGCCAATCGGGGTCGTCAAGACTTGAAAATAGTTGATGGGGCGATCGTCTGCTTTGTAGTTGGCCCATGTGGGATCGATCTCGTCTCGTCCAAATCCATACGCATACTTTTTAAGGGAACTGCCTGAACTCTCAACTTCCATCCCAGCAGCTTTTTCCCATTCTGCTTCTGTAGGTAAGCGGCAATTGCGATCGGCGCAATATGCGGTGGCACCATACCAAGAGACGTTGATCACAGGAAATTGTTCTTTTCCAGGCATGGGAGCAAATGAGATCGCCTCTTGAGAGTGGCGCCTGACGGTGATTTGGCTAAAAGGATCTGCTTCGAATGTTTTCGCAAGGAGCTTCCCTTTGGCATTGACGATTTGACCGACGTTATCGGCTTCGTCGGTGTAAAAGATGGTTTGTTTTTCAATCGCTTCATTCAGCCAATCGGCAAATTGTGCATTTGTCACTTCAAAAGAGGCGATTGAGAAGGCATCTAAGGTCACTAAGGCGCCATTTTGTTGCGAAATCTCTTGAGGAGTCAGCGCATTGCCGACGATCGCTTTGCCTGCAGGAATAAAAAGCATTTCGCTATTAGCGGTATAAGAGACAAAAACAGACTCATCTTTGATTTTCGTCGCATCGATGGTCAGCGGTTGTGGCGTCTTGTAGTTAGGGATGTCAAAAAAGGTAAGCTGGTACCGGCCAGGCGATAGCTGCAAGCGATTTTCTTTGCCAGAATGCGTGCTGACGATTTCGGAAGTCTCTCCAGACAGGCGTGAAAGGGTAAATTGAGCCGCAGGGATGTTTGCAGAGACGGTGATTGTGGCTGGCTGAGCAACAGAGGACTCGCTGGGTTGGTTGGCATTAAAAGGCAAATCGATGCTTTGCACGCTTTGAGGCGTGATCGTGACTTCGACGGGTTGTGCAGCGATTTGAGTGGTTGTCGTCCCTCTCCCCACAGGAGCGAGGGCCACCTTATATTTGCCAGCTGGCAGCGTAAACGATTTTTGACGGTTGCTCATTTCCTCTTTGGTCGTTCTTTTCAAGCCACTCAATTCCTGAATGACAACACCGGCGCGGTCGACATTTGTGCTGATGATCAGTTTGCCGCCGATTTGAAATTCGAGCTTGATCACTTTGTTCTCTTTTGCATTAAAGGCAAAACGGGATTCTGGCGGGGCAATATTGAAATCGGGGTTTGTTGAATTAGCTGTCAGCACATAAATGCCAGTAGGCAACCCCTTGAATGCAAATTCAGTGCCTTCCCCTTTCCATTGGCGGTTGTCATTCGTCGATTTTAATGTGAAGGTTGCATCAGGAATATTCGCTACGATGCGTAAAGTGCCTGCAAGGTAGAGGTGAGGGGTAAGTTTTTTCCGTTCCCCTTGCTTGACGAAGATCTGCTCTGCTGGGGGGGATTCGTATCCAGAAGGAAGCCGATAGGCAATGTGGTAGGTTCCCGTCGGCAGTTGCGGGCTTAGCCAGTAAAGCTTGCCGTTTCGCGCTTTGACAGTGAACGATTTTTGCGGTCCGTTTTTCTCGGATAGAGTGATGACAACCGTTTCTCCATCTGGGAATGGGGATTCGACGCTGATCGATCCGTATACCCGTTCATAAACGACCTCGACTCGGATCGTTTGGGCCGGATAGAGGTTGAATGGATAGGGGGGATTGACCCTGACATTGTATCCTTCGAGCTCTTCTGCTAGGATGCGGTAGTTATCCCCTTCGGGAAGAGGATAATTGACAACAGGCCCTTTTCCTGTGTAGATCGACTTGTTGTTTTTGATCACGGTCCAATGCGCCTGCGGCATATTGGTTGTGAGCGTCAATTGCCCATTGACTTGGGTGACGATTAAGGTCGGCTCTGCGTAAGGGCTAGATGGCCTTCTCACAATGACTGTATCGGCAACTTCTTTATCGGTATCAGAAGAAATGTTTCCCTGCCAGGTGTACCTTCCCACCATGACGCCTAAACTCTTTCCAGGCTCAGCTGTAAAATGGAGAGGGGGCGGGGTCTCGTAGCCCGGCAAAGGCTCAAAGATCAGAGTGTATAAATCGGGTAAAAGATAATGTGCGATCAATTTGCCTGTTGTGGAGGCTGCACTGAGATTGCCATTTCTATCTCTGAGCGACAAAGCCGGAGGGGTCTTGAAGGGCTTATTTTCGGGAAGTGCTTTCGTCATTGCTTTGAGAGAGGCGTAGCGTGGGTGTATCGTTTGGTCTATGCGCGTAATTTCGTTTGGAAGGATCACCACATCCCTTTCAGGGATGGGTTCAAAGAGTGAATCTGTATTTGGGATGAGAAATTGGAGAGCGTACTTTCCTGGAACGAGACTTTCGACAGCGACCATTCTTTTTGTTTTTTCGGAGTTCTCTACAAATGCCTCTCCTTTGGGATACATCTGTTCGTTCCCAAAGTCGCTGATGAGGTTGAAGCGGACACGATCGAGCCTCTCTCCTCTTGGGCCGGTGTCATACGAAACAACTAAGGTTCCCGTCTCTTCAGCATTAATTGGCAGGGCTGACGATAGGGTGAGCAAGAAGAACGATAAAAGATAACTCAAGAAGAACGATAAAAGATAACTCAATTGGTGAAGCATAATTTTCTCCCCAATCACTTATATGGCAAGTCGGGGTAGTTTGCAATGACCTTTACTAAAAGAGCCATTCCCGCTGTGTTTCTTCGACGATCCTCTGAAATCTTTTCGGTGATTTTACCCCACCGACCCTCACTCATATCAAAACCGATATGAGTTTCGGGGCGGGTGGGGTAAACTCCCTCGAAAATCTTTCGAGTCTCCTCGAAGAATTCAAAGCGGGAATGGCTCTAAAATTTTAGTGTGTCAAAGACAACACCGTCACTGGAAATCGCTGTGAGTGTTCTTCCTTCTGGACCGATTTCAACCAAAAGAAAATGGCGAGCAGGAGCCGATTTTGCGACATACCAATGGTTTTTATCTTTGCGCGGCTGACGTGGGTTTTTAACGCCCCATGCCCCGTCACCGACATACAGGACGCCTTGGGGATCGACAACGCCTCCGCGAAGCGGACGAGTGCGTTTGTAGTCGTGGTCGTGATTTTCAAAAGCCATCGTGAGGTGATACCGATCGAAGAGAGGCGTCCAACACTGGCGGACCTGTGTGCTGAAGGGATAGGTATAGGCTCTGTAGGAGGGATAGGCAGGCACATGGTAAAGAGCGAATTTGGTGGGCCTGGCTTCTCTTGCGCGCAGCGTCTGATCAAGCCACTCGGTCTGTTGTCCACAGATCGGGTGAGTGTGGCCACTGTCGAGTAAAACGAGCGTCATGTAATTGCCAAAGTCTAAAACGTTGTACCCTTGTGGTCCTGGCATGGGAAATAGGGCGTAGAAAAAAGGTGCGTTTGCGGGCTGCTGATCAAAGTCTCCCATGGTGTCATGGTTCCCCAAGACAGGAAGGAGCGGAATCAAATCCCCTTGCGGGGTGACCATATCTTCGCTCCACGCTTGCAGCCACTCGAGCCATCTATCGAATTCTTGTGGTGCCGGATTCGATAGCGATTTACCCGTGAGTTTATTGAAAAAACTGCCAAACCCTCTGCTTAAGCCCGATGCATAGGCGATATCCCCTCCGACGAGGGCAAAATCGGGAGCTGTCCGTGCTGCTTGTTGATTAGTCATGTGCAACGTTTTTAAATCGTCGTGGTACATGTCACCGCCCGCGACAAATTTGATCGGTTGTTGCAAGGTCGCAGGCAAGGTATGAAACCGGTACGTTTTTTCGTATTGCCCAATGTGAAAGCGGTACGAAGAATTGGGGTTAAGATGGGTGATCTCCCCCGTGTGAATGAAATAGGGATTGTTCCCGGGAAGCTTCCGCGTCGTGGCCGATTGGACGCTCCACCGCCCATTTTCTTGGCAGCAGTAAGCAATGGCATCACTCTCTTGCCTATCCGGAGTCACCCAACACACGGTGATCGTGCTTTCG
Organism: Chlamydiota bacterium; assembly: GCA_013287915.1. Taxonomy (GTDB): domain Bacteria; phylum Chlamydiota; class Chlamydiia; order Chlamydiales; family Parachlamydiaceae; genus JABDCX01. The sequence goes on from JABDCX010000018.1 coordinate 9,761, forward strand.
GGGTGTTGCTGCCATGTGAGAAAGAGTGCTTTTGGCGCTGTCTCGGCAAAAACCGAGACACTGACAACAGCTAGAAAGAAACAAAGACTCCGTCTGAAAATTTCCATGTCTATTTCTCGGAAGCTAGTTTTGTCAGCTTATCGAGGACTCGGTTATTTCGCGCCACAAAGTCGTTGAGCGTCGCTGGATCCATTTCCCGTTGAGAAAGCAAGGACAATTCGTACGCTTGCATGACGATATCTTGTGCTAAATTGGGATCGATCGCATCGATTTTTTCGACTGCATGCATCATCGGGTTGTTCGTGTTGACGACGAAGGTGTGAGCCTTCAGTTGCGCCATTTTGTTCATCGCCTCTTTTGGATCCATTTGCATCAGGTAGTCGCGCATGCGCCGCTGACTTTCATCGATTACGACAAAGCCTGGGATCGAATCGGATGCTAAGCTTTTTGCTTCGACAGTGACGGTGTGGTCGGTGAGTTTCGAACGGACAAAGTCCGCAAGTACTGTAGCGGCCGTCTTTCCTGAGGCATCGAGGACTGTTTTCTCGCGCGTTTTGTCTAAGAGATGGTCGTTGATCCCCGCGTCGATCCTCTGGAACACGACGGGAGAGAGTTTTGTTTCGAGGAACTGCATCAGGTAAGGGTCGATCGGGCTATTGGCGCAAAGCACTTCGATCCCTTGCTGTTGGTAGATCTCCAAAAAGTGGGTCGCGTGCTTCATATCGTTGCTGTACATCACTTTTTCAGGGATTTTGTCCCGATTGCGTTCGATGTATTCCTCAACGGTTGTCCATTGCTCCCCTGTGTTTTTCCACACCAGAAACTCTTTCACGCGGTCGTAGAATTTGTCGTCTTCCAAGATACCAAGCTTCACCACCCAGGAGGCATCTTCCCAGCAGGAGATAAAGCGATCGCGTTCATTTCGATAGAGCGTCGAGAGGCTGTCGGACACTTTTTTGGAGATGTGGGAAGATAGCTGTCTGACTGTTCTGTCCATTTGCAGATAGCTTCGCGACACGTTCAAGGGGATGTCGGGGCTGTCGATCACGCCGCGCAAAGCTGTGAGATAGTTGGGAATGATGTCTTTGCAATTATCAGAAACAAAAACTCTGTTGCAGTAGAGCTTGACGCTCGTTTTGTTGAGATCGAGATCTTTTTTGAGTTTTGGAAAGTAGAGGATTCCCTTCAAGTGGAAAGGGTAATCGACATTGAGGTGTACCCAAAACAAGGGATCCTCTTCCATGGGGTAGAGATAGCGGTAAAATTCGAGGTAATCTTGTGTTGTGCATTCGGAGGCGGGCTTAATCCATAAAGGCACCTGGCTGTTGATCAAGGAGGCGCCCAAGTAGACGGGATAGGGCAAGAACGAGCAGTAATGTTTCAAAATCTCGCGCATCCGCCTCTCTTCTAAGTCCTCCTCACTTTCTTTGTCGATGAAGAGCGTGATGGTCGTTCCTCGTGTCGTGCGCGTCCCTTTTTCTAAGGTGTACTCAGAAGAGCCATCGCACGTCCACAAGACAGGCTCTGCCCCTTCCTGGTAGGAGAGGGTGTCGATCTGCACTTTGGAGGCCACCATATAGGCGGAGTAGAAACCGAGCCCGAAGTGGCCGATGAATTGATCTTTTTCGTTATTCGTTTTGTATTTGCCAACGAAGTCTTCAGCGCCTGAGAAGGCGATTTGAGCGATGTATTTTTGCACCTCTTCGGCGGTCATGCCGATTCCGCTATCGATGAACTGGAGGGTTTTTTGCTCTTTGTCGATTTTGATTTCGATCTTAAAATCTTCGTCCTGCGCTTGAGCAAGGCCTTGATCGCGTAAGATTTTGACTTTGTGGATGGCATCGCAAGCGTTCGATACTAATTCGCGGACAAAAATATCCTTATCGGAATAGAGCCATCGCTTGATGATCGGCAAAATATTTTCGCTGTGAATTTCTAACTGATGCTGACTCATTGCAACCTCCTAAATTAAGAACGATCCTGCAATTTTCAGCGATCTGCCCCTTTTCCCGCAAGAGTCAAGGAGTTCCTTTTATTCGAGTCTGACTACTTTCACTTACCTGATTCAATGCGCATTCGGGCATGTGCAATAGCCCTGTGTAATTTCTCTTGCAGCACCTTCTTGGATGGCAGTACGGTGAGGTACTCAGCGACATGGATGCCAGAGCGACCTAACTCGAGGAGTTCTACCCTCTCTTTCTTTTTTCCTGCACAAAGAATCAAGCCCATCGGCGGTTCTTCTTCTTGACGACGCTCATATTTATCCAGCCAGCGCAAATATAACTCCATTTGACCTTTATACTCAGGCTTGAAATCCCCAAGTTTCAATTCAATCGCTACTAATCGTTTTAGATCCCTGTGGTAAAAAAGGAGGTCTATGTGGAAATCCTCATCATCAATTGTAATACGCTTCTGTCGAGCAAGAAATGTAAAACCCGCGCCCAACTCAAGAAGAAATTGCTCAAGTTCACGCATGATGGCATCCTCAAGGTCCTTTTCTAGATATCTGTCGTTTAGACTTAAAAACTCCAATACATAAGGATCGCGAAATACCAGATCGGGGGTAAAATGATCTTCTCTCCTTAACGCCTCTAATTCTGCTTGCACAACGGTTTTCGGTTTCTTAGAAAGCGCAGTACGTTCATAAAGCATAGAATCAATCTTGGATCTGAGTGTTCTCACATTCCACTGTTCAATCCGGCACATTTCTGCATAAAAATCCTTCATGATTGGATCCTTGATGGGTATTAGCGCAACGAAATGGCTCCAACTCAATTGTCGTGACAGCGTCACGACAATTTGTTCATCAGGAAAAAGTTCTGAAAATTGTATCATTCGACGTAAATTTTTCTCTGAAAACCCATTTCCGTAGTCTGACACCAATTGTCGTGACGCTGTCACGACAATTGATTTTCCGTACTCTGCTCTATCATCGAGCAAGATTTCCTCTCTAATACGGTTACCCACATGCCAGTAGAGCAGTGTTAGGCTTACATTAATTGTAGAAGCCACTGAGTGTCGGACTTGCTCGATCATTTCACGAAGATCTTTTAAGAAGTCTCTCTTTTTGGTTGTCGGTCTGGTTTTTTTGACTTTTTGAAGGCTCTGATTTTTTCTCATAGGTTAATTTCTTTATGTTGCGCGAGGTGAAGGACACAATTTTATTATACGTGGTCCCTGGGCACAAGAGAAAAATCAAAAGACAGATAGGTAGCTACTGACCAACTTCAATGATGCCAAGGTCCCATAGCAGGAAGCGAACGCCTTCTTTGGTAAGGTATGGGGCACCGTGCAAGTCTGTGTTGATGAATGATTCAAAGTTAACAATGTCATCTGTATTTAGATCCGTTCCGTTCACCCTCGGACTTACGTTATTAATCCAGTTGAAAACGACTTCCATATAAATTTTCGGGCGCAGCAGCACATTTCGGAATAGCCCATCTTCACCCTTAACTTGAGCATATTGAGGATAGAGTGCGTCATAAATGATATTAACATGGTTTTCAACGGCTTGCGGAAGACTTTGCAGCTCTTCGCGCTGGGGAGTCGAATTTAAAATGCTTACCTTATCTGAGAGACCCATGATTTTTGTAAAATGACGTAAAAAAAATCCTTTCTGGAACTCATCGTACAATCTGTACTCCCAATTACGGAAAAACTTTTTCTCTACCCCTATATAAAGATCCCCTGTACGCGGACCGAGTTCAGGAAGGAAAAATAATTCATTCAGAGGTGGACCGGAATTATCCGAAAGAAAATATTTACTGAAAAGGCGCTCCAACGGCGTGGTGGGATATAATTTTCTAAGCACCTCACTTTTATAGGTCCGGATCCGATGACGCGTAGCCAGATGAATTCCATCTAGATAGTGCACATCATTGGTACCGCCGAAAACTCCCTCAAGAAAACGATCTCCTCGCGTAATAGAACACACAACTTCATCAAGCACCGCCTCGCGCCACTTGGCTAAAGCCATGTGTACTGACCAAATAATTTCCTTAGATTTGGGGTTATGCATAAAACTTACCAGACGCGTCCATGCATCTGGACATTCAGCGCCAATCTCTGCAAATTCTTTTATTTTTGCTTCAAAATCGATCTCGTCTGCGAGAATTAACCCAAGGGTTTCAAATGTCAGCTTTTTAAAGAACTCGATGTCTTTTGGCGTTGTCCCTACAAGTATTCCTTCAAGCCCCTTTTTAAGACCTTCAAAGCCCTCTTTCTGCTCCCGTGTGAATGCGATTTTCCGTGATGCGAGTTTCTGTTCGATCAGAGCAAATAGAGTATTTCTTTGCTCTTCTGTCGGCGACGGATTGTCAGGGTTTGACAGGATCTGCTCAACAACAGCGTTGTAGACATAGCTTGGATTGATGCGCAAGTCTTTACCCGAGTTCAGGGCTTGCAATTTCATTTTAAAATCAGCTACTTGTCTCTGTTGATTTCTGTCTACTTGTAAGGGGTTGAAAAGGTGTTTTCCTGGCAAGTCACTTGGCAAATTCGCAAGTTTGGGAAAAAAAATGAGAATCTTATTTGCTGCAAAAGGGAGATTCTGTGTGAGTGAAACCGCTTGCATGAGCAAATTTTTTCCAGGGAGCATGACATCACCTACAATAGTTCCCCAGAAAGCAACTTCTTTGACGTAACGTTCAATCCGTTCAGATAAGTTTTTAGTCTGTTTGAGGGCTAAAAAAGATAATCCGGCCAATCCAATGACAGAAGAGCTCTTAAACCCAAACCGCAACTGCGCGACATAATACACGCCAATTGCAACATTTAAGAGCAGATCTGCGCGTTGAAGGAGTTTGTATGATCCCTTACAAGAAATACGGACAATTTTCCATAGATAGGTCGTCAAGATGGACTGATTATTGTCAGTATTATCTGCTTTTTGTTTAATTTTCTTTTCTTCAACCTGCCAAATGGCACCAAGTGCTCCTATCGTTTGTATAACTACAAACAAGGGGAATTTTTCAGGGATGTGAAAGGGATTATCCAGAATCTCGGTTAAATTGCTCACCTTGGCGTACACTAGGTAAGCGATAGAAACAGATTGTTTCTTATCAAGAACAAGGTCATGGATTAAAACACTGTCGTGGTAACTTTCAAAAGCATTTAAAGAATAGTAAAAAGAATTCATTTAGAAACACCCGAATTAATTTTTAAAAATGGATGTTATCTAATAATCGAATACATATCAAGAAATTTTGATAGCGTGACCTGAAAACTTGACACACAATGTTTAAAATGAAAAAGTGGTTAATTTCACATCTGAATAAAGGAGAAAGACAATGAAGGTGCCTAGCTATTGTGTGAGCCTACTTCTCGGGTTGATGACGACTGGACGATTGCTGGCTGTAGAGGTAGAGAAAGTGGAACATTTAACACCTCCATTGATCACGACGGCAACGATTGATCAGAAAATTGCTTGCACGAGACCGATGCGTGAGGGGAAGTTTAATATTTCAGCAGAGGAAAAAGAGGGTAAGTTGCTTGTCCACTGCTATGGCCATGGAGGATCTGGTTGTACGACGAGCTGGGGGTCTGTGTTGCAAGCGATTGAGAAATTTGAAGAATTGCAGGCCCAAAAACCAAATAAGACCGCCGGTCCACTGCGCGTGCTTGGCGTGGGAATTATCGGTTTGACAGCGGCAATTGAACTGACTCGCAAGGGCTACCAAGTTGCGGGGATTACCGCGAGCGAACTGTACGAAATTCCTTCTTGGAAGAATGCGGGGTATTTTGCCTTAGTTTCGGTGAAAACAGATCCCGTAGAGCAAGCGAACCTGGACAATATTGGGCTGTGCACTTTTCTAGAATATAAGAAGATCAGCGAAGGGAAACACCCATACATCACGGCTGAGTGCGCGCGCTTGCTTCCTGTCTATTGCAGCGAAGACACCGAGTCTGGTGTAGAAGACCTTGAGAAGAATGGGTTCATTCCGCAACGCGAATATGTCACGCTTGATTTTGGCAATGGCGTTACACACCCCCATTTTGTCAAATACATAACCTACTTTATGGATACGACCCGCATCATGTTGCAATTGCGTGCAGAGGTCGATCGCTTAAAAATCCCCGTTGAGGAAAAAGAGATCACGGCATTCGACCAAGTGTCAGAAGAAATCGTGTTCAATTGCACTGGGTTGGGGGCAAAAGATTTAAATAACGACGATCAAATGATCGCTGTGCGCGGCCACCTCGTGAATTTGAATAGTGAATCTGGCATAGAGCACATGAATTACATGATCTATACGAAGGTGAAGGAACTAGATGGCTCATATGCGACGGTCTATATGTTCCCCAAATGTCTTCAGGTCAACGAGTACGATACGCATGGTCGTGCCATTTACGGGACATTGGGAGGAACGTTTATTCCTCATACAGATAGCCTCACTGAAGGCCAGCTGAGAAAGTTGGATAAAGTTGAATACAAGAAATTGTTGGATCGCAATTGTCTTTTTTTTTGGGGCAAACCTTACGAACCGACAAAATTGAATACGATCACTGTACAATAGATATACCAGGAGGAAATATGTCAGGCTCATCCACAGCGCAATACACAAGACCTGCGGATCAAAACATCATCAACCGCGTTAACGAGCACAAGAAAAATCGCCCGGTGGCAGGATCTGCTTTTCCAGATCCCGATCCGAAGATCTTTCTTACGCGCTACAACAAGGAGGGCTTGACGGAGACATTCTATCCCGCAGGGGAACTCAAGGGGCTTCGCGTAGTCATGTTTACCGTACCAGGTGCCTGGACGAAGACCTGCACAAAACAGCATTTAGCAGGATTTAAAGAAGCTGCTGACAAAATCTTCAAGAGCGGCATTCGTAAAATCATTTGCGTCTGCCCAGACAAAGTGGATGTCGCTAAAGCCTGGAATGACGAAAAAGGAGATCCCCGCATCGAAATGTGGGCTGATAACGAAGGGAAGCTGACGGATGCTTTGGGATTTGGTCTCAATATGTCTGGAGATCGGGCTCAAGGGATGGGGATGGTGCGCACAGCCGCTGTTATTAACAACGGGAACTACGAATGGCTCGAAATTGAAGGCGATCCTAGAGAATGCGTCATCTCGCACGCGACAAATGTGTTAAAACACCTAGGGGATAAAGGATAAGCTAGGTGACATGAGCAAACCTGCTATCCTCACAGACGCCCGCTTGCTCGAGCTAAACAGCCGCGGGTTGATCCCTGGGCCTATGGAGGAGGAGGCTGCTTTTGCGCAGCGGGTTGAGTATTGTCTTGACTTGAGTCATCATTTGCAGGTGCCTTTGAATCCGGAAGTGCTCGCACATCCGGCACGCGATTTGAGCTACTACTACGATGTGTCGATCGATTGGGTGCCGGTCATTTTCAGCAATGCGCGCCTCACGCCGTGGCATGGGGGGTGTGCGTGGATTTTTCAGGAAAACGAGGCTAGCCCGACGGGGGCCTTGATCCAATTGCGGCAACGCTTTCACCAACACAAACGCTACTTAAAAATCTACGACAGGGACGAGCTGCTGCGGCATGAGTTGGTTCACGTCGGAAGGATGGTGTTTGAGGAGCCGCGCTTCGAAGAGATGCTTGCCTACGGCACTTCGTCACACTGGTTTAGGCATTGGTTTGGTCCTCTCGTGCAGGCGCCCTGGGAAAGCATCCTTTTTGTTTTGACGCTGGCCTTTCTATGCGTGTTCGATCTGTTTTTATTCAGCACCGGGCAGAGCCATTGGTTTGAGATTGCGCTGAATTTGAAGTTGATCCCTGTGGGAATGGTCGCGTTGGCCCTTGTACGGTTGGCGCGCAAAAAGTGGCAGTACCGCAGGTGCTTAGCGCGTTTAGAGTCTTTATTCGAAAGTGCGGCAACTGCACGAGCTGTTGCCTATCGCCTCACAGATGATGAAGTGCGTGCGTTTGGAGGATTCACAGAGGAAGAGATCCGCCGGTACGCGTCTCTCCGCAGCCGGGAAGAGCTCCGCTGGCGTGTGATCAACGAGGCCTATTTTTAAAACATAACTAACTATTATTCTGATTGTTAAGGCTGTCAGAGAGGGAATGTCTGATTTTGACTAATATTAGAAGAAATTGTACAATAAGGAAAAAGGGAGGTTTATTATGATAATGCCCGACCATTCTCCAAATGATCGTATTTTTAACACAACTTATTCTTCAAATACAATACCTCATATTAATCAGATGCGTAATCAGTTAAGTGCAAAAAATTTATCAGCATTTGAAGTGGATGTAAAAAAAGCATTGGGATCTAACACATTTTCTCCAGGTGATTTTTTAAGAAGACTGGATAGTTGGGATGTTACAGCCTTAAAACCAAACCAACTGCAAGCTCTTGACCGTTGTTATATTGCTATGAACGAAGCACTCAAAATTTGGGAAGGAAATAAAAATCAGATACGAAGAGAACAGCGCGTTCAAGATCCAGAAGTTGAAGTTGAAGTTTACGATGAATCTCAAGCGATCGAAAAATGTCTCTCCGTAGCAATACAAGCACAAAGAAACATTGAGTCATCATCATGACGCGGTCCACATCCACATGAAATGTAGGACGCAATCACGGGTTTAAGGCAAGGTTAGAATTTTTTTCTTTGCTGGGCGTTGCCGATATTGAGGAGAGAGCGGTATTTGGCGACGGTGCGCCTCGCGCAATTCACCCCTTTTTCTTTTAAGATGGCACAGATCGCTTGGTCTGAGAGAGGCTTTTGTTTGCTTTCATTGGCAAGCAGCGATTTGACCTGATCTCGAACGTTTTTCGAAGAGATTTCTTCTCCACTTTTTGTCACGAGGGCATTCGTAAAGAAAAAGCGAAGAGGGAACAGTCCGCGAGGGGTGTCGATGTATTTGTTGGCGACAGCGCGTGCGATCGTCGACTCGTGGATCCCAATGTGAGTGGCAATGGTCTTCATCGTCAAGGGGAGGAGCTTTCCATTTGGATTGAGGAAAAAATCTTTTTGCATCTCGGTAAGCGTTTCGGCAATGTTTTGGATCGTCGTATTGCGTTGCATGATGTTCTTAAACAGCCATTTGGCTGAAATGATTCTCTGTTTGATAAACTCTTTGGTGTCTTTCGAGATGATCGGATCGTCTAACATTTTGAGGTAGCGTCGACTGATTCGGATGCGGGGGAGTGCTTCTTGGCTAATCAGAGCGCTTAAGGCGCCATTGGCTTCATTGATAGACACATCTGGCAGAATGTAGGAGACCGGATCATTTGAAAATGAAGTCCCGGGATGAATGTCGAGTTTTGCAATGGTGTCTTCGATGGCGGTGGCGATTTGGGAGGGGCGGCATTTGAGCTTTTTGGTGATTTGGGGGATCCGGTTGTGCAACAGATCGTCTAGGTGTTTTGAAACGATCGTATAAGCAAAACTCTTCTCCTTTCCCTGGTATTTGAGTTGGATTAAGAGCGATTCTTGCAAGGAACGCGCGCCGATTCCGGCGGGATGGAAGTGTTGGATCGCCTTAAGGACACACTCCACTTCTTTACAGGAGGCGTCAACTGTGGTGGCAATTTCCTCGATCGGCGTCGTCAAATACCCTTGTGTATCGATATTTCCAACGATCTCTTGGGCGATTTCCCTTTCCTGAGTCGAAGAAAACGTTTCGCGTACCTGCTCCATGAGGTGTTCGAAAAGAGAGGAGCGTGCGCGAATGGAACTTTCTAAAAAGGCTTGAAGCTCCTCCTCATCGCGCGATTTTTTGGGGGATGTTCCGTTGCTTTCTGCGATATAATCGTAAAAATCGTCGTCTAACTGTTTTAAGACTTCGAGATTGTTTTCCTCAAAGGAAAGTTCTGGTTGCTCGTCTGTTTCAACCTCTTTTTCTTGTTCCTCTTCGCTCTCCTCGTCTGTTTCCTCTTCGTGTTGGACGTATTCGAGGATCGGATTTTGCTCCATTTCCGCTTCGATCGCGGGGACCATTTCCATCAAAGGCATTTGCAATAGATGCAACGCTTGTTGCATTTGCTTTGACATGATCAAGCGCTGCAACTGCTGGATGTTCTGCTCTGTTTTCTGTCTTAATTCCAGCGCCATGGGGTGAACCATGTAAAATCCTTTGCTAATTCCCTTACTAGAGGATTTTTAGTTCCGCGACAAGTGTTTTGTAGCATGCGGGCGATCTATCCCTGCCGTTTCTAGGATAATCTTGCCTTGGAGATTGTATTTCCTTGCATATAAGGAAAGAAAATGATATTCTTATCCTTATAGATAAGGATAGAAAATTTGATTCCTATCCCTGTAAACAAGGAAAGAAAAATGGAAGACATTCTCCAGATTCTACAGGAAGAGTTTAGAGCAAAGCTGAATAATACCGTAAATTCTACGAAACGGTTGTATAGGTTCCCCGAGGGAAAAAATCTTGCCAAAGTGGCAGAGGGGATAAGGCGATGTGGGAAAACGTACTTTTTATTCCAAACGATGAGGGAGTTGCTTTCCCATCACATTTCTGTAGATCGATTACTCTATTTGAATTTTGAGGATGATCGCATATTGCCAATGGATCAGAAGAAAATGGGGGAGATGATCGATGCATTGTACACATTGCAACCGGACCTTCATAATCATCGTTGTTATCTTTTTCTTGACGAAGTGCAAAATGTTGAGGGGTGGCCACTCGTCATTCGTCGTTTTTTAGATACGAAGGATGTGGAAATTTTTATTACGGGTTCGTCAGCAAAATTATTAAGCAAAGAGATAGCCACCTCATTGCGTGGGCGGTCGATATCAATAGAAATCCAGCCTTACAATTTTCCGGAATATCTGGTTGCTCATGACATTGCTTTACCATCGCATCCATTTGGAAAAAAAGTTTTGGATCTATATCGCTCACATTTATTAGGCTTTTTCCAGTGCGGTGGCTTTCCCGGGGTCCAATCGTTAGTAACAAATGAGAGGCTTGAGACCTTACAGAATTACGTGGAAGTAGTTGTTTTCAGAGATATTGTTGAGCGTCACAAAATAAGCAACATATCGCTCTTAAAATATTTTGTCAGCGTGCTTTTGAAGAATACAGGCTCACGTTTTTCCATCAACAAGTTTTATAATGACATTAGCAGTCAAGGATATAAAGTGGGAAAAGATACCTTATATAGCTTCCTGGACCATTTGGAGGATGCTTTTCTCATTTTTACTGTACCAATATTTACAGAGTCCTTGCGTACTCTTGAAAAGACACCCAAAAAGATTTATGCCATAGATAATGGATTGATCAATGCAAATACTTTTAATCTCGCGCTCAACTTTGGTAAAATGTTGGAGAATCAAGTGTATTTAGATTTGCGTCGCCAGAAAAAAGAGATTTTCTACTATAACACAAGCGAGGGCTATGAAGTGGATTTCGTTACTAGAGATCAGGAAGGGCATTGCGAAATGATTCAGGTTGTATGGGATAAAAGCGATCCAGATACCCTTGAACGGGAAGAAAGAGCTCTTAAATCCGCAGAAAAAGAGCTTGGCATCAAAGGCCGTATCATTGACTGGGAAACCTATCTGAAATCGCTATAATCTGGCATGGATTGTGCTTGGATAAAAAGGGATCGCCGTCTAAATTAGGGAAATTAGGTTTAAAAAGAAGAGAGTGCCATATGTTTGACAAGTTTACCAATCGAGCAAAACAGGTGATCAAGCTAGCGAAAAAAGAGTCGCAGCGGTTGAATCACAATTACTTGGGAACAGAGCATCTATTATTGGGACTTTTAAAGCTGGGACAAGGCGTCGCCGTTAATGTCTTGAGAAATTTGAATATCGACTTTGAGACGGTGCGCAATGAAGTGGAAAAGCTTGTTGGCTATGGTCCTGAAATTCAAGTCTATGGAGATCCTGCCCTCACTGGCAAAGTGAAAAAAGTATTTGAATACGCCAATGAAGAGGCGGTGAATCTCAACCACAATTACGTTGGCACCGAGCACTTGCTTTTAGGGGTTTTGCGACAGACCGATGGGGTTGCAGCTCAGGTATTAGAGAATCTCAATGTCAACCTGAAAGAGGTGCGCAAAGAGGTCTTGAAAGAACTCGAGACCTTTAATCTGCAGTTGCCCCCTTTGGGCGGGCCAACAACCCCTCCTGCCAATGCACAGTCTCAAGGCCAAGGGCAAGGATCGGGCTCGCCCCTGGGATTGCCCTCTTCGAAAGCGTTTGAGAAAACGGGAAACTCCTCTTCCGATAAGATGCCCGCCCTCAAGGCGTATGGGCACGACCTAACCGAAATGAGCCGGGAAGGAAAGCTTGATCCCGTGATCGGAAGAAAAGATGAAGTGGAACGCTTGATTCTCATCCTTTGCCGCCGCCGCAAAAATAACCCTGTTCTAGTTGGTGAGGCAGGGGTGGGAAAAACTGCCATTGTGGAGGGGTTAGCACAAGCGATTGTCAAAGGGGAAGTCCCCGATAATTTGCGCAAAAAGAAGTTAATTTCTCTTGATCTTGCCCTGATGATCGCAGGAACGAAGTACCGCGGCCAATTCGAAGAGAGAATCAAAGCGGTCATGGATGAGATCAAGAAGAATGGCAACGTCCTTCTTTTCATCGACGAACTTCACACGATAGTGGGTGCAGGTGCTGCCGAAGGGGCGATCGATGCGTCGAATATTTTAAAACCGGCGCTCTCTCGTGGCGAAGTGCAGTGTATTGGGGCGACAACTGTTGACGAATATCGCAAACACATTGAAAAAGATGCCGCCTTAGAAAGACGTTTCCAGAAAATTCTCGTTCAGCCGCCCACTGTTGCTGATACGATTGAAATCTTGAATGGCTTAAAACCGAAATACGAAGAGCACCACAAGTGCATTTACACGCCACAGTCTTTGACAGCCGCCGCGATCCTTTCCGACCGCTACATCCATGGCCGGTTCCTTCCCGATAAGGCGATCGACCTCTTAGATGAAGCGGGCGCCAAGATGCGCATTTCGATGATGAATCAGCCCCAAGACATTAGCAAATACGAAGGGGAGATCGAAGAGACGCGTCTGTCTAAAGAAGAGGCGATTGGACATCAAGAATATGAAAGGGCTGCGAAATTGCGCGACAAAGAAAAGACGTTGCGCGAGCAGTTGCAACAGATTCGCACGCAATGGGAGGCCAATAAGGAAGAGCACGAGGTGATCGTCGAAGATGAAGATGTGGCTTCCGTGATCGCAAGACAGACTGGGATTCCATTGAGCCGTCTCACCCAGGGTGAAACGCAGAAGGTTCTCAAGATGGAAGAGATTTTGAAAGCGGAAATCATTGGGCAAGATGAAGCATTGAAAACTGTTTGTCGAGCCATCCGCCGCAGCCGTGCGGACATTAAAGACCCTAAGCGTCCTATCGGCGCCTTCCTCTTTTTAGGCCCGACAGGCGTGGGAAAGTCGTTGTTAGCGCGCCTGCTTGCGATCCAAATGTTTGGAGGGGAAGACGCCCTGATTCAAGTCGACATGTCCGAATACATGGAGAAGTTCGCTGTCAGCCGTATGACGGGATCGCCTCCAGGCTATGTGGGACACGAAGAAGGTGGCCAGCTCACGGAGCAGGTAAGACAACGTCCCTATTCTGTTGTCTTGTTGGATGAAGTCGAAAAGGCGCATCCCGATGTGATGGACATCCTTTTGCAGATTCTGGAAGAAGGGCGCCTCACAGACTCGTTTGGGCGCAAAGTCGACTTCCGCAATACGATTGTCATCATGACATCAAATCTCGGGGCAGATTTGATTAAAAAAAGCAACGAGGTGGGATTTGGCGCTCAAGAGGGTTCGATGGACTATGAGCATATCCAAGAGAAGATTCTTGCCGCCGTCAAGAAGCACTTTAAACCGGAGTTTCTCAACCGTCTGAACGATGTCGTCATCTTCCGTCCTCTCAATCGAGATGGGTTGCTCAAGGTGATCGATATTGAATTGGGCAAGCTTCTTAAACGTCTCCAACGCCGCGAAGTGTTTGTCGAACTCGATACAAAAGCAAAAGAGTTCTTGGTCGACAAAGGGTTCCAACCCGAAATGGGTGCTCGCCCCTTGAGACGTACGATCGAGCAATTCTTAGAAGATCCATTGGCAGAAAAGCTGCTTGCACATCCCGATGAAGGGAGGAAGTGCCTCGTCACGGTAGAGGGAGACCACCTTGAGTTTGTCGATAAAGATGTCTTCCCCCGCCATAAAGAGATTTTCGATGTCAAAGAGCGGGAAAAAGAGAAGGTCAAGAAATAGGGATGGAGACCTGTGTTGTCAACTCGATAGATGTTGCCTCGCGGGCCTCTCCTTTAGCTCAGGCGCAGGTTGTTGAGGTTTTAGCGGAGCTGCAAGCCTTTGACCCATCGATCCGTTTTCATTGCCAATTTGTCGTTACAACCGGTGATCAAGATCAGCTCACGTCATTGCGCGATTTGGGTAAAACTGATTTTTTTACCAAAGAACTCGACCAACTCGTCTTGAAAAAGAAGTGTCGCGTTGCCATTCATGCCGCCAAAGATCTACCTGATCCGTTGCCTCATGGCCTTGTGCTTGTGGCCTTGACCCGCGGCGTTGATGCGTCTGATGTGCTCGTACTGCGTTCAGGGGAGCAATTGTGTTCGCTGCCAATAGGCGCAAAAATCGGAACCTCTTCCGCAAGGCGCGAAGAAGCTGTCAAAGCCCTAAAAGCCGATTGTACCTTCGTCGATTTGCGCGGAAGCGTCAACGAAAGGCTTGCGCGTCTAGAAGCAGGCGATCTAGATGGAGTAGTCGTCGCTGAAGCGGCTCTGGTTAGGCTTGGGTTGAACCATCTTAACCGGATCAAATTGCCTGGAGAAACAGCACCTTTGCAGGGAAAATTAGCCATTGTGGCGCGGGAAGAGGATCGGGAAATGGCAACTCTCTTTGCCCCGATAGACGCGCGGAAGACTCTCTGTGTTGGCTTGTCTCTTCCAGCGTCGCTGCACCATCGGGAAGTCGATGTGTGCCCTCTGATTGCGATCCAGCCACGTTCGGTCGAGGATCCTGCCTTTGTGTTGGTCCGAGAGAAATTGTCTTCCTATACGCACCTCATTTTTACAAGTAAAACGGCGGCTACTCTGTTTTATACCCATTTTACCCTGTCCCATTCCCCGCGCGTGATTGCTGTGGGAAAGGCAACAGCTGCAGTCGTACGCCATTTTTCGCCAGAAGCAGACGTGTTAATTGCCGATGAGGAATCTGCCGAGGGGGTCGTTGCTGTTTTGGAACGGCTTTCTTTGGAGAAGGCGCGTCTGTTGTGGCCCCATGCGGCATTGGCTAGACCGGTCATTTCTGCTTATCTCATGCAAAGAAAGGTTGACTTTGATGCGCCCATTTTTTATGACACTATCATGCGCCGCCCCGAAAATGTGCCTAATTTAGAGAAATACGATGAGTTGATTTTGACAAGTCCCTCCACGGTGGATGCGGCATTTGAAGTTTTTGGTTGTATTTTAGAAAAAAAAATTTTAACTTGCATTGGTCAAGTAACGCAAAACTATCTTGAAAAGAGAAGGAGAGAACAATGACGCAGCAGTATAAGCTTCCCGAGTTGCCCTACGATTTTAATGCATTGGAACCTGTAATTAGCGCAGAGATCATGATGCTTCACTATAGCAAACACCACGCAGGGTATGTAACCAATTTAAACAAGGCTATGGAACAGCTGGCGGATGCAGAGCAAAAGATGGATCTTTCGATGCAGGTCGGATTGCAATCTGCTATTAAATTTAATGGGGGCGGCAATATCAACCACTCGATTTTTTGGACAAACCTCGCCCCAGTCGGCAAGGGGGGAGCGCCGGAAGGAGCGCTTGCCAAGGCGCTTGCCCAAGATTTTGGTGCTGTTGAGAAATTCACTGAGCAGATGAGCTCAAAGGCTGTGGCTATTCAGGGTTCTGGCTGGTGCTGGCTTGGGTTGAATAAAGGGAATGGGCGCCTGGAAATTGCCACCTGCGACAATCAAGATCCTCTCGTGATTAAGGGGCTTGTTCCTCTCTTGGGGATCGATGTTTGGGAGCATGCTTACTACCTCCAATACAAGAACGTCCGAGCAGACTATGTCAAAGCCATCTGGCAAATTATTAATTGGAAAAACGTGGCTGAGCGCTATACGGCAGCCGGTGGAAAGGCCTAATATATACAATTAATGGATAATAGATTAAAATAGACGGAATATTATAAATTAGGATGTGTATATGGGTTTGTTTTCTCGTTCTAAGCCAAAAATTAAAATTCAGACCACAAAAACAGACGGTTTTAGTGGTTGGTTAAAGTGCACGCATTGCAACGAGCTAATCCACACAAATGAACTTGAACAAAATAGCAATTGCTGCCCCAAGTGCGATTACCATTACCGCTTGACTGCCACAGAGCGGATCAAGAGTCTTTCAGACGAAGGGAGCTTTGTCAAAATGTTTGAGGAAGTGATGCCCGTCGATGCCCTCCGCTTTGTCGATACCGAATCGTACGCCGATCGGTTGAAGAGCGCGCAAGAGAAGTCGGGAAGCACCGATGCGGTGATTGTCGGCAAATGCACGATAAACTCCCATCCGATTGCTTTGGGTGTCTTTGATTTTAACTTCATGGGCGGATCGATGGGATCGGTCGTGGGAGAGCGTTTAACGCGTTTGATCGAGTATGCGTTAGAGGAGAATGTCCCCTTGATCATCGTCTCCACTTCAGGGGGAGCAAGAATGCAAGAGTCGATCCTTTCGTTGATGCAGATGGCAAAAACGTCAGCCGCTCTGGCACGCCTCCACGATGCAGGAATTCCCTATTTTTCAATTCTCACTAATCCCACAACGGGGGGTGTGACGGCCTCATTTGCTTCTTTAGGGGATATCATGATTGCCGAACCAAATGCGCTGATCTGTTTTGCGGGCCCGCGGGTCATTGAGCAGACAATCGGACATCAACTGCCGCCAGGCGCACAGAAGTCTGAGTTTCTTTTAGAGCACGGGATGATCGACTGTATCGTCAACCGGCGCAATTTAAAAACAAAAGTGAGCGAATTGCTCGATTTTTTTACCATTTCACACCCATCGCGATCAGCAAATAAACCAGTAGGAGCTAAGAAGTCATCATGAAACAATGTTGTTCTCATCAACAAGAAGAAACACACGACCTTGTCGAAGTTTTAATCACAGCAGAGGAGGGAGCTGAAGTTCCACGGTACGCCTCTTCAGGAGCTTCCGGTGCAGATGTCAAAGCGTTTATTAAAAGTGAGATCACGATTCTTCCAGGCCAATCGGTGCTCATTCCAACAGGATTGCGCTTTTCGATTCCGCTTGGCTATGAGATCCTCGTGCGTCCTCGCAGCGGGCTTGCGTTGAAACACCAAATTACGGTACTCAATAGCCCAGGAACGATCGATGCCGATTATCGAGGAGAAGTGGGCGTAATATTGATCAATCATGGCAAGGAACCATTCGTGGTCACCCCTGGAATGCGCATGGCGCAGCTCATTTTATGTCCGGTCGTCCAGGCAGCCTTTATTCGAACCGAAGAGTTGGTAGCAACAACGCGGGGAGCTGGCGGTTTTGGTCATACGGGGCTTCAATGAAGAAAAACATCGCGTTTCGCATTGCTCCCTATTTAGACACACAATTAATCGTATTTTTAGAAGAGAGAACGCGTGACGATGTTCTGAAGAAATTGATCGAAAAGGCAGCAGCAGCCGGGAAGATCGAAGACACCCCTGCATTTTATCAAGCCATTATCGAAAGGGAAAAAATCGTTTCGACAGCAATTGGGATGGGAGTTGCCATTCCCCACGCCAAGTTGCCTGCATATGACAATTTTTTTATTGCCATCGGGATCTTGAAGCATGGAGTGGAGTGGAGAGCGGTCGATCACGCCCCTGTGCGCTTTGTTTTTCTGATCGGGGGGCCGGATGATAAACAGACGGAGTATCTACAATTATTGTCTAATTTGACACTTGCAATAAAAGATGAAACAATGCGAAAAAAGATGTTAGCAGCACATACTGCAGAAGGAGTCATGGCCCTGTTTCGTACACTGTAGGTGATTTATGGATCTAGAGCTCAAAGATGTCTCAGAAATGTTAAATGTGTCGGAATCCACCGTCCGACTTTGGTTAGCCGAAGGGAAAATCCCCGCCTATTATATCAACAACACCTACCGTTTCAATCGCATGGAGATTGAAAATTGGGTGATGAAAGGGAAAAAGGAAGCAGAGCGAAGAGCGTCTGCTGAGGCAATTCCAGCCGAATCAGCGAGTCAAGGCGGGAGCAAGCAGTACAGCCTTTACCGAGCGCTTCACCGGGGGGGCATTCTCAATAATTTAGAGGGAGAGACAAAAGAAGAGATCATCCGCAATGCTGTTGAAAGGATTGCGACTCCATTGAATCTCGATCCAGAGTTCGTGGGGGACCTGCTTCTTGATCGGGAAGCGCTGCAGCCAACTGCTCTAAATAATGGACTTGCAATTCCCCACACCCGCGATTTTCTTTTGAAAGACCACTACGATGTCGTGACAATCGCCTTTTTGAAAAAACCGATTGATTACGGCGCCTTAGATGGTAAACCGGTGGATATTTTGTTCTTTTTATTTGCTAGCGATGACAAAAAACACCTCAACCTCTTAGCAAAAATCGCCCACCTCAGCAGCCAAGAGGAATCGTTGAGGCTATTGCGCAAGCATCCTAGCAAGGAGCAGCTCCTCGAGTTCGTCAAAGGCTGGGAAGCCCACATCAAAGCTTAAGGGCAATTTCCACCACTGAGAACACAGAGCCCACAGAGGACTTTAAGATTTGAATTTCCTTATAATGGGAAATGAGTCTCTTTGCGTCTTTGCGCCTTTGCGTTGAAAAAATCTCACAATTTGTTTTCAAATCATTGAGAGCTTATGGTTTGCACATGACTGTCTTTCTTTAGTCTCACAGTTTAAACGCAAAGGCGCAAAGACGCAAAGAGAGACACATTTTCCATTAAAAGTTCCAGGGATGAATAACACATAATCTTTCCTGTTCAACTCTGTGTGCTCTGCGTTCTCTGTGGTGGAAATCGTTGTGCTCAAGGTTATCTTAAGAGCAGCTCTACTGCTTCATCTACAACCTCAATACCCTCAATCGCAATCTTCTCTTTGAGAGAGTCCGACAGTCCAGCCACATTCCTTTTGGGGATCAGGCAGCGCTTAAAGCCCATGTGGATCGCTTCTTTGATGCGGCTTTCGATGCGAGGCACGCTGCGCAGCTCTCCGCCAAGGCCCACTTCGCCAACGACAGTTGTTTCTGGATCGATTTTTTTATTGCGCAAAGAAGAGGCAATCGCCGCCAGGAGGCCTAAATCGATTGCGGGTTCTGTGATTTTGAGGCCACCAGCAATCGAGACGAACACATCGCACCTCCAGAGCTGGTATCCCATCCGCTTTTCCAAGACTGCAATGAGGAGAGCCAGTCTGTTTTGATCAAGGCCCGTACAACGGCGCGACGGGGTGGGGAAAACTGTCTCTGTGACGAGTGCTTGTGCTTCGATCAAAAAGGGGCGTGAACCTTCAATCGTGGGGATGATGACCGATCCGATCGTTCCTTTCATCCGCTCCTCTAGGAAGATTTGAGAGGGATTTGTCACTTCTACAAGCCCCCGCTCTTGCATCTGAAAGACGGCAATCTCGTCATTGGCACCAAAGCGGTTTTTGACGACGCGGATCATCCGGTAGTCGTGGTGTTTCTCCCCTTCGAAGTAAAGAACGGTATCGACAAGGTGCTCTAAGACGCGAGGACCGGCGATTTCTCCTGCTTTTGTCACGTGGCCGATGAGGAATGTTGCGATCCCTTTTCCTTTTGCTAAATGCAAGAATTCGGTTGCGGCTTCCCGAACTTGAGAGACCGACCCCGGAGCTGATGCGATTTCGCTTTTGTACACGATCTGGATCGAATCGACGATGAGAGCATCGGGAGCTAGATTTTCAACGTGGGCCTTGATCGCTCCCATGTTGGTTTCGTTGAGAAGGAGGAGATTGTCGTGGTCGATGCCAAGACGCCTTGCGCGCAAGGAGGTTTGCTGGGTCGATTCCTCTCCACAGACGTATAAAACGGTTAAACCTTGTTTGGCAAGGGTGTGGGAAATTTGCAGCATCAGGGTCGATTTTCCAATCCCAGGATCTCCACCGACGAGGGTCAAAGAGCCAGGAACGATTCCTCCTCCAATCAGGTGGTCAAATTCTCCTAGGCCTGTAATAATTCTCTTGGTTGGGGTGTGGAGGATCTCTTTGAGTCTGACCGGTTTTTCAGTCGTGCGGGAGGTTGATCCAAAGCGCTGTGTTTCCTGGGCAATTTCGATCTCTTCTTGCAACGTGTTCCACTGCTGGCAGGCGGGGCACTGGCCGCTCCA
Source organism: Chlamydiota bacterium (assembly GCA_013287915.1). Classification (GTDB taxonomy): domain Bacteria; phylum Chlamydiota; class Chlamydiia; order Chlamydiales; family Parachlamydiaceae; genus JABDCX01. The sequence goes on from JABDCX010000018.1 coordinate 30,054, forward strand.
CTTCAGCTGCTTATGTCCACATTCTTGGCAAAACCAAGCGCTTTTGCTTTTGACGGCCATGTAGGAAGTCCTTTTACGTTTGTAGTCGGGAGAGGGCATCGGCTGCAGCGGCTTGTTGCGCATCTTTTTTGCAGTTCCCCGTGCCAGTGCCAAGTTGTTGCTCTCCAATCAAGACGGTGATGGTAAATGTTTTGCTGTGGTCTGGCCCCTCTTCGCTGATCACTTTGTAGGAGGGGTGTTGCTGATACTTCTTTTGGCAGTAGTCTTGTAGGAGCGCTTTCCAGTTTTTTGTGGGCATTTTGATGATCGCTTCGATTTCCGCGGCTAGCTGATTGAAAATGAATTGTTTGGCCGCTTCAAGCCCTCCATCGAGGTAGATTGCCCCGATGATTGCTTCAAAAAGATCCGCAAGAATCGTATCGCGCCCTCGACCGTCATTGAGCTTTTCCCCCCTTCCAAGGAGCAAAAATTTCTCGATGCCCAGCTTTTGGACATAAGCCACGCAGGACCCCGCTTCAACGAGGCGCGAACGGAGCGAAGAGAGTTCCCCTTCTGGTGTATCTGGCAAGATGCGGTAGAGATGTTCAGCGATGATGAGCCCTAAAATGGCATCCCCTAAGAATTCGAGACGTTCGTTATGCTCGACGATTTGGCGGTGTTCGTTGATGTATGAGCGGTGAACAAACGCCAGGTAGAGAAGAGAGGGATCTTTGAAATGGTAATTCAAAAGAGCTTCGATTGCTGACTTTTGGTGTTCCAATGCCGTAGGTATATGCATACAAGCGGAAGTATAAAAGAGTCTCTCTATTTTAGCAAACCAGCATCGACCGTCTTTTCGGCTGATGCCAGAATTTTTTGTGCCTGTTCTCTAGCAGTTGCTTCGATACAGTCAAAGACATGAGTGGGAGGGGGGGCAATGGCTTGCTTTAATGATTTGAATATCTCAAATTGCTTGAGCTTGAGCAACTCGTTGAGGAAGTTCTGATTGTAGATGATGCGAATGATTTGAGAAACGAGCTTTTTCCATCGATCTTTTTCTGGGGCATCGAGATGGTTGACGATTTGGGGATGGAGGAACCCTTCAACGGTATTTTTGATATAAAGGCAATTTTTGACGTCCATTCCAGTGGCGCAGCATTGGAGCAAAAGAGTGGTAAGTTTAATCCATTGCACAACATACAGTTCTGAATCATTGATAAAAGCGAGAAGTTTGTTCCTGACAAAAACCATTTGGTGGAAAGGGTGGTTGTCAGGGTGTTGAGAAAAGGGAGCGCTGCAATCGACGGGCGCTAAATATTGAATTGCTAATGAAAAACTTTTGATTTCAACCGCTCTTACTGGTTCGAGAGTGCGGAAGTATGCTGTAAGGTAGAGGCTGATTTCCGCAGAGGTAAATTTTGACAAATCAAAGGCGGCTCTAGGTGCTGCATGCGCATAGAAAAAGATCTGTTGAAAAGTCCATTGGTTTGGAATATAGGCAGCGATGGGGTGCGAAGAGACAAAAGAGATGAGTGCGCGCATCTCATCGGCATTGGTATCGTTGTAGAAAAAAAGGGTTTTCGCACAAAAGCCCAGTAATTGAAGAGATGTCTCTTTAGAAGTAAACGAGGGATCTTTGAACACCTTCAATATACAGTGGATCAAGTTGCATACAATTAGGCGTTGGGTTTCATTCATCCCCTCATCATTTGCATAGGAGCCAAGTTTAGTCGTGAGGGCATTAAATAAGAACAATAACTGAGGGTGGTTATCTTGAGCTGTTGCGGGATTAGACTGCATACTCTCCTCAAGAACATTTGCGAGATTCGAAAGGTGGTAAGCAAAGGTAGTGAGGGGTAAAGGGATTTTGCACCTTTCTAAAGTTTCGGCATGGAGTTGAAGAAGTATTTTTTCGACATCCCTCATTCCCACAAACAATTGCAAGGTTTGTTCCAGTTTCTCTAAGTGGACGCTGACCTCGCGCCCTTGTTTTTGGATGATTTTTTCAAGAGCATTCCCGTGATTAAAGAGATCTTGTGGTTTTTTTAGGGGGAGTTGAATGGCTTGTGAAAGGTTTTGGATCAACTGTGTGTGTTCACCTTGAATGTGTCGGATGAAGGGTTTTTTCCACGAGGAGAAAGTGGAAGCGGAACGCCATTTAAAGAATGCTGCTTGCAACTTGCCAATGTCGACATTTTCTCCCTGGATCGATTCAATAACCGAGTTGAGCTTTTTAGTTTCGTCTTCGTTTAGAACCCTGGTCTCCAGTGTTTGCAATAGTGTCAAACCGAGCAGGGTGAGCGGCGAATTTGCGAAAAGAAGCTGCAAAATATCTAAGTATTCGATCAGGGAAATTCCTGTCATGCCTTGGAAATTTAAGAGATTGAGGAACGATTCGGAAAGCACGGGTTTGTCGAGAGCGGAATGGATCTTTTGGCACTCTTGGATCAATACGCCCAATCTGGCAAAGCGGTGCGCGAGGTAAGACATGCGAACGGGAGCAGAAACCTCTTTGAGGATTGTGTTCACCTCGTCTGAAAGGAGGAGTATTTCTTGTTCTGGTGGAAGTTTGTCTGAGGAGAGATCGAGGAGGAGATCGGTTGGACCGAGCTTTTTAAGTGCTTCTTCAGAGTTGCCTTGACGTAGGAGAAAGATGATGGAGAGTTTTTTGATTGTCGTTTCAATACTGACCAGTTTGGAGGCAGATTGAGAAATGTTTAGCTCTTTTTTGATTGATGAGATGAATCCATTCCAAAGGGGTAGAGTTTCCGGATCTTCTGGAAGCCGTTTTCTTAATCCTGTTGCGATGAGCCATAACAGTTTGTTCACCAAACCGACCTGATCACCGCCCTTTAAAGTTTTTAAAAAGGAGCATAAATCGCCCGCTCGAGAAGCAAAAAATTTGACCTCTTCTTCATCGACAACAAGTGCATTTTGGGATGGCTCAAGCGTGAATTTGAGCAGCTTTGTGATGGCGCGTGACTCGCCCTCTTTTCGCAGTCGATTGCCGCAAACCAGATTTCTCCAGGTGATTGCAAAGACAAAGCGGCGTCTTTCTGCTGGGGTATTTGACGTAGGGCCAGCCTCTTCATCAGATGGTTTTTGAGAGCTTGAAGCACTTTTTGCGGCTGTAGAGGCTTTTTTCTCTTTTCCTTGCTGGATGAAGGATTCAAAAATTTCCAGGCAAAAAGAAGCTGAAAGCTCTTTGAGATCTGTGAGTTTATTGAGCAACGCAGCAGTTTCCTGTTGTTTGGTTTGATTTTCGAGAATGAGGATGTGCAACGTCCTTGCTAAAATTTCATGCGAGATGTGCTCTTTAAGCGGCTCCCAGAATTGGTTGACCAGACGGATGCGAAATTCAAATGGTTGTTCGTTACCTTCTCTAATGATCAAGTGGATCACTTTGCACATTTCAGCTGTTTTCCATCCCTCCTCATCCCAAGGATCGAGTTTCTTAAAGAGAGGGAACCAAGGAGCGATTGTGCTTTGTGCCTTCTGAAGCCATTGTTGACAACGTTTGTGTGTTTTTTGTTCCTTCCATTCGCTTGGGTTTTTATCGGTTATTCGGATAAAGGCGTCGACCAATCGTGTGAGGCAGTTAGGAGGAGTGCAACCGATGAGTTGACTCACAGCTTCAATCTGCTCTCCGTCGGGGATGTTGGCGAGGAATTTTTTTGACTCTAAAGCAAAGAAGAAATCGGCAGCAGCCGTGCCAAATTCCGGATCATTCTTTGTGGTTGTGAGGAGTTGAACGAATAAGGGAAAAAATGTTTCGACGTGTGAGACTTTCACTTGTAAGTGGATGCACGCACGGAGGATTGTGAAGAATGTCATGACACGTTCTGGAGGCATGGAAGCCAGCAGTAGATCTTGCTTGGCAACGACAAGAGTGGGTAGGGTGGTGCTTTCATGGATGACAGAGGCCAGGGCGGGCAACCAGGCGAGAATAGAGGGTTTGGGTGTTGTCTCATCGATGAGTTGGAGCGAAAGTTCGATGCATCTGATTGAATTGCCAAGGCGTGCGCAGTTAGCCATTAAATTGTTCAAGAGCTTTTCTCGGGAAAACGGCGGTTTCCCCTTTTTCTGAACCATGTGTTTGCTTGCAAGTACTGTGGAGACCATGGAGAGCACTTCAACCGTTATTTCAGGGGGAGAATTTGCAAGGATGTTGTAAAAGAGAGGTTCCCATTCTTCCCACTCATTTTTTTGAATAAACTGTGTGATTAGTTGCACGCATTCTCTGTAAATTTTGACATGGGGAGCTTTCTCAAGGCATTGCAGCAGCCGTTTGACGTCATCGAGGGTCACTGAGTCAAGATGTGAACGCATCTGTTCCCAAAGGTCAAGAGCTTCTTTGTGAAAATCTTGTGATGCAAGAGACTTGAAAATGAAACGGTTGATAGGAACGTAAATTCTTCGATTTACCGTATTTCTCATGTACCCTGAGGTGTGTAAATAACCGTAGTAGATATCGGGGCTAGTGGGGGGTGTTTGAAGAGAGATTTGCTTAAAAATGTCAAAGATACATCCCTTGAAGAAAGGGTGCCCCCTCATCCTCTCAGTGAGATTGACAAAGCACTCACGGGTTTGTGCCTTCTGCTGTTCTGCTGTTTTCACAAACACTTGACTCTTGAAAAAACGGATCACAAAGTCGATTTGTTCGGAGGATAGCTGCTTGATTTTCTGCGCGTATTCAGCTATTGCCTGGTAGGCCAAAGGAGCATGAGTACTGTCGAAAGGCGTTGCAAGTGCCAATTCGAGAGATGTCGGGCACTTTTCGTGCAAGGCAAGAAGCTCCAAAATGAATTGTTGGTATTCTGTAGAATGTGCTCCTTCAAAGACCTTAAGAGTGCGTGCTCTCTTCAACAATAGCTCGACGACAGCGTGGAGATTGGCACTCAAAAAGAGTTTGATTCCTGCTATCCAGAACGCTTCGATTTGCGGGTGGTCTTCTTGAGCCAAAAAGGATTTTAGTACTAACGGGATCAAGTGTTCGATGTATAGTCGTTGATTCGAACTGTTTAAGCACTCCACAACGATTCTGTATTGATCGATCGTTCCTTTTGGCATGCGCTCTTGAGGGTTCTTTGTTAACCGCGCGAATAGCGTTTCAAAGAGGCGTTGCCAATTGCGGTTCCAGAGGGGATCTAAGGGTAGTTTGTTGTTGGCGTTTGCTTTTGATTGCACAACGAGAGAATCGATGAGCTCCATGCAGGCTTGAAGGGGCGCTCCTAACGCGAGAAGCTCAATGCACATCTGCAAGGCAACATCGCGCCGCGTTTCTTTTAATATGCTAAAAAGCTCTCTATCGAAGTCGAAGAGTTCCCCTGAAGGGTTGCTCGAGCGAGTTGTTTTCCAAAGTTCTAAGGCTTTCGGACACTTCTCTGGAAAGGCCGCATGAGCAAGGATCCACAAGTGGTCAGAGTGGGTTTGTGGAGATTTGCGAATCAATTCTCTTAGCTTAATAAGAAGAGACTCAGTTGCCCCCTCGTCTTTGGGAATAGAGCGGACACAACTATCGAGAAGCTGGATCTGTTGATAGCCGTTTTTTCCCATTCTCAACAGGTCGGGAATAGAGCGGACGGTAGGTCCTCCAAATGCCATGAGAGCCAATTCTAAGGTGGTTACTAATTGAGCTGCCAGGGGGGACGCAGGCTTGCACTCCACCCCTTTCAAATGATGAGCTGGAATGAGAGAGGTGCATCTTCCGACAGGGGAATCTTTGTGGAAATCGTAGGAGGTGAGTATTTTGTTCTTGAGCATTTGGACGAGTGTTTCAATCTCCTTTGTCCATCCCTCATTGAGGTGACGCAAGGCTTGTGGTAACGAGGTGTCGAGGAAAAGATGGAAGTTCTGTGCGATGACCTTGATATGAGTGGTTTGATTGTGGCTGGTCAAGAAAGGTTGAAAATCAAAAGAGAAAGTGGGCGTGGTTGCGCCTTTTGTGCTGAGTTGTAAAAAAGAGAATAATTGAAGAGCAGCGATCAAGGCTTGGTAGTGATTTGGTTCTTTGCAGGCGCATTCTACAAGGGCTTTCACGATTGGAGATGAGATCTGTTCTTTTGGTGTGACTTGTTCTCCAGGGCGTTTGATCTTTAAATCTTCCATCGCAGTTGCAAAAATGAGGAGGGCCTGCTCTTTAGAGCGTGGGTTTTCCAGCAAAAGAGGCATGACTTGGAGGAGCATGAAAAAATAGGCGGCAGGATCGTAATCGTTATGTGTGAAAGAAGTTTTTTTGATCCCTTCGATCAAGATGGATATCCAGGCGGGCGTGGGAGAATGGTTTGAGGAGCGGTTAAGGACCTTGGTGTATGGTTCTTGGTGGTCTTCTTGATTTTGAGACGATTGAACGATCGATTCTGCTCGATCCAAAAAGCTGTTCAACAGCGATTGATTTTGTGCAGGGGTAGGTGAGCGATGTCCTTTGATGTAGTAAGAGAGAAGCAGAGGAAGAGAGGTGAAGGGGTCCAAATTGGGAATGTCTGGGAGATGGATGATCTTTGCAAACCGATGGGCGAGGGAGGGTAACAATTGGACGCTATTCAGGAGGGACGGCATTCCCCGATCACTAAAATTGATTAACTGTTTTAAGGAGATTTGTGCGGCATCCTGCGTGGCAAAGTGTAATTGTTGAAACGAATAGCCGATGGTAATATCAACCTTTTTTCCATCGGCTGGTTTGTAGCTGACAATTCCAAATTGATTGGTTTTTTGCCCTTGAACAGGCTGTTTATCATCAACGCAGATGCAGTAGTTGACCAAGCCGTTATTTTGACGGATGAATTCCGGTGGGAAGGGTTGCGGCTTGCAGCACGCTCCTATGAAAGCGACGACGGTATCTAGAGCGAATTGAATCGTTTCTTTTAATTGTTGATTCGTTAATGTTATATTTTGTTTTAAAATAATACGCCAATCAAGATCTGAAAATTCTCTTAATAATATTGATGATAAATAGTAATAAAGAGGAGTTTCTTTTTCGATCTCCAAATCGTGTGCGATCTCATCGAGATAGGGATAAAAACACCAGGGAACAGCGCTGCCGATCAAGAGGATATTTTCGATGTAAATCCCCGCAGCTGCTAGATGCATTTCGAGTGCGTTGAACAAATTGGCTGTGTGAAACTGAGAGAAAAAGGTATTTTGCGTGCCTTGGATCGTGTGAGCAGGTAAAATTTTCTCATAAATGCGTTTGACAAATGCCTTGTGTTTGTCGGTATCTTTGCCAAACTGAGCAACCGTTTTGCTCCAGGCCCCCGTCCAGGCGAATTGTGAGTTCATTTTTCCTTTTTTGATTAAATGAGCGCACAATTGATCTTCCAGCCTGTCTTGGGGCATGGTTGGCGTACAGGGCCCTGAAGATGAGGGGAGGCTTGGGAATTCCCGTTGGGCGTCGCTTTTAGGGGCGTGTGTCGAAACACTTGTAGGGCGGGTGGAGGCTCCGAGGAGAGGAAATGACATGTTTTTAGCCTAATTAACAAATAGCATATGTATCGATACACATATTTTTTCTGAATTTCGTAACAATCTTAAATGATACTGATATTAATATCAATTGTAATCAATGATTGATCGCCCATTTTATTAAGTTGTAAAATTTCAAATTTTTACGCTCGCTCAATCAGCGGCATTGCAGGATTAAAAGTTCTCCTATATAAGAAGGGAAATGGTAGGAGTTTCATGGCTGAGGATAAACCTGAAGAGAACGGCGAAGAGTCAAATCCGGATCGTCCTTTAGAGTGTGGCGAGTGCAAAAAACCAATTGGCATCGTCTACACAGAGATTGTGGGAGGGAGTGTGACCCGCACCAGCATGTGTCCGGATTGCCCCTTTTTGCAAAAGCGCTTGCGCGGGATTCCAAAAGAGGAAAGCAATGCTAGGCGCGAGGGTGTGGCCCCTGTGGGTTTGACCTGTGGCCATTGCGGTACAACACTCGAGTCGCTGCGCGTCGGGTTGCCTATGGGATGCAACTTGTGTTACGAAGTGTTCGACGAAGCCTTGGTCAGCGAGCTGTTTGCATCTGATAAAATCCCACAGCAAATCGTTCCTGGTAAGAAGCTTAAGTTTCTACATATTGGACGTGCGCCCGGCACCCACCAAGAGATTAGCTCCACTTCCCGTTTGCTCGCGTTGAACGAAGAGCTAAATGAGACGTTGAAACGAGAAGATTATGAGCAAGCAGCCCTCTTAAGAGATCAGATCAAAGCCTTGACAGAGAAGCCACAAGAGGAAAAATGAACCCATCCAAAGAACCCTCCTTCTTATCACTTCTCAAAGATAGCCCCGTTTTTAACGACAATCAGAATACCTGTTGGTTGGCAACGACGATTCAGTTTTTGCGCAATATCGAAAAATATAAGTTCCCAGGGAAGTTAGAGACCGATCGGCGCAAGCAGCTCGTTGCATTAGTGAATAGTTACTTGGCCAACAATCCGGAATTGGCTAAGAGTTTTTATGTCAAAGGGGAAGAGATCGGTTATTTGGAAAAGGAGTTTTTGGCGGAGCATTTCCTTTCTTTTGAAATGTACGGTCAAGCGCAAGCCGGCGAGGGGTTTGTAATCGACCCTGCACTTGGTTTTATTGCCACGTTGAATTTGCAAGACCACATCCACATGGAACTGATCGATTATAAGGGAGATATTGAGCAAGCGTGGTCCCGTTTAATGAAAATTGAAACTGAATTGGGTAAGTCGATCAACTACTCGTTCTTGCCAAAATTTGGTTATTTGACTGCAGATCCCACAAAATGTGGAACGGGGATGTGTGTGAGCGCCTTTTTGCAGGTGCCTGGACTGGTGCATACGGAAATGGTCGATGAAGTTCTCGACAAATATGTGGATGACAGTTTTGTCGTGACAGGGATTCAAGGGAGCCCCACGGAGATTATCGGCGATATTCTAAAAATTGAAAATAGTTACACCATTGGCGTGACTGAAGAAGCGATCTTGAATGGCATGCGCAACATCGTTGGCAAGCTGATCTCTGAAGAGAGTGCGGTAAGGCGCACGATCAAGAAAGATGGCGACCCTTCTTATAAAGACAAAGTCGCGCGCGCTTTTGGCATTCTGATCCACTCGTATCAGATCGAGGCCATCGAAGCCTTAAATGCGATTAGCATTTTGAAATTGGGCCATGAGCTAGAGTGGTTGGAAGGAATAGAAATGAAAGCGCTCAACCAATTGATGTTCAATTCACGCCGTGCACACTTGTTGTGCGAATACAGGCAAGAAAACATTCCACAAGAGGCCATTTCTCATAAGAGAGCTGAGCACATCCACAAAGTTCTCAAAGACGTCAAACTGAAGGTGTGAGGCATCGATGAAGGGTGTCGGTGTCAACCTCCTCTCCCAAACTCACTACCTCGACCACCTCGGTGTGGTTTGCATCATCATGGGGGTGCCGCTTCTCTTTACCGATTATGAGCAGTTCGAATTAGCAAAGCGCTTTTACCCACAGCTTAAGGCGCAGTTTATCGATTTTCAAGAGATGACGCTCCCTTATCTCATCACCCATTACGACGTGTTGTACACCTCAGACCTATGGAATCGAGACGATTTTCATCAGCGCTGCGTGGCTGCTGGGTTGCCCCCAACTGAGCGGATGCGCTATGTGCATTGTCCCCATGGGTTTTCTGACAAAGGGTTTTATTTGCAAAAGAGTGCCCTGGAAGATGTCACATTGATCTATGGGCAGAACATGATCGATCTGTTAAAAGCGTGTGGGGTCTTTGATTTTTTGCACCAATTTGTCATCACTGGGAATTACCGCCTCGCCTATTACCGGAATCATCGCCCTTTTCATGATTCTTTGGTAGAAAAGGAGGTCTTCAGCCGTTTTGCCAAAAGGCAAAAGACCATTTTGTATGCGCCCACGTGGCTTGATTTGGAACAGACCACGACCTTTTTCGATGCGCACACAGCTGTGATTGGAGCGCTTCCCGATGCTTACAACTTGAT